>NZ_QMEV01000063.1 GCF_003284935.1 Mycobacterium colombiense
GCCTGTGCGGGAGCCGCACTCAGCACCAGCACCAGGCCCACGACGGACGCCAAGCCGGCGGTGTTCAGAGCGGCGAAGAGGCCCTTTCCAGTCCTGGCCCTCGTCCTGCCCGACATACGCATACCTCCACTCGTGGTCTCGACACAGTGTGGCATAGGGCGCGCGCCAGCTACCGTCAGCCGCGACCGAGCCGGGCCCGAAAAGGGCGAGATTGCGCGGTTGAGCTGGGCGGCTATGAATCGGGTGAGCTTGTCGGAGCAACATCGAGCATCCGCCGATTGGCCGCGATTCCGGCCAGCGCGACGGCCATCAGGGCCGCCGAAGCGGTGAGCATCATCGTGACGCTGCGCTCGAAGAGCAGGCCACCGGCCAGCGAGCCCGCCATGATGCCGACCTGGAACGCGGTGACGTAGAGCCCCGACGCGCCGTCGGGGTCGTCGGCCCCGTTGCGCATCGCTGCGGACTGCATCATCGGCGAGACCGCGGTGGCCATCGCGCCCCATAGCACGATCGCGGCGGTCCCGATCAGGGCGGTGGCCACGCCGGTCCTGCCCCCGATCGCCAGCCCGGTCAGCGCCACGAAGGCCGCCGTCAACCCTGTGATGCACAGGATGATCGCGCTTTTGGGCCGGTGGTCCAGCGGGCGCGCCACCAGCGGCAACGACAGCAGCCCGGCCAGCCCGTAGGCGGCCAGCACGAAGGCGAGGTTCGGCCCGCGCACGCCGAGCACGTTGCGGATGATCTCGACGATGTAGGTGTAGGAGACGAAATGGCCGGTGACGGCGATCATCGCCAGCACGCTGACCAGGATCAGCCGGGGGTTGCGGTGGTGTCGCGACCGCGGACCGACGTGGGCGAGCTGGTCGGAGGTCAGCACCATCTCCGGCAGCATCGCGCGGGCTGCCATCGTGACGCCGGCGGCCGCGATGGTGACGCAGACGACGGCCAGGCGCCAGCCCCACATCAGGCTCAACGCCGCGGTCAGCGGGCTCCCCACCACCAGCGCGAGGCTGGTGCCGACGTAGATCGACATGGTCGCGCGCCCGGCATGGCTGGGCGGCACCAGCCGGGTGGCGATCGGGGCGATGACCGCCCACAGCAGGCCGTGGGTGATCGCGCAGAGCACCCGCCCGGCCGCCAGCACCGCGAAGTTGGGGGCCAGCGCCGAGATGACCTGCGAGGCGGTCAGGCAGGTCAGGCTGAGCATGAGCGCGCGCCGACGGGGCCAATGCGCGGTCCAGCGCACCAGCGGAAACGTCGTCAGCGCCGCCACGAAGGCGTACCAGGTCAGCAGCGTGCCCACCGCAAACAAACTGACGTGCAGGTCGCGGGCGATGGCCGGCAGCGCGCCCACCGGCAGGATCTCGGCGGTGACGTAGGTGAAGGCCGCGGCCGCCAGCACAGCCAACTGAGCCGCGATCCGTGGGGTCCACGTTCGCGCAACGGCATTGGTTTCGGCAGTCATGGCTTCGGTATCGGCCGGACTACCCACTTCCTGGGTTGTCGCGCCTAATGCGATCACACTGCCTTACCGTACGGACCGCAACTACGCCCGCCCCTGAATCAGGGCCGATAGACAGGTCTCAACTACGTCACCAATCAGGAACGAACCAACCGCGCGATCGCGGCCGACGCCTCGTCGAGCTTGGCTTGCGCGTCGTCGCCGCCCTCGGCGACGGCGCGGGTGACACAGTGGTTCAGGTGCTCGTCCAGCAAATTCAGGGCGACCGAGCGCAGGGCGCTGTTGACGGCGCTGACCTGGGTGAGGACGTCGATGCAGTACTTGTCTTCCTCGATCATCCGGGCGATGCCGCGGACCTGGCCCTCGATGCGCCGCAGCCGCTTGGCGTAGTTGTCCTTCTGCTGCGAGTACCCGTGGTCGTTCGTCATCTGCACCCCTGCTCAGTCGGCCGCCCGGCGGCGGCGTCGCGCCGAACTCCAGCTTATACCCCATCGGGGTATCACCCCGGAAGTTGGGATCGCGACTGGCCAGCGCATACTTGAACAATGCCCACCACCGATTCGGCCGCAACCGCCGACATCAAGCCGCGTAGTCGTGACGTCACCGACGGCCTGGAGAAGGCCGCCGCCCGGGGCATGCTGCGGGCCGTAGGCATGGGAGACGAGGACTTCGCCAAGCCGCAGATCGGGGTCGCGTCGTCCTGGAACGAGATCACCCCGTGCAACCTCTCCCTGGACCGGCTCGCCAAGGCCGTCAAGGAGGGCGTGTTCTCGGCCGGTGGATATCCGCTCGAGTTCGGCACCATCTCGGTGTCCGACGGCATCTCGATGGGCCACGAGGGCATGCACTTCTCGCTGGTGTCGCGCGAGGTGATTGCCGACAGCGTCGAGACGGTGATGCAGGCCGAGCGCCTCGACGGCTCGGTGCTGCTGGCCGGCTGCGACAAGTCCCTGCCCGGGATGCTGATGGCTGCCGCGCGGCTGGACCTGGCGTCGGTGTTCCTCTACGCCGGCTCCATCCTGCCCGGGGTCGCCAAGCTCTCCGACGGCAGCGAGCGCGAGGTCACCATCATCGACGCGTTCGAGGCGGTGGGCGCGTGCGCCCGGGGCCTGATGCCGCGTGAGGACGTCGACGCCATCGAGCGGGCGATCTGCCCCGGTGAGGGGGCGTGCGGCGGCATGTACACGGCCAACACCATGGCCAGCGCCGCCGAGGCGCTCGGGATGTCGTTGCCGGGCAGCGCCGCGCCCCCGGCGACCGACCGCCGCCGCGACGGGTTCGCCCGGCGCAGCGGGGCGGCCGTCGTCGAACTGCTGCGGCGCGGCATCACCGCCCGCGACATCCTGACCAAGGAGGCGTTCGAGAACGCCATCGCGGTGGTGATGGCGTTCGGCGGCTCGACCAACGCGGTGCTGCACCTGCTGGCCATCGCCCACGAGGCCGGCGTCGAGCTGTCGCTCGACGACTTCAGCCGGATCGGGTCGAAGGTCCCCCACCTGGCCGACGTCAAGCCGTTCGGCCGCCACGTCATGTCGCACGTCGACCACATCGGCGGCGTGCCCGTGGTGATGAAGGCGCTGCTGGACGCCGGGCTGCTGCGCGGCGACTGCCTGACGGTGACCGGCGCGACGGTGGCCGAGAACCTGGCCGAGATCGCCCCGCCCGACCCCGACGGCAAGGTGCTGCGCGCGCTGAGCAACCCCATCCACCCGACCGGCGGGATCACCATCCTGCGCGGATCGCTGGCACCCGAGGGTGCGGTGGTCAAGTCGGCCGGCTTCGAATCCGACGTGTTCGAGGGCACCGCAAGGGTTTTCGACGGCGAACGCGCCGCGCTGGACGCCCTGGAGGACGGCACCATCACCAAGGGCGACGCGGTGGTGATCCGCTACGAAGGCCCCAAGGGCGGCCCCGGCATGCGCGAGATGCTGGCCATCACCGGCGCCATCAAGGGCGCCGGTCTGGGCAAAGACGTGCTGTTGCTGACCGACGGCCGGTTCTCCGGCGGGACCACCGGCCTGTGCGTCGGCCACATCGCGCCCGAGGCGGTCGACGCCGGGCCGATCGCCTTCCTGCGCGACGGCGACCGGATCCGGCTGGACGTGGCCAACCACGTGCTCGACGTGCTGGCCGATCCGGCCGAATTCGACGCCCGGCGCAAGGGTTTCACCCCGCCGGAGCCGCGCTACAAGACCGGCGTGCTGGCCAAGTACGTGAAGCTGGTCAGCTCGGCCGCAATCGGCGCGGTCTGCGGCTGATCGCCGTCCCGGGCCGCTTGGAGTCGGCCCGGGGCCGGCGAATTGCCCTGGCGCCTAACCGGGTTCGGGGCTACGCGTGCGTGCCCGCCGCGCGGGTGCGCATGCCGAAGTAGGTCGCGTTGAGACCCAGGAACGTCAACAACGCGCCCGCAACGACATTCGACCACGTCATGCCGGTGGTCAGCGTGACGTGCGGCAGGATCCACGTCGAGACGATGACCCACACGCCCAACACCGGCAGCGTCCAGGTCATACCGTGCGCGCGATCCAGCGTCGTCGCGAACCCGTAGGCCAAGAACGCCGCCGCGATGCCGACGATCAGGTCGGACGTGGCAAGCGATCCCGTCGCGCTGAACCCGACGATCCACGGCGATGCCGCCACGTACAGGCCCGTCAGCAGGACCAGACCGAACGTGACATGGGCACTCATCGACTCGGCGACGCGTTCGTAGCGCGCGCGAAGAGCCAACAAATCGGGGTGGTGATCGATTGATGAATGGACTGTACTCATTTTGTGACCTTTCTGTTATGCGGCAAGCCTTTTGGGCGTTGTCGCACCCATCCATCTGCTGTCCAGATTACGCCCGCACGCCGTTGGCCAGCAACGAAAACTGACGCCACGGCAACGCCGGACGGTAGGACATTTTCGGTGGTCCGCGTAGCGTCTTGAGTCATGGACATCGCGGACCGGCTGCGCCTGGACGTGCCGATCGGGCAGGCCGGCATGGGTGGCGGGCTGGCGGGCGCGGCACTGGCGGGCGCCGTCGCCCGGGCGGGTGGACTGGGCGCACTGGGAATCGACACCCCCCGCCGGCTACGGGCGTCGATAGATGAAGTGCGAGAACGGGCCCCGGGCCGCGCCGTCGCGGTGAACCTGTTGATGCCCTTCGTTCATCGCCGGCACGTCGCGGTCTGCGTCGACGCCCGGGTGGACGCCGTCGTGGTGGCGTTCGGCGAAAAGCGGGGGCTCATCGAGCACCTGCGCGATGCGGGGATCTTCGTCTTCGTGATGGTGGGTACCGAGGCGGCGGCCCGGGCCGCGATCGCTTGTGGCGCCGACGGTTTGATTGCCCAGGGACGCGAGGCCGGCGGCCACCTCGTCGGGACCATGCCGGCTTTGGAGTTCCTGCCGCTGGCCCTCGGCGCGGCGGCCACGCGTCCGGTGTTGGTGGCCGGGGGCATCGCCACCGCCGCCGACACGCGCGCCGCGCTGGACGCCGGTGCCAGCGGCGTCATCGCCGGTACCCGATTCCTGCTGACGCACGAGGCCAACGCGAGCCGCGAGTATCAGCGCCGAATCCTGCAGGCGGACAGGACGATCGAAACCAATCTGTTCGGCCTGAGCTGGCCCTTGCGCCACCGTGTCGTGCCCAACGCGGCCACCCGCCGCTGGTGCGGCGAGGACGGGAAGGCCAGGATGCTTCCCGCCGCCCTGAACGCGGCCAGCCGACCGCTGTCGGTGTTGGGCTATTTCGACGCCGGGTCACTGATGCGGCTCCAGACGCCGGCCCTACCGTTGTTCACACCGCTGGCGCCGGTGGCCGGCGTGCCCGATTCCTGGCTGGACAGCGCGGCCCTGTACGCCGGCGAAACCGCCTTGCGGATCGGCGAACTCACCTCCGCCGAGCAGGCCGTCGCCGACCTGAAGCCCCGCTGACGCCCTATCGCACCACGGCGAACGCGAAGCCGTCCCACTGTTTGGCGCCCACGGTCTGGATCACGGCCGTGTCCAGCCGCGGATCCTCGCCCATCGCCTGCAGGGTTTGGCGCACCGCGCGCGCTTGGGCGTTGGCCTCCGGATCAAGGATCTGGCCCTGCCGAACCACGTTGTCCGCCACGATGATCGCGCCGGGACGGGCGAGCCGCACCGCCCAGTCGAGGTAGGCGGGATAGTTCTCTTTGTCGGCGTCGATGAAGATCAGGTCGAAGGGGCCCGTCACCGTCGGCAGCGTGTCCAGCGCGGCCCCGACGATCACCTCCACCCGGTCGGCCAGGCCGGCCCGGTCCAGGTTGGCCCGCGCCACCTCCGCATGCTTGGGCTCGTATTCGAGGGTCACCACCCGCCCCTGCGGGCCGGCACCGCGCGCCAGCCAGATGGTGCTGAAGCCGCCCAGCGTCCCGAGCTCGAGAATGTTGCGGGCACCGATGGCACCGGCGAGCAGGCTCAAGAACTTTCCCTGCTGCACCGACACCGCAATCGGGGGCAATCCGGCGGCGCTGCTGGCCTCCAGGGCCGCGGTCAAGGACGGATCGTCGTCGACCACCGTGGTGTCCAAGAAGGCGTCGACGTCGTGGGGGGTTGGTTTCTCGGTCATCACGCCCACGCTAGCCGCGCCCGACGGCGCCGGCACCGGGTGCCGGCGTGGTATCGCACCGGTCGCGGCCATTTACCGTATACCCATGGGGGGTATATAGTGGGGGTGCGGTCGACCCGCACCGCACGAGTCACCACACAGAGAAAAGGGTGAGACAAATGGCAACATACGAGGCCGGAACCGAGCTGACGTGCGGTCACGAAGGCTGCGGCTGTCGCGTCCGCATCGAAGTCCCCTGCCACTGCTCGGGTTCGGGTGAGCCCTACCGCTGCACGTGCGGCGACGCGCTGACCCCCGTCAAGTAATCCGTCGGGTCGGTCGTACGTTCGGGCGCACAACCCGCAAGACTTAGCGCCCGAACGTACGGCCGCTCAGCTCGACCGTGGCGCGCAGCCGCATCGCGGTCGCCGACGCGCCCACCGCCGCCGTGTAGGCGCCCGGGTCGATCCGCCAGCTCCCGACGCCGCCGTCATAGCGGGCGAGCAGGCGCGGATCCGCCTCGATGGTCACTCGCCGCGTCGCACCGGGCTCGAGCTCGACACGCTGAAAACCCAGCAGCCGTAGGCACGGTTCACCGGCCGCGGCCGTCAGGTAGAGCTGCGGTACATCGGCGCCGGCGCGGTCCCCGACGTTGACGACCAGGAAAGTGGCGGTGATGGTCTGCTCGCCGTCGAGCACCAGGTCGCGGTAGTCAAAGCTGGTGTAGGACAAGCCATGCCCGAAGGCGAACATCGGCTGGTGGCCGCATCGGGCAAACCAGCGGTAACCGACGTCGGCTCCTTCCACGTAGTCGATCGTGGTCGGTGTCCCCCACGGTTCGCCGGCGTCGGGCAGCCGCGGGCGCGGTGTCTGGGCGAGATCGGCCGGGAAGGTGATCGGCAGCCGGCCCGAGGGGTTCACCGTGCCGCTCAGGATCTCCGCGATGGCCCTGGCGCCGGCCTGACCCGGAAACCACGCTTGCACAACGGCATTCACCGAACCGAGCCACGGCATGGCTACCGGATTGCCCGTCTGTAGCACCACCACGGTGTTCGGGTTGGCGCCCGACACCGCCGCGATCAGCTCGTCCTGACCCCACGGCAGCGAGAGGTCGGCCAGATCGAAGCCCTCGCCCTCGGCACGCACGGCGAACACGATCGCGATGTCGGCCGCTCGCGCCGCACGCACCGCCTCGGCCGGGCTGATCCCGGGATCGAATTCGATCTGGACGTGCGGCAACTGCTTTCGCAACTCGTCCAGCGGACTTGACGGCAGCAGGTACAGGTTGCGCAGCCCGGCCTCGAGGCCCGAGCCGCCGATGGGTACCACGCCCGCGTAGCCGCCCGCGGGGACGACGGTGCTCGAACCGAAGCCGGCCGGCACACCCACGTGCGCATACCCGCCGATGACGGCGATGCGCGCGCTCGACCCGGCGGCCACCGGTAGCAACCCGCGGTTGGCCAGCAGCACTGTTCCCTGTCGCGCTATGCGCAGCGCAATGTCGTTGTGCGCCGACAGATCCGGTGTCGGGGCCGGATCGGTGTGCTCGACTCCGACGGCGTACACCGACCGCAGGATGCGGCGCACCATGTCCGACAGGCGCTGCCTGGGCAGCCTGCCGTCGGCGTAGGCGTCGCGCAGCGGCGCGCCGAAGGACTCGGCCTGCCACAACAGCGCGTCGATCTGTGCGCCGCACTCCTGGTCGAGACCCGCCAGGGCGCACTCCCAACTCGGCGTGGCACCCCAATCCGACATGACCCAGCCGCGGTATGCCCAGGCGCCTTTCAGCACGTCGTTGATCAGAGCGGCGTTGGCCGCGGCGTAGTCACCGTTGACCTTGTTGTAGGCGGTCATCACGGCGCCGGGTTGCGCGCGCTCGATCGCCAACTCGAAGGCCAGCAGGTCGGATTCGCGGTGCGCGTCGGGATCGATGACGGCGTTCAGGAAGTGCCGATTGGTTTCGTTGCAGTTCAGCGAGTAATGCTTGACGGTCGAGATGACGCCGTGGTGCTGGATGCCGCGGATCGACTCGGCGGCGATGGTGGCGGTCAGCAGCGGGTCCTCGGAGAGGTATTCGAAGTTGCGGCCGTTGCGCGGGTCGCGGGCCAGGTTCATCGCGCCGGCCAGTTGCACGTTGAACCCGCGGCTGCGCGCTTCGCTACCGATCACTTCGCCGGCGGCCCGGGCCAGCGGCGGGTCGAAGGTGGCGGCCAGCGCCAGCCCGGCGGGCAGCGCGGTGGCCGTGTCGCCCGGCCGGTAGCCGGGGTTGGTGACGCCCAGCCCGGCATCGCTCATCAGCAAGGCGGGCACACCGAGGCGGGGAACGCCCGGCACGTATCCCGCGCTCATCGGCGCGTCCGCGGGGATGCGCTCGTCGCGCACCGGCCACATGTCGCCGGCCCCCATCACCGAGACCAGCAGCGCGAAGCGCTCGTCGTCGGTCATCCGGGCTTCGACCTCGCGCGCCCGCGCGTCGGGATCGGGGTTCACCGCACGCCCTGTTTGGCGTAGACGACGCGCAGCACGTGCCCCAGCTCGGGTCCCATCACCAGCTCCGTCAACTCACAGATCGTCGCCACGAACTCGGGGCCGTGCGGCGGCTCGGCCTGGCACAAATGATGCGCCACTTCGTGCAGCACCACCAGCTCGCGCAGCGCCCAGTCTGCGGTGTCACGGTCGGGCACCGCGATAACGCCTGTGCCATCGCGGTTTTCGTAGTGCGCGGCGGTGGCGGCCCGCCGCGGACGCACCCGCAGCGGCGCTACCCCCGGCCACCGTTGCCGCACCGCCGCGAGCGCCAGCACGTCGTTCACGTAGCGCTGCGCGGCTTCCACCGAACCGAACCGTCCCTCCGGCGGCAGCGTCAATTGCGTACCGAAGAAGTCCACCACGGGTGAGCCGTGCTGGGCGGCACGGTCGAACAGCGTCCGGACGAACTCCTCGGCCGCATAAACCTTGGAGCGTTGAGAATCCCGCCGTGGGGAGTTCCCCGCCGTCACCCGCTCAGCGCGCTCCGCGCCCCGGGCAGTTCGGGGCTGTTGCCGAGCCGCGCTCGCTTGCCGGCCCGGTCACCCGCGCGCCGCGCCGCCGACGAATATCCCGCCGACGCCCGGCTGGCCTGCCAGGTGCCGCGCGCCTTCGACGCGCCCCGGTAGTAGTCCACCAACTCGATTTCCTTGTCCCGCAGGGCGATAGCGGTGCCCGGCGATCGGCGACGATCCTTGGTGGCTTCCTGGCGGGCCTGGTCGCGGGCCTCGGTCAGCCGCTGGCCGACCCGCGCCCCGAAGGCCAGCTGAAAGTTGAGCCGGGCGGTGATCGTCGGCGTGGGACGGTGCGCGCCCGAGGCCAGGTAGGCGTCCGATGCCCGGACCATCTGGACCACCAGGCTGGCATACAGGGCGTGGCTGGCGTCGATGTCCTCGACGAACCCGTAGGCGTAGACGAACGTCGAATTCGAGGCCACGTCGCAGCGCACGTCGTTGGCCGCGGCGATCAGCACGAACAGCTGCACGTAGGTGCGTAGGCCCTTGGTGCCCGCCGCCCCGATGGTGATGGTGCGCTGCGTCGGCGTCTGCGCCGCCGACCGCTGGGCCGAATGCGAGCGGGCCACCGCGAGGTCGATGGACGCGGCCGTCGCGAGCCGCTGCGCGGCGGACATGAACGCCTCGGCTTCGTGGCTGTTGTCGGTGCCTTCGGCCTGACGCAGCAGCGCGGCGATGCGCGACAGCATCTTGTCGTCAGTCATGGCGCCACTTCTCCCCATCGCTGCACTCTGCATCGTCGTCGGCGCGAGTCATGGCGCCAAACTACTCAAGCGATCCGACACGCCCCGCCTCACAGCCGGGCGGTGATCCAGGAGACCACGTCGTCGAGGACCTGCTGGCGCTCAGGCTCGTTGAAAACCTCGTGGTAGAGCCCCGGATAGATTTTCAGCTCGACGTCGGTGGACCCCACGCACTCCACCAGGCGGCGGCTGCCGGCCACGGAGATCAGCCGGTCCTTCTCCCCGTGCACGACCAGCAGCGGCGCGGTCAGGGCCGGTGCCCGCTGCGGCATCGTCTCGCCGACCTGCAGCAGCGCGCGGCCGATGCCGGCCGGCACCTTGCCGTGGTACACCAGCGGATCCTCTTTGTAGGCGGCCACCACCGCGGGATCCCGGGAGATGGCGTCGACGTCGAGGTCTTGGGCCGGCAACCCGGGCACGACGGCGCCGAGCACCTTGGCGGCCAGCGCCAGCAGCGGCGACACCTGATCCTGGGCGGCGACCGCGGGACCCGACAACACCATCAGGTCGTAGTTGTCGGGGCGTTCGACGCCGTAGGCGAACACGATTCCGCCGCCCATGCTGTGCCCCAGCACGACGCACTTGAGGCCGTGGTGTTCCCTCGTGGCCGTCCCGACAAGGGTGTCGAAGTCGGCGGTGTACTCGTGGATGTCGCGCACCAGCACCCGCTTGCCGCCCGAGCGGCCGTGCCCGCGATGGTCCAGCGCGTAGGTGACCAGGCCCGCCTCGCCGAAGCGCCGGGCGACGTGGTCGTAGCGGCGGGCGTACTCCCCGAGGCCGTGGGACAGCACCACGACGGCGTGCGGCGCGGTCTCGGGTGTCCAGACGTCGTAGACGATGCGCACGCCGCCGTACCCGTCGAAACTGCGTTCGGTGCGGTTCGCTCCGGGGCTCCTAGTCATTACGGGCAGCGTAATGGCTGCTGGGGTGGGCCGTGGCCCCCGACACTGCGTAGGCTCTTGCGGATGAGCCTTCTCGCGCAGAACTCTGAAGGTGACCCGGTGGCCGACGGGGATTTCTCGGCGCACGCCGAACCGTATCGGCGCGAACTGCTGACCCACTGCTACCGAATGACCGGATCCCTGCACGACGCCGAGGACCTGGTGCAAGAGACCTTGCTGCGGGCCTGGAAGGCGTACGACCGTTTCGAGGGCAAGTCCTCGATGCGGACCTGGCTGCATCGCATCGCCACCAACACCTGCCTGAGCGCGCTGGAGGGACGTCAGCGCAGGCCGTTGCCGGTGGGCTTGGGCGCGCCCAGCTCGGACCCGGCCGCCGAGCTGGTGGAGCGGCGCGAGGTGCCGTGGCTGGAGCCGCTGCCGTCGCTGACCGAGCACCCGGCCGACCCGTCGGTCGTCGTCGGCTCGCGCGAGTCGGTGCGGCTGGCGTTTGTCGCTGCGCTGCAATATCTTCCGCCGCGCCAGCGCGCGGTGCTGCTGTTGCGTGACGTGTTGGGGTGGCGCTCGGCCGAAGTGGCCGAGGCGGTCGGCACCACCACGACCGCCGTCAACAGCCTGCTGCAGCGCGCCCGGTCCCAGCTGGAGGCCGTCGGGCCCAGCTCCGAAGACCCACTGGCGCAGCCGGATTCGCCCGAAGCC
This sequence comes from Mycobacterium colombiense, assembly GCF_003284935.1. Taxonomy (GTDB): domain Bacteria; phylum Actinomycetota; class Actinomycetes; order Mycobacteriales; family Mycobacteriaceae; genus Mycobacterium; species Mycobacterium arosiense_A. Next base: position 11,397 of record NZ_QMEV01000063.1, read on the forward strand.
CAGGACCTGCTGGCGCGCTACATCGCCGCGTTCGAGACCTATGACATCGACCGGCTCGTCGAGCTGTTCACCGCCGAGGCCGTCTGGGAGATGCCGCCCTACACCGGCTGGTACCGGGGCGCGGCGGACATCGTCACCCTCATCCATCAGCAGTGCCCGGCGGAGGGCAGCGGCGACATGCGCATGCTGCCGCTGATCGCCAACGGCCAACTCGCCGCGGCCATGTACATGCGCGCCGGCGACGTGCATGTCCCCTTCCAGCTGCACGTGCTGGACGTGCAGGGCGGCAAGGTATCCCACGTGGTGGCCTTCCTCGACGACACCCTGTTCGCGAAATTCGGGCTGCCCAGTTCGCTGCCCGCGGGCGAAAGCTAACGGGACCGCTGCATGACGAACGCCACCTCGGTGACGCTCGCCCCCGGGAAGCCGGCGCTGCTGCTGAGCGCTTTCGACCTCGCCGACGTGGGCTACGCCGTCGAGGAGTTCTTCGTCTCCGCCACGGCGTCCTCCTATGCCCCGGTGGGCGAGCCGGGCCCCGACGGCAGCGGGGACGTAACCCCTTCGGGCTCGAGCGATTACACGACGCGCATCGTGGCGCTGACACCGTCCGATCCGTCCCGGTTCAACGGCACGGTGCTCGTCGAGTGGCTCAACGTCAGCGGCGGTATCGACGCCGCCGCGGTGTGGATGATGGCGCACCGCGAAATCCTGCGCGCCGGCTACGCCTACGTCGCCGTGTCGGCCCAGCGGGTGGGTGTCGAGGGCGGCGAAAGCCTGCTCGGCGCGGACATGTCGCTGAAAAGCCAAGACCCCCAACGTTACGCGTCCCTGCGCCACCCCGGCGACGCGTTCTCCTACGACATCTTCGCCCAGGTGGGCGGGCTGCTCAGAAGTGGTAAGCACGGCGCGATCCTGCGCGACCTGCCCGCCCGGCGCCTCATCGCGGTGGGCGAATCGCAATCCGCGATGTTCCTCACCACCTACATCAACGCCGTCGACCCGCTGACCTCGAGCTACGACGGCTTCCTCGTCCATTCCCGGTTCGGTCCGGCCGCGCCGCTGGACGGCAGCTCGATCTTCACCGAATCTGGTGCGCGGCAGGCGGTTCCGTTCCGTCCCGATCTGCGAGTTCCGCTACTGACGGTCGTCACCGAAACCGACGTCTTCGGCGGGCCGCGCGACGGCTACTACTTCGCCAGACAGCCCGACAACGACAGGCTGCGGGTGTGGGAGATCGCCGGTGCCGCCCACGCCGACAACTACACGATCCAGGTGGCGTTCATCGACAGCGGCTCGGCACCGCTGGAGGCCATCGTGGCCGGCTACGCGCCGACCGACAGGTTGATGGGCCAGCAACTCGCGCACTACATCAACTTCGGCCCCCAGCACCACTATGTGGTCCAGGCGGCCGTCGCGGCGCTGAACGCCTGGGTGGCCACCGGCGAGCCGGCCCCACGCGCCGACCCGCTCGAGGTTCGCGAAAGCGCGGGGCCCCAACCCGTCCTGGACGGTAACGGGCTCGCCCGCGGTGGCATCAGAACCCCGTGGGTGGACGTGCCGACCGCAAGGACGTCGGGCCTGGGCGGCCAGGAGAGCGCGATGTCGGCGATCTTCGGTTCCGGGGAACCCTTCGACGCCAACACAATTCGGCGGCTCTACCCCGGTGGCCGCGCGCAATACCTGGAAAGCTTCACCGCGGCGCTCGACGCGGCGATCGGCTCCGGGTTCATCCTGGCGGCCGATCGCAGCGAGATCCTGCAGCTCGCCGCCGCAACGTATCCCGGCGAGCCGGGCTAGATCCGATTGCCGGGCTAGAACAGCCGGCTGTCCGGCGACGGTCCCGGCACCGGGCGCACCAGGCCGGTGCCGGTGATCAGCGGCAGGTCCAGCGCGGACAGCAGACCGGGCGGCGCCGCGCACACCGCGGGGATCGCGTTGACCATCCGCGACGAGCCGGCGATGCGGGCACCCAGGTCGTGGTCCGCATCCTCGGCCATCTCGAATTCACAGCGCATGCTCGGGGAACCCTCGATCTCCACCCGGTACAGGCCGCGTCCGGACGCCTGCCCGTAGCCGAGGTCCTTCGGTGGAATGCTGATGTGTGGCTGCGGCCAGTCGGGGGCGATGTCATCACGCATGCGGGTCACGTGGTCGAGCACGAAGGTCGGTCTCCCGTCCACGTACCCGGTCAGCGTCGAGCGCATCGCGGCGATCGTCCCGGCCGCGATGTGACCGGTGGGCGTGTCGAAGGACTCGCCGGCCGGCACGCGCTCGTTGCTCTCCTCGATGTTGTCGATTTTGACGCCCAGCCCGGCGGCCAGCTGGTGGAGCACCGGCCCCCAGCCGAAGGTGAAGATCCCCGGTTGGGCCGCGAAGGCGGGGTAGTCCGGCTGCTGGCCGAAGCCGAGGATCTCATAGACTGCGGAGCGGTCCGGGTACGTCGCGTAATTGAACATCTCGGTCACCCGCACCGACTCGATCGCCCGGGACACGCCGGTAAGAGCGAGCGGCAGAACGTCATTGGCGAACCCGGAGTCGATGCCGGTGGTGAAGAACGAGACGCCGCCCTCGATCGCGGCCTCCCGCAGCGGATCGGTGAAGGCGGTGTCGACGGCGTCGGGAAAGACCAGCGGCACCACCGAACACGACACCACGTTCTTGCCCGCCCGCAGGATCGACACCATGTCCGCGACGGCCTCCAGCGGCCGCAGATTGGCGCCGGCCGCGTACACCACCGCGTCGGCGTCACCGGCCAGCAGGGCGGCCGGATCCTGGGTGGCCCGCACCCCGACCGGCGCGACGCCACACAACTCCCCGGCGTCGCGGCCGGCTTTCGCGTCGCTGTGCACGACGAGGTCGACCAGTTGCAGCTCCGGATGGTCGATCACCCCGCGCAGGGCGACCACGCCCATCGAACCGGGCCCCCACACTCCCACCTTCAACACGACTATCTCCTAATATTAGGACGTCTATCCTTGCATTTTGGACGGATCGTAGGGAGGTGGCGGTGGATACGTCAATGGCCGCGGCGCGCGGCGACTCGGGCGCCAAGTCGCCGCCCACCGCGCGGGTGATGGATGTGCTTGCCGCGCTGGCGAAGTCACCCCACGGCCTGGCCTCGGCCGAGTTGGCGAAGCGGTGCACCATCAGCACCTCGACCTGCGCGCTGGTGCTGGCCGAGCTGGATCGGCGGGGCTGGGTCGCGCGGCGGGGCGATCGCCGCTACGTGCTGGGCAGCGGGTTGTTCGGACTGGTCCATGGGCTGCGCCAACAGTTTCCGCTGCTGGACCGCGGGCGCGACGCGCTGCGTTTCCTGCACGACACGCTCGGGGCGGGCTGTTCGATGTCCAAAATCGGGCCCCGTCATCTGACCACCGTCGACGCGGTCGGCCACGGCACCGACGGCGAGCATGCCGTCGGGCAGCGCTTTCCCATCGACCCGCCGTTCGGTCTGGTGGCCATGGCCTGGCGTGACGACGACTTCGTCCAGGCGTGGCTGCACCGCGTGCTGCCCCGGCTGACCCGGACCGAGATCGCCGAGCACCAGCGGGTGCTGGCCGATATTCGCGCTCGCGGATACGGCGCGTGGCGGTTCGACGACACCCACCGGTCGTTGCACACTCGACTGGCCGACGTGCTGGCCTCGCTGGAGCCCACGGCCCAAGTCACCCGTCAGCTCACCACCTTGATGACGATGGTGACCCTGCAATCGGTCACCGACTCGCTCGAAACAGAGCTCGCCACAACCGAATTCGTCGTCCTTCCGATATTCGCCCACGACGGGCAGCCGGAGTACCAGATCGAGATTCACCTGGGCCACTCGACCGGATTGAGCATGCCGGAGCTCGATGCCGCGCTTCGGCACGCCCAGGGATTGCTCGCCGACGCGGTGACCTGACACGGCGCAACATTAGGCTGGGATCATGACCGCGGTCACGGAGATCAGGAGCGCCGCAAGCCGGGCGGTCACCACCACCGGATGGCTGACGTCGCGGCACTCCTTCTCCTTCGGCGACCACTACGACCCGGACAACACGCACTTCGGGCTGTTGCTGGTGAACAACGACGACATCGTCGCGCCCGGAACGGGATTCGACACCCACCCGCACCGGGACATGGAGATCGTGACCTGGGTGCTGCGCGGCGAGCTGTCGCATCACGACTCGGCCGGCAATCACGGCGTGATCTATCCCGGTCTGGCGCAACGCATGTCCGCCGGCGGCGGGATCCTGCACTCGGAGCGCAACGACTCCCCCGGCGAGCCGGTTCACTTCGTGCAGATGTGGGTCGTGCCGGATGAGGCCGGCATCGATCCGAGCTATCAACAGCACGAGATCGACGAGAAGCTGATGGCGGGCAATCTCGTGACCATCGCCTCGGGGCGGCCCGCGCACGACGCCGCGATCACCCTGCACAACCGCAATGCCGCGCTGCACGGCACCCGGTTGCCGGCCGGCGCAGCGGTGAACCTTCCGCGCGCCCCTTACCTGCATCTCTTCGTGGCTCGAGGTCGGGTCGGCGTGGAGGGGATCGGGGCGGTCGGCGAGGGCGATGCGGTGCGTTTCACCGACGCCGACGGCCGGCGCGTGACCGCGAGCGAACCGGCGGAGCTGCTGATCTGGGAGATGCACGCGAAGCTGGGTGACTGAGGCCATAGAGGGTCGGCGCGCCAGCCCATACAGTGGGCACGACAGAACAGGAGTCGGCATGCCTCACTCGCACCCGCAGCACGCGGCGCCCAACCCCGACCGGAACATCAAGGCGGTCCGCACCGTGCGATTCTGGGCGGCCCCCCTGGTGATCACCGTGGCGCTGATGTCGGCGTTGTGCGCGCTCTATCTCGGCGGCATCTTGAACCCGGCGGCCAACCTGCATCATTTCCCCATCGCGGTGGTTAACGAGGACGCCGGACCCGGCGGCGCACAGATCGCCGACCGGCTGGTCAATGGGTTGGACAAGAACAAGTTCGACGTCCGTGTGCTCTCCCGTGGCGAGGCCAGGCACCAAATGGATACCGGCCGTGTGTACGGCCAGGTGCTGATACCGCCGAGCTTCTCGTCGAGGTTGCGGGACTTCGCCACCAGCGCGGTGTCGCCGGCCCGCGCGGACCGCCCGTCGATCACGGTCTCCACCAATCCGAGGGCCGGCACGCTCGGCGCGAGCATCGCCGGCCAAACCCTCAACACGGCGATGGGGATCGCCAACGGGATTGCCGGGCAACGGGTTATGGCGGAGGTGGCCGCGCAGACCGGTGGTGCGCCGCTGGCCGGGGCGACCCAGGTGGGTCTGAGTGCACCCATCGACATCCAGTCGAACGTGTACAACCCGCTGCCGAACGGCACCGGCAACGGCCTGTCCGCCTTCTACTACGCGCTGTTGCTGTTGCTGGCCGGATTCACCGGCAGCATCGTGGTGAGCACGCTGGTGGACGCGCTGCTCGGTTACGTGCCTGCCGAATTCGGTCCGGTGTACCGGTTCGCCGAGCAGGTCAAGATCTCCAGATTCCAGACGCTGCTGCTGAAGTGGGTCATGATGGTGCTGCTGGGGCTGCTCACCTCGGCGGTGTATCTGGCGATCGCCGACGGGCTCGGCATGCCCATCAATCACAGCTGGCGACTCTGGGCGTTCGGCGTCTTCGCGATCGCCGCGGTGGGCATCACCTCCAGTTCGTTGCTCTCGGTGCTGGGCACGGCCGGAATGCTGGTCAGCTTGCTCATCTTCGTGATCCTCGGGCTGCCGTCGGCCGGCGCCACGGTGCCGTTGGAGGCGACACCGTCGTTCTTCCGCTGGCTGGCCGAATTCGAACCGATGCATCAGGTCTTCCTCGGTGCCCGGTCGCTGCTGTACTTCGGCGGCCGCGGCGACGCCGGGCTGACGCAGTCGCTGACCATGACGACGATCGGCCTCATCATCGGCCTGCTGCTGGGCGGCATCGTCACTCACCTCTATGACCGCAAGGGCTTCCACCGGATCCCGGGCGCGGTCGAACTGGCCATCGCCCAGGAACACCAGTCGCAGCACCAGGCCCGCCGCGGCAAACACGCCGAGCCGGCCGCCCCCGGGCCGACAGCCACCGGGCCCGCCGCCGACGAGCACGAAAGCTCAAGCGAGCAAGCGTAATTCGCGCGTGGCCCCATCGTCACCCCGCCGTGACCTTGTTGACAGTGTGACTAATGAGGCTGATGATGTTTGAGTTGCATTAGTTTCGGGCGGAAAGGGCTATCGTGCTGACCCGACGCGCCAGCTTCCGCCGGCTGGCAGCGTCGTGCGCCGCCCTCGTTGCCTGCTTCACCCTCGCGGTCACCTCCGGACAGCCCCTCGCCCGGGCCGCCGACGGCCGCGATCTGCTCGCCAATGCCATCGGCAGCACCCGTGGTTCCTATCTGGTCTACAACTTCGGCCCCGGCCATCCCGCGCCGATGCTCAACGCCGGGGGCAGCTGGTACGAGATGAACAACGGCGGCCATCTAATGATCATCAAGAACGCGGCGGGACGGCTGTCCCCGCACCTGCTGGTCGACACGCACCGCGGCGATCAGGCCCGCTGCGAGAACAACCCCGGGGCGCGCACCGGCGAGGGTCTCTGGCAGGCCTCGGAGCTCTACGCACCGCTGCAGGCGTGGCAACGCATGGGCCAGCCGACCATCGCCATCAACGCCAACTTCTTCGACGTCCGCGGACAAAAGGGCGGCTCGTGGCGCCAGACCGGTTGCAGCTCACCGCTGGGCGCCTTCGTCGACAACACTCAGGGCCAGGGTCGCGCCAACCAGGCGGTCACCGGCACCGTCGCCTACCCCGGTAAGCAGGGTCTCTCCGGTGGCGGTGAAAGCTGGAGCGCACTGTCGACGATGATCCTGCCGTCCGGTGGCGCGCCATACGTGGTGTGGCCCAGGACAAAGAGCGACTACGACGCCGCGACCCCGGTGGTCGCCGACCTGCTCAACAAGAACGAGAAGTTCGTCGCGGTCTCGGGCATCGGGCTGTTGGCGCCGGGCAACACCGGGCAGCTGCACGACGGCGGTCCCAGCGCGGCCCGAACGGCGTTGGCCTACTCCAGGCAAAAGGACGAGATGTACGTCTTCGAGGGCGGCAACTACACCCCGGACAACATGCAGGACCTGTTCCGCGGGCTGGGCAGTGACAACGCCGTGCTGCTCGACGGCGGCGGCTCGTCGGCGATCGTGCTGCGCCGCGACACCGGGGGCATGTGGGCCGGCGCCGGATCGCCGCGGGGATCGTGCGACACCCGGCAGGTCCTCTGCGATTCACACGAGCGGGCGCTGCCGAGCTGGCTGGCATTCAACTAGCAACGGGGAGGGCGGGTTTCGCGGCCGGCGGTCCGAAGCGGAAGATCAGCAGGCTGGTGGCGATCACCCCCGCGGTGACCACGAACACCGGGGCGATGACGTACCTCGACATCGTCGCGCCGACGAGGGCGCCGGCGCACATGGTGGCGACCACGCCGACGCGCAGCCGTTGCCGTTCGCCGGTGCCCCCGGCCAGTCGGCTGTCCAGCCCGAAGCTGACGATCGTCGAGGTGAGCACCGTCGTGGAGAGCTCTTGAATGCCGAACTGGCGCGCGCTGGAGTGTTGTAAGCCGAACGTCACCGCGAGCATGCCGATCATGATCAGCTTCGAGGTCGCCTGATAGCGCAGCACTCCCGCGCCCGCCAGGACCGCCAGTGTCAGCAGCAGCGCGATCTCGATCGTCAGCACCGTGGTGATCCACGTTCGCGTGCGCGAGCCGAAATACCGGGACAATCGGCCGCTGGCGATCGTGGTGCAGATGAAGGTCGGCATGGCGACCGCGACGGCGGTCAGGTCGACGATAGTCCTTGGGGCCAGCCAGAATCCGAGGAAGATCACGTTGCCGGTCATGTTGGCGACGAACACGTGACCCAGAACCAGAATGCTGATCGAGTCGGCCAACCCGGTGGCGAAGGTCAAGAGCAGCAACGCCGCTACGGTCCAGCGCTCGGATACCGGTGACGTGACAGCCATGCGCCCGGTCTCCTCGCCGCTAGACCTTGGGCGTCAGATCCAGCGATGTGATCGTCGTCATCCTGGTCACCAGCCAACGGTTGTTGGAACGCTTCAGGAACAGCCGGTAGGACAAATACTTCAGCGACGGGACGTTCTTGGTCAGTGGGCTGGTGGAGGTCGTATTGGTGTAGACGATGACCACGGCGGTGGAGTCGTCGAGCGTTTCGACCGCGGCGCCCGTCACGTCGGTGTGGTTGGTGACCTTGGCCTGCTTGTTGGGGGCCACGATGGCGTCGACGAATTTGCGGTACTGCGCCTCGAAATCGCCGCTGAGATACCGGGATGCGCGATCGGCCAGGGTGTCCATGTTTTCCGGCGTGTACGTCCACAGCGTGGTGATCGCGTTGGCGGCGGTCCGCGCGACGTTCAGTTTCGTTGCGGCGGTGGCCCGGTCGGCCAGATACGGCTGCAGCATCGCGCCGGCGAACGCGGCGGAGCCGACGAACACCAGGGCGGCGAGGGTGGCCACGACGGCCCAGGCCTTTCCGGCCCGCCGCTTCTTGCGTGCGGCGGCCCCCTGCGGCGCGTCCGCCACCCGCTCCGCGCCCTCGGCGGTGGCCTCGTCGTCGGCGCCGTCCGATTCGGTAGCGTCGTCGGCGGCGGCGGATTCGGTTGCGGCATCGAGCTCTTCGTCGTGCCGCTCCGGTACGGCGTCCGCTGCCGCGCCGGTCGCGTCGTTGTGCGGGGCGCCCGGCTTCTCCTCGGCGGTCACATCACCTGCTGCAGGTTGCTGATCTTCCACTGCTTCCCTTCCCGCGTCGCGGTGGCCGCCCACCGATTGGCGTTCTCCACCACCTGTTTCGCGTCCGGCGACTTGGTGGTGATCGCCGTCGCGACCATGACATTGGCGCTGCCGTCGTCGTTCCATCGCTCCAGGCCGGCGTCCAGCACGTTGCCGGTGGCCGGTTCGGCGCGGGCGACCTGCAGCAGGATCTCGTTGGCGTTCTTCTCGTACTGCTTGGCGAAGTCCCCGGTCGCCTGCGCCAGGATCCGGTTCACATAGTCGTTGGCGTGAAAGGGATCGATGGAGGTGAACTGCGTCATGAACCCCGTCACGTAGGTGAGCACCTCGCGGTCCTTCGACGCGGCCCTGGCCCGGGATTCGTGCGCGACGAGCATCAGCGTGCAGGCGGTGATCGCCACGACCATGAGCGCCGCGGCGACCGTGCCGGCCAGCGGCATCAGCCATGGGCGGCGCGCCTCGACCGGGCGCGCCATCAGCAATGGCCGCTCGCCCGGCGCAAACCTGCGGCGGGGACTCACTTGCCGCTCCCCGGCTGTCTCGGCTTGGTCAGCACGGTCAGATCGTCTACCCGCCAAGCGTTTCCGCTGTCCTTGGCGAACGCGACCCGCACCGTCGCGCTGATGTAGCGCTGTTCGGGCCCGGTGCCGCGCCGTCCCTGCATGAAGATCAACATCGTCGCCCGCGACGGTGCGGCCGATTCGATCGAGCTGTTGGTCACCCAGTACTCGTTGATGACCGGGTGCCCCTTTTGCACCAGATCCTGCTGGGCCGACAGCTGGGGCCGGTACTTGTCGGTGGCCAGCGACAGCGCCCGGGCGAAGTCGTCGTGCAGCGACTTGGGGTCGTAGGTCAGCATCTCGGCCACCATTTTGGGCCCCTGCGTCGCGAGCTGGGCGCGGGTCTGGTCGGTCGCCCGGTCCGGCCAGTACGCCCCGAAAAAGCTCATCGCTGCCCCGGCCAGGCACAACACCGCCGCGCTCAGCACCGCGGCCGCGCTCCACCGCCGGATGTGGGGCGGCGACGCGTCCGGTGGGCGGCGCCTGACCTCGGTGCGCAACAGGATGTCGGCGAAGGTGCGTCGGCGCGAATCCCACAGGGGCCAAAGCCATCCCACCACCGACGCGGTGTCGAGCAGGTGGGCGATGTCGCGCAGCAGCAGGGTCCACGGGCCCGGAGCGTCTCCGGTGGGGCGCGTCACCGCGACGCCCGCCAGGGCGCGGCCCAGGCTCCAGCCGGTGATCGCCGGCAGCAGCAGCCGGTTGGCCAGCACCAGCAGGGTGACGACGCCGAGGACGGAAATGCTCAGCCACCACCACACACTCTGTGCCGGCACGGTGCGCAGCACCACGGCCATCGTGAGGATGACCGCGAGGCCCGCCACCGCGTCGACCGCGAACGCGCCGACGCGAGAATGCCAGGGCGCCAAGGCTTCCCGTGGTGACTCCTGGATCGCCGGGGGCGCAGTCTGTTCGACCACCACCGTCACTTCGTCACCTGGTCGAGCTTGGATATCTTGTACTGCCCCTCGGCAAACGCCATCTTCACGCGCAGCCGGTAGCCGGCCTCGCTCTGGTTCTGGTCGCTGGCCACCTTGACCCGCAGCGCGACGAGGATGTCGATCGACCCGTCGGGGTTGTTGCGCTCGACCGCCGCCCGGACATCCGACACCTGAACGTGGATGTTCGCGGCCTGATACGCCTGCACCATCATGCTGGTGTAGAGCAACGCCTGCGAGCGGAAGGCGTCGGTGCCGCAGTCGACGATCTTCTGCTCGCTCGCGGTCATCGCGTTGGTGTCCGGCGCCTGGGTCGCGGAGACGCATTCCACCGCCGCCTTCAGCGCCAGCGCGTTGTTGCGGGCGATCTGCTGGCTCTGGTGGTGGTAGTGCAGCGCGAGGTAGCCGCCGAAGCCGACGCCGACCGCGCACAGCAGCAGCACCGCGGCGATCGCGGCCAGCCACCCCCGGCCCACCCGGGACGGCCCACGCTGGGCGGCCGCGACGGACTCGCCGGCCGCCGTTTCATCCTCGGCCGCGCCGTCGGGCTCGGGTTGGCCGGCGTCGACGTCGCCGGCGGCATCGTCGGTGGAGTCGGCCAGATCCTCGGAGGCGTCCTGCGGACCGGTCGGCTCGGCTCCGTTCTCGGGTGCCGTCGAGTCCTCGTTCTTGTCGTGGGTGGTCAACGAATCGTCCGTGTCGATGGGGTTCAGCCGGCCGGTGCCAGCATCTCCTTCCATCCATCGTCTCCTGTTCTGGTCGAGTTTTCGACGGAGTATTTAACTCCGTCTGGCCCTACCAGTTCACCGCTTTGGGGACTGTAGATCGCCGAGGGAGGCCCGCTGGGTTTGTAGACACAGGGGTTCGGCTGCTGGCCATTGCACTGCACGGTACCCGACCCCGGCCGGGACAACGGGTCGCTGGTGGGCGGGGGTGTGCCCGACACCCGGTCCGAGGGCGCCGGGTTGAGTCCGTTGTCCACCGACGGCGCGGGGATTACCATGCCCGGCTTCACCGGCTGATCACAGCGCGCCGCGGGCGCGGGGCAGGTCAGGATCTGGTTCGGGTCGCCGTACCAGGGGTTGGTGCCGGCCGGCACATACGGCTTGGGGTCGCGGCACTCCCGCGGCGTCGCCGCCCGTTTGCCCGGAATGTCGGTGCAGGGAATGTTGCGCGAACCGCGCACGCTGTTCGCCGGTGTTTCCATCGGGATCTTGCAGTACGTGCCGGTGGGCAGCGGCTGCATGCTGGTGTCGGCCGGGGACCGCCACTCCGACGCCGGAATGAAGCCGGTCAAACACGGCGGCGGCTGGTTGATCGACAGCGCCAGGTCCAGTGCGGCCATGTTCGGGAACGGCGCCCCCACCGTCTGGGCGATCGACGCGCCCTGCGGTAGGAACACCAGGACCTGCTCGACGCCGGTGTGGTAGCGCTTGAGCAGGTCGAAGACGACCTCGAGATTGGCCAGGGTCTGCGGCAGCGAATCCTTGACGTCGCTGAACACCGAGTTGACCTGATCGGCCGTCGGCGCCGCCTGGCGCAGCAGGCTTCTCAGGTGCTGGTCCTCCCGCGCGGACTGCGCGCCCAGCCTGTTCAGGTTGCGCGCCCAGCGCTCGATGTTGTCGCCGGATTCCACCTGGCTGTCCAGCACCGGGCCGGAGTTCTGGATGATGTCGTTGACGTCGGTGATCTGGTTCTTGAAGTCGCCGACGATCGCCTGCGTGGCGTCGACCAACCGCTGCAGGTTGGGGCCCAATCCGCCGACGGACTGCGCCGTCTCGTCGAGCAGCTGGCCGATCTTCTCCTTGGGCAGCACCGACAGTCCGCGGTTGGCCGTGTCCAGGGCCGGCCCGATCTCGGCGGGCACGGTGCCCTTGGTGATGGTCTGCCCGTCGGCCAGATACCTGCTGGCCATGCTGCCGCTCGAGGTCAGGTCCAGGTACTGCTCACCGACGGCCGAGACCGAGTGCACGTTGGCCGTGGCATCGATCGGGATCTTGTAGCGACTGTCGATGCTCATGGTCGCCTGGGCGCCGCGCTCGGTCGGTTCGACGTCGGTGACCTTGCCGATGGTGATGCCGCGGTAGGTGACATTGGCCGTGGGATACAGCCCGCCCGAGGCGGGCAGGTCGGCCTTCAGCGTGTAGCGCCCGACGCCCATCAGGCTCGGGATCTGCAGGTAGTAGATGCCGAGCACGAGCAGCGAGATGACGGTCAGGATCCCGAAGGCGATCAGCTGGCGTCGGATGAAGGGAGTCAGCAATTCCTGTCCCCCCTTTCCACCAGCGGTCCACCCGGTGCGTCATTCGGGTTGGGCGTGTAGCGCACGTCGGGGATCATCGTCTCCGGGTCGCGCCCGAACGACTGCTCGAGTGCCCGCAGGGCTCCCGACAATCCGGTCCCGGTGAGGAACGCGTTGTCGACCGCGCTGTAGGTCAGGTCGAGCGTCAGCGAGATGTTGAGGTAGTCGCCGCGGAAGATCTTCGGGACCGTGTCGATGTCGAACGGCTGGGTGAGGATCAGCTTCAGCGCGCCGAGCAGGTACGGCGAGGCCCGGCCGAGCTCCTTCAGCGGGCACTGCAGCGCCTGCAGATCGGTGTGCAGCGGCCCGCGCGCCTCCGACAGGTACTGGTCGGCGGCCTGGCTGAGCCGTCCCACCGAGTCGACGGCGTTGATCAGCAGGTTCTTGGTGTCGGCGAAATGCTTGATCAGCGGCGGGATGTCGGTGAGCACGCGATCCAGGACGTCGGCCCGGCCGCCCACGTAGGTCAGCAGCCGGTTGGTCGAGTCGATGGCGTGCGTGATGTCGTCGCGCTGCGCGTTGAGCTGGTTGGTGAAGGTGTCCAGCTTGCCGAGCAGAGCCCGGATCTGTTCACCGCGCCCGTTGAAGATGTTGTAGACCTCGTTCTGCAGCACCTCCAGGTTGGGGATGCCGCCGCCGCGCAGGATCAGCGACAGGCTGGCCAGGGTCTGCTCGGTGGTGGGATACGAGGTGGAGTTCTTCAGCGGGATGGTGTCGCCGCTCTTGAGGAGTTCGGGCGACGGGTTCGGGGGCGCGGCGAGCTCGACGTGCTGGGAACCCAGCAGCGACGTCTGGCCGATCCTGGCGGTGGCGTTCTTCGGCAACTTGACGTTCTTGTCCACGCCGAGCGTCAGGGTGGCGATCCAGTTCTTCAGGTTGATGGCTTTGATCGAGCCGACGAACACGTCGGCGACCATCACCTTGCTGTTGCCGTTGATCGCCAGGGTGTCGGGCACCTGCACGTAGAGGGTCATGGATTTCGACCCGCTGCCGGGACCACCCGGAATCGCGACGTTGGAAATGCCCTTCCACCCGCACGAGCTCAACACCATCGCGGCCACCAGCAAGGTCAACCCTTGCCAGGTCCGATGGCGGATCCGGCGCGCAATCACGGGCCGATTGTTCGGCTTGCTCCTCGCGCGAAACGCGCTCGTCGCGCCCCTCACGGGCCGATTGTTCGGCTTGCTCCTCGCGCGAAACGCGCTCGTCGCGCCCCTCACTGGCCACCTCCAAAGTCAGCGGGTACCGGCGGCCCGCCCGCGTTCGGCGCGGGCGCGGACACCGGAGCCGGCGTCGGCGCGACCGGACCGGGGACCACGTCCGGCCCGGGCGGCGGCGGCTGGATCGGCACGGGAGCGTTCAGCCCGATGGGCGGCACGATCGGGTTTTCGTCATAGGCGTTCGGCGGACCCGGCGGGGTCTGCAGGTTCGACTGGACGGGTTCGATGTTGGGGCCACCCATCAGTTCGGACAGCGATTCGGGGGTCATCAGGCCCGCGGTGATGGGGCCGACCTGCTGACCCTGCATACCCGGGGCCACGATCCAGCCCGGCTGGGTGTTGCGGTGCGACGTCGGGGTGTCCGGCACCCAGATGCCCGGGACGGTGGTGTCCTTGTAGCCGTTCGGCGGGTGCAGCCGGTCCTCCGAGTAGGCGATTTCCTTGGGCAGCGTCTCCGCCGTGCTGAACAGGTTCAGGCCGAACGGCGGGTAGTTGAACTTGATCGCATCCAGGATCGGCGAGAGGTACTGCGCGCACAGCTCGGCCGACTCCTGGTAGCCCAACCGGCTGCCGGCCTGAATCGCGCTGCAGATGAACTGCATCGGGTTGGCGAAGTTGGTGATTGCCGTGATGGCGACCAGTGAACCGTGCGACGGGTGATAGATCTGGTTGATGTTCGCCGCGGCCGTCGGCAGCACGTGCAGCGCGGTCTCCACGCCGTTCAACGGATCCGGTTGCAGCAGAGCGTTCGTCGCGGTCTCGAGGTTGTTGATGTCGTGGGTCAGCACCCCGCGGTTCTGGTCCAGCCAGGGACGCACGGTGGTGAGCAGGCTGTCGAACTGCTGGATCGCGTTGGCCAGGTCGTTGTCGTTGTGCGCCAGCCGCGTGGTGAAATCCGCCAGGTTCTGGTTGAGCGCGACGAACTGCTGGTCGTCCTGGTGCAGCGCGTTGACGAACAACGCCAGGCTGCGCACCACCGCGAAGAAGTCGCCGCGACCCTCGTTCAGGGCGGTCAAAGCCTGCGACAGGTTGGTCAGCGTGGTGTTGACCTGCTTGCCCTTGCCGGCCAGCCCGTCGGCGAACGACGTGATGACCTCGCCGAACGGTCCCGTTGGCTGCTCGGGCGTGGGACCCAGCTTGGAGATGATGTTGGTGATGCTGTTGCGCAGCTGGTCCCACTCGACCGGCACCTGGGTGCGCTCTTCGGGGATCACCGCATTGTCGGCCAGCACCGGACCGCCCTTGTAGGCCGGCTCGAGCTGGATGGCCCGCGACGCGACCAGGGTCGGGTTGAGGATCACCGCCGAGGCATTGGCCGGGACCCGGTACTTGTTCTCGTAGTGGAAGGTGACCTTCATCTTGTTGCCGCTGGGTTCGATCTTGTCGACCGCGCCCACCCGCAGCCCCATGATCTGGACCTTGTCCCCGGGGTACAGCGCGTTCGCCGCCGGGAAATAGGCCACCACGGTGTTGTTGGTCAGCTTCTCGTACAGCCGCCAGCCGACGAAGCCGACGACGAGGGCCAACACGATGACCAGCGACCCGATGATGAGCGATGCCCTGGTCAGCCTCGGGAGCCGAATGCTGCGGATGTCAAAGATGGTGCTCAATTCTGGCTACCTCCCCCCGCTGCACCGCTACCTCCGGATCCGCCCGGGTTGATGAACGGTGCCGGCAGCTGGGCGCCGGGTCCGGGTGGCGCGGCCGGCCCCGGCGGGAAGCCCGGCGCG
>NZ_QMEV01000064.1 GCF_003284935.1 Mycobacterium colombiense
CCGCCGCGCTCTGCAGGGGCGAGGTGTTGGCGGCCTCGGCGAACGCATACTGCGCCGCACCACCGTTCATCAACTGCACGAACTGGCTGTGGAACGCGGCCGCCTGTGCGCTCAGCGCCTGATAGACCTGGGAATGCGCATCGAACAGGGCGGCGATGCTCGCCGACACCTCGTCGGCGCCGGGCGCCAGCACGCCCGAGGTCGGTCCGAGCGCGGCGGTGTTGGCGGAGGTGATCGTCGACCCGATCCGGGCCAGGTCCCCCGCGGCCGCCGCCACGAATTCGGGAGTCGCTTGAACGTATGACATCGGCACCTCCCCGCACGCCTAGGCGTCAGCAGAATTATGAGCAAATCCTAAACCAGCCGGCGGCCCCGCCGCTTGATTTCTCCCGCGTTGCCCGGGCGCAGAAGCACAAAGCCCGGATCGCCGAGGCGGCGATCCGGGCTTTGCGGTGGTTCGAACTACTTGATGATCTTGACGACCCGGCCGGCGCCGACGGTGCGGCCACCCTCACGGATCGCGAACCGCAGGCCGTCGTCCATGGCGACGGGCTGGATCAGCTTCACCGAGATGTTGGTGTTGTCACCGGGCATCACCATTTCGGTGCCCTCCGGCAGCGTCACCACACCGGTCACGTCGGTGGTGCGGAAGTAGAACTGCGGGCGGTAGTTGTTGAAGAACGGCGTGTGCCGGCCGCCCTCGTCCTTGGACAGGATGTAGACCTGGCCCTCGAACTCGGTGTGCGGCGTGGTGGTGCCGGGCTTGGTCACGACCTGACCGCGCTCGACGTCCTCACGCTTGATACCGCGCAGCAACAGCCCGACGTTGTCGCCGGCCTGACCCTGGTCGAGCAGCTTGCGGAACATCTCCACGCCGGTGACGGTGGTCTTGGTGCTGGTCGGCTTGATGCCGACGATCTCGACCTCTTCGTTGACGTTGATGATGCCGCGCTCGACACGACCGGTGACCACGGTGCCACGACCGGTGATGGTGAAGACGTCCTCGACGGGCATCAGGAACGGCTTCTCCGTCTCGCGGACCGGGTCCGGGATGGACTCGTCGACGGCCTCCATCAGCTGCTCGACCGACTCGACCCACTTGGCGTCACCCTCGAGCGCCTTGAGCGCCGAGACCCGCACGACGGGGGCGTCCTCGTCGAACTCCTGGGCGGCCAGCAGCTCGCGGACCTCCATCTCGACGAGCTCGAGCAGCTCCTCGTCGTCGACCATGTCGGCCTTGTTCAGCGCGACCAGGATGTAGGGCACACCCACCTGGCGGGCCAGCAGCACGTGCTCGCGGGTCTGCGGCATCGGGCCATCGGTGGCGGCGACCACCAGGATCGCGCCGTCCATCTGGGCCGCACCGGTGATCATGTTCTTGATGTAGTCGGCGTGACCCGGGGCGTCGACGTGCGCGTAGTGACGCTTCTCCGTCTGGTACTCCACGTGGGAGATGTTGATGGTGATACCGCGCTGACGCTCTTCGGGCGCGTTGTCGATCTGGTCGAATGCGCGCGACTCGTTCAGGTTGGGGTACTTGTCGTGCAGAACCTTGGTGATAGCCGCGGTCAGCGTGGTCTTGCCGTGGTCAACGTGACCAATGGTCCCGATGTTGACGTGCGGCTTCGTCCGCTCGAACTTCGCCTTCGCCACTTCTGTGTCCTCCTGGACTAGTTGGTGCTTGTTAAAGCAGTGTTGGTGTTTTCCGTTGTGCCGCGGTTGTAACCGGGCAAGATTACTCCGAGGGCTTTCTCACTGGCCCGTCGCCTTCGCGATGATCTCCTTTGACACGTTCGCCGGCACTTCGGCGTAGGAGTCGAAGACCATGGAGTAGTTCGCCCGGCCTTGGGTCTTGGACCGCAGGTCGCCGACGTAGCCGAACATCTCCGACAGCGGCACATGCGCCTTGACCACGCGCGCACCGCTCCGCTCCTCCATGGCCTGGATCTGGCCACGGCGGGAGTTCAAGTCGCCGATCACGTCGCCCATGTAGTCCTCGGGCGTGGTGACCTCGACGGCCATGATCGGTTCCAGGATGACCGGCTGTGCTTGCTGCGCAGCCTTTTTCAGCACCTGGGAACCGGCGATCTTGAAGGCCATTTCCGACGAATCGACCTCGTGGAACGCCCCGTCGAGCAGGGTGACCTTCAGGTTCACCAGCGGGTAGCCGGCCAGCACGCCGTACTGCATGGCGTCTTGGGCACCGGCGTCCACCGACGGGATGTACTCCCTGGGGATGCGCCCACCGGTCACCTTGTTCTCGAACTCGTAGGTCGCACCGTCCTCGCCGGTGAACGGCTCGAGGTTGATGATCACCTTCGCGAACTGACCCGAGCCACCCGTCTGCTTCTTGTGGGTGAACTCGACGTTGTTCGCGGCCCGCTTGATGGTCTCCTTGTAGGCCACCTGCGGCTTACCGACGTTGGCCTCGACCTTGAACTCGCGGCGCATCCGGTCCACCAGGATGTCCAGGTGCAGCTCGCCCATGCCGCCGATGACGGTCTGGCCGGTCTCCTGGTCCAGGTGCACCTTGAAGGTCGGGTCTTCCTCGGCGAGCTTCTGGATCGACAGCGACAGCTTCTCCTGGTCGCTCTTCGTCTTGGGCTCGATGGCCACCTCGATGACCGGGTCGGGGAAGGTCATCGACTCCAGCACGATCTGCTGGTTCGGGTCGCTCAGGGTGTCACCGGTGGTGGTGTCCTTGAGCCCGATCACGGCGTAGATGTGACCCGCCGAGGCGGTCCCCACCGGGTTCTCCTTGTTGGAGTGCATCTGGAACAGCTTGCCCAGCCGCTCCTTCTTGCCCTTGGTGGCGTTGATGACCTGGCTGCCGGAGTCGACCTTGCCCGAGTACACCCGGACGTAGGTCAGCTTGCCGAAGAACGGGTGCGTCGCCACCTTGAACGCGAGCGCGGAGAACGGCTCGTCGGTCGACGGGTTGCGGGTGACCTCGTCGTCCTCCTTGCCCGGGGCGTGGCCGACGGCCGGCGGCACGTCCAGCGGCGAGGGCAGGTAGTCGATGACGGCGTCCAGCATCGGCTGCACACCCTTGTTCTTGAAGGCGCTGCCGCACAGCACCGGGTAGGCCTCCGAGCTGATGGTCAGCTTGCGGATGGCGGCCTTGATCTCGGCCACCGTGAGCTCTTCGCCGCCGAGGTACTTGTCCAGCAGCGCCTCGTCGGTCTCGGCGACGGCCTCGAGCAGCTTGGTGCGGTATTCCTCGGCCTTCTCGGCCAGCTCGGCGGGGATCTCGATGGTGTCGTAGGTCTCGCCCAGCTTCGTCTCGCCGCGCCACACCTTGGCGTTCATCTCGACCAGGTCGACGATGCCCTCGAAGTCACCCTCGGAGCCCACGGGCAGCTGGATCGGGATGGCGTTGGCGCCGAGACGCTCCTCCATGGTCTTCACGGAGAAGTAGAAGTCGGCCCCGATCTTGTCCATCTTGTTGACGAAGCAGATGCGCGGGACGTCGTACTTGTCGGCCTGGCGCCACACCTGCTCGGACTGCGGCTCGACGCCCTCCTTGCCGTCGAAGACGGCCACGGCACCGTCGAGCACGCGCAGGCTGCGCTCCACCTCGACGGTGAAGTCGACGTGCCCGGGGGTGTCGATGATGTTGATCTGGTTGTCTTTCCAGAAGCAGGTGGTGGCCGCGGAGGTGATGGTGATCCCCCGCTCCTGCTCCTGCTCCATCCAGTCCATGGTGGCGGCGCCGTCGTGCACCTCACCGATCTTGTAGCTGATACCGGTGTAGTAGAGGATGCGCTCGGTCGTCGTCGTCTTGCCGGCGTCGATGTGCGCCATGATGCCGATGTTGCGGACCTTGGTGAGGTCGGTCAGCACGTCCTTCTGTGCCACAGAAGTCTTCCCACTCTTTCGATTGCTTGGTTAGTTCGCTGTCGGTTTGCGCCCGGCCGCACTGCCGTTGGACGCCGCCCCCTACCAGCGATAGTGCGCGAAGGCGCGGTTGGCCTCGGCCATCTTGTGGGTGTCCTCGCGCCGCTTGACGGCGGCTCCGAGGCCGTTGCTGGCGTCCAGGATCTCGTTGGCCAGTCGTTCGACCATGGTCTTCTCGCGGCGCTGCTTGGAGAAGCTGACCAGCCAGCGCAGTGCCAGCGTGACCGAGCGATCCGGACGCACCTCGACCGGGACCTGGTAGGTAGCGCCACCGACACGGCGGCTGCGCACCTCGAGGGAGGGTTTGACGTTGTCCATCGCCCGCTTGAGCGTGATCACCGGGTCGGTGCCAGTCTTGTCGCGGGCCTGTTCGAGCGCACCATAAACAATGCGCTCGGCCAGCGATTTCTTCCCGTCCAGCAGAACTTTGTTCACCAGCTGCGTCACCAGCTGCGACCCGTAAACCGGGTCATTGACCAACGGACGCTTCGGCGCGGGCCCCTTGCGCGGCATCAGCTCTTCTCCTTCTTGGCGCCGTAACGGCTGCGAGCCTGCTTGCGGTTCTTGACACCCTGGGTGTCCAGCGATCCGCGGATGATCTTGTACCGGACACCGGGCAGGTCCTTCACACGACCACCACGCACCAGCACCATCGAGTGCTCCTGCAGGTTGTGGCCCTCGCCGGGGATGTAGGCCGTGACCTCAACCTGGCTCGTCAGCTTCACGCGGGCGACCTTCCGAAGCGCCGAGTTCGGCTTCTTCGGGGTGGTGGTGTACACGCGGGTGCATACGCCACGGCGCTGCGGGCTGCCCTTCAGGGCCGCGGTCTTGACCTTGGCGACCTTGTCGCGGCGACCCTTGCGGACCAGCTGCTGAATGGTTGGCATCTACCGGCTTTCTGTGTTCGTGTTCGGCATACTTCTAGCGTTTTCAAGTCTGTGTACTGCAGTTATGCCCGTCCGCGTCACCCCGCGTCCGGGTGTGTCGCATGCGCTGCGCACCGGAGAAGGTCCGATGCTTCGTGGACACGCGAATTCGCCCGGCATCCACTCCCTTACGGTTAGGCGCCGTAAGCCGCCAGGCACGAGGGACCACAATACCCGCCGCCGGTCTCGCAGGTCAAAGCGACGGCGGAGGCTATCCGGCTAGTAGCGCGCACCATCGGCGGCGGTGCGCCTTTCCAGACCGGCCGCCAGCCGCAGCACCATGTCGGAGAACAACGCGTCGGTGTCGATGTCGTCCATCACGCCCGTCATCTCCAGCAAAACGAAGCCGTGCAGGGCGGACCAGAACTCCAGCGCCGCATGGAAGGCCGCCTCGCCGTCCAGGCCGTAGGACGAGAGCACGGCGATCACCGGCGCGGCCGCCCCACGGGTCGCGGCGGTGTACTCGGGATCGTCACCGCCCAGCGGCATCCGGGTGAAGGCCGAGTAGCGGCCCGGGTGGTGGTGGGCGTAACTGCGGTAGGCCCCCGCCATCACCAACACCGCGTCGTCGCGGGCGCGGCCCTCGCCGACCCGGTTGAGCATCATGATGATGTCGTCGATCACGCGGATCCGCACCGCGCGGCGCAGGTCCTCCAGGCTGTCCACGTGGTTGTACAGCGACGGGCCCTTGGTGCCCAGCTGCATCGCCAGCGCGTTGATCGTCAGGGCGTCCCATCCCTCGCGATCCAGGAACGTCAGCGCGCCGTCGATGATCCCGTCCCGGCTGAGCTTGGCCGGACGGGACGCGGGCCGTCCCGCGCGTTGGCGTCCGGCCGCCGACGGCGGATCCGGTGGAGCTGCCATGGCGGTCGCCCTTCGATTGCGTGAACGGGTTGCGATTAACTAATGACTCTAGTTGACGCCCGCCCGGACATTCATCGCCCGGAGGCGATACGGGGGGCGCGGCGAAGGAAAATAAACTCTGCCACCGGGCAGGCAAATGCACGTAATGTCATGCTTGCTCGTCTCGAGCAGCCGACCCGTCGAAAAAGGGGGCCCGCAGTGAAGTGGACGACTGTCGCCGGGTCACTGGCCATCTGTGTCATCGTCGTCGCCGGCGCCGCCGCCCCAGCGGGCATCGCGCAGGCCAAGAACGGCGACACCCACGTGATCGGGCAGGACATCGAGCAGACGATCGACTGCAACGACGCCACGCTGATGGTCAACGGCTCCGGCATCACCGTCACCGCGCTCGGCAACTGCTACGCCGTGACGGTGATGGGTTCGTCGAACACCGTCATCGCCGACTCGGTTTCGCACGACATCACCGTGTACGGCTACAACCAGACGGTGTTCTACAAGAACGGCCAGCCCGCCCTGTGGGACCGCGGCCGCGAACTGGGCATGACCAACCGGCTGCAGCAGGTGCCGGGCTGAGCCACGCCGCACACCATCATCGGAATCGAGGGGAATCGAGGACACATGGCCTACATCCGTGACCGTTCGCAGCGCCTGGCCGTGCTCGCCGTGACGCCGGCCGCCGCGGCCCTGGTGCTGGCCGGCTGCAGTTCGACGGCCAACCCGCCGGCCGGCACTTCGACGACCACCACGAAGACCACGACGACGACCAGTGCGGGCGCCGCGCCGACCACGGGATCCAGCGGGGCCAGCACCACCGCGTCCATCGAGATCGGCAACACGATCAATTACGGATCGATGGGCACCACCGCCACGCTGGACTGCGCCAGCGGCAAGTCGCTGAACGTCGGCGGCTCGGACAACACCCTGACCATCACGGGCACCTGTGAGACGGCCACCGTCACCGGGACCAACAACAAGATCACCTTCGACAAGGTCAACACCCGCATCACGGTGCTGGGCATGAACAACACCATCACCTACAAAGACGGTGACCCCAAGGTCGACAAGATCGGCCAGAGCAACACGATCAACAAGGGCAGCTGAGGCGTCAGCCGGCCGGCGCACCGTGCCGGCCGGCGCCCGCCGCGAAGCGCCCGGCCCCTTCGTTCGCCTCCGCGGCCACCCGGGAGATGCTGGCGAATTCGAAGTCGAGCGCGTCGGATTCCGTTGTCCCCCACTGATGTAACGCCGAGTGCCGGTCGGAGCGCAGGCACTGCTGCGGCAGCGCCGCCAGTTGGGCCGCCAATCCCTCGGCGGCCTGGCGCGATTGACCTTTGGGGACAACACGATTCGCCAACCCGATGGCCTGGGCCTCGGCGGCGGCCACCGCGCGGCCGGTGAGGATCATGTCCATCGCGCGGCTGTGGCCGATCAGCCGGGGCAGCCGCACGGTGCCGCCGTCGATCAGCGGGACCCCCCAGCGCCGGCAGAACACGCCGAACACCGCGTCCTCCTCGGCGACCCGCAGGTCGCACCAGATCGCCAGCTCCAGGCCCCCGGCGACGGCGTAACCGCTCACCGCGGCGATGACCGGCTTGGACAGCACCATCCGCGTCGGGCCCATCGGGCCGGGGCCGCTGCGGTGCACAGCGTTGGCGTCCGGCGTGCCGAAGGCCTTCAGATCGGCTCCGGCGCAGAAGGTTCCGCCCTCGCCCCACAGCACGGCCACCGATGCGGAGTCGTCGCGGTCGAACTCCTCGAAGGCCGCGTACAGCGCGGCGGCCGTCGGGCCGTTGACCGCGTTGCGCGCGTTCGGCCGGTTGATGATCACTGTGGTCACCGGGCCGTTGCGCTCGACCCGCACCGGATCAGTCATGTCGCCTCCGCAAATAGTGGTTCGCGCCGCTGGAGCAGCTCAGCGGCGAAGTCGTGGTAGGCCGCCCGGAGCCGGGCGCCCGGCCAGCCGGCCGGCAGTAGCTCGTCGGGCAACACCGGATCGGTGAGCAGGTGGCGCACCATCGCGGCCGCCACCACGAAGCGGCCGGGAATGTCTGGCGCGGCGGCCATCTCGTCGAGCAGCTCGTGACCGATCCGCGCCCAGGCGGGCAGGTCCCACAGCTGACCGGCCAGCTCGGCGGGGTCGTCGTCGCGCGCCCGCAGCACCCGCGCCTGGGCCGCGACCTCGGGACCGGGTCCCGCGTCGATGTTGTCGGGGCGCATCCAAACGCCTTCGCGAAGCTCACCGAAACGCTTGTCGTGCAAGGTCGTTCGCAGGGCCGCCCGGGTCCGCGCGTCCTTGCCCACGCTGGTCACGATGAGCGTGATCCACTCCCCGCTCCACGGGTGTACCCGCGGGTCGATGGCATCGTCCTGGCGCCGCTGACGGGCCAACAGGCGATCCGAGAGCCGGTAGCCGTCCGCCGAGCGGATCAGGTCACCGGCGCCGACCATGCGGGTCAGCGCAACCCGCAGCGTCGACTCCTTGATGCCGAAATCGGCAGTGAGCCGGACCAATTCGTTGGCCCGGGCGTGGGCGGGGTGCGCGCCGAGCAGCACGCTGAGCACCACCGACCGCGCTGTCAGGTCCGGCACGGCTACACCCCGGACGCGCGGCGGCCATGGTCGCCAAACGGTTCATCGCGATGTCGCACCGCCTCGCGGAAGCCGTGCTCGACCGCGTCGGCGACGAAGGCGTGGCCCTCGGGCGTGTGCCGCGCGACGCCGTCGAACACCGTGCTGACCATCCTGCTGGTCGCCACGCCCTGTTGCAGCAGCGCGGAATTCAGCGCGAGCTTGACCATGATCAGCTGGTTGACCGGCACCGCGGCGATCCGCTCGACCAGCCGCTCGGTGCGCTCGTCGAGGTCGCCCGGATCCGGCGCCTCGACCGCCCATCCCCACTCGGCGGCCTGCGCGCCGGTGATGCAATCACCGGTGAACAACAGCCTTTTCGCGCGCGCGTCGCCGAGCCGGTGCGCCCACAGGCCGGCCGCGGGAACGCCCCACACCCGGGTGGGCGGGTAGCCGATCTTGGCGTCGGCGGCGGCGATCACCTGATCGGCGTGCAGCGCGATGTCGGTGCCGCCGGCCACGCAGTAGCCGTGGATCTTGACCACCGTCGGCTTGTCGGCGTGCATCAGGCTGGAGAAGCCGCGCACGAAGCGGCTCATCATCTGATAGTCGATCATCGGGTCCCACGGCTGATCCGGCACATGGTTGACCGCCTGGGTCTTTCCGTCCAGCACCGTCCCCTGATACGCGCCGGTGCCGCCGGCCGAGCCGGTGCGATCGGCGTAGGCGCTCAGGTCGAAGCCCGCGCAGAAGCCCTCGCCCCGACCGGACACCAGGATGACGTGGACGTTCGGGTCGAGGTCGGCGCGCTCCACCAGGGCCGAGAGCTCCAGCGGGGTGTCGGCGACGATCGCGTTGCCCTTGTCCGGCCGGTTGAACGTGATGCGGGCAACCCGGTCGGTGACCTCGTAGGTCATCGTCTTGAGGTTGTCGAAGTCCACCGGCCTGATCGCGTGGGTCATCGGCGCCGCTCCTCCTCATCGCTTCGCTCTGCATCGTCGTCGGCGCAAGTCATGTTGTGGCTCAGCCCTTTACCAGCGCCCGCTCCAGGATCGGTGCGAGGTCGAGCCCGTCGGGCATGGTGCCGAACGCGCCACCCCACCGGCGGTCGAGCCGGGTCGTCAGGAAGGCCTCGGCGACCGCGGGGTGGCCGTGGCGCACCAGCAGCGAGCCCTGCAGCGCCAGGCAGATGTCTTCGGCGACCTTGCGGCCGCGGTAGGCGATGGTCTCCAGGTCGGCCAGCTGATCGCGCAGCCGCGAGACGTGACCGGCCAGTCGCGGGTCCTGGCCCGCGCCGTCGGCGAGTTCGTCGAACAGCACCTCGACGCATTCGGGGCGAGTGGCCATGGCGCGCAACGTGTCCAGCGCGCTGACGTTGCCCGAGCCCTCCCAGATGCCCATCAGCGGCGCCTCCCGGTACAGCCGCGGCATGCCCGAGTCCTCGACATAGCCGTTGCCGCCCAGGCATTCCAAGGCCTCGGCGGCGTGCGGGGTGGAGCGCTTGCACACCCAGTACTTGCTGGCCGCCAGGCCGATCCGGCGCAGCAGCGCCTCGCGCTGGTCGCCGCGCACGGCCTGGTCGGTGGCCCCGGCCATCCGCATCGCGACCATGGTGGCCGCCTCCGCCTCGACGGCCAGGTCGGCCAGCACGTTGCGCATCAGTGGCTGGTCGATCAGGTAGGCGCCGAAGGCCTTTCGGTGCTGAGCGTGGTAGATCGCGCGGGTCAGACCCGTGCGCATGCTGGTGGCGCTGCCCAGGGTGCAGTCCAGCCGGGTGAGGTTGACCATCTCGATGATGGTGGGCACACCGCGCCCTTCCTCCCCCACCAGCCACGCGATCGCACCGTCGTACTCGACCTCGCTGGACGCGTTGGCGTGGTTGCCGAGCTTGTCCTTGAGCCGCTGCAAGAACATCCGGTTGCGGGTGCCGTCGGGCAGGACCCGCGGCAGCAGGAAGCACGACAGGCCGCCCGGTGCCTGCGCGAGCACCAGGAAGATGTCGCACATCGGCGCGGAGGTGAACCACTTGTGCCCGGTCAGGCTGTAGGAGCCGTCGGCGTTGGGGGTCGCCTCGGTGGTGCCGGCGCGCACGTCGGAGCCGCCCTGCTTCTCCGTCATCGACATGCCCGCGGTGATGCCCCGCTTGGTGGTCGCCAGCCTGAGCTCGGGGTCGTATTCGCGGCTGGTCAGCAGCGGCTCGTACACCTTGGCCAGGTCGGGGTTGCAGCGCAGCGCGGGCACGACGGCGTACGTCATCGAGATCGGGCAGATGTGGCCCGGCTCGACCGTCCACACCGACGTTTTGGCGGCGCGGACGACGTGCGCGCCCGGGCGCTCGTCGGCCCACGGTGCGGCGTGCATGCCGTGGGCGACCGCCGCGCGCATCAGTTCGTGGTAGGCGGGGTCGTATTCGACCTCGTCGACGCGGTGACCGTTGCGGTCGTGGGTGTGCAGGATGGGCCGGTTACGGTCGGCGAGCTCGCCCCACCGCTGCGCCTGGTGGGTGGCCGACAGCGCGCCGACCTCGTTCACCTCGTCCAGGCCCCACTGGCCGCCCTCGCGGATCAGGGCCTCGATGAGCACCGGGGAACTGGCGGGGTTGTGGTTCTCCAGGGGCGGGACCTGGTTGGTGACGACATGCGTATCCGACATGCCCCCAATGTTACATTTTCCCGACAGTTGCACAAGAGGTGTAACAGCGGGTGGTCAGCCCGTGACGTTGTCCCGCAGGAAGGCGATGTCGTCCTTGCGGCCCTCGTCCGCGGTCTCGCAGATCACTGGGGCGCCGGCGGCCTCGACCACCGCGACGAGCAGCTGCGGGTCGATCTGGCCGGTGCCGAAGTTGGCGTGCCGGTCCGCGCCGGACCCGGCCGCGTCCCTCGAGTCGTTGCAGTGCACCAGGTCGATGCGCCCGGTCAGGGCCTTGATCCTGTCGACCGCATCGATCAGGGCCTCGCCGGCGGCCCAGGCGTGACAGGTGTCCAGGCAGAAGCCAATTCCCTTGTCGCCGATGTGATCCCACAGCCGGCCGATGGTGTCGAAATAGCGGGCCATCGCGTGGTCGCCGCCGGCTGTGTTCTCCAGATACACCTGCACGTCCGACTCCAGGTAGTCCAGCGCTTTGACCCACCGCTCGAAGCCGGCTTCCATGTCGTCGTCGTCGGCGTGGCCGCCGTGCACGATGACCGCCGTCGCGTTGATCTGCGCGGCCGCGTCGCAGGTGTCCTGCAGGATCTTGCGCGACGGGATCCGGATGCGGTTGTTCGCCGACGCCACGTTGATGAGGTACGGCGCATGGACGTACAGCGGCACGGTCGACGCCTTGAGCGCCTCGGCGTCCTCGCGGGGTTTGGGTTTCTTCCAGCTCTGCGGGTTGCCGAGGAAGAACTGCACCACGTCGGCGCCGTCGGCCTGCGCGGCGGCCAGCGGGTCGTCATTGCGGACGTGTGAACCGATGAGCACGCGGCCAGTCTAATGACGGGCCCCGACGGCCGGCGAACGTGCACTCAGTGCGAAATTTCGCCCGGCAAGTCGCGGCCGGTGCACGTTCGGCGAGCACGACAAAGCCCCGGGGGCGAACCCCGGGGCTTTGTCGTTGTGGACTAGCGGTAGTCGCTGTAGCCGTAGTCGTCCAGCGGCACCGCGGCACCGGTGGCCTGGCCGAAGTCCGGGCTGTAGTACTGATCCTCGTAGGACGGGATCGTGTACGCGGCGGCCCGGGCCTCCTCGGTCGGCTGCACCTGGATGTTGCGGTACCGGTTGATACCGGTACCGGCCGGGATCAGCTTTCCGATGATCACGTTCTCCTTCAGACCGTTGAGCTTGTCGCTGCGGCAGTTGATCGCCGCATCGGTCAGCACTCGCGTGGTCTCCTGGAACGACGCCGCAGAAAGCCACGAGTCGGTGGCCAGCGACGCCTTCGTGATACCCATCAGCACCGGACGGCCGGCGGCGGGCTCGCCACCCTCGGCCACCACGCGGCGGTTCTCCGCCTCGAACTCCGCACGGTCGATCAGCGAGCCGGGCAGGAACTCCGTCGAGCCCGAGTCGATGATGGTGACGCGGCGCAGCATCTGGCGAACGATCACCTCGATGTGCTTGTCGTGGATCGACACACCCTGGGCCCGGTAGACCTCCTGGACCTCGCGGACCAAGTGGATCTGCACCTCGCGGGGGCCCTGCACGCGCAGCACCTCGTGCGGGTCGGCCGAACCCTCCATCAGCTGCTGGCCCACCTCGACGTGGTCGCCGTCGGACAGCACCCGCTCGGAACCGTCCTCGTGCTTGAACACCCGCAGCCGCTGCCGCTTGGACAGCTTGTCGTACACGACCTCTTCGCTGCCGTCGTCGGGAACGATGGTGATCTTGTAGAACCGCTCACCGTCCTCGAGACGGACCCGGCCGGTGACGTCGGCGATCGGCGCCTTGCCGCGCGGGATGCGGGCCTCGAACAGCTCCTGGACCCGGGGCAGACCGCCGGTGATGTCCTCACCGACACCACCCTGGTGGAAGGTGCGCATGGTCAGCTGGGTACCGGGCTCACCGATGGACTGCGCCGCGACGATACCGACGGCCTCGCCGATGTCGACCAGCTTCCCGGTGGCCATGGACCGCCCGTAGCAGGTCGCGCACACGCCGGTGCCGGTGGTGCACGTCAGCACCGAGCGCACCTTGATCTGCGTGATGCCCGCGGCCAGCAGGGCTTCGATCGACGGGTCACCCAGGTCCTCGCCACGCGCCACGACGACGTTGCCGGCCTCGTCGACCGCGTCGGCGCCCAGAGTCCGTGCGTACGCCGAGGTTTCGATGTACGGGTCGCGGATCAGCGTGCCGTCGGGCTGACGCTCGGCCAGCTCGACGAGGATGCCGCGCTCGGTCTCGCAGTCGTGCTCGCGGACGATGACGTCCTGGCTCACGTCCACCAGACGACGGGTCAGGTACCCGGAGTCGGCGGTACGCAACGCGGTGTCCGCCAAGCCCTTTCGAGCGCCGTGGGTGTTGATGAAGTACTCCAGCACGGTCAGGCCCTCACGGAACGAGGACTTGACCGGACGCGGGATGAACTCACCCTTCGGGTTGGTCACCAGACCCTTCATGCCGGCCAGCGTTCGCGTCTGGGTGAAGTTACCCGTGGCGCCCGAGTCGACGATCGTGATGATCGGGTTGTCGGCCGGGTAGTGCTCACGCAGCGCCTGGCCGACCTCGTCGGTGGCTTCCTTCCAGATCTCCACCAGCGCCTCGTTGCGCTCGTCGTGGTTCAAAGCACCACGCTGGAACTGCTTTTCGACCTTCTCGGCCCGCTCCTCGTAGTGGTCGAGGATCTCCTTCTTGCGCGGCGGGACGAGCACGTCGGCCATCGAGACCGTGACACCGCTGCGGGTCGCCCAGTAGAAACCGGCGTCCTTGAGCTTGTCCACGGTCTGCGCGACCACGATCATCGGGTAGCGCTCGGCCAGGTCATTGATGATCGACGCCTGCACCTTCTTGTGCATCTGCTTGTTCACGAACGGGTAGCCCACCGGCAGCAGTTCGTTGAACAGCACACGGCCCAAGGTGGTCTCGGCCATCCAGGCGTCGCCCGGCTGCCAGCCGTTGGCGCCGAACAGCTCGGCCTCGATCTCGGCCGGCGGACGCAACTGGGTCAGCCGCACCTTGATCTTGGCCCGCACCGACAGCACGCCACGGTCGGACGCCATGATCGCCTCGGCCGGTGAGGAGTACACCCCGACTTCGGGCTCGTCCTTGGCGGCCGGCTTGAATTCGCCCTTGTCGCCGTCGACTTCGGTGGTCAGGTAGTACAGACCGGTCACCATGTCCAGACGCGGCATGGCCAGCGGACGGCCCGACGCGGGCGACAGGATGTTGTTGGACGACAGCATCAGGATGCGGGCCTCGGCCTGCGCCTCGGCGGACAGCGGCAGGTGCACCGCCATCTGGTCACCGTCGAAGTCCGCGTTGAACGCCTCACACACCAGCGGGTGCAGCTGGATTGCCTTGCCTTCCACCAGCATCGGCTCGAAGGCCTGGATACCCAGGCGGTGCAGGGTGGGTGCGCGGTTCAGCAGCACCGGGTGCTCGGCGATGACCTCTTCGAGGACATCCCACACCTGGGGACGCTGACGCTCCACCATGCGCTTGGCGCTCTTGATGTTCTGCGCGTGGTTGAGGTCGACCAGTCGCTTCATCACGAACGGCTTGAACAGCTCCAGCGCCATCAGCTTGGGCAGACCGCACTGGTGCAGCTTGAGCTGCGGACCGACCACGATGACCGAACGGCCCGAGTAGTCGACGCGCTTACCGAGCAGGTTCTGGCGGAACCGGCCCTGCTTACCCTTGAGCAGGTCCGACAGCGACTTCAGCGGGCGGTTACCCGGCCCGGTGACCGGGCGGCCGCGACGGCCGTTGTCGAACAGCGCGTCCACCGACTCCTGCAGCATCCGCTTCTCGTTGTTGACGATGATCTCGGGCGCGCCGAGGTCGATCAGCCTCTTGAGGCGGTTGTTGCGGTTGATCACGCGGCGGTACAGGTCGTTGAGGTCCGACGTGGCGAACCGGCCACCGTCGAGCTGCACCATCGGGCGCAGTTCCGGCGGGATCACCGGGACGGCGTCGAGCACCATGCCCATCGGGGAGTTACCCGACTGCTGGAACGCGGCGACCACCTTGAGCCGCTTGAGGGCGCGAAGCTTCTTCTGCCCCTTGCCGTTTCGGATCACGTCGCGCAGGATCTCGGCCTCGGCGTCGATGTCGAAGTTCTCGATCAGCTTCTGGATCGACTCCGCGCCCATCGCGCCGGTGAAGTACTCACCGAAGCGGTCGATCAGCTCGCGGTAAAGGTTCTCGTCGACGATCAGCTGCTTGGGGGCCAGCTTGGTGAAGGTCGTCCAGATCTCCTCGAGCCGGTCCAGCTCGCGCTGGGCCCGGTCGCGCAGCTGACGCATCTCGCGCTCGCCGCCGTCGCGAACCTTGCGGCGCGCGTCGGCCTTGGCACCCTCGGCCTCCAGCTCGGCCAGGTCGGCCTCGAGCTTCTGTGCCCGGGCCTCCAGGTCGGCGTCGCGCTGGTCCTCAATCGCCTTGCGCTCCACCATCATTTCGGCCTCGAGCGTCGAGAGCTCGTTGTGGCGCATCTCATCGTCGACCGAGGTGATGACGTAGGCGGCGAAGTAGATGATCTTCTCGAGATCCTTGGGCGCCAGGTCGAGCAGATACCCCAGCCGTGACGGCACGCCCTTGAAGTACCAGATGTGCGTGACGGGAGCGGCCAGCTCGATGTGACCCATCCGCTCGCGACGCACCTTGGCGCGGGTCACCTCGACGCCACAGCGCTCACAGATGATGCCCTTGAACCGGACGCGCTTGTACTTGCCGCAGTAGCACTCCCAGTCGCGAGTCGGTCCGAAGATCTTCTCGCAGAACAGGCCGTCCTTCTCCGGCTTCAGCGTGCGGTAGTTGATCGTCTCCGGCTTCTTGACCTCGCCGTAAGACCATTGCCTGATGTCCTCCGCGGTGGCCAGGCCGATACGGAGTTCATCGAAGAAGTTGACGTCGAGCACGTAACTCCCTTTCCCCTTGCGGGTTTAGTTACCAATACGAGGCTGGCTTGGCTGCAACGGGATTGCCGCTAAGCCAGATCCTCAACAGACGCAGATTCGTTGCGGGACAGGTTGATTCCCAGGTTCGCCGCTGCCCGCTCGAGGTCCTCGTCCTCGCCTTCGCGCAACTCGATCGCCGCACCGTCGGAGGAGAGCACCTCGACGTTGAGGCAGAGCGACTGCAGCTCCTTGAGCAACACCTTGAAGGACTCGGGAATACCCGGCTCCGGGATGTTCTCGCCCTTGACGATCGCCTCGTACACCTTGACCCGGCCGACGGTGTCGTCGGACTTGATGGTCAACAGCTCCTGCAGCGTGTACGCCGCGCCGTAGGCCTGCATGGCCCAGCACTCCATCTCACCGAAGCGCTGGCCACCGAACTGCGCCTTACCACCCAGCGGCTGCTGCGTGATCATCGAGTACGGACCGGTGGAACGGGCGTGGATCTTGTCGTCCACCAGGTGGTGCAGCTTCATGATGTACATGTAGCCGACGGTCACCGGGTACGGGAACGGCTCGCCGCTGCGGCCGTCGAACAGCACCGCCTTGCCGTCGCCGTTGACCATGACCTCACCGTCACGGTTGGGCAGCGTGCAGGACAGCATGCCCTGCAGCTCCTCCTCCTTGGCGCCGTCGAACACCGGCGTCGACACGATCTGGTCCGGCTGCGCGTGCCGCAGGTCCTCGGGCAGGTTGGCCGCCCAGTCGGGTGAGCCGTCGATGTTCCAGCCGGACTTGGCCACCCACCCGAGGTGGGTCTCCAGGATCTGGCCGATGTTCATCCGTCGCGGCACACCGTGGGTGTTCAGGATGATGTCCACCGGCGTGCCGTCCGGCAGGAACGGCATGTCCTCCTGCGGCAGGATCTTGCCGATGACGCCCTTGTTCCCGTGGCGTCCGGCGAGCTTGTCGCCGTCGGAGATCTTGCGCTTCTGGGCCACGTAGACGCGCACCAGCTCGTTGACACCGGCCGGCAGCTCGTCGTCGTCCTCGCGGGAGAACACCCGGATGCCGATGACCTTGCCGGACTCGCCGTGCGGCACCTTCAGTGAGGTGTCGCGGACCTCGCGGGCCTTCTCGCCGAAGATCGCGCGCAGCAGGCGCTCCTCCGGGGTCAGCTCGGTCTCACCCTTCGGGGTGACCTTGCCGACCAGGATGTCGCCGTCACGGACCTCGGCACCGATGCGCACGATGCCGCGCTCGTCCAGGTCGGCCAGCACCTCGTCGGAGACGTTCGGGATGTCCCGGGTGATCTCCTCGGCGCCCAGCTTGGTGTCGCGGGCGTCGATCTCGTGCTCCTCGATGTGGATCGAGGTGAGCACGTCCTCCTCAACCAGGCGGTTGGACAGGATGATCGCGTCCTCGTAGTTGTGGCCTTCCCACGGCATGATCGCCACGAGCAGGTTCTTGCCCAGCGCCATCTCGCCGTTCTCGGTGCAGGGACCGTCGGCGATGACCTGGCCGGCCTCCACCCGCTCACCGGTGTCAACGATCGGCGACTGGTTGGCGCAGGTGCCGTGGTTGGACCGCTCGAACTTGCGCATCCGGTAGGTGTGCCGGGTGCCGTCGTCGGCCATCACGGTGATGTAGTCGGCGGAGACCTCCTCGATCACCCCGGCCTTGTCGGCCACCACCACGTCGCCGGCGTCGATCGCGGCGCGCAGCTCCATGCCCGTGCCCACCAGCGGTGCCTCGCTGCGCACCAGCGGAACCGCCTGGCGCTGCATGTTGGCACCCATCAGGGCGCGGTTGGCGTCGTCGTGCTCGAGGAACGGGATCATGGCCGTGGCCACCGACACCATCTGGCGCGGCGACACGTCCATGTAATCCACCTCGGACGACGGCACGTACTCGACCTCGCCCGCCTTGCGGCGGACCAGGACGCGTGACTCCTCGAACCGGCCGTTCGCGTCGATCGGCGAGTTGGCCTGCGCCACGACGTGGCGGTCCTCCTCGTCGGCGGTCAGGTAGTGGATCTCGTCGGAGACCACACCGTCGACGACCTTGCGGTAGGGCGTCTCGATGAAGCCGAACGGGTTGACCCGGGCGTACACCGACAGCGAGCCGATCAGACCGATGTTCGGACCCTCCGGGGTCTCGATCGGGCACATGCGGCCGTAGTGCGACGGGTGGACGTCACGAACCTCCAGGCCGGCGCGCTCACGGGACAGACCACCCGGGCCCAGCGCCGAAAGGCGACGCTTGTGGGTCAGCCCGGACAGCGGGTTGTTCTGGTCCATGAACTGCGACAGCTGGCTGGTGCCGAAGAACTCCTTGATCGCGGCGACGACCGGCCGGATGTTGATCAGGGTCTGCGGCGTGATGGCCTCGACGTCCTGCGTGGTCATGCGCTCGCGCACGACGCGCTCCATCCGCGACATGCCGACCCGGATCTGGTTCTGGATCAGCTCGCCCACAGTGCGCAACCGGCGGTTGCCGAAGTGGTCGATGTCGTCGGTCTCCACCGGCACCTCGGTGCCGCCGGGGACCGTCATCGTGGCCTGGCCCTCGTGCAGGCGCACCAGGTACTCGATGGTGGCGACGACGTCTTCCTCGGTCAGCGTCGAGCTCGTGATCGGCGCGCCGACGTTCAGGCCGAGCTTCTTGTTGACCTTGTAGCGGCCCACGCGGGCCAGGTCGTAGCGCTTCTCCTTGAAGAACAGGTTCTCCAGCAGGGTCTGCGCGGACTCCTTGGTCGGCGGCTCGCCCGGACGCAGCTTGCGGTAGATGTCCAGCAGCGCCTCGTCGGTGCCGGCGGTGTTGTCCTTCTCCAGCGTCGACATCATGATCTCGGAGAAGCCGAAGCGTTCGGTGATCTGCTCGTTGGTCCAGCCCAGCGCCTTGAGCAGCACGGTGACGGGCTGGCGGCGCTTGCGGTCGATACGCACGCCGACGGTGTCGCGCTTGTCGACGTCGAACTCCAGCCACGCGCCGCGGCTGGGGATCACCTTGACGCTGTGCAGCAGCTTCTCGGTGGACTTGTCGATGGTCTCGTCGAAGTACACGCCGGGCGAGCGGACCAGCTGGCTGACCACGACGCGCTCGGTCCCGTTGATGATGAAGGTGCCCTTCTCGGTCATCATCGGGAAGTCACCCATGAACACCGTCTGGCTCTTGATCTCACCGGTGTTGTTGTTGATGAACTCGGCCGTGACGAACAGCGGGGCCGCGTACGTCATGTCCTTGTCTTTGCACTCGTCGACCGGCGCCTTGACCTCGTCGAAACGCGGGTCGGAGAACGACAGCGACATCGAGCCGGAGAAGTCCTCGATCGGCGAGAGCTCGTAGAGCACCTCTTCCAGGCCACCCACCGGAGTGACGTCCCCGCGGGCGGCGGCGGCCTCGCGCCACCGCGGCGCGCCGATCAACCACTCGAAGGAGTCGATCTGCACGTCAAGCAGACCCGGAACCTCGAGCGGTTCGCGGAGCTTGGCGAAGGAAACTCGGTTGGGCGCTCCCGGCACGGAGCCGTTTGAGGAACTTCCGTTAGAGGAACTTTGTGGGCGATCCGTCTTGCTCTGGCGGAAATCTGCCAAGATGCATCCTTCCAGCACCTCGTGCGACTCACGAAGGCCGGGACCACCGGCCAGCTCGCCGCGAATTGTGTCGGTTCGGCCGGCGAACGAACTGTCCGGATCTCACGCGCAACTAGAACTAAGCCACGTAAGGGGGCTCAGGCTTAGACCACGGTGTCAGGTGGCGGGTGAGGTGGGCAGGAGGTAGCCAGCGCAACGTCCAACAATAGCGCAGGACGGCGCATTCCTCAACTTCCCAGCGTTAGCAGTCCAGGGACATCGGCGCTGGCTGGCATCTCGACTTTCCACTGGATACATGCTGCCCAACAGACTGGCTCGTTTACGGCCCGCCGTCAAGAGGGCGGGCCGTCGTGTTACGCGGAGTTATCGCGAAACCGGCGAGCCCGGGGCCCCTAGTCGCCGACCTCGTGCGCCCGATACTTGTGGGTGCCTTCCATGTCGTCGATGATCGCGGCTTGCGCCTTCTGCGGCAGGGTGTGCAGGATCTCGCGCACCCGCGCCTGGCGCCGGGCGACGGCCTTGCGCTCCGGCATGCCCGGCGACGCGACGATCTGCGGGGGCACACCCTCGATCTCCTCGACACCGCCGGCATGCTGCCCGGCGTCCAGCGCGGCCTGCTCTTCGGCCATGGTCGCCTCGTCCTTTTCCTCGGACATGCCGATCGGTCCGATCCGGCGACCGTTGAGGAACTGCCGCACGACGGGCTCGTCGCTGGTCAGCAGCACCTCGCGGGGGCCGAACATGACCAGCTTGCGGCGGAACAGCATGCCCATGTTGTCCGGCACGGTGCGGGCGATGTTGATGTTGTGGGTCACGATCAGCACCGTGGCGTCGATCTGGGCGTTGATGTCCAGGATCAGCTGGCTCAGGTAGGCGGTACGCACCGGGTCCAGACCGGAGTCCGGCTCGTCGCAGAGGATGATCTGCGGATCCATCACCAGGGCGCGGGCCAGGCTGGCGCGCTTGCGCATACCGCCGGAGATCTCGCCGGGGAACTTCTTCTCGTCGCCACCGAGGCCGACCAGGGTCAGCTTCTCCATGACGATGTCACGGATCTCGCCTTCCTTCTTCTTGGTGTGCTCGCGCAGCGGGAACGCCGCGTTGTCGAACAGGTTCATCGAACCGAACAGGGCGCCGTCCTGGAACATCACGCCGAACAGCGTGCGGATCTCGTAGAGCTCCTTGGCCGTACATTGCAGGATGTCGGTGCCGTCGATGACGACCGAGCCGCGCTCGGGCCGCAACAAACCGATCAGGGACTTCAGGAAAACCGATTTGCCGGTACCCGATGGTCCAAGTAGGACGCTGACCTCCCCGGCGGGGATTTCCAGCGTCACGTCTTCCCAAATTCTCGAGGAGCCGAAGGACTTCGTCAGTCCATTCACCTCGATAGCGACGCCCATGGGGAATCCTTCCGTCGACAGTCGTGCCCGCCACCTGCCCTTTTGTGTGGCATGAGTCACTGTAGCGCACGGCTGGCACACGGCATCAGGGATACGGAGCACTGCGGGAATAAATTGACCGTCCTGAGATCACTCTCACGTCCCGGCGGCACAACTTATTTGACGCACGTGTTAGCCAAACGTTAGCCCGTGGGCGCCCAGTTGCCGTGGAAACCCATCGGAACCCGCTGCGGCAGGTGCACGGTGGCGACCCGCTCGAGCGTCTGCGCGTCCAGCAAGAGCAGCTGGCCCTCGTCGTGCTCGCGGTGATAGCCGAAGCCGATCAGGATGCCGTCATCCTCGGCGCGGGGGGTGGGATTGGGCACAAAGCACATCTCGCCGAGCACGAGGGCGGCATCGAGGTCGGCCGCCGCGCTGGAGCCCGTGGCGTAGTCGTGTTTGTACACCGCGGTGGACATCGCGGATGCCCCGCCGGACAGGTAACCGCCTTCGGTGCCGATGGTGTAGCCGAAGCGGTGCCGCCCGCCCAGCAGGGTCTCGTTGATCCGCGGGAACTCCTGGGGGCGATCGTCGCGGCGCTCGCTGGTCACCGCCCCGGTGGCCAGGTTGACGGTCCAGCGGTCCAGCGTCGGCCGGCTGTCGCCGGGACCGCGCAGGTCACGGTCGAACATCCGCGAATAGCGCACCACGTCGAGCACCAAAACCTCTGCCCCGTCGCGCATCTCGGAGTAGGCGTTGAGCGGGTGGTAGACGTAGCACGGCTCGATGTCGAACCAGCGAATGTCGTTGTTAGTGCCCTCGCGGGGCATGACCCCGATGCGCGCCTGGTAGCCGGGGTTCCAGCGGTAGGGCATCCGGTTGATCGGCTCGCGATTGCGGTTGATCGCCGTCGTCATGGGGCCCGGCACCCGCACGCGCCCGATGAGCGACTGCATCACCAGCCGGGCCGGCAGACTCAACCAGCGCGGCACGTTCGTCGGCATCACCTGCACGGGGTCGAAGGTCACCGGCAGGTCGTAGAGCACCACGTAGTTGTCGGTCAGCGAGAAGTCGTGCATCATCGGCGACCCGCCGACCTCGATGTCCACCGTGCGCCGGGCCCTGCCGGCGGTGTCGATGACGGAGTACTGCACGGTCCGCCCGCGGGTGATTGCGTAGGAGACCGCGTGCAATTCGCCCGTCCGCGGATCGGCGTGCGGGTGGGCGGTGTATCCCCCGAACAACGTCCCGTCGAAATCGCAGGGCCCCTCGGTGTCCAGCTCGTCGGTCAGGCGGTAGTTCGCCCCGCCCCCTTCCACGAGCGCGAGCGTTTGACCGGCATGGCTGAGCACGTTGGTGTTGGGCCCGACGGAAAGCATGCCGGCCCGCGGGTTCAGCCCGCGGGGCGCCGGCTCGCCGAGTGCGGCGCAGACGTGGGCGGTGCGCACCCACCGATTGCGATACCAGCGCGCCTCGCCGTCGCGCAGCGCCACCCCGTGCACCATGCCGTCGCCGCTGAACCAGTGGTAGACGGCCGGGTTCACCTCGGCAACCGGGTTGGGCCCGTTGCGGAGGTAGCGCCCGTCGAGGTGGTCGGGGATGCGTCCGGTGACGCGCAGGTCGTGCGCGGTGACTTCCGCGCTGACCGGCGCCAGAAAGTCCTCGAGATAGGGATTGCCGGGCTTGACGGTTGCCGCTGTCGCCATGGCTGAGCTCCTATAACATTGTTATTTCAGCGTTATTGGCACGGTACGCCGCCGATGAGAAGATGGCAACGATGACTTCAGACGTTCAGCGCAGCGTCCGCGAGGAGCTGCTGCACGCGGCGGTCGCCCTGCTCGACGAGGACGGGCCCGACGCCCTGCAGACGCGCAAGGTCGCCCGCGCCGTGGGGACCTCCACGATGGCGGTCTACACCCACTTCGGCGGGATGCGCGGGCTCATCGCCGAGGTGGCCGAGGAGGGGCTGCGGCAGTTCGACGCCGCGCTGACCGTGCCGCGCACCGACGACCCGGTCGCCGACCTGTTCGTGATCGGGGCGGCCTACCGCCGCTACGCCATCGAGCGCCCGCACATGTACCGGCTGATGTTCGGCAGCACCAGCGCGCACGGCATCAACGCGCCCGCGCACAACGTGCTGACGCTGACGGTCGCCGAGATCGAGCGCGACTACCCGAGCTTCGCGCACGTGGTGCGCGGGGTGCACCGATGCATGCTGGGCGGGCGCATCACGCCCGCGGGCGCCGTGGAAGGCGGCGTCGACGACGCGTCCGTGGTGGCCACCGCCGCCCAATTCTGGGCGTTGATTCACGGGTTCGTCATGCTGGAACTGGCCGGCTATTACGGCGATGACAGCTCGGCGGTGGTCCCGGTGCTGGGCGCGATGACGTCGAACCTGCTTGTGGCCCTTGGCGATTCACCGGAGCAGGTGACACGGTCGCTGCACGCGGCGATGCAGGCGCGCTGAGCGCACGAAACCCCCGGGATGGCGATCCCGGGGGTTTGCGCGCAGTGACTTACTTGACGGTGACGGTGGCGCCGGCGGCCTCGAGCTTGGTCTTGGCCTCGTCGGCGGCCTCCTTGGCCACCTTCTCCAGCAGCGGCTTGGGCGCGCCGTCGACCAGGTCCTTGGCCTCCTTGAGGCCCAGGCCGGAGACGATCTCGCGGACCACCTTGATGACGCCGATCTTCTTGTCACCGGCGGCCTCGAGGATGACGTCGAATTCCGACTGCTCCTCGGCGGCCTCGGCGGGCGCGCCACCGGCGGCGCCACCACCGGCGGCGGCAACGGCGACCGGGGCGGCCGCGGTGACCTCGAAGGTCTCCTCGAACTTCTTCACGAAGTCGGAGAGCTCCAGCAGGGTCATCTCCTTGAAGGCGTCGAGCAGGTCGTCAGTAGACAGCTTTGCCATGGGTGTGGGTCCTTCCTTGTTTTTCCCAGGTTCCGGGGTGGTTGTTATTCGGCGTCGGCCGGGGTTTCCGGCGCCTCAGCGGGTGCTTCCGAAGCGGGTTCGGGGGCGGATTCCGCGGCGGACTCTGCGGCAGCGGCGGGAGCCGCCGGCCCTGCTGCGGCCTTCTTCTCTTGCAGGGCGGCCGCCAGGCGGGCGACCTGCGAGGCCGGAGCGTTGAACAGCCCGGCCGCCTTGGCCAGGTTGCCCTTCATCGCGCCGGCCAGCTTGGCCAGCAGCACCTCGCGCGACTCAAGGTCGGCGATGCGCTCGACTTCGGCGACCGTCAGCGCGCGGCCGTCCATGTAGCCGCCCTTGATGACCAGCGCCTTGTGTTCCTTGGCGAAGGTCTTGATGGCCTTGGCGGCGTCGACCGGTTCCCCGGTGACGAAGGCGATGGCCGTCGGGCCGGCGAAAAGCTCGTCGAGCCCCTCGACCCCGGCCTCCGAAGCCGCCCGCTTGACCAGCGTGTTCTTGGCCACCGAGTAGGTGGCCGCCCCGTTGAGCGAGCGCCGCAGCTCGGCCAGGTTGGCGACGGTCAGACCGCGGTATTCCGTGATCAGGGTCGCGGTCGATTCCTTGAACTGCTCGGCGATGTCTGCAACGGCGGTGGCCTTGTCAGCCCTGGCCATGCCTACCTCCTGAAGTGAAAGTCAATGCGACGTGTCGTCTCGATCCCCCGGAAGAACGACGAACGCCCCGGCGCAGAAGCGGCCGGGGCGTGAAAGGGCGCCGGCGCGAGCCGGCGCGGTTGCCTCGTCCTCCTGCGTGGGCCGCCGGGATGCTCCCGGACCTTCAACCGATTGCTCGGTGACCGACGGTCTTCGGTGGATCGGCCAACAGGATAGCGCGACCTGGCCCGGTCGGCCAAAACGGCGGCCTCAGGTGACCGCGAGGGCCAGCAGGACGAACACCGCCAGCAGCAGGACGACCCGCACCCGGTGCCGTCGATCCCAGCGGGCGGCGAGCTCGCGCGAGAGCCCTCCCGTGCTGGGCCATTTCGCGATGCGGTTGTTGATCGGCACCAGCAGGGTGACCGTCAGCAGCACCACCACGGCCATCAGGCCGGCGGCGATGCCGCAGAGCCAGTCGCGCGGGGCGCCGCGCTCCTGGATCGCCAGCGACACCAACAGCAGCAGGACGATCGCGTACCAGAAGGGCATCGTCGTGCCCAGCGCCCGGCCTGCGCCGCCGCGCGCCGTGCGGAAGGCGTCGTCGGGCAGCCGGGCGAGCAGCGGATGGAAGAAGACGGCGACCGCCAGTTCCACGCCGACCAGCAGCCCGGTGACCACGACCGCGAGCGCGTCGATGCTGTGGTTCATGACAACGACCTTGGCATGAAACCCGCACGGGGTCAGCCCAGGCCCGCGAGCCGGGCGGCGCCGATCAGACCGGCCGCACCGCCGAGTTCGCCCGGCACCACCCGCAGCCCGGACAAGAAGTCCAGGCCGGCGTAGTCGGCGAGCCTGGCCCGCAGCGGGTCGAAGAGCAGCGGCCCGGATCTGGCCACGCCTCCCCCGATCACCACGAGATCCAGATCGCACACCGCGCCGACCGAGGCGATCATCGCGGCGAGCGCGTTGGCCCCGCGGTGAAACGCCCGCTGGGCCACCGGGTCTGCCGCCGCGGCGGCGGCGGCCAGGTCGCTGGCGCCGGCGTCGGGCGGCGCCGACCAGCCGTTCTCGCGCGCCCAGCGCACCATCCACGGTCCGGACGCGACGGTTTCGACGCAGCCGTGGCCGCCGCAGGTGCAGGGCCGGCCGTCCAGCTCGACCACCACGTGACCGACGTGACCGGCGTTGCCGGTGCGTCCCGAGTAGGGGACGCCGTCGAGCACCAGGCCGCCGCCGACCCCGGTGGAGACCACCATGCCCAGCAGGAACCGGGCGTCGGGTCCCGCGGTTTTGCCCGCTCCGATCCAGTGCTCCCCCAACGCCATACAGACGCCGTCGCCGGCCAGCACCACCGGCACCCCGGGCACCGCCGCGGCGACCCTGTCGCGCAAGGGGAACCGGTCCCAGCTGCCGATGTTGATGGGGCTGACCGATCCGCTGCGCAGATCGATGGGCCCGGCCGACGCGATCCCCACCGCTGTGACGGCGGCGTCGGCCGCCCCCAGCGCGTCGGCGATCGTCGCGTCGACGACGGCCCAGACGTCGTCTGGGACGGTGGTGACCGGTGTGGGACGGATGGCGGTGTACACCACCTTCCCACCCGAATCCACCAGCGCGGCAGCGATTTTGGTGCCACCGATGTCCAGCGCGAGGGTGGGCATGGCGCTCAGTGCCGGTGGGTGTTGTCGGGCTGACGGGGGTCCCCGGGATGCTCGTAGCCGGGTGCCAGCTCCACCAGCGCGGCGCGGCGCGCATCCAGCCAGAGCCGGAACGCGCGTCGCCGCGTGGCACCGCGCAGATGCTCTTCGATCGCCGAGCGCACCTCCTCCAGCGGCGGGCCGGTCGGCGCCGGTGTGCGCCAGCCGTGTTCGCCCGACAGCGGCTCGGCGAAGCGCAGCGGGTTGCGGGCGTGGTAGGCGGCCACCTCGGTGTCGCCCACCCGCACCGCGGCGGTGACATCGGCGAAA
>NZ_QMEV01000065.1 GCF_003284935.1 Mycobacterium colombiense
CGCCCAGATACTCGACGAGATACTCTCAAACCCACCAACTGTTGCATCCACCGCTTGAATCCGCCCGGCGTGTCGTCACAGTCGTTTAAGTGTCGCGGGTTCGGGGCGGGATCAACCCCGCACGCGCAGCACGACCTTGCCCTTGGCGCTGCGGTTCTCCAGCGAGGCGACCGCGGTCGCGGCTTGCTCCAGCGGGTAGGCCACCGGCTCGGGCGGGGCCAGCTCCCCGGACGTGAGCAACCGTTCGAGGCCGGCCCACTGCTCGGCCAGCGCGCCCGGATGCGTCCCGGCCCATGCGCCCCAGCCCACACCCACCACGTCAACGTTGTTGAGCAGCAACCGGTTTACCTTGACGGTGGGAATCTCACCGCCGGTGAACCCGACCACCAGCAGCCGCCCGCCCGGGGTCAGCGAGCGCAGGGAATCGGTGAACCGGTCGCCGCCGACCGGGTCGACGACGATGTCGACGCCGCGTCCGTGGGTCAACTCCTTCACCGCGTCCTTGAAACCGTCGGCCAGCACGACGTCCGTCGCGCCGGCGGCCGTGGCGATGTCGGCCTTGTCCTGGGTGCTGACCACGGCGATGGTGCGTGACGCGCCCAGCGCCGGCGCCAGCCGCAGCGCCGACGTTCCGATGCCGCCGGCCGCGCCGTGCACCAGAACCGTCTCACCGCGCTGCAGCCGGCCCCGCACGGTGAGCGCGAAGTAGACCGTCAGGTCGTTGAACAGCAGGCCGGCGCCCGCCTCGAAGCTCACATTGTCGGGCAGCTTGAACACCCGGTCCGGGGCCAGCACCGCGACCTCGGCCATGCCGCCGGAGAGCATCGTGAGTCCCACGACCCGGTCGCCGGCACTCACGTTGGCGCCCTCGGGTGCCGACCGGACCACGCCGGCGATCTCGGCGCCGAGCACGAACGGCAACTCCGGGCGGTACTGGTAAAGGCCCCGCGTGAGCAGGGCATCCGGGAAGGCCACCCCGGCGGCGTGTACGTCGACGACGACCCCGTCGCCCGAGGGCTCGTCGATGTCGGTCAACTTGACCGCGTCTGGACCATCGAGCCGAGTCACCTGTACCGCGCGCATGCCACCAGAGCCTACTGGCCGCTCAGAACCCCCCGGCCACCCGCACCACGGCCCGGCCGGAGAACCCGCCGGCACGCACCCGATCGACCACGCCGAGCGCGTCGAAATGGCACACCCGCTCAGGTCGCGCTGGCGTGGACGCCCAACGTGCTGCTGATCCCCGGCACCTCGTCGCGCGGCCACCTGGAAGAGAACATGGGCGTAGCGTCGATCGAACTGGGCGACGAAGCCCGCGGGCGCCTGAACGCGATCGCTACTTGAGCTCCGACGACGACAGCCCCAGCAACCGGCGCGCCACCACCAATTGCTGGATCTGCTGCGTGCCCTCGAAGATGTCCAGGATCTTCGAGTCGCGCGCCCACTTCTCCAGCAGCGTCTGCTCGGAATAGCCTGCGGTGCCTGCCAATTCGACGGTCTTGAGCGTGACGTCGGTGGCCATCCGGCCGGCCTTCGCCTTGCTCATCGACGCTTCTTTGGAGTTGGGAATCTTGTTGTCGGCCTGCCACGCCGCCCGCAGCGACAGCAGATAGGCGGCCTCCCAATCGGCTTCCATCCGGATGAACTCGGCCGCGGCGGCGCTCTGGACGTGCGAGGGCTTGTCGTAGGAGATCTCCACGCCGGCCTCGGTGAGGATCTTGCGGATCTCCTCCAGGGCGGCGCGGCCGACGCCGACGGCCATGGCCGCGACGATGGGCCGGGTGTTGTCGAAGGTCTCCATCACCCCGGAAAAGCCCTTGCCCACCTCGATTTCGGGGTTGCCGAGCAGGTTCTCCTTCGGGATGCGCGCGTTATCGAACCGGATGACCGCGGTGTCGGAACCCTTGATGCCGAGCTTGTGCTCGAGCCGTTCGACCGTGACACCGGGATGCTCGCGCGGCACGACGAACGACTTGATCGCCGCGCGGCCCGCCGCCTTGTCGAGCGTCGCCCACACCACGATGTGGGTGGCGCGCGAACCGGCGGTGACGAAGATCTTCTCGCCGTTGATCACGTACTCGTCGCCGTC
Organism: Mycobacterium colombiense; assembly: GCF_003284935.1. Lineage (GTDB taxonomy): Bacteria > Actinomycetota > Actinomycetes > Mycobacteriales > Mycobacteriaceae > Mycobacterium > Mycobacterium arosiense_A. The sequence continues at coordinate 2,090 of NZ_QMEV01000065.1, forward strand.
CAGGGTGGCGGTCGTCGACACCGCCGCCGAATCCGATCCGAAGCCGGGCTCGGTGATCGCCATCGCCGCCCACACCTTGCCCAGGCGTTGCAGCTGTTCCTCGTTGGCGACGGCCGAGATGGCCGCGTTGCCCAGCCCCTGATACGGAACCGACAGCATCATCGCGAGGTCACCCCAGCTGGCTTCCAGGGTCTGCAGCAGCGCCGCCATGTTGGCGCCGTTGTGGTTCTTGTCGCGTTCTTCGTCCTCGCTGCCCAGCGCATTGGCTCCGGCGAATTCGATTGACTCCGAGGCCCCTTCGAAGAGGCTGAACAGGGTGTCGAGCTCGACGGGGTACGCGTGCTCCTTGAGGTCGTACTTGCGGGCGATCGGCCGCATCAGCTCGGCGGCGCCCTGGTGGGTCTTGGTCGTCACCGCTTGCATCTTGTGGGGAAGTTCCAGATTGATTGCCATGATTGAACTTTCAGCTCGGATGAGTTAACGACTTAGATGACGACTCAGATGACGACAACGCCCTCGGCCACGCCGATGGCCCGCAGGTCGCGGTACCAGCGTTCGACCGGGTGCTCTTTCGTGTAGCCGTGGCCGCCCAGCAGCTGGACACCGTCCAGGCCGATCTGCATGCCCTTGTCGGCGCCGAGCCGCTTGGCCAGCGCCGCCTCGCGGACGAACGGCAGGCCTTGCTCGGCGCGCGCCGCGCCGCGCCAGGTGATCAGCCGCAGCCCGTCCAATTCGATGGCGATGTTGGCGCACATGAAGGCCACCGCCTGCCGGTGGGCGATCGGCTCGCCGAAGGCGTGCCGCTCCTTGACGTATGGGACGACGTAATCGAGCACCGCGTGCGAGGTGCCGACGGTCAGCGCCGCCCAGCCGAGCCGGGCCAGCGCGATCGCCTCGGAGTAGTCCTCGTCGGTGGCCTCGTCCTCACCGAGCCGGGCGCTGGGGGGCACCGTCACCCCGGAGAGTTCGACCTGGCCAAGGGCCGCCGCGCGAATCCCCATGCTCGGATCCGCCTTCACGGAAAGGCCTTTTGCCGACGACTCGACGATGAACAAGGCCGGCTTGCCGTCCAGCTGCGCGCCGATGATGAACAGCTCGGCGTCGGCCGCGGCCGGGACCAACGACTTCACCCCGTCGAGGCGGTATCCGCTCGGGGTGCGCACCGCGGTGGTCTTCAGCCGGGTGGGGTCGAAAAGTGGTTGCGGCTCGGCGATGGCCACGCAGGCTTGGGGCACGTTCTCGCCGGCGAACTCGGGCAGGTAGGTGGCCTGCTGGTCGGCGCTGCCCCAGTGGGTCAGCGCCGAGGCCACGCCTCCGGGTGCCAGCAGCGGCAACGCCAGGCCCATGTCGCCGTAGGACAGCGCCTCGGCCACCAGCACGTTGGTGACGCTGGACCGGTGCGCGGCGATGCCGTCGAAATCCTCGGGGATGTTGATCGCGGTGATGCCCAGCTCGGCGGCCTTGGCGATCAGCTCGCGCGGATAGGTCGCCGCCTCGTCGGCGTCGTGCGCGGCGGGCCGCAGCACTTCCTCGGCGAACTCGTCGAGGGTCTCGACGATCATCTTCTGCTCGTCGTCGGGCGTCAGATCGAAGTAGTCCTTGCCGCTCGACTTGAGCCGGGTCGGCCGGCCGCGCAGGTTCTGGATTCGCTTGAATTCGCGAGACGAGGTGGCGGCGGTGGAGAAGACCGTCTTGGTGCCGTAGCGCAGCGCGCGGTTGAGCGGGTCACGCAGCCGGTACTTGTCCAGGAATTCCTGGCCGACGAGCGGGGTGATCAGCGCGATGGCGATGTCGACGCCGGTGCGTTTGTGGGGCTGGAGCCCGACGGCGGATTTGTGGTCGCGCCGTTTGACGCGGGAGCGTGCGGATGTCTGTTGAGAACCGGAACCGGTCATTTTCGGCAGCCTCAGGTCGGTGGGCGATGCGGATACCGTCGATCTTACTCCGGAGTAAGATAACGGAGAACACTTGTTAACTAATTCACAGCGAGGCTGTCGAGCACCTGCTGCTGCAGCAGGCCGTTGGTGGCCACGGCGCTGCCGTGATGCGGTCCCGCGGTGCCGTCCAAAGCCGTCAGCGCCCCGCCCGCTTCGCGCACCAGGATGTCGAGCGCCGCGAGATCCCATACCGAGACCTCCGGCTCGGCGGCGATGTCCACGGCCCCCTCGGCGAGCAGGCAATAGGACAGAAAGTCGCCGAAGGCGCGCACCCGCCAGACCGCGTCGGTCAGAGCGATGAATCGATCCCGCACACCCAGCTGCGCCCAGCCGGACAGGCTGGAGAACGAGAGACTTGCCGAATTCAACTGTGCCACAGAGGAAACCGAGAGCCGTCGCGGGGGCGTGCCGTTGACCGCGACGAAGGCGCCCTGACCGTCGGCGGCCCACCACCGTCGCTGCAACGCCGGGGCGCTGACGGCGCCGACGACGGGGACGCCGTCCTGGAGCAATGCGATGAGGGTGGCCCACACCGGCACCCCGCGGACGAAGTTCTTGGTGCCGTCGATCGGGTCGATGATCCACTGCCGCCCGGTGAGGGTGGTGTCGCCGCCGAACTCCTCGCCGACGATGCTGTCATCGGGCCGTTCGCGGCCGAGCGCCTCGCGCAGCTCGTTTTCGACCGCCCGATCGGCGTCGGTCACCGGCGTCAGGTCGGGTTTGGTGTCGACGTGCAGGTCGAGCGCCCCGAATCGGGCGGTGGTCAACGCGTCTGCGCTGTCGGCCAGCGTCAGTGCCAGCGCCAGATCGCCGGTGCGAGTCATGACGCAGTCTTATCACGGTCCTACCATGGCCAAGTGTGGGAATTCGGACTGCTGCTTTTGCTGGTGGCGATCTTGGGGGTGTTTCTCGTCCAGCGGTTCGTCCCGCGCGGCCCTCGGGGTGAGCTGCTCAGCGGCACGCTGCTGGTCACCGGGATAAGTCCCCGCCCAGACGCCACCGGCGAACAATTCGTCACCATCGCCGGGGTGATCAACGGCCCGACCGTCAACGAACACGCGGTGTATCAGCGCATGGCCGTCGACGTGAACCAATGGCCGACCATCGGCCAGCTGTTTTCGGTGGTGTATTCGCCGAAGAATCCGGACAACTGGAAATTCGCTCCCTCGGTTCCGCCCGCGCCCCCGCCGTCGCCCGAGCCGCCCGCCGGCTGAGCGCCGGTCAACCGGCCGCGGGTGGGCGCGTCATCACCGTGATCCGCCTGCCGTAGCGCGGTATCACGAGCGCGGCCCGCCGGACCGTTCCGCCCGGAAGTCCGGGTATGCCCGGCGTGGACCCGGCCGGGGCCCCGACCTCCGTCGCCGTCAGCTCGGCCAGGCCGCTGCCCGGCGCTGCCGCGACGGGATTGCCGGTCGTGGCCGTCCAGCCGGCGGGCACCGACATCGGACCGATCCGTCCGGCCCGCGCGAGCACCGCGTCGACGTTGCCCAGGCCCGAGCTGGCACCGCTGAGCGCGGGCGCCTTGGGCAGGGCGGCCGGAACCGCCCCGAGGTTGGGCAAGATGCCTAAGGCCTTGTCGGCCTGGATGATTCCGGCGGGAGTCCCCTCCGCGGTGAAAATGGATCTGAACGTGAACTGGGCGGCCTGGATGGTGTCAAGAATTCGGAAATCGAGCGGGATTTCCGACGTCCCGGGTGCCGAGGAATTCACCACTTGCGATCCCGATTGCGCCCCCGAGCTCGAAGCGTTCGCGGTGGCTTGCACGACGGCGTCCTGCTGCGCCGTCACCCCATCGGTGGTCGTGGTCTGGCGCGGGGAAGCAAACGGCGAGAACTGCACGGCCGCGGTCGAATTGGCGGAGTAGCCGTACATCGCGGCGGCATCTTGGGCCCAGTATTCGGCGTACTGGGCCTCGGTGGCAGCGATGGCCGCGGTGTTCTGGCCGAAGAAGTTCGTTGCCACCAGCGTGGCCAGCTGGGCGCGGTTGGCCGCGACCGCCGGCGGGGGCACGGTCATGGCATGCGCCAACTCATAGGCCGCCGCCGCCGCCCGGGCCTGCGCCGCCGTCTGCTGAGCAAGTTCGGCGGTCGCATACAGCCACGCGACGTAGGGGGCGGCGCCTGCCGCCATCGCTTGGGCCGCGAGGCCGTGCCAGTACACACCCGTCAGGCCGGACAGCACCGATTCGTACACCGCGGCCGTGATGCCCAGCTCGGCAGAGAGCGAATCCCAGCTTCCCGCGGCGGCCAGTAGCGAACCCGACCCGGGGCCTGCGTACATCCGGCCAGAGTTCACCTCTGGCGGCAGAAAACCGAATTCCATTGTCTTACAGCCCTAAAGGCCGCGTGAAGCGAAACTGCATGCGGCGAAAGGTTCGTCCTATGACCGACAGCAGTGGGCGAAGTAGTGGCACGTCACCCGGCGGCCGGCGGGCGTGGCATCACGGTGAGCCGCACGCCGTAGCGGGGCGCCGCACCCGCGCCGGCGGACCGGGCGGCACCGCCGCCGGGCATGCCGGGGTAACCGGGATAACCGGACGCGATCGGCTCTTCGGTCCCCGGCAGCGTGGTGAACCCCGCGGGCTCCAACGGCGAGACGTGGCTGCTCGTGGGCGCGACCCACCTTGCGGGCACCGACATCGGCCCGATCGTGCCGGCGTGCGAAAGGGTCGCGGTCACGTTGCCCAGTCCACCGCCGAGGCCCGCCGTTGCGCCGCGGAGTGCGGGCACCGCGAGCGCGGGAGCGAGGTTGGCCGCGGCCGCGCCGGGCTTGGCGAGGATGCCCAGATTGTTTTCCGCCCCGATGATGCCGGACACGAACTGCTCCATGTTGTAGGGGGCGGTGAAGCCGAGGCTCGTTCCCTGAATGGCATCGAGGACCCGGAAGGCGCTGGTGCCCGAGCTCGTCGTCGATGCGTCGAGGTAGTAGACATCGCCCGTGTTGAGTCCCGATTGCGACTGCTGTGTCAGCGGTGAAAAGGTCTGCGCGGCAAGCTTGGTCGCGCCGGCGTTGGTGTTCACCGCGGCCACGGCGGCGCTCTGGTCGCTCACCCCGGAGTCGGTGGTGGACTTCGTTGCCGTGGCGAACCGCGGCAACTGCGTCGTCGCCGCCGTCGACGACACCGAGTAGCCGGTCATGGCGGCGGCATCCTGCGCCCAGAAGTCGGCGTACTGCGCCTCGGTGTCCGCGATGGCCGCGGTGTTCTGACCGACGATGTTCGTTGCCACCAGCGAGGCCAACAGCGTGCGGTTGGCGGCGATCACCGGCGGGGGCACCGTCATCGCATACGCCTGCTCATAGGCCGCCGCGGCGGTCCGCGCCTGCATGGCCGTCTGCTTCGTCTGTTCGGCGGTCGCCTGTAACCAGCCCATGTAGCGGGCGGCCGCGTATGCCATCGACTCCGCGGCGGCGCCGCTCCATTGCAGGTCCAGGCCCGCGAGCACCGACTCGTAGGACTCGGCGGTGGAGGCCAGCTCGGCCGAGAGTGCGTCCCAGCTTCCGGCGGCGGCCAACAGCGAGGCCAATCCAGGTCCGGTGTACATCCGGGCGGAATTGATTTCGGGTGGAAAGAAAGCCCAATCCATGCGTGATACATCCCCTCAATGTGCGGTTTTCGGACAAACGCCACCGGCGCCGGGTGCTCGCCGCAGCGGCGTGCTTTTCGGATCTCGTGGGCCGCTCCCGGATTCGCTTGGCCCGTCGGCAAAGCTCACCCCGCGTCGGGCGACGCGGGCGGCGTGGTGCTTAGCGGCGTGGCGGAGCGTGCGCGCAGGGCATTACCAAAGACCTTCGGGGTTCGGGCCCTCTAAACGTCGCAGGTGCGGCCGGTGCTTGCGGGGTTTTGCATATTTCACGGCACCGACCAGGCAGAATTCAGCCTCTGTTCATCTTCGATTCATCTTGTGTTAACCGCCTGCGCGGCCTAACTTGACGCCTGTTGAACAGCGAAAGTATTGGACGTGCTTGATAATTGGTGATCGCCGCGAGGACGCCCCGTCGACCGGCAGGGGGAAGACGACGGTCGAATTCTGATCGGCAGGGTCTCCGCGGCTTCGTGCAGCTCTCCGGCGCCTGCAGCTCGCCACGGGCGTTGATGACCTTCGCGCCGCGTTCGCGCTCGGCCTCGGCCTCGCGGGCCATCGCCCGCTGCATCGACTCGGGAATCTCTGCGTCCTCGATCTCCACCACGCGCACTTACACACCCTAGGGCTCGGTCTGCTTGTCGATGATCGCGCGCCGATCGCTGTTGAGGTCCTCCCCGTGTGCCAGCAGCGTGTCCAGGTCCGCACGGCCCAGCAGCGACCGCAGAGTCGTCTGAGCGATCTGCGATGTCGCCCAGTATTCGATCGCCGCCGTCGCGATGGCTACAGCAAATTCCGTTTCGCCTGCCGCACCGTAGGGTCCAATGGCATCAAATCGAGGACCAATGCCTCTGGGGGAGTGGCGGTTGCGAGCAATAACCTCGTGGGTGAACGGTGTGAGAATCACCCTTCATCCGCTCGATGGAGGAGGTCGCGATGAGCAACGCATATCCAGCTCCCGCAATTCTGGTCGGCGTTGACGGGTCCAGGGCGGCGGTACATGCGGCTCTCTGGGCGATCGACGAGGCGGTCAACCGCGATATCCCCCTGCGGCTGGTGTACGTCATCGATCCGCACGACGCTTCGGGCGTGCGGGCCGCCGACACCCGACTCGCCGTCGCTCGTGCCGCGCTGGCCGACGCCCATCGCGCCGTCGACGCCGTCGGCGAACCGGTCAAGGTCGAAACCGATATTCTTTGGGGCCGAACGGTTTCCAAACTCCTCGAGGAGTCGAGATCGGCGGTCATGATCTGCATCGGCCGGGTCGGGCTCAACCATGCCCGCCATGGCGGACCCGCTGTTGCGGCGTGCCTGATCCGCTCGGCGCTGTGTCCGGTCGCCGTCATCCAACAGCCGCCGGGCCGTCCGACGGCCGAGCAGGTCAGCCGCGTGGTGGCCGAGGTGGACAACGGCAAGGTGTTGCGGCACGCCTTCGATGAAGCGAGACTGCGCGGAACACCCCTGCGGGCACTGTCGGTGTCGAAAGGCCCCGGCGCCGGCGACTCAAGCACCGGAAAACCTTCGGCGCGAGCGCAATTGGATCGTCGACTGGCACGGTGGATGCGGTTGTATCCCGACGTGCAGGCCGCGCCGACGATGGTGGCCGGCGGCCTGGACCGGTACCTGCGCGCCCACCACGAAGCGGGACAGCTGCTGGTCGCCGACACGTATCGGGCCGAAGAGCTGTGCCACGCGGGTCACTCCGTGCTCGCGGTCCGTTGCGGCAACCTGTAACCGGGCCAGATTCGCTCGCCGGTGATCTGAAACACACTGCTCCGCAACGGGGTTCGTCCGGTGAAGATGGTGTTACTCTGAGTTGCAGACAGATCGAGGAGTCGCCGTGAGCCAGCTGACAACGACGGGCGCGGACCTGGTCGACCGCGCCGACGTCGAGGCGCTCCTGCGCCGGTTCTACGGGCGCGCGTTGGACGACGAGGTCCTGGCGGAGCCGTTCGCCGAGTTGCGGGCCACCGGGCTGGAGGCCCACGTCCCGACGATGTGCGACTTCTGGGAGACCGTGCTGTTCCGGGCGGGGCTCTACCGCCGCAGTGCGTTACAGGCGCACCGGGATATCCACGCGCGTGCCCCACTGTCGGATCGTCACTTCCGTCGCTGGCTCATGCTGTGGCACAACACCGTTGACGAGATGTACCACGGGCCGGCGGCGGATCGGGCGAAGGTTCAGGCCGGCCGGATCGCGTGGGCCATGCACCGCCGACTCACCGGCGTGGAGGCACCCGAGCTTCTCGTCAGGCAACCGGCTCGTGACGGTCAGGCTCCGGGCCGAACCGGAACGCCCGACCGGTGACCTCGGTCGGGGTGATGCGCACATAGTGCGGTTTGCGCGTCGCCGTCCAGGGCAACAACTGCGCGCGTTCGGCCCGTTGAATGTCCGCGTCGGTCTTCAGCAAGCGCGCGCGACCGCGCACGATGACGCTCCAGCCTTCGATGAGGTTGTGATCGTCGACCTCGAAGACCACCGCGTGATTGGCCACCGCCGAGAACAATTTGGTGCCCTCGGCGGTGCGAAACAGCACGGTGCGGTCCTGCGCGACGAAGTTGACCGGGAAGATCTCGGGCTCACCGGCGAAGTTGGTGACCAGCCGGCCCAGCGCGACACTGCCCAACAGCTTCCAGTTCTCGTCCTCGGAAAGCACGGTGACTGGTTGGTCGTTACCCACGCCGTCAACGCTACGGAGGATTGACGGCGTTGAGTAGAGCCCTTCGTACTCTGGGCGCCGTCGAGACCGAACGATCAGCCGTGGCTGACCCGGAGCAGCTTGGCCAGGCTCGGCAGTTTGACGCGGGGACGTCCGTGCGGTTCGCCGGCCGCCCGCTCATGGGCGTCGATGAGTTCCCAGTGGGCCGAGGTGACCAGTTTGGGCTGGCGCGACGCCAGCCAATCGGCAAGCCGATCGGCGTGGTCGTCGCCGAAATCCGCGAGACCGTCGGCGCCGGACAGATCGGCGAGCAGCGTCTCCACGGTGTCCTGGGAGTCCTTCTTATTGGTGCCGATGACGCCGGTCGGGCCGCGCTTGATCCAGCCGACCACGTATTCGTTGCGCCTGCCTTCGACCCGGCCGCCGCTGTTGGGGATCGTCGCGGTCTTGTCGTCGAACGGCAGCCCCGGCGTGGGCACCCCCCGATAACCGACCGAGCGCACCACCAGCTGCACCGGTAGCTCCTCGCGCTCGCCGGTGTCTTTGGCCGAAACCCACCCGTTGTCGTCGGTGACCAGCTCATTGCGGCCGAGCACGATCGATTCGACCCGGTGCGTCCCCTTGATCTCGATCGGGGAGGTCATGAAACGCAGCACGATGCGGCGGTGCCCGGGGCGCGGGTCGCGCTTCGCGTAGTCGCGCAGCACGTTGATGTTCTGCTTCGCCGTCTTGCCCGCCGCCGCGGCGTCTTCGTCGCTCACGCCTTCGAGCTGGGCGGGGTCGACGATCACGTCGACGTTTTCCAGCTCTCCCAGCTCACGAAGCTCGAGGGTGGTGAAGGCGGTCTGCAGCGGTCCGCGCCGACCGATGACCACCACCTCGTCGACCCCGCAAGGCCGCAGCGACTCCAGCGCGTGGTCGGCGATGTCGGTCTGCCCGAGCACGTCGGGGTCGGTGACCAGAATGCGCGCGACGTCGAGTGCGACGTTCCCGTTGCCGACGACCACGGCGCGGGCTCCCGAGAGATCGGGGGTGGCTTCCTCGAAGTTCGGATGCGCGTTGTACCAGCCGACGAAATCGACGGCGGCGATGCTGCCCGGCAGCTCCTCGCCGGGGATGTTGAGCGCGCGGTCGGATTGCGCCCCGACGGCATAGACGACGGCGTCGTAGCGCTCGGCGAGCTCGTCGGCCTGCACGTGCTCGCCGACCGAGATGTTGCCGAAGAAACGGAAGCGCGGATCCTGGGACGTCTTCTCGAATTGCTTGCTGATCGACTTGATTTTCGGGTGATCGGGCGCGACACCGGAGCGCACCAGCCCCCACGGCGTGGGCAGCATCTCCAGCATGTCGACGGCGATATCGATGTCCTCGGACCCGTCGGCCGCCTTCAGCAAGGAGGAGGCGGCGAAGAAACCCGACGGGCCGGAACCAACGATGGCAACGTGGTAAGGACGCATACTCGACCTTCTATTCGTGCCCGGTTAGCGCCGGGGGCTCCCAGATTGGGCCGGCGCGCAGAGCGGGTCGCACATGATCGTGACTCGATGCTAAACGCATGACCGCTGGTCGTGGCCTGGACACTCGCTGCGAGCTCAGCCGCCCGGAAGGCCCCAGGTAACGTGGTCGGCTGTGGAGCCCGACCGTCAAGCCGATATCGCCGCACTCGATGCCACCCTGACCACGGTGGAGCGGGTGCTCGATGTGGACGGTCTGCGCAAGCGCATCGAGAAGCTCGAACACGAGGCATCCGATCCCCAACTGTGGGATGACCAAGCGCGCGCCCAGCGGGTGACCAGCGAGTTGTCCCACGCCCAGGGTGAGCTGCGCAGGGTCGAGGAGCTGCGCGGGCGCCTGGACGATCTGCCGGTGCTCTACGAGCTGGCGGCGGAGGAGGGGGAAGGTGCCGCCGACGCAATGGCCGAGGCGGACGCCGAGCTGAAGGCGCTGCGCGCCGACATCGAGGCCACCGAGGTGCGGACCCTGCTGTCGGGGGAGTACGACGAACGCGAGGCGCTGGTCACCATTCGCTCCGGCGCGGGCGGCGTGGACGCCGCCGACTGGGCCGAGATGCTGATGCGGATGTACATCCGGTGGGCCGAGCAGCACAAGTATCCGGTCGAGGTGTTCGACACGTCGTACGCCGAAGAGGCCGGCATCAAGAGCGCGACGTTCGCCGTGCACGCGCCGTTCGCCTACGGCACGCTGTCGGTGGAGCAGGGCACCCACCGGCTGGTGCGAATCAGCCCGTTTGACAACCAGAGCCGGCGCCAGACGTCATTCGCTGAAGTCGAGGTGCTCCCGGTGGTGGAAACCACCGACCACATCGACATACCGGAAGGCGATGTGCGCGTTGATGTTTACCGTTCGAGTGGCCCCGGAGGCCAATCGGTGAACACCACCGACTCTGCGGTACGTTTAACGCATATTCCAACGGGTATCGTCGTGACTTGCCAGAACGAAAAATCGCAGTTGCAGAACAAGATCTCGGCGATGCGAGTGCTTCAGGCAAAGTTGTTGGAACGCAAGCGATCCGAAGAACGCGCTGAACTAGACGCGTTAAAAGGCGAAGGTGGCAGCTCGTGGGGCAATCAGATGCGCTCCTACGTTTTGCAGCCCTATCAGATGGTCAAGGACCTGCGAACCGAGTACGAGGTTGGCAACCCTGCGGCCGTCCTGGATGGAGACATCGACGGATTCCTGGAAGCGGGAATTCGTTGGCGCAACCGAAAAGATGACGAATAACACAAGTTTTCTCGCCACATCGATGACGCACCGCTGGCACGACTTCTGGCGGGGCGAGCTCGGTGAGTGGATTATCGCCAGGGGTCTGCGGATCGCCATGGTCCTGATTGCCGCGGTGCTGGCGGCCCGGTTCGTCAACTGGGTGGCGCAGCAGGTGACGCATCAGCTGAACCTGGGCTTCGCCGAAAGCGACGCGCTGGTGCGCTCGGAGGCATCGAAACACCGCCAGGCCGTGGCGTCGGTGATCTCGTGGGTGTCGGTCGTCATCATCGGCATCTGGGTGATGATGCAGATTGCCGAGATACTGCAGTTCTCGATAGGGGGACTGGTCGCGCCGGCCACCGTGGTCGGCGCGGCGCTCGGTTTCGGCGCGCAACAGTTGGTCAGGGACCTGCTGTCCGGCTTCTTCATCCTGGTGGAACGCCAGTACGGGTTCGGTGACCTGGTGACCATCACCGTCGTGTCCGCGACGGACGCGACCGGCACGGTCGAGAACGTGACGCTACGGGTCACCCGACTGCGCTCACCGGATGGCGAGGTGTTGACCATTCCCAATGGGCAGATCGTCAAGGTGGTCAACCTGTCCAAGGACTGGGCACGCGCGGTGGTGGACATCCCGGTGTCGACCAACTCCGACCTGAACCGGGTCAACGAAGTCCTGCATCAGGAATGCGAGCGCGCGATGGACAACCCGGTGCTGGGCCAATTGTTGCTGGATGCACCCACCGTGATGGGTGTGGAGAGCATCGAGCTCGACACGGTCACCCTGCGCATGGTGGCCCGCACGCTGCCCGGCAAGCAGTTCGAGGTCGGCCGGCAGCTGCGCGTTCTGGTCATCCGGGCGCTGGCCCGCGTCGGGATCGTGACCGCGGCGGACGCGACGGTCGGCTTGGTGGAAGACCCCTCGGTGCCGGCCGCCCAGGCGGCCGCCGAACAGCGAACCGACGATGAAGTCCAAGGTGCGGGGCAGCAGCGTTGAAGTTCACCCTGAACATCCTCGAGAAGCGCGGCGACGGCGACGACACGGATGCGGAGCATCACTGGCCGAATTACGTGTTCGGCGGGCGGCTGCGCACGTCGACGCTCGTGTTGATCATCGCTTTCTTCCTGGCGTGGTGGGTGTATGACACCTACCGCCCGCAACCGGCGCCCAAGCCGCCGGCGCAGCAGGTAGTGCCGCCGGGCTTCGTTCCGGACCCCAACTACACGTGGGTGCCGCGCAGCCGCGTGCAGGCGCCTCCGGCGACCGTCACTTACACGCCGACCCCGACGAGTGCGCCGCCGCCGCCACCCCCGCCACCGCCGCCACCACCGGTGACGACGACCACGACGACCACGACGACGACGCCGCCCTTCCAGCTGCCGCAGCTGCCGTGCATCCTGCCGGCGCCGTTCTGCCCGCCCAGCTCAAGCCCGGCGACCCCGACGCCGCAGCAACCGCAGCCGGGGCCCGGCCCGGTGCCGAGTTCGCCGCCACCGGCCAGTTGACTTCGCCTGCCAGCGAAATTCACCGCTACACTGGCGTGCCGTGATGATCACCCTGGACCATGTCAGCAAGAAGTACAAAGCGTCGGCGCGTCCGGCGCTGGAGGACGTCAACGTCAAGATCGACAAGGGTGAATTCGTCTTCCTGATCGGCCCGTCGGGGTCGGGCAAGTCCACGTTCATGCGGCTGTTGCTCGGCGCGGAGAACCCGACCAGCGGCGACGTGCGGGTGTCAAAGTTCCACGTCAACAAGCTGCGCGGTCGTCACGTCCCGAAGCTGCGCCAGGTCATCGGCTGCGTTTTTCAGGACTTCCGCCTGCTGCAGCAAAAGACGGTGTACGAAAACGTGGCGTTCGCGTTGGAAGTGATCGGCAAACGATCCGACGCGATCAATCGGGTGGTGCCAGACGTGCTGGAAACCGTCGGTCTGTCCGGCAAAGCCAATCGATTGCCCCACGAGCTTTCCGGTGGTGAGCAGCAGCGGGTGGCGATCGCCCGCGCGTTCGTCAACCGGCCCCTGGTCCTGCTGGCGGACGAGCCGACGGGCAACCTCGACCCAGACACCAGTAAGGACATCATGGATTTGTTGGAGCGGATCAACCGCACGGGGACGACGGTGCTGATGGCGACGCACGACCACCACATTGTCGACTCGATGCGCCAGCGCGTCGTCGAGCTGTCGCTGGGCAGGCTGGTTCGCGACGAGCAGCGCGGCATCTATGGGATGGACCGCTAAGTGCGCTTCGGTTTCCTACTCAACGAGGTTCTGACCGGGCTTCGCCGCAACGTCACCATGACGGCCGCGATGATCCTGACGACCGCGATCTCCATCGGCCTGTTCGGCGGCGGTCTGCTGGTGGTTCGGCTGGCCGACAACTCGCGGGAGATCTATCTCGACCGCGTCGAGACGCAGGTGTTCCTGACCGATGACATCTCGGCCAATGACACGACGTGTGCGTCCGCGCCGTGTAAGGGGTTGCGCGAGAAGATCGATGCACGCCAAGACGTCAAATCGGTGCGCTTCGTCAACCGTCAGGATGCCTACAACGATGCCATCAAGAAGTTCCCGGAGTTCAAAGACGTGGCGGGCAAGGACTCGTTTCCCGCGTCGTTCATCGTCAAGCTGAACAATCCCGAACAGCACGCGGAATTCGATGCCGCGATGCAGGGTCAGCCCGGCGTGCGCAGCATCCTCAATGAGAAGGACCTCATCGACCGGCTGTTCGCGGTGTTGGACGGCCTGCGTGACGCCGCGTTCGCCGTCGCGCTGGTGCAGGCGGTCGGGGCGATCCTGTTGATCGCCAACATGGTGCAGGTTGCGGCGTACACCCGGCGCACCGAGATCGGCATCATGCGGCTGGTCGGCGCCAGCCGGTGGTACACGCAGCTGCCCTTCCTGGTGGAAGCGATGCTGGCCGCGTCCATCGGTGTCGCGATCGCCGTGCTCGGACTCATGTTGGTCCGCGCATTGTTCCTGGACAACGCGCTGAGCCAGTTCTATCAAGCTCATCTGATCGCCAAGGTCGATTACGCCGACATCCTCTATATCTCGCCGTGGTTGTTCCTGCTCGGCGTGTCGATGGCGGCGGTGACGGCCTACGCGACCTTGCGCCTCTATATCCGGCGGTAGCTGTGGCGAAGGGTTCCGGCCGAGCCAAGGCGGCGGGCGGCAAAGGTGGCAGCAAACAAGTTATTGCCACCAATCGCAAAGCGCGGCATAACTATTCGATCATCGAGTTGTTCGAGGCCGGAGTGTCTTTGCAAGGCACCGAGGTGAAAAGCCTTCGGCTGGGCCAAGCATCGTTAGCTGACGCGTTCGCAACGATCGACGACGGCGAAGTCTGGTTGCGTAACTTGTACATTCCCGAGTATCAGCACGGTAGCTGGACCAACCATGAACCCCGTCGCGACCGAAAGTTGTTGTTACATAGGCAACAAATCGACAGGCTGGTGGGCAAGATACGAGATGGTAACCTCGCCTTGATGCCGCTGTCGCTGTATTTCTCCGAGGGCAAGGTCAAAGTCGAACTGGCCCTCGCGCGCGGTAAAAGGGCTTATGACAAGCGCCAGGACATGGCGCAACGTGATGCACAGCGTGAGGTGGTCCGGGAAATGGGACGTCGAGCAAAGGGCATGACCTGATCGGGGCGGCTTACGCCCAGCTGTCGGCCGTTACGTACGGCGTCAGCGATTTCGTGGGCGGCGTGGCAGCGCGGCGAGTGGCCGCGCTGCGCGTAATGCTGGTCGCCTACCCGATCGAGACGCTGTTGCTGGGCGTGATGGCCGTGTTCGTCGGCGGGCCCATCCATGTCGGTGCCGTTCTGTGGGGTTGCCTGTATGGCATCGGCATGGCGTTCGGCATGTGGGCGTTCTTCGCGGCGCTGGGCTCCGGCCCGATTTCGGTGGTCTCGCCGTTGGCGGCCGTCCTCAACGCGGCGGTGCCCGTCGCGGTGGGCATGGCGTTGGGGGAGCGGCCCGGGCAAGCGGCCCTGGTGGGCGTCGTGCTGGCGCTGGCCGCGGTGATGCTCGTCAGCCGCGAGGCTCCCGTGGAGGGCACGCCGTACCGGTTCACCCCAAAAGTGGCCTGGCTCACAGTAGTTGCGGGTTCGGCGATGGGGTTGAACCTGGTGTTTCTGCACCAGGCGCCGCACGTGTGCAAGCTCTGGCCGCTGGTCTTCGCGCGGGTGACGGCCAGCCTGGTCGTGTTCGCCATGGCCAAAACCAGCCGGAACCTGGCGATGCCGCGGGGACGCCCGCTCAAACTGGCAGTGGCCGTTGCCCTGCTGGACATCTTCGCCAACATCACCATGCTGGCGGCCCTGCACACCTGGCTGCTGTCGTTGGCGAGCATCCTGATTTCGCTGTATCCGGCCGCAACGGTCGTGCTGGCGATGGTGGTGCTGCGCGAGCGGGTGACGCGCTTGCAGGGGATCGGCATGGTGCTCGCCATGGGATCCGTGGCGATGATCGCCTCGGCCTGACGGCCTACGATCCGTAGCATGGCCGATCGCCCCGTCACCAGACTCGACAAGTCCACCGTGCTCGCGGGTCTGTTCGCGGTGTGGGACGACATCGACGCGCTGTTGACCGGGCTCTCCGAAGCGCAATGGCGGGCGGCCAGCCCGCTGCCGGGATGGGACGTCAAGGCGCTGGTGTCGCACATGATCGGCACGGAGTCGTTCCTCGCCGGCATCGCCGCGCCCCAGCCCGATGTCGACGTCTCCGCGTTGGAGCACGTGCGCAACGACGTCGGCGTGATGAACGAGTGCTGGGTGCGCCATCTGAGTGCGCACGCCGACGCCGACGTACTGGAGAGCTTCCGGGCGATCACCACCGATCGGCGCGACGCGCTGACGAAGATGTCCGGCGACGACTGGGACGCGGTGACGATGACGCCGACCGGCCCGGACTCCTACGGACGTTTCATGCGGATCCGGGTGTTCGACTGCTGGATGCACGAAGAAGACATGCGGGTGGCGTTGGGGCAGCCGCCGTCGGATGACGAGCTCGCCGGCCCCGCGGCGTCCCTTGCCGTCGACGAGATCGCCGCGACGATGGGTTACGTGGTGGGCAAACTGGCCAAAGCGCCCGCGGGTTCACGCATCCAGTTCGACCTCACCGGCCCGCTGGCCCGCACCATCCGGGTCAGCGTCGACGGCCGGGCCGCGGTGGTCGACGACTTCGGCGGCCAGGCGCCGACCGCGACGATCCGGCTGGACGGTCTGCAGTTCACCAGGCTCGCCGGTGGCCGCCCGCTGTGTCCCGCCCGCCCCCAGGACGTGGACCTCGACGGCGACAAAGCCGTGGCCGCCCAGGTCGTCGAGCACCTCAACTTCGTGATCTGATCGCAGCCCGGCGGGAAGACAATCCCGTTGCCGCTGGTTGATAGGCAGGTACCATTGATATTCCTGCCGAAAGTCGGTGGGGTGCGAGGGGCTGAAAGGTTTCGACTTCGCGCATCGAATCAAGGGAAGCGTGCCGGTGCAGGCAACTGACCACCGTAAGCGTCGTTGCAAACAGATAAGCGCCGATTCACATCAGCGCGACTACGCTCTCGCTGCCTAAGCGACAGCTAGTCCGTCAGACCGGGAAAGCCCTCGACCCGGACCCTGGCGTCAGCTAGAGGGATCCACCGATGAGTCCGGTCGCGGGACTTATCGGGACACCAACAGCGACTGGGATCGTCATCCTGGCTTGTTCGCGTGACCAGGAGATCCGAGTAGAGGCATAGCGAACTGCGCACGGAGAAGTCTTGAGGGAATGCCGTAGGACCCGGGTTCGATTCCCGGCAGCTCCACAACAGAATGTGCCGGTCATTGCCAGCCCTATGGTTGGCTGATGCCCGGGGTGAGCGGCTTTAATCGTCATACGACGACGGCGTCATGTCGTGCACGCCCGAGACCGCATCGCAAGGAGCACTCATGACCTCTCGCCGTTTCGCTTGGGTGTTCGGTGCGGTGGTGTCGGTGGTGGCAGCGGCCATCATTCCGGTCGAGGCGCACGGCGAGCCGCCGACGAAATGTCTGACCAACACTCCTAAAGGCAAACAGGTCTACGTGCCCTGCGACTTGCTCAACGCCGGTGCCAACTTCCCGCCGGGGCAGCGCTGCCCTCCGCCGCTCGAGCAGTACCCAAAAGATGTGGCGGACTGGTGTGGCGAAGGCCCGGGCCTTGCGAGCACCACGCCGACGACTCCCACGACTCCCACGAGTCCTACGAGTCCGACGACTCCGACGAGCCCCGTGAGGCCGACGAGTCCTACGACCACAACGAGTCCCGCGACCTCGACGAGTCCCACAAGCCCGGCGGCTCCGGGCAGTGCACCGAACGGCAACGAGACGTAAAGCCAAAAGCATTGGTATAGCGTCGGTTCCAATTTCCGGCATCCTCGCCGCCGGAGCCGTCGATTTGTATCGAAAGTCCGCGCGAACTACAGCAGACCGAGTTCTCGCGCGTCTTCACGGTATTGAGCGAAACATACAGCCGCGCACCGATTTCAGATTGCGATAACCCGTGGGCGGCAAGCGAAGAACCTCCAGCTCCTTGGCGGTCAGCTCCTCGCCGACCATGCGCCGACCGTTGCGCGAAGTCACCGCGACGCCCGCGGTCGGCTCGGCCGCGGCCCTCAGATCCGCACTGCGCGCGATGTCACCACCAACAACGATGTGGGCCATGTCACGCGTCGATCTGGCGGCCACCCCGGGAATCAACTCGACCGCTGCGGCGTTCGGCTAGCCGTGGCGGAAGCGAAGAGATGCCTTAATATCAGCCGGTCGGGCATTCCGAATCGGGGGTCGCGGTGTTGACGCTGCTCAAGCGGGCATGGGTTCCGCTGGTGGTGATCGTTGCACTGATCGTCGGAGGCGTCGCAGTGATTCGTCTCAATGGCGTTTTCCCGGGACCCGGCCTGCCCAAGCCCGATCCGCGGGATGCCACCCCGCCATATGCGGCCAAGACCGCCGTCTACGAAATCCTGGGGCCGCCCGGGACGACCGGCGTCGTGAACTGGATGGATGCGGAGTCGCTGCCGCAGAAGGCGGACTTCACCACCTTGCCGTGGTCGAAGACGATCGTCGCGCAGATGCCCGGCATCTTCGCCTATGTCGTCGCCCAGGGTGACAGTCCCTTCATCGGCTGCCGTATCACCGTCGACGGCAAGTTGGTCGATCAACAGCAGGCCACCAACCGCAACGCGCAAGTTTCCTGCTTGGACAAGTCCGCGTGAGCGACGACACGAGCGACACCGACAGAATCCCGGTCGCGCAACCCACCAACGTTGAGCACAAACCACGGATCGCCCGCACCATGCGCGTGCTGGCGCTGCCGATCGTCGTGATCTGGCTGCTGATCGCGGTGGGCGTCAACGTATTCGTTCCACAGCTGGAGAAGGTTGCCGAGGAGGTCTCGGTGCCGCTCTCGCCGTCCGACGCGCCGTCGGTGACCGGGATGAAGCACATCGGGGAGAAATTCAAGGAGTACGACTCCGACAACCTCGTCCTGGTGACATTGGTCGGTGACAAACCTCTCGGCGAGGACGCTCACCGGTTTTACGACGATCTGGTCAACAAGCTGCAGCATGACCCACACGTCGAGCATGCGCTGAATTTCTGGGGGCAGCGATTCACAGCATCCGGTGTCGAGAGCTACGACCACAAGGCCGCCTACGTCCAGGTCAACCTGCGCGGTGACCAGGGCGGGGCCGTCGGCGACAAATCGGTTGCCGCGGTTCGCAAGATCGTCGCGGACTCGAAACCGCCGGCGGGGGTGAAGGCCTACGTCGCCGGTCAGGGAGCCCTGACCGCCGACACGATCGTCGTCGGCGACGCGAGCCTGGCCAAGATGACGATCATCACCATCATCATCATCGCGATCATGCTGATGTTCGTCTATCGATCCATCGGCACGGTGCTGCTGACGATGGTCATCCTGTTCGTCGGATTGGCCACCGGCCGTGGCGTCGTGGCGCTGCTCGGCGAGACCGGCATCATGGGGCTGTCGACCTTCGCCGTGAACTTGCTGACGGCACTGGCCATCGCGGCGGGTACCGACTACGCGATATTCATGGTCGGCCGCTACCAAGAGGGCCGCGAACGGGGGCTGGACCGCGAGGCGGCCTACTACGACACGTTCGCCGGTGTCACCAAGGTGGTGCTGGGCTCGGGGTTGACGATCGTCGGGGCGCTGGCCTGTCTGAAATTCACCCGGCGCCCGTACTTCAGTTCGTTGGCGTTTCCGTGCGCAGTGGGTCTGCTGGTGGTGGTGGCCGCCGGGGTCACGCTGACACCGGCGCTGATCGCCTTCGCAAGCGGCTTCGGCCTTTTCGACCCGAAGCGCGAGTTCAACTACACCCGGTGGCGCCGTCTGGCGACCGCCATCGTGCGGTGGCCCGCGCCCATCCTCGCCACCTCCGTCATCCTGGCGATCGTCGGCGCTATTGGCTTGATGGGCTTCACCCCGCGCTACAACGACCTCTACTACCTGCCGCAGAGCGCGTCTTCGGTGAAGGCGTACAACGCGGCCGATCAACACTTCACCCAGGCCCGTCTGAACCCGGACCTGCTGATGATCGAATCCGACCACGATCTGCGCAATCCCCGGGACATGCTGGTCCTGGACAAAGTCGCCGGCGCGATCTTCCGGGTGCCTGGCATCGAACGGGTGCAGAGCATTACCAGACCGCTCGGGCCGCCAATTCAAGACGGATCCGTTCCGTTCCAGCTCAGCGTGCAAAGCGCGCCGATCCGCAGCAACCTTGATTA
This sequence comes from Mycobacterium colombiense, assembly GCF_003284935.1. Taxonomy (GTDB): domain Bacteria; phylum Actinomycetota; class Actinomycetes; order Mycobacteriales; family Mycobacteriaceae; genus Mycobacterium; species Mycobacterium arosiense_A. The sequence goes on from NZ_QMEV01000065.1 coordinate 21,754, forward strand.
CCTGAAGGCCCGTGTCGGCGACATCAAGAAGATCACCGGTTTCCTCGACACTCAGATCGCCCTCTTGGAGCGCCAGTATGCGGTGACCCAGAAGCTCGCGAACGCCGCGGACGACAGCTCGAAAACCACGGGTGAGACGGCGGCGATCACGGACGAGATCCGGGACCACATCGCGGATTTCGACGATTTCTGGAGACCGATTCGCAGTTACTTCTACTGGGAGAAGCACTGCTACGACATCCCGATCTGCTGGTCGCTGCGAAGCCTGTTCGACGCCCTGGACGGGTTCGATCAGCTGGCCGAAAAGTTCCACGCCCTTACCAGCGACTTGACCGACACGGCCAAGGCCACCCGCGAGTTGCTGGCGATCATCCCGGAGAACATCGCTGTCTCGAAGTCGATCCGGGATACGACGCTGACCATCTACAGCTCGTTCGACAGTCTGATCGACCAGTTCGACCGGCTGACCGACACGAACGCCGTGATGGGCAAGTCGTTCAACGATTCTCAGGTGGAGAGCCTGTTCTACCTGCCGCCCGAGATCTTCCAGAACCCGGACTTTCAGCTGGGGTTGAGCTTGATGGTGTCGCCGGACGGCAAGGCTGCGCGCTTCATCATCACCCACACCGTGGATCCGGCGACGACGAAGGGAATCGCGTCCGTCGACCAGGAGCGCCAAGCGGCCAAGGAGGCGCTGAAACTCACGTCGTTGGAGAACGCCGACATCTACCTCGGCGGTACGGCCGCAACGTTTTACGACATCGCCAACGGAGCCAAGTACGACCTGATGATCGCCGCGGTCGCGTCGATCGTGCTCATCTTCATCATCATGGTGATCGTCACCCGCGCTCTGGTCGCGGCGGGTGTCATCGTCGGCACGATTGTGATGTCGCTAGGGGCGGCGTTCGGGTTCTCGACGCTGATCTGGCAGCACCTCGCTAATTTCCAGTTGCACTGGGTGGCAACAGAATTCGCGTTGATCGTGCTTCTGGCGGTCGGATCCGACTACAACCTGATGCTGGTGTCGCGCATCGAGGAGGAGATCGGAGCCGGTCTGAAGACAGGACTGATCCGCGGCATGGGTGTGACCGGCCCGGTGGTGACCGCCGCCGGGGTGGTGTTCGCCGTCACGATGGGCACGATGATCACCAGCGATCTGCGGGCAATCGGCCAGTTCGGCACGACGATCGGCATCGGTCTGCTGTTCGACACCTTCGTCGTGCGCTCGCTCATCACGCCGTCGATCATGACGGTGATGGGACGCTGGTTCTGGTGGCCGAAGCGGGTACGGGTCCGCCCGGCCAGCCTGATGCTCCGGTCCGTCGGGCCGCGCCCGTTGGTTCGTGCGCTGTTGTACCAGCCAAGGCACGCGGTCGCTCCGGATTCGCAGACCTAGCATCGGCGCGGCACGAGCCGCCGATTGATGCGTCAAGTGGTTGGCGCAGAACGGCCTACGATTTGCGCTGGCCCGCCCTGGCGGCTTCGCGCTGAGCCTTCTCCTTCGCGTGGGCCGAGCAGCAATGCCCCATATCGCAATGGAACCGGTCACTACAATCATGCGAACAATAGATCGATGCGGCCGGAAGCCAGTCCGGATCGGACAGGTCACGCGGTCGCTCGTTCGGATCGAACGAGTGGCCACAATGCACGCAGATCCTGGTCTTGGTCCTGACCATACCGCTCAGAATACGCGCCATCGTCCCGAATCGGGGCTGTTTCGGGTGGAGGGTGAGCGGCCTTCGTTTCACACATCAGTGGCGTTCAGTCTTCTTTTGCGCCAACGAGTTCGGGTCACCGCGGCGCATTACTCACCCGGGTGAATGCATGGTCGGGGTGATGACAGCTCCGGGCGGCCGATGCTCGAACCGGTCACCGACGAGGAGCTCGACGCGCGAAAGGGCCTGCGCGTCGCCGACTGATCAGCAGCCGACGAAGCTGCCACCTGCGGGGCAGGTGGGGATGTTGATGAGAGGAACGCAGCTCGATGTCGTCGTTGAGACGGCGAACGCGAGCACCAGCGCTAACAAGACCTTCTTCCCCCTGGCCATAGCTGAGAAGTGTACGCCTGGGAGGTAGTTCGCCGCGGCGTTTTTTGCGCGATCTGCCCTCGTTCGTCGCCGGGGAGCGCCGGTCAGTTGCCTGCCTCGATGGATGCGACCCGTGCGGCCGCGTCGGGGCCGCAGAAGCGCTGGAGATCCACACCGCCGGAGCCGAGGAGATCGTCAATGCGGCGCTTGAGGTCGCCCGAGGAGATGTGGGCGTACAGGTTGCGACCCGGGCACGAGGTTTGGGCCAGGTCCCGATGGCCCGCCAGCGTGTCGGCCGCAATGTGAAAATTCTGGGCGGCCCAGGCGAATGCGCGGGCCGCGCCCTGGAGCTGGGCCTCCGGCACGGCCTCCTGATCGAAATCTCCTTCGCAGAGGACCAGGAAATGGCCGGTGGTGTCGTAGTCCGTCGCGGTGTCGCCGGCGATCTCGGTGCTCCGCAGTTCGTAGATGTTGCCGTTGCGGTCGACGCCGACGTGATAGGCGATGTCGATCCATCCGTGCTGATCCTGGTGGTATCGCTGATCCTGGCGGAGATGTCCTGGGGCATTGCGGTTTTCGCCGAGGGCGACGGCCTCGTGGTGCAGTGTCATCCGGGTGATGGTGTGGCGCTTTCCCCCGGAGCGGGCCGGCCGGGCGCCCCAGGCGTCGCGGCAGAGCAACAGCGCCGACGTCGTAGCGGTCAGGCGCGCACTCATCGTCGAGGTCGCGGGAGGGGTCGCAGCGATAGGCGCGCCGCCGAGCAGGGCCGCCGCCCCGGCGCCGCCGCCGAGCGCTAATAGCTGGCGGCGGCTGACCAGAGCCGGCCGGCAGCATGCTGGCTCACACACGGTCCTCACGATACGGGTGTGACGACGGCCCGCGGAGGGCTTCATTCATGTTCCGGCCAGGGCGTCCCGCACGCGGCCGCGCGCCCGGTCGAGCCGGGCGGCGGCCTCGGTCGCGTCGACGCCCGCGAGCAACGCGACGATCGCGGTCTTGGCGTGACCGCCCGCGGCGGCGAGCGCGGCGGTCGCGGTCTCCTCGTCGACACCGGCCGCGTCGCGGACGATCCGCACTGCCCGGCGGCGCACCTTCGCGTTGGTCGCGCGCACGTCGACCATCCGCGGTCCATACGCCTTGCCGAGCGCGATCATCACGCTCGTCGAGAGCGCGTTGAGCACCACCTTCTGGGCCGTGCCCGCGGTGAGCCGCGTGGAACCGGCGAGTACCTCGGGCCCGGTCAGCAGCTCGATCACCACCTCGGCGGACGCCTCGCTGCCCGGGTTGTTGACGATCGCGACGGTCAGCGCGCCCCGTGCCCGGGCGTGCTCAAGCGCTCCGAGCACGTAGGGTGTGCGGCCCGAGGCCGTGATCCCGACGAGCGCGTCCGCGGCGGTCAGGTCCGCGAGATCGGCGGGATCGAAGGCATCCTCGGCACCCTCGATCGCCTCGGTCAAAGCCGTTGGCCCGCCGGCGATCACGCTGCGCACCAGGTCGGTGCCGAACGTCGGCCCGCACTCGGCCGCGTCGAGCATCCCGAGCCGTCCGGGTGTCCCGGCGCCGGCGTAGATCAGGCGTCCGCCGCGTTCGAGCCGCGCGGCGATCGCTTGCGCCGCCGCCGCGATCCGCGGGACCGCCTCGGCCACCGCGCCGTGCGCGTCGGCCTCCGCGGCAACGAGCAGCGCGACGATCTCGGCGATGGGCCGCGCGTCGAGATCGTCAAGGTCTGGCCGCACCGCCTCGGTGGCGAGCGCATCGAGGCCTTGTGGGACAACGGCTTTCGGGTCCGCCTGCAGTCGAATCAGATGCGGCTCGTGGATCGCTCGCAGTCGCAGCGCGCCGTCGAGCGCGTCGCCCGCGGCCGGGATGAGGTCGAGCTGGGCGCGCAGCGCCTGGACTCCCGCCAGTCCGCCGACCATCGCGACCGGACCGTCCCCGGCCGCGCGGGCGGTGGCGGCGAGCGCCTCGGCGGCGGCGCTGACAATCTCCAGCGCCGCGGCGTCGTCCCGCGCCGCCAATACATGCGGCGCGAACGACGCGACCGCGGCGGCGCCGGTGAGCTGCGCGGGCCAGGTCTCGGGAGCGCCGAAGCGGGCCCGGTCAT
>NZ_QMEV01000066.1 GCF_003284935.1 Mycobacterium colombiense
GTGCGCCAACCGCTTACGCGGTTGTCTTGGATCGCATTGTCGCGGTTAGTGTTTCGGTATCCGCACCGCTGACGCGGTGCCGCGGTGGTGACGTTGTGCCCTATTGTGCTGTTCAGCATTGCGCTGCAACCGCTTTCGCGGTTGGCGCCACCGTTTACGCGGATTACCTTGCTGTTCAACGTCATACCGCCATACTACACGTTCTTTCCGAATCACGCTGCTTTCCAACACTTTCCGCGCGACCTATTTTCGGTGCTGCGCGCCGGACGGGAAGGGGGATATGACGGTGCCCCGCAGGCGGGGGCCTGCGGGACACCGGGTTTAGGGCGGCACGCTGACGCGCGCCACGGGGGGGTTAGCGGCGCCCATACACCTTGCGCAGGGAGGCCACCGCACGCCGGTCCTGGCGGCGCTGGCGGCGCACCGCGCGCTGGTGATCGCCCTTATCGGTCGGCAGCCGCCACGACCCCGTCCAGGCCGTCACCCCGGCCGTCTTGGACACCTCAGCCATGGTCATCACTCCCCTCTTCGAGAACCCCAGGCCCGCCCCACTGGCGTGCCCAACACCACAGACCCTACCGGCGACCACCGACACCGCTGGACACCCCAACAGCCTCCCGCAGCGCCATCACCCGCCGCTGCCGGCTCCGCAAATCCATCCACACCAGCGAGCTGTACGCCTCCACGATCGACGCCAACACCAACCCATCACGACGACCCAACCCCGCCGGCGAACAACGCAACCGATACACCAACTCCCGCAGATCAGTTGGGTCCGGCCAACACATGTCCGCAACCGTCACGAAGCCGCACGGCTGACCGTTCACCGTTGCCCTCCCCCTTGGGTGGCCACGCCATCATCGAAGCGCAGCGAGCACGCTGGCCCGTGCCGCGGGCTCACCCCGCCACCGGCGGCAGGCGCAGACCCCCATGGGAGCTGTCGTGCTGTCGCGGCGAAGTCGTCACGCTCGGCGATCTCCCCGTTGATCATCGCCAGCGCTTGGTCGATAACCTCGGCCAGGGCCAGCCCCGCCTCCGCTGCTTGCGGCGCTAACACGCGGTGAGGGCGGGCGACATACACCGACACAGCGAGCCACCGCTGTCCGATATTGGCCATTTCGACGTGCAGGTTGAAAACGACATCGATCCCGTCGAGCACTCCCTGGCCGTCGTAAGCCGGATCTATGTCCAAGCTCAGCCACCGCACGTCAGCACCCGCTACTAGCCCTTGCACCTGTAGCCAGCTCGCCCCGGACGGGTCGCTTTGGAAGACCTGCAGCATCAGCTCGTGCAACGTGTACTCCGCTTCGCACTCGCCGGCCAACCGTGCCAACATGTCGGCGATTTCGGCGCGGTTCGCCTCGCGGTCCCACCACTGCTGATACAGGCTAGGGTCGCGTGATACCACCAGCGGAGCGACCAATGCCTCCGCGCGTGGTGATTCAGCGACGTCTACGCCCTGGCTTTCCCCGCGGGGCGGCCCCAGCCATTCCTCGAGCACCTCGACGAGAGCTGCCGCCCGGTCATGGATCGTCTCGCGCACATCGAAGTTGTGCTCATCGTGGGAGCGATAGGCAGATTCGCTGTAATCGCTCAGATCGCAGCTAGCAGAGCAACTTTGGTCGCACTCATGCATGACGTGAATGTCGTCGAACGAGGCCCGCAGCGCCGCCACAGCGGCGACCACAGCTGCCGGTGGGGTCGGTGCACTCATCTCAGCCCCACTCATTGCTCAGCCCCACAAGCTCGGGACGCTCAGGGGCTTCCAGCACGGTCACGGTGTACAGAGCATCCAGGTCTCGGCCAATGCCATGGCCGTCGCCCGTGTACTCCCGCAGCTGGTCCCACAGATGCTCGAGGTCTTCGAAGGGCTCCACTTGAACCTTCTCGACCTGTTCGGACTCGTGACCATCGCTGTAGGTGTTCTCCACCTTGATCTTCAAATGCACTGCCACACTGGGCTCCTCGCCCACACGTGAAGCGTCCGTACCGGCGAACACAGCCGACGACAACTCGGCCAAATCCTCCAGTCTGGCTAGCTGGTCCTCGTCGAGCGCAGCGGCACGCTCGCCCACCAAACGGGCGATCACTGCCGTGCCGAACACCGGTTGCCATCGCCCGTAGCGGATCGCAATCATGGTTGCCACGACGTTGAGTACGCCAGCCAACGCCTCGCTGTCGTCCAGGTCCACCCCAACGATCGCCTCATCGTCGACCCCGGTATCGAGCCGATCATCTAGCGAAATCACGTCATACAATGCGCATCCGATTTGCTCGCGAAACAGCGCCCCCGCACCTTCGCGCTCATCCACGATGAACGGCACCCGCGTCACCGTCCGATCAAGGCCCACCTTCAGCACCACCGGTGCATCGCCAGCAGTCACAACACTCCCCTTTCCCGGGAAACATGGCCCTGCCCCAACGGCTTGGCCAACACGACGAACGTTACCGCGCCCCACCGACACCGAAACGAGCACGAGCACGAGCACGAGCACGAGCACCGACGACAGCAGCCATCGAGCACACAGCCGCCCAACGACGCAGCAGCGGCGGCGGCTCAGGAGATGCAGCGAAGATTGACCAGAATCGCCGAGGTACTTTGACAGATACCCGGCGTGTCGCGTACCGGTGTCAAACTAGCTGCCCGCCGCAATCGCCACTCTCCCGGAGCAATTACGGCTCGGCATGCCTGCGCGACCTGTTGTTAAACAACACTGGCCACCTTGTCAATCTTCACTGCATCTCGACGACGACGACACCCGTTCCGCCTCAACAGATATCGAACCCCCGCCCGACCCCGTGCCGGGTGGGGGTTCGAGGGTTTTGCCAGCCACCGGGTCAGATGGCGGCCAGCACTGCCCGCGCGTGAGCGGCTTGCGGATCGTCGGCGGCGGCGTCCAACACTGGCGCGGTGGCCGGGTCGGTGAGGATGGTCAGGTGCGCCCGGTGACGGCTCAGGGTCACGCACATGCGTCCCGCGTCAAGGGCGAACGATTCCGCGTTGCGATACCCCGCCATCGGGTGCAAGGCCACAACGGCGGGCCTTTCTAGGCCTTGCAGCGCATTGACGGTGCCGACCAGTACATCGGGCATGTCGGCCAAGAGTGCCCGCACCGCACCGGCTTGGGCGACGTGCGGCACGACCACTGCAATGTCGCGGGCGGTCAACGCCTCGCACACACCGCCGCGCCGGTAGTCATGCCAGGTCAGTTCACGCACCCGCTCAGCCAAGGCGGTCAGCAGCGCCCGGTCGGTCGGCCCATTCAGCGCTTCCGTTGGACGACTGACGATTTCGGGCAGCACCGTACCGTCCGGTGCGATCACGGTCTCATCAGGACGACGCGACGTGAACGGCATCTGCGGGTAGAAATGCTGGGACAACAGTGCGCAGGTCTGCGGTCCAAGTCGCCAGGAGTTCGTCAGTTCGTGCATGGTGATGGCATCGCCGTGTGCGGCCAGCAGCGCAGCCGGGGCGGGTTGGTGTGGCCCGGTGGCTTGGCCTTCCCACTTCTCGGTCGAGCCGGTCACCACGGGTGCCACCTGGCCGGGATCGCCAACGCAAATCACTTGCCGTGCGAGGCTTCCCAGCGCGCCGAGGTCGGCATAGGTGCATTGCCAGGCCTCGTCAACCAAGAGTACATCGGCTCCGGCCAGGTTGGGATCGACGTAGAGCCAGCGAGCGGCGGTGCCGATCAGAATTTCCCCGCCTGTCGAGTGTTCCCATCGCACACTGCGGCCCGCGACCGTGCGAATGCCGTCCACCATCACCGGCTTCTTACCAGCCCCCGACACGATCAGGGAAGCGCGGTCGCTGACGGCGGCGATGCGCCGAGCCAGCTCGGCGGCTTGCTCGCGGGTCTGTGCAGCCACCGCCACACGCAGCGCCACGCGGTGAGCCAGTGCACCGGCCAGCAGCGCCACCAGGCGGCTCTTGCCCGCGCCGGGGCAAGCCGGAACGCAGACCGCAGCATCGCCGCCCCACGCGGCCAGCAGCACCCGCGCCAGCATCGGCGTGTCCAGCAGGTCGCGTCCCGGCCAGTCCTCGGTGATCGGCGCAGCGGTGGGCAGCGCCGGGGTCACCGCCGGTGCCCCAGCAGGCGCGTTAGCGGTCGCGGGGGCACCGGCGGTGAATCGCTTAGGCAGCGTACGCATCTCAGTTCTCCGGTGCTTGTATGTCGTCGGCGGCAGCGATCATCACCGCCAGAGGAACGGGGCGGCGGCTTGCGGTCGGGGTGGCCCCCTGTGACAGCCAGGAGAACCGCCGCTTATACAGCCGCGCCACCGCCGTGCGCCGCGACCGAATCGTGGACACCGAGGGCGGCGCAGGGATCACCGTCACCGGCTCACCCGCAGCGGGCCGGTACCCCGTCTTGCGGAGTCCACCGATGGTCACCGTCAACGCCCCGTCCTCACCCACGGCGGTGGCGAAAACCTCACCACTGAAACGGTTCTCCGCATCCGGCATCGCCGTCATCGGCTCCCCAGCCCAACCGGTGACGGCGGCCCCCGCCTTCAACCGCGTATCCAGCCGCCCCGCGCGCACGGTGACGCGGTTGGCGTGCTGGCCCGCCCCAACGACAGTCTCGCCGTGGCAGACGAACCCGGTGTGTACACCCCGCCCCCGCCACAACGGATCGGCCAGCAACGCCGCCTCATACAGATCGGCGGCATCGCAGCGGCTCGCCAACCGCGCCGCCGCCAGGTGCAGCGTTTCGGGCCGGTCCCAACTGCGCTGTTCGCGCACCGCCTCCTGCATGACCTCCAACTGCCAGTCGTCGTCCTCACGCAGCGCGTCCAGCCCCGGAAGCAGCAGACCTCCGGTCACCGCGCGATGCCAGGCGTGCAACCCGCTCACGCCGTTGGGCACCGACAGCGCCGCCCGCCACGCGCCAGCGTGATCGGCACCGGGAGACATACCGAGCATGAACCGCGCGCGGCTGGTGCTCAGCACGTCGGTCACCGCCGAGGTACCGGGATGCGCGGCCCGCTCCACCCACCAACCGGCCAGCGCCGATCCCGCCGCAACGTCGATGCCGGCGCACCGCGCCGGGTCGGCGTAGCTGCGTGCCAAACCCGCCAGCGCTCGCAACGTGGCAGGCGTATCGACCAAGGCAGTCGCCCCGCCGCAGAAGTCACCGGCCACGCACCCGGCGGCGCGGGCGAGCGCGGCCAGCCCATCGGCTCCGGTGCCGCTGTACGAGTGCCCATCCGGCCCCACGGCCTGCACATGCACCACCGGCCCAGTGCGCCGCGCCGCGACGGCCACCTTCACGTCGCGCGCCGGGGCAGGGTTATGCAGCAACCGGGGCACCGGTCCACCGGCATCGCGTGCAGCCACCCGCAGCGCGAGGTCAAACAGCGCGGCGCTCACGCCGCACCGTCCCGGCACTCACCGGCATCAGCCAGACCGCGCGCGGCGGCGGCAAACCCGTCCGCCAGCGCCGCCGTCGCCAGGTCGTCACGGGGACGCTGGGCAGCCTCGCTCACGGTGGCTACGGTCCACCCGGTGCCAGCCAGCACCGCGTTGGCCCACTGCGCGAAGTCGGCTGGCCCGGCCCGCCCGCTCACGCCGCCACCGCCGCTACGGGCGTGACGCGCACCGTCTTGGCCCATGCAGGCGTGGTATCGGCGGCGTGCGCGCCGATCAGGGCCACGATCAACGGCACCGGCAGCCGACGTTCGGGCCAGGGTGTGCCGCCATCGGTGAACGCCACGACCACGTTGCCCGCTGGCCGCGCAGACAACGCAGCATCGATACCGACCCGCAGATCGGTGCCCCCGCCCCCGGTCAACGTCACGTCGCTGATCGACCGCACCGCGCGCGGCACGGTGGCCGCTGCATCGCAGCAGACCACCCGCACCTTGGAACCGGTGCGCCGCAGCACCGCCCGTGTTTCCGACAGAGCGGCAGCCAGATCGTCCTCACCCATGGACATGGACGTGTCGATGATCAGATCGACGGTGATCTTCGGTGCTCGCAGCGTCGGCAAGAGCACGCCCTTGGGTGCGCGCCGGTTCGGTCGCCGCCAGGAGTGGTGCACCTGGCCCGCCTGATCCTCGACGGCGCGGCGCACCGCAGCGCGCAGCACCTTGGGCCACGGCACCACAGCCGGGGCGAGTTGGGCAGCCGCCCACCGAGCGAGGCCCGCAGGCATGGTGCCGCGACCGGCCCCGCTGCGCGCCATCTCTTGCTGCACTGCGCGGGCGACAGCGACCTTCACCAGATCGGCGGCAGCGGTGGACAACCCCTTGCCGCTGCCCAAGTCGGCGGCGGCGGGCAGTTCGCCGGGTACGGGCGCATCTCCGGCACCAGAGCCGCACCCGTAACCATCGTCATCCCCGTCACCGGCTCCCTCACCAGTCGTGACGTTGCCGCTGCGGGGTGTACCGGGCGGCACCAAATGCCGGTAGTAGACCTCGGCGGCGTGCCCGTCCTCGCAACCGATCCCGCTGGGAGTTACCACACCGGCTGGCAATCCCACACCGGCCGCGATCAGGTCGTCGTTGATTTCCGCGTCGGCGGCGACATTCCACATGGTTCGATCCACCGGGGAATCCACCGTGTCAGCGCGGCCACCGTGTTCGCGCAGCACGTGCCCGACCTCATGCAGCAGCACCGCACCGGCCAGCGGGATGCTCCACCCGTCCTCGGTGCCCAGCATCATCGGGTCCAGGTAGAGACGCCAGTGCCGGTCCACGGCAAAAGTGCCCAGACCGGGCGCGGCCACCGGCGACAACGCGAACAGTGCCCGCGCGAAGTACGGCATCGCCTCCACCGCGGCCATCCGCGCCAGCCGCAGCCGCCGCCACTCGTCGGCGGAGAGCGCCCTAACCCCGGTCACGCCGCGCTCCCCACGTCAAGGCCCGCCGCGATCATCACGTCCTTGAACTTGCGCGCCGCCGCTGGCGGCTTCGCACCGGCAGGCATCGCCACACTCAGGGCGCGCGCCGCTGCCCCGGCCACGTCGGGAGCGCCATGGGTTGCCGCCTCGACCAGCGGCCCCCATGCGGTCATCCACGCATCCTTGGTCCCCTTGCCCGACGCCCACGCCACCACACCCGACAGCACCGCCCACACCTGATCGGGGCGGGCCGCCCCCCAGGCGACGATGCTCGGGTCTGCGATCACGTCCGCGACAGCGGGCAAGTCCATGCTGGCCCGCCACTCCATGAACTCACTGCCCGCGCCGTCACCGACCAGTCCCAGCGCGACCGCGCTGATAGCGGCGGTGTCGTCGCGGCGCAGATGCGCCAGCACCCGCGCCATCGCCTCCCAGGACCGCCGCGACGGCCACGCCCGCCCAGCAGCCTCGTCGGTGTCGGGGTACTGGTGCAGCAGCGCGGGTCGTGCCTCTACGAACGCGCACACGGCCCCAATCTCGTCGGCGCGGCGCAGTTCGTCGGCGGCTATGCCGCGCGAGGCGGGCAGCGCAGCGAACGAGGACCGCATACCGGTCAGCCATTCCTCGGCAGTCGGCTCAAAGTCAATGTGCAGGAAACGATTCGCCATCGGCGGCGTCAAATCGACACCACCGGCGCTGCGGTCCGGAGGGTTCCCAGCTGCGACAATTCGCACTGTATCGGGGAGCTTGGTTCGTCCCACCATGCGCTCCAACGCCACCGTCAACATCGCGGCCTGCACAGAAGCACTGCACGTGCTGATTTCGTCGAGCAGCAGGTAGCCGCCCCTGGCATCGATGAGCGTCTGCGCCCAATCCGGCAGCGCGAGCGTCTGCACCGCCCCATCGGTGACTACCGGCCATCCGGCAATATCGACTGGCTCACGCTGCGATCCGATCACCGTCTCCACTGGCACGCCATCGGCAGCGGCCAACGCCCGGACCACCGAACTCTTGCCCATGCCTGGATCACTCCACAGCAGCACCGGCACATGAGCGCGGGCCGCAGCGTCGATCACCGTGACGGTGGTGTCCAAATCGGTCATAGCCGAATCCCCTCCTAGGGAGCATTGGACTGGCCCTGCTGGCCTGTCCTCACATCACAGAACACTACCGGCACCCACCGACACGTTGCCGAGAGCTCTCGAACGGAACGACGAAGAAGAACAAACTAAGGAGATGCAGCGAAGATTGACCAGAATCGCCGAGGTACTTTGACAGATACCCGGCGTGTCGCGTACCGGTGTCAAACTAGCTGCCCGCCGAAATCGCCACTCTCCCGGAGCAATTACGGCTCGGCATGCCTGCGCGACCTGTTGTTAAACAACACTGGCCACCTTGTCAATCTTCACTGCATCTCGACAACAAACAACACCCCCACCCGTTGCAGCACAGCGCTATAGCGTCCACCACCCCACCACTGTGCCGGGTGGGGTGGTGGGTCGCTGGGATCACTGAGCGTCGACGACGGCGATGCGGGCCGAGCCACCGGCCGCCTCAAGTTCGTGAGCGCGGCGCGCGGCGGCCACCCGATGCACCCGGCGCGGATAGACCCTGCCGTCGCGCTTAGTCCGAGCCTGCGGGTAGGTCCTCTCAAACGCATCTTGGTCGTCAAACATCAGCACCACACTGACGCCATCGACCTCAGCCACCTCGAGCTGCTCGGCGCTGGCAGCGATGAAGTCGTCAACGGCCTGCAGTTCAGCCACCAGCCCTGCCGGCGGCGCCGCGGTGCTGCGCTCGAACTTGGCGTAACGCTTCGCATCCACACCGAGTAACCGAGCGGTCTCCTCCTTGAGCAGGCCCGCCGCCAGCCGGCGCACGGTGAGGTCACCGCGCTGCTCACCGCGGTACACCTCAACGACGCGGCCGTGCCGGCTCAACTGCCCGGCGGCGCGCCCCACGGCCACATGCTGCAGCGACAGCGGGTAGGCCGCCAGATCCCGCAGAGTGCGCGCGTCGGGATGGGCGTCTTCAAATTCGGCCTGGTCGACCACAGCCCTCAGCACCACGGTGCCTTCAGCGGGCGCCGCGGCGATAATGCGCGCGGCCTCGCCGGTGACAAACTCCTCCATCGCGATCAGCTCGTCGACGAGCTCCGGACCGACCTCCAAGGCACCAGTCTCCCGCGAACGGTATTTGCGCAGATCGACACGCAGCACCGGCACGAGGTCCTCGACGCGCAGACTCAACGCGTTGCGACGAGCGATCAAGTCTGACCACAGGTACGGCGGCTCGTCGATGTCGTCCTCCCGGATGCAGACAGCGGCGGGCGACACACCCGCCAAATCCACTTTCATGATTCCTTCTCCCCTCCGGAGATCTCGGGCCGGCCCCTTGCTGGCCTGCCCTTCCACGCCGATGCTACCAACGCCATGCGACGCCGGCGGTTATCCACCTCGCGCCTACTACAGACTGGATGATGACTGGCATGCTCAACCCAGGCACGCCAACGGAGAGGAGGATGCGGGTGAAGAGGAACCGCCTGAACAGCTCAGTCTTCTTCGCAGTAATGGCTGCGCTATTTCTGGCACTCTTCGTGGTAAACACCATCCATGGCACGTGGCTGGGCTTGATCAGTACCGGAGGCCTGGCCGTGTTGATGGGGTACCGGGCATGGTCGGACAAGCGCCGCACGAACCAGCAATAGACCCACAACGCAACACCGACCGGTGCTCAACCCAGTAGACTTCCCCGCGCGGCGACGACGCCAATAGCGCAGTCCTACAGCGGCTTTCACGTCCATTCAGTCAGCCGCGGTAGGGCACGAATGAGCCGGTCATACAGATCTGGCCAGCCTTTTTGCAGCCAGGCGATGTGTCCGTTGGACAGCTTAGAGGCGTCGATGATCGAGTCGACGCGGATTTGCTGTTCGGGGACTCCGAGTTCGGCGAGCTTGCGGTAGAGCGGGTTGGGCTCGATGTCGCGGCCGGCCAGGTACTCGAAGACATGCGAGCGTTGCCAGTCCCAGATCGGGCCATAGGTAATGGTGCCGTCCGCTCGGCGCACCACTCCGCCGAATTGCGCGCGTACATCTGACTGCGAACTGTGCTGTCGAGCCCGCGTTTCGGCGCCCAGACCGCGCCGGTACAGCATCCGTCGGCCGGGGGACTCCTCAGCGCGCACTCCCCACAGCGATCCGCGGCCGTAGCGGCGGTGCGCCTCGGCCGCCGGCCCGGTGATCATGATGTCGGCGAGCTGTCCGCGCAACCGACGATCGACTGCGTGATGGTCGAAACCACCGCCGGCGATCAGCACCGTCAGCAAATCTGGGTCAGCGGTGATCACGTGGTAGTTCAGCTGCCATTCCTGCGCCAGGTCCTCCAGATAACGCAGCGTCTCGGGGAACTGCAGCCCGCTGTCGAAGAACACCACTGGGATGTGCGGGTCGACCTGCCGAGCGAGGTCGACTACGACGGTGGAATCCTTACCGCCACTCCAAGATACGAACCCGTCGTGCTCGTCGAGGTGTTCGGCGATGCGCTCGAGCAGATGCTGGTGGCCCTGGGCCCCGCGCCGTCGGGCGGCGATGCCGCGTAACGTGTGCAGGTCTAGTCCGGCCAGCGTCGTGGTCATCGTGCGTCGCTGACGGTGACGGTGCACCTCGGGAACAGCCGAGCGAGGTATTCGCGGACGTAGTCGATGCCCTCTGGGCCCTCGAGGATCGATTCCACGCTGGTGGTGTCGTCCCACCACCACCACTGTCCGTTGCGCTTGAATCCAAACGGCGGCAGCACGTTTGAGTCGATGTGGGTGCGGGCGAAGGTGCGGGCCGCGCCGACGACGAACCACCAGTCGTTGCCGCCGAAGGTGATGGTGCCATCAGCGTCGGCGACGTCGGATAGTCTGCGCGGCAGCCTTACTCGGGCCAGGCACGGTTCGATGGCCGGCTTCCGCGGGCGGGTGAGCGAGCGGTAGTGACCATTCTGGCCGGGCTCGTCGGATCCAATGTCGGATCGGTTGGGGTGCACGATCCATTCGGTGGGGGTCATCACCGCTCCCTCAGTTGTAACACGACGCGTTCGTTGAAGCCTCCGGATCGGGTTGCATAGGCGACGTGTTCGGCGGACGCTACGTCGAACTGCATTCCTCTCGGGAGGATGTGGGTGGTGTCTTCCACGCTGTCGGAGCGACCCAAATACATCCCACGGCTCGTCACAACCTCGAACACCACATGTCGGGAGCTGTCGTGACCCGGTGTCTCATGCAGGTTGTGTCGAGTGAGGGTGAACTGGTCGAACGCGATGCTCGCACCGGGCCGCAGGTTAGCCGGCAGGTCGGAGGGCTTGGTGATGTCGCCATAGTTGTCGGGCAGCTTCACCGCAACGTAGACGCGGTGGGTGCGGTCGTTGAGGCGTTCATAGGACTGGATGGCCCGGTCGAGGCGCTGCACCTTCGCCCGATCAGTGTCCGCCAGTTGTTGGACGTCACCCGCCGAGCGGTGCAGCTTCTCGTTGATGCGCCGCCACTCGGTGGGGTCTTCGCTGGTCAGCATGCTCGCGATCGCGGCGTGCTGTGATGCCGGCGCCGCGGCCATCACCTGGTTTTTGACCGCCGAGCGGAGTTTGCGCTGGCGACCGCTCAGCCTTTCCCGGAACTCCTCGCGGGCCGGCAGTTCGCCGCGCAGGCGCCCGGACTCGATATGGCTCCTATCTCGAGGCGTGGCGCGATCACGGTCGCGAGCCGCCCGGGTCAGTGAGGTGTCCGCGTCGCGCAGTTCGTCGGTGATCTGGTTGGCCAGGCGCTGGAAGCCACGCTCTGTCATCGCATCCTCGGCCACCTCGCGGGCGGCCTTCACGTCGCGCGCGGAGATCGGGCCACCTTCGACATCGACGACGACGGGTTGTTCCCGGTTCGGTCTGGCGGTCTTGGCACCCACGCGGTCTCAAACTTCCCTAGCTCGACGATCAAGGGCAGTGTATGGGCCAACCTGGACACCAAGCGGGATTGCTGCGCGCGCCAGACCGAAAAGAGGGAGGCGGCCCCGGATGGACTGATAATCAGCCTTCCGGAGCCGCCTCAGGTGAAACCCTCACCCGACCCCTGTGTGCGTTTCGTGTCGCTCACGATACCAACCGATCCGGCCGTATCGTGGCGCCAGCATGCTTTCCGATCCCGCCGCCGCGGCATGGGTTGCTGCCGGTCGACCCGCCGTGGACGCGCCGTCGCCGGTAGATGGCCGCTGCGGGCGCTGCGGCGAAGAGGGGCCGACCGTGCTGAGCTCGCGCATCATTTCTGAGAAGTTCACCGGTTTCGACGCCTGGCCATTCGGATCCCGCCGGCTCTGTGTGCCATGCGCCTGGGCCTACAGCACCCCTCCCACCACACAACTGGCTTTACTGGTCACTGCGACGACCGTGACGGAGTACTCCACCGGTGCCGCATTGGCTGACGCGCTCGCTGGCGGCGCCTTGCCGACCTCTCAAGCCGCGATCCTTCCGACCGCTCGACGTCGCCACATCCTGCCGACCGCCCAATGGGGACATCTCGCCACCGATGGTCTCGTCGTGCCCTGGGATGCCGCCGCGGCGACCCGGCTGACCGACCTGATCTGGCTGCGCACCACCGTGGGCGCAACCTGGACCCAGCTGAGCCATCCGGCGCCTCCCTCGCGGTTACTGCGCGCTCAGCCGTCCAGCCATTGGGGGCGCATCCTGGCTGCCTGGACGGCACTGCAGATATGGCGCACCGTCCCGCCACTGTGGGCAGCAGCTCGCGCCCTCACCACCATGCCGACGCCTCAGCCCTAACCCGCGCGCCGAGCGATCACCACCCGGTGACTGCCGGGCCATTTACGCTTCACCCATGACGGCAGCTCCCACTCCCACCCAGGCGTGGCGTGCCCTGGTCCCCGAACTGCCCCCCTTCGACGAACCCGCCCCGGACGCCGAAACGAAAGAAGCCGCCCGGCCCAGTCCCGCCGACACCGCTGAACGGCTGCTGCTGCTACTGCACTACAGCATCGACTGGGAGAGAAGCTGGCTCGCCGACCCGCGATACCGCAAAACCTACTGGGACGAGCTGCTGCCCGGTCGAGTTCGCCGTGCCGCCTACCGCGCCGACACCCTGGATCGCTGGTGGTCTGATGTGTCCATACAGCTCGAGGTCTGCGCGCCCCGGCAGCGGGATCGACGCCTCGAGCTAGCCATGCTGCTACGCCAACCGTCGCTACCCGTCATCGCCGTGCTACGTGACAGTCTGCCAGCACTGCTGCTGCGGGTGCGCATCATCGCCGAAGCTGTTGCCGAACAACGGAAAGCGGCCCGCGGGTGAGCTTGATCAGCGTTCACTTCGACATCGACGTCTTGGCCCGATCCTCGATCGTGCACCGCGAGGACTACAGCGCCATCGGCACCGACAATTTCGCCTTGTTCCGCCGAGAAAAAATCATCACCCCTACCGGTGAAGTGATACTTGTCCCGATCGTGTCGGGCAGCGGCTTCCGCGGCATCTTGCGCCGCATCGGAGAGTCACTGACCGCCGCCGTGCTCAACTACGAAGACACCGCCCTGCCCATCCCGGCAGCACACCTACTCACCAACGGCGGCCGGCTGGCCAAATCCGCGCGGCCCCTTACTGACGAGCAAGAACGCCGCCTCAAGGCTCTACTGCCCCAGATCGCGGTATTCGGCGGGGCCGCGTCGGGCCGCATCATGTCGGGGCTACTGGACGTCGGCAAGGTGCTGCCCGAGATCGCCGAACTCTCCCACATCCTGCCCCGCCCACCGCGATCCAAAGCCTTGTCTGCCGTGCTTGGCGTCGCAGAAGAATCGTTTAGCCACCTGTCCGATCACCGCACCACCACCGCCTGGCCTCCCAGCACGGACTCGGATGAAAACAGCAGTCCGCTCGGACGATTCGGGGTGGAGACGCTGCCGGCCGGAACCCGACTTCAGACCTGGGTTCGACTCACCAACGCCACCCCCATCCAAGCAGCATTTCTGCTTTCCGTCCTGGACGAATTCGCCACCCGAGGACACCTCGGCGGCCGCATCGCCGCCGGCCACGGACAGGTCACCGCCACCGTCACCGCGACCACGCTTCGCGGAAATCTGCCCGGCGACAACATCGACTGGGCAGCGGACCTAACCGCTCACCGCGACGAGGCGATCACCACGCTATCGCAACTGAGTTGACACACACATGATTGCTCTGCAGATCACCGCCACCACACCACACGGTGTCGTGCTGTCCCGCCCCTGGGGCGTGGCCTTGGATGGATTGCTCGCCTCAGTACTGTGGCACCGCCGTAAGTGGGCCGCCCGCACAGCGGGCGAAGAGTTCACCTATCAGCACACCAAAGACCCTGAGACACTGGACCTTCCACTCGCCAAATGCGGCAATCCCACCTCTGACGCCGACTGGCACTGGATGGCCACCTTCGCCGACCTCCACCCCCATCACGTCACCGACCCCGACATGCGCTGGCGCACCTCACGCACGAATCGGGGCCGGCTTCAGCAGCTGACCCCCGTCATTGGAAGCCAAGCAGTTTCCGACGCCCAGGGCCGCTATCAAAAGCGCATCGTCCCTGTCATGGCGCATCCCGCCGCGACCTTGACCTGGCGCGCCGTCGGCGACGCCGACCTCATCCGTGAGCTGCTCACCGACCTGTTTTCGATCGGCAAGCACCGCGGGGTCGGAGAAGGCCTCGTCACACGATGGGAAGTCACCGAAACCCCCGATATCTCACGCTGGGCCGCCGGCCACGAACACGAGCCCGGCGTACTCGGCCGCACAACGCCGGTGCGCTGCTTCACCCACACCCCCGGTGTCCAGACAGGACAGCTGGGTACCGCCGCCGTCCGGCCCCCGTACCTGCACCCTGTGAGCCGCGCCAACGCCTACCAACCAGCTCGCTAGCAGGCTCGCATCACGGCCACGAATGCACATTCTGCGCTTCTACGGTCTGAGACCAATAACACGTTAGCGGCCCGCTTGAACCCGGCGCCGTGGGCAGTGGAAAGCCTTGCTCGACAAGGGCTAACGCCGCACGAAACGCCGCCTGCCACTCGCGATATTTCAGATCTATCCCTTCGTGCACAGCGTCATTTCGCCTGGCCACTAGATCAGTTTTGAAACCCTGCGGAGGGCCCTGCCCCAATTCCCTCAGCAGTACTGCCTTCCCTCCAAGTCCCTGATGGCTTCGGTCGCGGAGGAGCCTTGCTCGCTCCCCCGACTCGGTTCCCACTAGCAGATCGTCAACCAGCTTGGTCGCAGCCAGCTCTGCTGCAGTGGCTGCATCGATGACCGAGCGGCGGTACTGATCGGCGTTTTGCAGGGCGCGCGCGTCCCGCAACAGAGTCCATGCCAGTGGCGGCTCAATGTGTGCGAGCGCCAAGCAATCCTGCAGAATCGTTGCGGTCACACCGAGGACTCGCTCAGGGCCCTGAACAACGGTGCTGCCGGCCCTCAACGGCTTCCTTTCCCCGCTTTCGTCGACCGTCCATATCGACGTCCGCGTATTCGGGTTTAACCAATCGCTGGCCTCGTGGCCGACTTGTGCGAGGCGTTGGTTAGTTGCAATCTCGAGCCAGGTCCTGACATTCTCCCACCAGGTATCAATCGTGTTGAGAATCTCCAACGCTAGAAGGTCCTGCCCCCACTCCGACCGTATGGCGGGCTCCACGACCTCCGGCCCAGCCTGAATGCTGAAGGCAAGACGTTTGATGACAACACCTTTGAAGCCCAGCGTATGGTCCTTGTAGTGGATTCCCCATTCTTCATCGGGCGTGGGTAGCGCTGCCGCCCAATCGCGCGGAGGCGCCAGATAATCCGCAAGCCCGCTCTCAGCGTCGGGCGTCCGTGGCAGACGTACAGTCGCGGCGAAGACGCCGTCCTCTGTAACGAACGACGTCGAGTAGCTTGACCTGGCGGCAAGCAAGTCCACTTCGGCTAGAAAAGGCCGGTCCAGGTCGTACCACCATTCCAGATGCACGCCGTGCTCCGATGCGGTCATTTCTTCGTCAGACACTCGACCACGGTACCTACGAAGCCATGCGCGCACTGAGCGTCGAGTTCGTCTTCGTACTGATGATTGGACCCACGGCGAGCGCTTCACGTGGAGATGTACGCGCCCGCGTTGGCAGCCGCGTACAAGACCCGATGGCTTTGGCGGGCAATCGTGACGTCGATTGTTCGCGAATTCTGGTGCCGCTCCGGTTGCCGCCGGTTTGACTCTGTTGGTCAATCTTGACAGCAGGCTCGTCAGCACCGCCACGAGCGGATTCTGTTCCCTCACCAGCCCATGTCGCGCGACACTTCTGCTTGGGCCGCCGCGACCTCGTCAGCAGTCGCCGCGGTCACATCCGCATCGGCCGCCCATTCGAACCGGGTCAAAAGATCAGCCAGTGCCTGCTTTTGCGCCGGATGCGTGATCGGCACCGTGTTCAGATCGGTATGGGCCAACCAGTCGAACAAGACGATCGCGTCGGCACGCCACAAACGCACGCTGACGGTAGGCAGGTCTTCCTCCATGTCGGTCAATCGTGCCATCCTCACGTCAGGGCAGTGCCTGGCCGATGGCGATCAGAAGGCCATAATCCGTAGCACCCATCACCTTGCCATGATGGCAGGCAGAGAGTAACTCAGCCGAGTTTGGGCTGATCAGGGGCTCCCTCGTTGAGAGAGTTCTCCTCCAGCACTTCCAGAAGTCTCAAGCGGTGCAGTGATAGCCGCTGTGAGAATCGGGTTAGGACCGGGGCCGGCCATCACGATGAATTTGTGCGGGAGCCGGGGTCAGGAACGGTGGCAGGTTGAGATGAGGGCTTGCTGTTCGTCGAGCAGCTCGCTGATCGTGCTCAGATATGCGGATTGGTCGCTGTGGATGGCATCGCTTGGGCGCCCGGCTATTTCGTCGTTGTTGATAGCTTGTCGCCGCGCCACTGCCTGCACGGATAGGTCGGCGATCCGGTGAAGGCGGCGAGCAATATCGGGGGTGGATGCTTGTCGTGCGTAGGTTTGCAGCTGGTTGGACCAATCTCGGTAGCTGGCCAGATCCACGTCGGTCGCTGTCAGCCGCGCTGTGAGCACGCTATTGGTTTTGAAGTTGAAGTTGGCGACCGAGTCGACGGTCCGGCAGTCCGGGTTGGGGCGATCCGATAGGTATGCGATTGTCACAGTGGCGATTCCAGCCACGATAAACAGCGGGATCGACATCCTTAGTCGCCGCGGCGGCGCAGCACAGTCGACGTACACCGCCGCGTCGTCAGCTTCTGCGCTTGCGCGCAACGACTCCACGTGCGTGGTCAGCTGATCCTTGCGGTACCCGAGCCATGCGTAGTAGGCCGCGAAGTACAGCGCGAACCCGACAAAGAACACTCCGCGCCGAATATCGTTGGCTAGGAAGGACAAAACTCCGGCGAGGATGAGGAAGGCCGGCGTCAGCCATATCAATGCCTTCGACCCGCGCAGGGCCCTACGCGTGTGCGCCAGCCGCAAAGTGCCCACCTTGACGGCAGCCACCAGCACGCGCGGTTCAGAAGGGATCTCTCCGCGGCGCAAGGCCCTGTTGATTTGGGTCCGCTGCTGACGGCTAAGTCCAGTGAGGGCTGCAGAATAAGCCCGGCGGAAAGGGCGCTGGACGAAAACCAGGCACGCGGATATCAGTAGAGCGAACCCCGCCACGGTGAGCGGTCCCCACAACCATCCGGTGACGGCGAAAAAGTTCGGGTACAGCAACGCCGCGACTGCGCCAAGCGTGATCGCGCCGAACGCGGCGTTCGCCAGCCAGCTCACCCACCAGGGCGCAACAACGATTCGAGCCCACACAGGTTCTAAGTGTCCCAGAAGGGAGGCGGCCCTTGGGAAGAACCAGGCCGATCCAGCATTTGCAACTTGCGCGACATGACATCACATCGGCCCGTTTACACTTGCACACTGGACGATCATCTGTGCGAGCTGTGGGTCAATCCCGTTGCCTTCGAGACGCGAGATCTCCGCCATCGAGGAACTCCCGTTGTTGCGAATGTTCCGGGAGACTTCTTGTCCGATCGTGTTGTAGACAAGCTGCTTTGCCTGAGGTGGTTCCGGGTTCAAGTGCTGTCTACTCAACAGGATGCAGTTCATGTAGCTATTCATGTCCGCCGCCGCAGGGCTCGCGAGGACTCCCGACACGAGCCCACAGAACATCATCACGAGAGGAAGTATTTTCTTCATCTGTTCACCTCCTTTCGCGGTCCGTTCTCGAGACCATTTCAACTGACATCCGAACTCTCGACCACACTTTTCCTGAATATCGTGGTGAACATCGTTGGTTGCACCGCTACCGCCGTCGGTTTTCCATTCCGACGCAGCGCCGCTCACCGTAAGCTTTGGCCATGTCTTCACGTCGTTATGCCGGCGCGGTGATTGTCAGCGTTGCCGCCGCCGGCGTTGCCGCGACGGGATGTACCAAGAGCGCCAGACCTGCTGCAGGGACCAGCAGCGGTATGGGGCGTTACCACCTCATCGGGCCTTGAGGGCACCACTACATCACAGATTGCGACGACGTCGGCGCCGCCGCCGGCAGCTCCTGTGGCGCCGAGCGGAGCTCCGGTCGGCGCCGCGGTAATGAAGGTCAGTGGCGGCAGCGCTCCGGTGACGATCCGCTACCGGATCAACGGAGGCCCAGAACAGACCGAGGCAAATGTGGCGCTGCCGTGGGAAAGGCAGTATCCGGTCTACAACGAACTTGAGTCGAAGGTAAGTGCTGACGGCGGCGACACCGCCCTCACCTGCACGATCACCATGGACAGCGACAAGGTCGTGGCCTTCAAGAGTGAACCGCGCCCCACATGTAGCTTCTCCTACTGGGGCCTGAGCTTGCCCCGCGGAAGGTGCTTGGCTTCGTGATCAGTGCAGTGTCGCGGCGTGTCACGCGCCGGCTCCCGGCGCAGGTGAAACGGGTATGCGTGGCGGCCATGGCATGGCTGGCCTTGGTCGTGGCTGCGTGCACGCCTCCTGATCGCAGCGCCGAGGTGCACCACCTTGAGGCCGAGATCGCCAAAATGCCGGGCGTTGATGACGTTAATCCACTATATACCAACGATTTTGAGAACGGCGCCCAGTTGAGCCTGGTAGTCGCGATGCCGAAGGCAAGCGAGGAACAGATCGCGGCGGTGGCCTCACGTATCACCCGCATCAAAGGCGGGGATTTCAACGGCTACCGCCAGTCCACCACCTTCGTCGTTGGCGACCGACTCGAAGTAGCGCGCGGAGCAGAGCTCAACCCCGCCCAGATCGCCGGTGACACACATCGCTTGCGGGAACTAAGGACGCGTGTGCCGCAGGCGTCGATCCTGTGGTCACGTGACGGTTCCACCGTGCGCCTTGAAGTATCGGATATCGACCACACCAGCGACGTCTTGAGCGCAGTGTTGGCTACTGTGCAGCCCGACCCGATGACCGTCTATATCCGTTCGGCCGAGCCGACCAAATTCCCCACCTGGGAAGTCGGTATTCCAATCACCGCCGAGCAGCGCGCAAACATCGACGCCCTGATATCGCGGCTGGCACTGCCGATATATTACGTGCGCGTCGACGACGGCAGAATCACTGCGCTCTCGGTTTACATCACAGACCCTGCTACGGCCTACCGCGACCTCAAATCAGTCATTTCCACCATCGCGCCCACCAAAAAGCACCCGCTGCAACTGCAATGGCACCTCATGGTAGAGCCCGATAACTTCCACCAGTTCACCGGAGATCTTCAAGTGCCTGACTGCCGCGACAACAGTGGATCGCCGAAGCCCCAAGACCCTCAGGGCAATCAGACGGCTGCGGCGGCTGAATTGCAGCGACAACTAGCCAGCGACTTTAACGACTGTAGATAGGCACCATTGTGTCGCCTCATGAGGTTGGTTCACACGCCGGAGGGTTGTTGTGACCGATCCTGACGTCGACGGGCCACACCCCGCGGCCCCCGGGCGCACCATAGGAGCGGTTTTCTGGCACGTCGCGGGCCGCCTCGCGGTCGGCGCCTTGGGCCTGATGTTCATCGCCCTATTGTTCGGGGCAGGCTTAGTCGCCTACCAAGATCTGGCTGGGCCGCACTGCGACGGACACCGGATGGGCCCGGCCGACACCTGCTCGGTGCTGACCTCCCGCGGGTACCGGTCGGTAAGAACGATCGAGAAGTTGAACCCGGCAGGCACCGATCCAGCAGTGGTGACGGCGCCGGTGAACTGGCATGCAACACAGGAAAATATCCACCAGGGCGTGTACTCGCCGGCGGGCATGCGGGATTTTCACCGCACGACCGGCTACGCCATGTTGGGGGGCGCGTTACTGATCGCACTGGCATTGGGCTCGTGGGCCTACAAGGCCGCCAAAGCTAGGTCAGCGGCACCACGACAGCTTTGACGGCGCTATCACGACGAGCGGGGCCTTGGGCTGAGGTCGGCCGCTGCGACAATAACGAGTAGGCGTACGTCATGCTTGAGTCATGCCGAAGAAATCGCTAGGGGCACAGGCCCAGCCAGGAGCCGGCTCCGGTGAGCGCGTCCTCAAAACGTGGCAAGCCGCCGGGCTGAGCATGGCGGTGATTGTATCTGCGGCGCAGTACGGACTGGGAGCGCTGCTCGGGGCGGCGGTCGTGGTCCCGGTGATCTACGCCTTGGCGCGGCTGCGCCGCTATGCTCCCCATGCGCGCAGCACCGCCGAATTGGTGGGTGCCACCCTGGGCCCGATGGCAGAGACCGCAGCCGGCATCGTCCAGCTGCTCGCCTATGTGGTGCTGGCAGCGAAGTTCGCCACCGCCCTCGGATCGCTGCTGCTGCTGCAGTTTTCATCCGGCGAAGACCCGGCCGAGATTTTTTCGTGGCTACCGGTCGCCGCGGCGGGGGCGGCGATCGTCGTTGGTGCCATTGTCTGTTGGGCGTCGACTCGGGTCATCGCGTCGCTGGTGGCGCCGCTGGTGATCGCGGGGTTGCTCATCTCCGTCTACCTTGCGGTGGCAGTCACTGCGCGCGTCGCGGCGGGCAGTGACCCCGTTGTCATCGGGACGGCCGCAACGCCGGGCCCGCTGTCTGGCCAGTTAGTCGGCTTCGGTCTGGGGATGGTGGGCGTTGAACTCATCACGGTCCGGGCCGCGAGCATAGCCAGGCCGGGGCGATCGATGTCGCTGGCGGTCGCGGTGGTGGCCGTGGCTGCCGTGGTGTTGTGGGTGGGTGATCACCGGGGTGTGGCGGGCCCGTGGCGCTGGAGTGCCAAACTCCTGGGCGAAGCGGTGCCGGAGTTCTATGCCGAAGCGGGTCGGACGTGGATGACTATCACCGGCGTCGTTGTGGGGGTGGCCGCTGCGTTGGCCTCAGGGTGGGCGGTGGTGCGCGTCGCCGCGGACCTGGCGGTAACGCGCCAGGCGAGGCCGAACACCATCGCGCGAGTGGTGGTGATGGCGCTTGTCGCGGTGACGGCTGCCGTCTTGTCGGCCCACGGCGCGCGCTGGATCGCCACAGTCATCCTCGGCGCGGCCTTCCTGCTGTTGATGGCGCTGTATGTCTTCGTCACCGAAGCCAATTCACGCGTGCCCGGCGATAGCGTAGTGGCGTGGTGGGTGCGGCTGGTGATGCCCGTGGTGGCCGTGGTGGCCGTGGTCAAACCGGTCGCCGACGCCCAATTCGCGTCGCTGCAGTTGGCGACGGTGGTCGCCGCGGCGCTGGGGGTGTGCGCCGCTGCAGCGGCCGCAGCGGCGCTACTGTACCCGGCCCGAGGTCGCACGCCGACGACGAAATCTGAGTAGTGTTACGACTCCCGACCAACGGTGCAGTGCCGCAGTCTTATTGGCATGACCGTTTCCTAACGGCACACGTCAAAGACGACCGCGGCCTCCTTCGTTCAGGCCGCCGTCGCGTTCGTGAATCAGCTTCGCGGCCGCGCTCGGCGGAATCTATTTCCTGCCGCTTGACCCGTGGCCGCGATTGTTCATCGGTGTCACGTTCCTCCATTCTGGTGTCGAAACAATTTGGGCCAGCACCGACTTGGGCGAAGGCTAACCAGCACGCTCGACGCCGTGGGTCAATTGATCGTTGTGTCGGCGGGGGTCGATGTGAAGCTCTTGGTGGTGGTGCTGGTTCCGTCGCTTCGGTTGCTGGTGACGGTGCAGCGGGTGCTGGTCGCGTCGACTGCGCAGGTGCCGGACCAGACGCTGCTGGTGTAGGTCAGGCTGCTGCCTGCGGGCAGCGGGATGAATCCGGCGGCACCGGTGGGTTCGCGGGTGACGCCGTCGGGTCCTACGCGCTGGGTGCTGAGGAACTCTTCGCGCGTGGTCTTCGAAAAGCCACTTGGGGCCGTGGTCGTGATCCGCACGAGGTTGTTGCCTTCGGCGGAGCCGTGTAGCTCGCCGAGGCATTCGATGTAGGCGAACATGCCGCGGGAGATGACTACGATTCGGCACAGTTGGCCGCTGGGCGAGGTGAACTGTGCGCCGCCGCCGCCGTAGGTGTTGAAGGTCTGGAAGGGTTTCGGGTCGACGGCGTGGTAGCCGGTGTAGTTGGGTGGGTCTGCGGCAGCGGGAGGGGCTGTTAGGCCGGTAAGCGCGGTGGCCACGCCGGCGCAGAGTATGGCGCCCCGCAAGCCGATCAGGGTGCTGTTGTTGTTGCGCGGTTCGCGCTCGGTGATCTGTTTAGCCACAACATCGTCCAATCAGTAGGTCTGGCTGCCTTGGGGCAGGATCCGGAAGCCGTGCGTGCCGGCGTGATCGAGGTTCTGGATTTCGCAGGTGATCGAGTGGTCGGTGACGACGGCGCATATTGATGTGTTGAGGTCGTCGTCGCCGGGGTGTCCTCCGGGGACGACGATCTTCTGCCCAGGATTGAGTAGGTGGTAGCTGGCGGGGTCGACGGTCCTTTTCTCGGTCGGGCCGGCGTGGTAGGTCTCTTGCTCGTTGAGGTCGGTGTGGCTGAATAGGGAGAAGACTTCGGTGTGCCCTGGGGGCGCGGGACCGCGGGTGATCGGCGTCGAGGTGTCTTTGTCGTAGGGCCATTGGGAGACTTGTGCGTAGTTCACCCCGGGCGCCACGCCGGGAAGTGGGCCCCAGCAGTCGATTGCGGCGGCGTACTGGAACGAGTGTGGGCCGTCATAGATTCGGCAGCGGATTCCGGCGCGGGTGGCGAACTGAATTCCGTTCCAGCCGTAGGTCGAATAGGTGTGGTAGTCGTCGGTGTTGACTGACCGGTAGTCGTTGAAATTAATCGGCGGGGTTGGCGGCGGGGCGGCGCAACATGCCGGCTTTTGGTGGCATGCCACGCTCGCGGCGCCGATGAGTATTGCTGAGACGGGGACGGCAAGCGCGCGCACTGCCGGCACCTCCCTTTTCTGTGTCATGTGCCCATCAAGTCGACGATGGACTGGCGAGCTCGCTGGGTCAGGCCTGGGAGATGGCGCCGGTGGTCTTGGCGACGATGTCGCTGGCTTGGCTGGTGGTGTCGAAGCCGCACCACAGGGTGTCGATGATGACGTTGTTGGCCAGCCCCAGGGCGCGTTGGCAGGTGAAACCTTCACCGCTGGCTTGGGTTTGGGTGTTGGTCAGGGTGGTGTCGGTGGCACGCAGCTCGCCGAAGTTCCATGTCACCGGGGCGTGGCTGTGCAGGACGACGGTGAGCGAGTGGTTTGCGCAGCCCGACCAGCGTGTTTTGGCTTGGCTGAAGAATTGTTGGGCTGAGTCGGCGTCGCGGAAGCTGATGAGGGCCTGGACCAGTGCATGGCGGGCGCTCCCCGGTGTGGTTGCGTCGTCGAGGATTTGGCCTTGCATGGCGGTCCAGTTGGTGCCTTGGTAGGCGTTGGCTTCGGCTGGGAAGTAGGTGTCGAGGCAAGCCGGGTTGGAGAGGGTGTCCTCGTCGTGCCACATGTGCGTGATCGGTGTGCGCACGGCCATGCCTGTGGTGTGCGCAGCGGTGTTGATGTCGTTTTCGCTGAGCAACAGGTCTGGCAGGTGTTGGGGCAGGATTGCCGGCGGTTGCCAGCGGCCGAGGTCTGCGGCGGCTGCGGGGCGGCCGGTGGTGGTGGCGGTGCAGCCGGTGAGCAGCAGGCATAGAGCGGTGGCGGCGAGGATTGCCCAGCGGCCGGTGGCGGTCAGCCGCGATGTACGGGTGCTGTGTTTTGGTGCGCTGTTTTTTGGCGTCTTCGCGGGTGGTCTTGAGGCGCTCATTCGGGCGGTCTCCTTGCTGGGCCTGGTGGATACGGATGCAGACGCTACCAACAAAACCACAGTGGTGCAATGTTTTGAACCATTGCGCTATGTTTTTTGCTGTGGTCTAATCCAAAGTATGCATGACAGCGCGGCAGCGTCCGAGGGCTTCACCCCTCTGCTTGGACAGACCCGGCCGCGACACAGCGACCCACTACGCGCCCCGCAACCTCACCTATCCCCGAAGGACAGCAGATGCCCCACCACGCGAACCCGCCGCTCAGCACCGCCCAGACCGCCCCGCCATCGGGCAATGCCGCGATGCGCAACGGCTACCAGCCTGCTGCGATGCCGCCCATGGGCCCCGGGCCCGGCGAGGAAGCCACCGCG
>NZ_QMEV01000067.1 GCF_003284935.1 Mycobacterium colombiense
CGGACCGCGACGGGACGGGGCCGCCGGGGGCCGGTTCCATCCGGACCGAGACCTCCGGAGGAGCGGCGGGCGGCTTCGGGGGCTGGGGCGCCTCGTCGGGCAGCTTGGCGTTCAGCGGCGGCGGCGGAACACCGTCGGCCGGCTTGGGCGTGCCGACCACGACCCAGTTCCCGGACGGATCCTGCACCAGGTGCGCGGTGTCCCTGCTCGGGATCATGCCTAGCTTGCGGGCCGCCTCCGCGAGCGCCGGGGCGGCTTCGGCCTCGCGCACGTCGCGCTCCAGCGCCTCCTTTTGCTGCTGCAGCAACCGGGTTCGCTCGCGGGCGTGGCTCAACTTGTACGAGCGCTCGGCGGAGTCGGTGGACAGCCACAGCGTCAGGCCCAGCCCGATGCCCAGCGCACCGATGATCAGCACGACGAACGGAACCTTGCTGGCCAGCGTCCGCGGCCGCAGGTCGATCGACGCCAGCCTGGTGGCCAGCCGTTCGGTCAGGCGAGGGCGAACGACCTTGGGCGCCTTGGCTTTGCGCGCCTTGGCCCGCGCCTTGGCCTGGCTGGTGCTCTTGGGCCGCGCGGGCCGCTGGACCGGCCGGGCGATCGGGCTGGTCTGCGGTCCGGACTTGGGCGCGCGGACCTCGCGGGCCGGTGCAGTTGTCCGGCCGCTTCGGGTGCGCCGCGTCGATCCGGATTCGGCCGCGGGACGACGGCTCCGTCGGGCAGCGCCGTCGCGGCCGCCGCGACGATCACTGCCGCCGCGCCGCTTCGACGCCTCGCGCTCTGCTCTCATGCGTCGCCTCTCCCGCTAGCCTGCTGTGACTGCATTCGTTGCAGCGCCCGCAATCGCACTGCGGCACTGCGTGGATTGCGCTCAATCTCGGCGGCGTCGGCCCGGTCGGCGCCGTGTGTCAGGGATCCGAATCGCGGCTCGTGGCCGGGAAGTTCGACCGGCAGGTCCACCGGGGTGCGGGACGCGACCGCCTGGGCGAAGAGCCGCTTGACGATCCGGTCCTCCAGCGATTGGTAGGCCATCACCACGATCCGCCCGCCGACGTCCAGGGCGTCCAGGGCGGCCGGAAGCGCGCGGCGCAGTGTGTCCAGCTCGTCGTTGACCGCCACCCGCAGCGCCTGAAACGTGCGCTTGGCCGGGTGCCCGCCGGTGCGCCGGGCCGCGGCCGGAATCGCTTCGTAGAGCAGGGCTACCAGGTCCGAGGTCGAGGTGAACGGCTGCCGGGCACGGCGGCGCACGATGTGTGCGGCGATACGACGTGCGAACCGCTCCTCGCCGTAGCGGTGCAAGATTCGTGCCAGCTCGGCCTCGTCGTAGGTGTTGACGATGTCGGCCGCGGTGAGCGGCGACGAGGGGTCCATCCGCATGTCCAGCGGGGCATCCTGGGCGTAGGCAAAGCCCCGCTCCGCGCGGTCCAGCTGCATGGACGACACCCCGAGGTCGAACAGCATTCCGTCTATCGATTCGGTTGCCGCATAACCGGATTCGTCCAGCGCGGCGGCGATGCCGTCGTAGCGGGTGTGCACCAGCGTGACCCGGTCGGCGAAACGCGCCAGGCGCGCCCGGGCGATGTCCAGCGCGCTGGGATCGCGGTCCAGCCCGATCAGCCGCAGGCCCGGCAGGTCGGTGACGAACCGCTCCGCATGCCCGCCCGCGCCGAGCGTGGCATCGACCAGGGTCGCCCCCGCCCCGTCGGGGCTGCGACGGGTCAGCGCGGGCGTGAGCAGTTCGACGCAGCGTTCCAGCAGGACGGGGACGTGCCCGTGATCGTCGGACCTCGAATTGTCAACCACCGCAACGCCTCCACGGATCTGGCGGCACCCGTCGGCCGCCCGGGCCACCGCCAAGCGGGTCCCCGCGCCGCTTCGGGTCTGCGCCGCCCGGACCGGCCTTACCGAGCGCTCGGGAAGAGGGGCGGCCCCTGCATCGAGGTCTCTGACCGAAATCGCGAACCTGGCGTTGGGGAAGTACGCCAGGGTCGGTTCGGGCAGAGGCCACGTTGCACGGGCATGCGCCTCAGATGATGTCGCCGAGTGCTTCATCGCTGGCCGCGGAGAAGTTCTCTTCGTGGGTCTGTTGGTAGTCCTGCCAGGCCTGCGCGTCCCAGATCTCGAGGTTGTCGATCGCGCCGATGACCACGCAGTCCTTCGTGAGGTTCGCGTAGCGCCGGTGATCGGCCGACAACGTGATCCGGCCCTGCGCGTCCGGGTGCTGCTCGTCGGTGCCCGCGGCGAGGTTGCGCAGAAACGCGCGGGCGTCGGGGTTGCTCCGCGAGGCCTTGCTCGCCCGGCGGGCCAGTTGCTCGAATTCCGCCCGGGGGTAGACGGCGAGGCTGTGGTCCTGACTCTTGGTGACCATCAACCCCCCTGCCAGCGCGTCGCGGAACTTAGCGGGCAGCGTCAGCCGCCCCTTGTCGTCGAGTTTGGGCGTGTAGGTGCCGAGAAACACCAGCTCACCTCCCCTATGGGGTCACCCAAACACTGCAGCCACCATACCCCACAATCCCCCACTACGCCCCATTCTTTGAGTGTCGTCGCGGCGTTTTCGCGGTTATCCGTCGTCAGAGGGCCGCCAAAGACGCGCGAAGGGTGTGTCGGGACCCCTCCCAGGCGTCTCGGACGCACCGTGGCACGGCGGGCCTACCAGGCGAAATACGGACAGTGGGGCTTCGTGGGGGACTTTAGTGGGGCGTGGTGGGGCCTAGATGCCTGGACGCGCTGCGGTTAGGGCTCGATTGAGCTGCAAAACGGCATCGACGGTTGCGCGGATGTCCGGCGCGCGGCCGGCGGCGCGCGGCCCAGGAAAAATGAAACGAGGCAGCCGATGGCTACCCCGAATGCGTCCGGCTGCGGTTAGTCGTCGAACCGACGGCGGAAGCGGTCCTCCATGCGGCTGGTGAACGAACCCCCGCCCTTGTTCCGGCGCTGACGCAACGAAGTGGCGGCCGGGCCGGAATGGTCGGGCCTGCCCGACAACCGAGGTCCGGTGATCGCGAAGATCACTCCGCCGAACATGACGATGAACCCGAAGACGCTGAGGATCGGGAAGTTTCCGATCATCGTCGCCTTGAACGCCACCCCGGAGACCAGCATCGCCAGACCGATGACGAACAGCGCCACGCCCTGCAGCCGCCGGCGGGCGGTCGGTGCGCGAAAGCCACCGCCGCGGACGCTCGACGCGAACTTGGGGTCCTCGGCGTAGAGAGCGCTCTCGATCTGATCGAGCATCCGCTGCTC
Organism: Mycobacterium colombiense; assembly: GCF_003284935.1. GTDB lineage: Bacteria > Actinomycetota > Actinomycetes > Mycobacteriales > Mycobacteriaceae > Mycobacterium > Mycobacterium arosiense_A. The sequence continues at coordinate 3,244 of NZ_QMEV01000067.1, forward strand.
ATGATCGGAGAGTGGCATTCGTCCCTCCTTGCCGACTGTTTGGCACGTGACTATCGGTACCACGCGGATGCCCGTTGCGGGGGCAACTAATTGAATGATACGAGGTCAATCTGCCCCATACCACTGGTTCGGCGCCGATTCTATCCCCGCCGCCCACGGACGCCCCCGCAGACCGCAACTGCCGTGCGCTACAACCGGCTTCCTTCAACCGTGGCGGTTCGCCGGTCCGGCGTCACGACCACTCGTCGGGCCGTCACACGCGGGTCCGATAATGGGCGATAGCGGCCAAGTCCACCGCGACACATACCGCCGGCGCACCGCAGTACCCCGAGCACCGATGAGGAGGAGACCGCGAGTTGGCCATATTCCTCATCGATCTGCTGCCCCATGACATGGAGCGCCGCCTCGGTGACGCCCTGGCGGTGTACGTCGATGCGATGCGCTACCCGCGCGGCACCGAAAAGCAGCGCGCCGCGATGTGGCTGGAACACATCCGCCGGCGCGGCTGGCAGGGCGCCGGCGTCGTCGAAACCGAAGAGGCCGAAGACGCAGGCGCGCAACCGCCCTCGGCCGAGGTGCTGGCCAGTGCCCCGTTGCTCGGCGTGGCCTATGGCTATCCGGGTGCGCCAGGGCAATGGTGGCAGCAACAGGTGGTGTTGGGCATGCAGCGCGGCGGCTCACCGCCCCAGGAGATCTCCCGGCTGATGAACAGTTACTTCGAGTTGACCGAGCTGCACATCCATCCCCGCGCCCAGGGTCGCGGTCTGGGCGAGGCGCTGGCCCGGCGGCTGCTCGCGGGTCGCGCCGAGCAGAATGTGCTGCTGTCCACGCCGGAAACTACCGGTGAACCCAACCGCGCCTGGCGGTTGTATCGGCGCCTGGGCTTCACCGACGTCATCCGCGGCTACCACTTCGCCGGGGATCCGCGAGCGTTTGCGATCCTGGGCCGCGAGCTACCGCTCTAGCCCCGACCGGCCACGACCCGCCACGGGCCGGAACACGCCACCTTATTCAAGTGGCACATCCGATCTGGCACGATGACCTGGTGCGAGCCAGCTCTCCCCCGTCCCGCAGCCGAGGATCCCGAGCGTTTCGAGCTCGACGCCGGCGACTGACCGCGCTGGCGATGTTGCTGCTGCTGGTGCCGCTGGCCACCGGATGCCTGCGGGTCCGCGCCTCGCTCACCATCTCCCCCGACGACCTGGTGTCCGGCGAGATCGTCGCCGCCGCGAAACCCAAGACGTCCAAAGACACCGGCCCCCAACTGGACAGCAACAACCTGCCGTTCAGCCAGAAGGTGGCGGTGTCGAACTACGACAGCGACGGTTACGTCGGCTCGCAGGCCGTGTTCTCCGACCTGACATTCGCGGAGTTGCCGCAGCTGGCCAACATGAACTCCGACGCCTCCGGGGTGAACCTGACGCTGCGCCGCAACGGGAACCTGGTGATCCTCGAGGGCCGGGCGGATCTGACCTCGCTGACCGATCCCGAGGCCGACGTCGAGCTGACGGTCGCCTTCCCCGGCGTGGTGACCTCCACCAACGGCGACCGGGTCGAACCCGACGTGGTGTCGTGGAAGCTCAAGCCCGGGGTGGTGAGCACGATGACCGCCCAGGCCCGCTACACCGACCCCAACACCCGCTCCTTCACCGGCGCGGTGGTGTGGCTGTGCATCGCGTCGTTCGCGGCGGCCGGCGTGGTGGGGCTGCTGGCCTGGGTCAGCCGGGACCGGTCACCGCGCTTGACCGCGCCGCGCGACCAGCCGCCGCCCAGCTAGATCCGCCGGTTAATCCCCCTGGACCGGCGACCAGTAGGCGAGCATCTCCGCGAACGTCTGGAAGGCCGGCCCGGAATTCCCGTAGGTCGCCTCCAGGTGGATGCTCAGCGGGAAGCCCAGTTCGGCGACCCCGTCGATGACCCGCTTGTACAGGTCGAGCATCTGCTGGCGCTTCTGTGCGGGTTCGCCGGCGGCCAGCTTCTTGACGAACTCCTGCTCGGCGGCCACCGCGGCGTTGCCCGGGTCCTGGATGAGCCAGTTGATCAGTCCGACCCGGCTCTCCATCTTCGGCACGAATCCGAACGACAGCAGGATCTCCGGCCGGTGGTCGGTCTGCCTGGCGAACTCGCTCAGAAAACCCACGATCGCGTCGGAGTACAGCAGCTGGGTCATGCCGTAGGTGGCGCCCTGGTCGCACTTGAAATTGAACCGGCCCTGTTCGCCGTCGCGGGTGGGGATCAGGATGACGCCGCGGTTGGTCACCAGCTCGCGATAGATCGACAGGGCGTCGGTGGGGGCGACGCCGGAGCCCTCGCCGTCGTTCATGGTGCGCGGCACGCCGACGAAGACGACGCCCTCCATGCCCGCCGAGGTCAGCTCGGTCAACCGCGCGCGCAGCGACGCCTCGTCCATGAACGCGGTGACCTGCGTGCACAGGCCGCTGATCCCGGGCAGTTCTGGTTTGACGATCGACCAGAAGTCGAGCACGTCCAGCTTGGGCTTCATCTGAATGGGGCGGTCGTCGTCCTCGGCGATGATCCCCGGAATCATGACGTGCCGGATCCGGCCGCCCAGGCCCGCCTCGGCCGAATTCCGCACCACTTTGTGCGCCTCCTCCAGTGCCCGCTCCCGGCCTTCGTCGGCGTTCGGCGGCACCAGCTCGAGGGCAATGGTGTTGAGGGTCACGCGGCTTCTCTCCATCTGACGACTGTTGGCCCGGGGCGTCTTGTGCCCGCGCCATATTCGCGGGCCTCAGCGCACCCGCCAGCATAGGGGCGGGTTAGTGAGCCACGCGAAGCAACTGGGTCCGCCCGCCCGCGTCATGGGGAAGGCAACCCCGGTGCCGCGGCTAATACACTGGTCGAGCCTGCAACACCCAGCCCGCCGAGCAGAAAGGGGCGCCGCGCTGAGCCTAGGAGCCACCGCAGCAGCGGCAACCGTCGAGTTGACCGGCGCCATTACCGACCAATTGCGGCGGTACATGCACGACCGGCGCACCGAGACCGCGTACATGGGAGACGACTACAGCGGTCTGATCGCCGCGCTGGAAGACTTCGTGCTGAGCGGGGGCAAGCGGCTGCGGCCCGCCTTCGCCTATTGGGGCTGGCGCGCCGTGACCACCGAAGCGCCCGATGAGCAAGCGCTGCTGCTGTTTTCCGCACTCGAGCTGCTGCACGCCTGCGCGCTGGTGCACGACGACGTCATCGACGACTCCTCCACCCGGCGCGGCCGGCCGACCACGCACGTCCAATTCGCGGCGTTGCATCGCGAGCGGCAGTGGCAGGGCTCGCCCGAGCAGTTCGGCATGTCGGCCGCCATCCTGCTCGGCGATCTCGCGCTGGCCTGGGCCGACGACATCGTGTTGGGTGTCGAGTTGACGCCGCAGGCGGCGCGGCGGGTGCGCAGGGTGTGGGCCAACATTCGCACCGAGGTGCTCGGCGGGCAGTACCTCGACATCGTCGCCGAGGCCAGCGCGGCCGCCTCGATTGCCTCGGCGATGAACGTCGATACCTTCAAGACCGCCTGCTACACCGTGTCCCGGCCGCTGCAGCTCGGGGCGGCGGCGGCCGCCGACCGGCCCGACGTCCACGACGTCTTCAGCCAGTTCGGGACGGACCTGGGCGTGGCCTTTCAGCTGCGCGACGACGTGCTGGGGGTATTCGGTGACCCCGCGGTGACCGGCAAGCCGTCCGGGGACGACCTGCGCTCGGGCAAGCGCACCGTGCTGCTGGCCGAGGCGGTCGAATTGGCGGAGAAGTCAGACCCGTTGGCGGCCAACCTGTTACGCACGTCGATCGGAGCCCGACTGACCGACGAGCAGGTGGATCGGCTGCGCGAGGTCATCGAGTCGGTGGGCGCCCTGGCCGCGGCCGAACAACGGATCGCCGCGCTGACCCAGCGGGCGCTGGCCACGCTGGCGGCCGCACCCATCAATACCGCGGCCAAGGCGGGCCTGTCCGAATTGGCCAAGCTGGCCACGAACCGGTCCGCCTGATCGATGACGACGCCGACCGATACCCCGGCAGCCGACTCACCGGCGGCCAAACCGACACGCGGCGAATGGGTTTCACGTCTGAAGACCTTCCTCGTCACCGGCGACTCGCGCCCGGCGAAGCTGGGCATGCTCGGCTCGGTGCTGATCACCCTGGGCGGTCTGGGCGCGGGCAGCACCCGCCAGCACGATCCGCTGCTCGAGTCGATGCACATGTCCTGGTTGCGTTTTGGCCACGGCCTGGTGCTGTCGTCGATCGTGTTGTGGACCGGTGTCGGTCTGATGCTGATCGCGTGGCTGGCCCTGGGCCGCCGGGTGCTGGCCGGCGAGGCGACCGAGTTCGTCATGAAAGCCACCACCGCGTTCTGGCTGGCGCCGTTGCTGGTGTCGGTGCCCGTCTTCAGCCGGGACACCTATTCCTATCTGGCGCAGGGCGCGCTGCTGCGCGACGGCCTGGACCCGTACGCCGTCGGCCCGGTCGCCAACCCAAACAGCCTGCTGGACAACGTCAGTCCCATCTGGTCGATCACCACCGCGCCGTACGGCCCGGTGTTCATCCTGGTGGCCAAGGTCATCACCATCGTCGTCGGCAACAACGTGGTGGCCGGCACCGCGCTGCTGCGACTGTGCATGCTGCCCGGCCTGGCGCTGTTGGTCTGGGCGACCCCGCGCATCGCGCATCGGCTGGGTGCCGACGGTGCGACGGCGCTGTGGATCTGCGTGCTCAACCCCCTGGTGCTCATCCATCTGATGGGTGGGGTGCACAACGAGATGCTGATGGTGGGCCTGATGGCCGCCGGCATCGCGTTGACGTTCGGCGGCCGGCCCGTCGCCGGCATCACGCTGCTCACCGTGGCCATCGCGGTCAAAGCCACCGCCGGCATCGCGCTGCCCTTTCTGGTGTGGGTGTGGCAGCGGCAGCTGCGCGAGCGGCGCGGATATCGGCCGGTGCCAGCGTTTTTCGCGGCCACGGCGCTATCGCTGGTGACCTTCGTCGTGGTGTTCGCGGTGTTGTCCGCGGTGGCGGGCGTCGGGCTGGGCTGGCTGACCGCGCTGGCCGGCTCGGTGAAGATCATCAACTGGCTGACCGTGCCGACCGCGGCCGCCAACCTGATTCACGCGATCGGCGGCGCGTTCTTCCCGGTGAGCTTCTATCCGATCCTTCGCGTCACCCGGCTGGTCGGCATCGCCGTCATCGCGATCTCGCTACCACTGCTGTGGTGGCGGTTCCGCCGCGACGACCGGGCCGCGTTGACCGGCATCGCGTGGTCGATGCTGATCGTGGTGCTGTTCGTGCCGGCCGCCCTGCCCTGGTACTACTCGTGGCCGCTGGCGATCGTGGCCCCGCTGGCGCAGTCCCGGCGAGCGGTCGCGGTCATCGGCGGGCTGTCGACCTGGGTGATGGTGATCTTCAAACCCGATGGCTCGCACGGCATGTACTCGTGGCTGCACTTTTCGCTGGCCACGGTCTGCGCGCTGATCGCCGGCTACAGCCTGTATCGCGCCCCGGCGCGGCAAGCCGAGCTCGCCGACGTCCCCGCCGATTGAGCGAAGGGCTCAGTAGGCCATCGCCTGCGCCCGGCGCACGACTTCCCTTGCCTGATGGGCATGCAGGGCGTCGACGGGCCGGGCGTTGTTGAGGGCGTCGCGGCTGCCGTCGCGGGTGACCGTCAACGAGGGGTCCCGGGTGAACAACCAGCGCACGATCTCGGTGTCGTGGTAGCCGCCGTCGTGCAGGATGGTTAGCAATCCGGGCAGGCTCTTGACCACCTCGCCCGACTTGGTGAAGAACACCTGCGGCACCACCAGACCCTCGTCGCGGCGAACCGCAACCAGGTGCCCCTCCCGGAGTTGCTGATGCACCTTGGTGACCGGCACCCCCATCAATTCGGCGACCCGCTTGAGGTCATAGATCGGCTCGTCGGGTTCTAGCACATCGTCGCCGGCAGGAATACTGCTCATCCCGGCAAGTGTAGGCCTAGATGGCCGCCTTGAGCCCGTGTTCTACCGGCCAATCACGGCCGCACACCTACGATGGCCCCGTGGCCCAAGCGCAATCGCCCGGACCCGCCTCGGGCCGGGCCGGCCCGCATGGTCGCCGACCCGAACCCGGGTCGGCCGATCCGCTGGAGAACACCTTGCTGGACGGCCGCTACCTGGTTCAGTCCAGGATCGCCAGCGGCGGCACGTCGACGGTGTACCGCGGCCTGGACACCCGGCTGGACCGCCCCGTCGCGGTGAAGGTGATGGATTCCCGCTACGCCGGCGACGAGCAGTTCCTGACCCGCTTCCAGCGTGAGGCCCAAACCGTCGCCCGGTTGAAGGACCCCGGACTGGTCGCGGTCTACGACCAGGGGCTGGACGCCCGCCACCCGTTTCTGGTGATGGAGCTGATCGAGGGCGGCACGCTGCGCGAACTGCTGGGCGAACGCGGACCCATGCCGCCCTACGCCGTCGCGGCGGTGCTTCGTCCGGTCCTCGGCGGGTTGGCCGCCGCGCATCGGGCCGGCCTGGTGCATCGCGACGTCAAGCCCGAGAACGTGCTGATCTCCGACGACGGCGAGGTGAAGATCGCCGACTTCGGGCTGGTGCGAGCCGTCGCCGCCGCCGGAATCACCTCCGCCAGCGTCATTTTGGGCACCGCGGCCTACCTGTCGCCCGAACAGGTGCGCGACGGCAGCGCCGGTCCGCGCAGCGACGTCTACTCCGCGGGGATCATGACGTTTGAGCTGCTGACCGGGCGTACACCGTTCACCGGCGACTCGGCATTGTCGCTCGCCTACCAGCGCCTGGACACCGACGTGCCGCCACCCGGCGGGGTCATCGACGGGGTCCCCGCGCAGTTCGACGACTTCGTGCGGCGTGCCACGGCCCGCGATCCCGCGTACCGCTACGCCGACGCGATCGAGATGCGAGCCGACCTCGACGCCATCGCCGACGAGCTTGCGCTGCCGGACTTCTCCGTCCCTGCGCCCCGCAACTCCGCGCAACACCGTTCGGCGGCGCTGCAGCACAGCCGGACGAGCCAGCGGCCGCCCGCCGCGCAACAGCCCAATGCGCCCGAACCGGTGCCGGTGCGCCAGCCCACACGCCAGATGACGCGGGGGCCGCAGGACTGGCCGGAGCCCAACCACCCGGCGCAGACCGACGACGAACCCGAGGACGATTACGAATATGAGGCTGTCACAGGCGAATTCGCGGGCATCCCGATCAGCGAATTCGTCTGGGCGCGCCAGCACAACCGGCGCATGGTGCTGGTCTGGGTGGCGCTGATCCTGGCGATCACCGGGCTGGTCGCGACCGCGGCGTGGACCGTGGGGAGCAACCTCGACGGACTGCTGTAACCCGGCCGCGCGACGGATCGACGCATCCAACCGCGACACGAATCTTAACGTAATCACAAGGTTCTCTTATTTTTCTTAATTTTGGTGTACCGTGCTTCTGCATGGGTTCGACAACGCATCGCGTCGACTCGCCGAACCGGCTCGGCGAGCACGCAGTCGTACTGGGTGCCGGAATGGCGGGTTTGCTTGCCGCGCGCGTACTTTCGGAGTTCTACGATTCGGTCAGTGTGGTCGAGCGGGACAGATTGCCCGACTATCCCTGCCACCGCAGGGGCATCCCCCAGGGCCGCCACCTGCACAACTTCTACAGCCGCGGCCTGCAGGTGCTGGAGGAACTGTTTCCCGGCCTGCTCGAGGACCTGTCCAGGGCGGGGGCCGTCGTCGTCGACGACGGCGATTTGTCGCGGTTCTACGTGCGCTTCGGGCGCTACGAGATGAAACAGTCGGGCACGTTCGCCGATCCGGACGCGTTGGCGCTGCACATGACGACCCGGCCGTTCATGGAGTTTCACCTGCGCCGGCGCGTCAAGGCCCTGCCGAATGTGACGTTCCTCGACGGGCACGACGTGTCCGAACTTCTCAACACCGCGGACATCGTCAACGGGGTGCGAATCACCCGGCGCTACAACGGTTTTCTCAGGGCGCTGGACGCCGACCTGGTGGTGGACGCCATGGGGCGAGCGGCGCGCACCCCGGCGTTCCTGGAGAGCCTGGGTTACCCACGGCCAACCGAGGATCGGGTGGTGGCCCGATATGGCTACGCGAGCCAACAGTTGAGCATGCCCGAGGCATCGATCCCCCAGCGGCTGGTGATGTTCAACCCCGGGGGCGGCAGGCCGGGAGGCTTGTTGCTTGCCAATGAGCACGACACGTTCATGCTGGCGATCGGCGTGCCGGTCGAGGCCGGCGAGCCACCCACCGATTTCGCCGCGATGCTCGCGATGGCCGAGCCGTCTTTGCCCCCGGCGATCATCGAGGGCCTGCGCCGCGCATATCCCATCGGGGAAGCCGTGACATATCACCACGGCGCCGCGATCTGGCGACGCTACGACCAGATGGCCGAATTCCCTTCGGGTTTGCTGGTGATGGGCGACGCGTTGTGCAGTCTCGATCCGACGTACGGCCAGGGCATGACGATCGCCGCGCTGGAAGCGCTGACCCTGCGCGACTGCCTGCAGGCGGGAGATGCCCAAGTGGCGCAACGCTTTTTCCGGGCGACGACGCACTACATCGGTCAGACGTGGGCCGCCAATCAGCTCAGGGACCGGACCACGTCCGGCGGCTACCGGCCGCGCGGAGTGCGCGCGCGACTGCAGGACTGGATGTCCCGAGCTGCGCTGAACGCCTCGACCCACGACGCCGTCTTGACCGAACGCTTCTTTCGGGTCTCCAACTTCATCGACTCGCCCTCGCGGCTGCGCGATCCCGCCCTGCTACCACGCATCGTGTGGGGCAACCTGCGAGCCCGGTTCACCTCGAGGCGAAGCCGCACCGCCCCGGCCGGCCTGACGCCGCAAGGCCCACAGCCGGAGTGGATTTCGGCGCGCCGCTAGTCGCGCAGCATCTCGGCGACCAGGAACGCCAACTCCAGCGACTGCTGGGTGTTCAGCCGCGGATCGCACGCGGTTTCGTAACGGCCGACCAGGTCGGTGTCCGAAATGTCTTGTGCCCCACCCAGACACTCGGTGACGTTCTCGCCGGTGATCTCGACGTGGATGCCCCCCGGATGGGTGCCCAGCGCGCGGTGCACCTCGAAGAAGCCCTGCACCTCGTCGACGATGCGGTCGAAGTGGCGGGTCTTGTAGCCGTTGGACGACTCGTGGGTGTTGCCGTGCATCGGGTCGCACTGCCAGATCACCTGGTGACCGGTGGCCTGGACCTTCTCCACGATCGGGGGCAGCAGGTCGCGAACCTTGTTGTTGCCCATCCTGCTCACCAGCGTCAGGCGGCCGGGCTTGTTGTGCGGGTCGAGCCGCTCGACGTATTCGACGGCCAGCTCCGGGGTGATCGTCGGGCCGATCTTGACGCCGATCGGGTTGGCGATCACCTCGGCGAAGGCGATGTGCGCGCCGTCGAGCTGGCGGGTGCGCTCACCGATCCAGACGGTGTGCGCCGACAGGTCATACAGCTGCGGTTCGCCGGTGTCGCTCTCGGACAGGCGCAGCATGGACCGCTCGTAGTCGAGCACCAAAGCCTCATGGCTGGCGTAGATCTCGGCGGTCTGCAGGTTGCGGTCGGCCACCCCGCAGGCGCTCATGAAGCGAAGGCCGCGATCGATCTCGGTGGCCAGCGCCTCGTACCGGGCGCCGGCCGGGGAGGTCCGGACGAATTCCCGGTTCCAGTCGTGCACCAGGTGCAGGGAGGCCAAGCCCGACGACGTCAGCGCCCGCACCAGGTTCATCGCCGCGCTGGCGTTGGCGTAGGCGCGCACCAACCGCGACGGGTCGTGGTCGCGCACGGCGGCGTCCGGGGCGAAGCCGTTGATCATGTCGCCGCGGTAGGACTTCAGCCCCAGCGCGTCGATGTCGGCCGACCGGGGCTTGGCGTACTGCCCCGCGATGCGGGCCACCTTGACCACCGGCAGGCTGGAGCCGTAGGTCAGCACCACCGCCATCTGCAGCAGCGTGCGCACGTTGCCGCGGATGTGGGGTTCGGTGTTCTCGGTGAACGTCTCCGCGCAGTCACCGCCCTGCAGCAGGAAAGCCTCGCCCCGCGCCACCTGGGCCAGCTGTTCCTGCAGCCGGACGATCTCCGAGGGCACCGTCACCGGCGGCACGCTTTCGAGGACCGTGCGCATCGCCGTCGCCTGGTCGGCGGGCCAGCTCGGCTGCTGGGCGGCCGGTTTGGCCAGGGCGGCGTCCAACCGCGCCCGCAGATCGGTCGGCAGCGGCGGCAGCGGCGGCAGCTGATCGATCGGTATGTCGACGGTCCAGTTCATCGGTCCATCGTAACTGGGGCGCGGGGGTCTCTGGTCAGGGCTGATCTGCGGGAACGCGGCCCGGCCGGGCGCGTCCCGCCGCCGTCTCAGTCCCCGGCGGTGATGAGCCGGTATCTGCGGAGCTGATCGCGCGCGTCGACCAGCGCGTCGTGCGCGTCGGACGACCGCGGCGGCATCCGGGGGCTGCCCCGGTCTTCCCACAGTTGCCGCAGCTCGCGGGTGAATCGCGGTATCGCTCGCGGCAGCTCCGGCATGGTGCCCCACAGCTGGCACAGGGCCACGTGGTCGTAGGCCGCCACCCACGCCCACAGCTCGATCGGCTCGGTGCCCCCGACACCGAAGAATTCCTCGAGGTCCTCCCGGATCCGCCGGCGCGAGCGCCACAGCTGCGACGCCGGGGGCGGCAGCTTGGGCAGCACGTTGGCGCGCACCCATGGCCCGGCGCGCTCGGGGTCGAATTCGGTGGACACCGCGTAGTACTCGCGGCCGTCTTCGGCGGCCACCCCGATCGAGATCAACTCGATGGTGCGGCCGTCTTCGATGAATTCGGTGTCGTAGAAGTACCGCACCGGAGAAAGCCTAGACCGGCGACGATGAGTGCCGGCACGGCACGAAGGAGGAGGCGGTCCATCGCCCCAGCCGGCGACGATGAGTGCCGGCACGGCCGCCGCGGGCTACCGACTGATCAGAATCGGCCCGGTGGGCGCCGGCGCGGGGTGGACCTCGTGGTCGAGTGTGGCGTCGACGGTGCGTTCGTCGGGCAGTCGCGGTGTGCCGGCGATGGCGCACTGCAGGTACAGCTTGGCCCGCACCACCGGGCGGCGCAGCCTGCGCTCGCGTTGCAGCGCCCGGCGCATCTTGTCCGGTTGCGTGGAGTACCGCCACCGGGCCCACGGGGCATGCGGGCGCGACAGCCGGACGGCGCCGATGACCAGCAGGATGACCAGGAACATGCCCAGCAGGCCGGTCCACACCTTGCCCTTGAGCACCACCACGACGGCCAGCGGCAACGTCAACGCCATGGCGCCGGCCACCACGGCCCGCAGCGCCGTCGACTCGGCGCTGTGCCAGATCGGCAGGAAGAACATCAGCGGGTGCAGGCCCATGATCAACAGCCCGGCCACCGCCACCGCGGCGAAGACCGCGTCCACCGAGGTGCGGCCGTCTTCGGACCAGTACACGTCGGACAGGTGCAGGATCAGCGCGTACTCGTCCAGGACCAGCGCCGCGCCGATCCCGAAAAATGTTGCCGCAATGGTGAATTCGGGTTCATGCCCGTCGATGGACAGCGTAACCAGCGTCAGGCCCGAGAGCAGGGTCAGCACCACCCCGAAGGTCACGTGGTGGATGTGCACTCCCCCGACATGGACGTTGCGCGGGTGCCACCACCGGGCGGGCCGGCCGGCGGTGGCGCGGTGCCGGATGAACCGCACGCAGGTTCGCGTGACGAAGAACGTCAGGATGAAGGCCACCAGGCAGCACAGCAACGGCAGGTGACCGCGGTCATAGACGTCGTGGGCGAACCACCGGGTCACCTCGGCCACGAACGAATGGAGCACTCTTGAAACGTACGCCTGTCCGCGCCGGGCTCGTGGGACCCGCGCTGCACCAGGCGGGTCGGGCCCCCGGCACCCATTACGCTGTTGTGCGACATGAGTACACGGCAGGCGCCCGGGGCGGGCTTGGCAGGTAAGCGTGGCCCCCGGTGGGCGCTGTGGTGGGGGCTGGCCTGGCTGACCGCCGCCGCGGGGCTGAGTTACGCGGCGTGGCAGCTGTTCGGGCACACGCCCTATCGCATCGATATCGACGTCTACCAGATGGGCGCGCGGGCCTGGATGGACGGCCACCCGCTCTACCGCGGGGACGTGCTGTTCCACACGCCGATCGTGGATCTGCCGTTCACCTATCCACCGCTGGCCGCCATCGTGTTCTGCCCGTTCGCCTGGATGCACATGCCCACCGCCAGCGTCGCGATCACCGCCTTGACGCTGGTGCTGCTGGTCGTGTCGACCGTGATCGTGCTGACCCGCCTCGACGTCTGGAGCACCTCGGCGACCCTGCCGGGCCCGGCCTGGCAGCGCCGGTGGTGGCTGGCGATCGTCACCGCGGCGGCCGCGACGATCTGGCTGGAACCGATCAGCTCGAACTTCGCCTTCGGCCAGATCAACGTGGTGCTGATGACGCTGGTGATCGCCGACTGCCTGCCGCGGCGCACGCCGTGGCCGCGCGGGCTGCTGCTGGGCGTCGGCATGGCGCTGAAACTGACCCCGGCGGTGTTCCTGCTCTACTTCCTGTTGCGCCGCGACACCCGGGCGACGCTGACCGCGCTGGCGTCTTTCGTCGGGGCGACGCTGCTGGGTTTCGCGCTGGCCTGGAACGACTCCTTGGAGTACTGGACGCACACCCTGCTGCACACCGACCGCATCGGTTCGGCGTCGTTGAACACCGACCAGAACATCGCCGGCGCGCTGGCCCGGCTGGGGCTGGGACAGCAGGAACGGTCTCTGCTCTGGGTGGCCGCGTCGCTGCTGGTGTTGGCGGTGACCGTCTGGGCGATGCGCCGGGCGCTGCGCGCCGACGAGCCCGCGCTCGCCCTGGTGTGCGTGGCGCTGTTCGGGCTGGTGGTGTCGCCGGTGTCCTGGTCGCACCACTGGGTCTGGGTGCTGCCGGCGGTGCTGGTGACGGGGATCGTGGGCTGGCGGCGACGCAACGCTGCGCTGATGGTGGTCAGTGCCGTGGGGGTGGCGCTGATGCGGTGGTCGCCCATCGACCTGCTGCCCAAGCATCACGAGGCGAGCGCCGTCTGGTGGCGTCAGCTCGCCGGGATGTCCTACGTGTGGTGGGCGCTGGCCGTCCTCGTCACGGTGGGAGTCACCGTCGCCGCGCGCGGGCTGTCGCGGGACACGGCCCCCCAGCAGTTGGCGCCGGTTACCGCCGTCGGCTAACCGGCCGCGGTTTCGGGAATCCGGACGGCCTCGCCGTTGGCCGCGCCGTCGTTACCGCCCTTTTTTAGGCTCGCCGCGTAGATGTCGACGTATTCCTGACCGGACAGTCCCATCAGCTCGTAGATCACTTCGTCGGTGACGGCCCGCTCGATGAAGCGGTTGCCGGCCAGCCCGTCGAAGCGCGAGAAGTCCATCGGCTTGCCGAACCGAACGGTGACCCGGCCGAACCGCAGCATGTTGGTTCCGGGCGGGTTGACGACGTTGGTGCCGATCATCGCGACCGGGATGACCGGGACGCCGGTCTCCAGCGCCAGCCGCGCGAGTCCCGTCTTGCCCTTGTACAGCCGGCCGTCCGGCGACCGGGTGCCCTCGGGGTACATGCCCAGCAGCTTGCCCTGGCTCAGCACCTGCTGCGCGGTGGTCAGCGCGGCGCGGGCGCTGTCGGCGTCGGTGCGGTCGATCGGCACCTGGCCGACGGCCGTGAAGAACCACCGCTGGAACCAGCCCTTGAAACCCGTGCCGGTGAAGTATTCCGACTTGGCCAGGAAGGTGATTCGGCGGCGCACCACCAGCGGAAGGTAGAAGCTGTCCATGACCGCCAGGTGGTTGCTGGCCAGTATCGCCGGCCCGGAGCTCGGAACGTGTTCTAGGCCTTCAACTTTCGGCCGCCCCAGCAGCGATAGCAGCGGGCCGAGGAGCACGTACTTGAACAGCCAGTACCACATGGCCCTCCCTCTCGGCTATACCCGCTGATGTTCTGCGCCAACTGTACCCATCCCCACCCGAACCGACCACCTGCGACGCAGGCGGTTCACTCCTCGAGCGTGACCGGGATGGGCTGATACCGGGTCCGCGACGCGGCGTCGGCGGGCGCGCCGGGTGCGCCCCCGGGCGGACCGTCCGGCGGCGGCTCCGGTGTCGGTTTGGCGGACCGGTCGATGTCGCTGACGATGTCGCGAACCACCTCGAGCAGGGCGATGCTGTGGTCGGCGATCGCGGTGAGCAACGGGTGCTGGTCGCCGGTGGCCAGCGCGGCCAGCGCGCAGACCGGGCACCACACCTGCTGGCACTTGCCGGTGCCCACGCCCGCGCCGGCCGTCAGCGCCGCCGCGGCGCGGACCGCGGGGTCGATGCCGTCCAGGATCGTCTGGGCGAGCCTCCGCAGTTCCGGACCGATGTCGGAATGACCCCCACCACTCACTTCGGCCACACCTCCGGATCTGGTCGAAAACGCACCGTCAATTCGCTACCCCGTAGATGTGCGTCCAGCACCGTGCACCGCCGAAGTACTGATGCCAACCTAACCCGGCGCCGCAATCCGCCGGCGCTGATGATCAGATCGTCATCGACCCGGCCCAGGGTCAGGCCCGACGGATCGAGTTGCGGCAACGCCAGCCGCATTCGGTAGATGGACGCCAGTCCCGTCCCGGATTCGAGGTCCACGGTGGGCCGCAGGGGGCCCGGCGGGGCCGTGCCGCCCCGGCGCCGCGCCGCGTCGAGCAGCCCGCTCAGCGCCTTGGGGCCGATCGGCTCGCCGGACAGATGCGGGGTCATCACCAGCGCCACCTCACCGATGGTGGCGTCGAGCTCGTCGAGCACGCCGCGCTGCTCGGCGATGCGCTCGGTGTACCAGTAGAAAGCGGGGTGTTCGGGCAGGTTGCGGTACTCATACGAGTCGTCTTGCAGCAGAACCTGATTCACGATCAGCTCTTCGACGCGCACGCCCATCAGGGCCAGCGAACCCAGCGTTCGGGCCGCCTCGGCCGCGACCACCCGCTCGGGGGTCAGCACCAGGTGCGCACTCACCAGATCGCCGTCGGTGAGCAGCGCGCTCAGCGACTCGACGTGAGAGCTGATCCGTTCGAGCAGCTCGACCACCGCCGCCGACCGGGCGTCGTCGACGGTGACCGACAGCCGGCGATGCCGCGGCCAGGCCCGCTCGACGTAGAGCCCGAAGGTGGCGGGCAACGTCAGCATCCGCAACGCGTCGGCGGTCGACGCGCAATCGACCACCACCCGATCCCATCGCCCGCTGCGGGCCAGCTCGCCGACGGCGTGCAGCCCCAGCACTTCCTGTACCCCGGGGAGGGCCGAAAGTTCTTCGGGCGCAATGGTACTCAGTTCAGAGTCGGGAAAGCGGCGATCCAGGGTGGCGACGACCTCATGCCAGCGGACCTCGAGCAGGGCCAGCGTGTCCAGGGCGAGCGCGTCCAGAAATCCGCCGCCGGCCTCCGTCTGCCCCGTTTTGAGGTCGGCGAGTACCCGCACCGGGTCGCCCTGACTCGGCGATACCGGAACGCCCAGCACATCACCCAGCGAGTGCGCCTGGTCGGTCGAAACCACCAGCACGCGCTGCCCGGCGCTCGCGGCACCGACAGCGGTGGCGCAAGCCAGGGTGGATTTCCCTACCCCACCTTTGCCGACGAAAAGGCTGATCCGGGCCGGGGCAGGCGCTCCGAATTCAGTGGACTCACTCAGCCTCGACTCGTTTCTTCAGATCTTTCAGCGCGGTGTCGGTCAACCGGCGCTCGGCCTTGCGCTTGAGCAGGCCGATCATCGGCATGGCCAGATCGACGGAGAGTTCGTAGGTGACTTCGGTGCCAGATCCCTTGGCCGCCAACCGGTATGAGCCTTCCAGCGAACGCAGTAGCGAGCTCGAGACCAGCGTCCAGCTCACCGATTGGCGATCCTTGGGCCACTCATAGGACATCACCATGGTGTCCTTGATCACCGTGGCGTCCATGACGATCCGCGCAACCTTGGGGTAGCCGTCGCCGTCCTTCTCGACGACCTCGGCTTCCTTGTACTCCGAGATCCACTGCGGGTAGGAATCGATGTCCGCGATCACCTGCATCACGGTGGCCGGGTCGGCCTCGATGTAGATGGTTTGCGTCGTCTTCTCCGCCACCTGGTTGCTGCCCTCTCTCCCGCAAACGGATCGACCGCTGTCGAATGTGCGGACCCCGCGGGTCTCGGTCCGACACGGTACTCTCCGGCAGGACCTGACCCGGCTAAACTACCGGAGAAACTCCGACCGGACGTGACCGTTCCAGTGTCGTCTTGACCTCGAAGGCCATTTTCTTGCCCGCCACCCGACGGCGGTGCGTCATCTTCGCCAAGTTCAGCTTGGCCAGCTGCCAGGCCGCCACCCCGGTCGGCTCGGCGTGCAGGAAGTAGTGCAGCACGACGCCGTCCAGCGACGGTTCCAGCCAGACCTCCATGGTCCCGGTCAACGCGCCGGTGACCGACCACCGGATGCCCTTTTCGCCGCGATCCTCCACGACCTGCAGCCGCAGGTCCGGCCACCAGCGTCGCCAGCTCGACTGCTCGGCCACCGCGGCGCCCACCCGTGCGCCGTCGGCGGCGACAAACGTCTCATCCGCGATCTGGATGCTGTTCATGACCCCAGCTTCACACACCGGCCCGCGGCGCCCCGCCGAGGGCGGACCGGACGCCGCCGCGGGCAATCGCGGCCCCCGCCCGACCCACTCTGACCGTACTGGGTCAACGCGCGGATTAGGCTGGTCGGCAGCAACCCGCTCCCGGGAATCTCCACGAGGTCAATCGAGGTCACAAGAGTGCGTGAGTACAGCGTCCCCGCCCGCTTCTCCGTCGGCGAAAGCGACAACATCGCCGCGATGGTCTTCGAACACGAGCGCGACGACCCCAATTTCGTCATCTACCAACGCCAGGTCGACGGCGAGTGGACCGACGTCACCTGCGGCGAGGCGGCCGAGCAGATCCGCTCGGCCGCACTGGGTTTGATCGCCCTGGGGGTGCAGGCCGGCGACCGCGTGTCGATCTTCTGTGCCACCTGCTACGAATGGGCGATCCTCGACCTGGCGATCCTGTCGGTGGGCGCGGTCACCGTGCCGATCTATGAGACGTCGTCGGCCGAGCAGGTGCGCTGGGTGCTGCAGGACTCCGAGGCGGTGCTGGCGTTCGCCGAGACCGACGAACACGCGGCCATGGTCACCGAGCTGACCGCCGAACTGCCCGCCCTGCGCCGGGTGCTGCACATCAACGGGTCGGGGCCCAAGGCGCTCGACCAGCTCGTGGAGGCCGGCGCGTCGGTGGAACCGGCCGAGCTGACCGCGCGCCTCGAGGCGCTGCGGGCCTCGGATCCGGCGACCCTCATCTACACCTCGGGCACCACCGGGCGGCCGAAGGGCTGCCAGCTGACGCATTCGAATCTGCTGTATGAGACCCGCGGCGCCAAGGAGAGCCTGCCGACGCTGCTCGACGAGGGCCAGCGGCTGCTGGTCTTCTTGCCGCTGGCTCACGTGCTGGCGCGCTCACTGACGTTGTCCGCGTTCGCCAACAAGGTGACCGTCGGCTTCACCAGCGACATCAAGAACCTGGTGCCGCAGTTCGCGGTGTTCAAGCCGACCGTCGTGGTGTCGGTGCCACGGGTGTTCGAGAAGGTCTACAACACCGCCGAGCAGAACGCCTCGAACGACGGCAAGGGCCGGATCTTCGCCGCGGCCGTGCAAACCGCCGTCGACTGGAGCGAGGCGCAGGACCGCGGCCGCCGCGGGCCGGTGTTGCGCGCCAAGCACGCCCTGTTCGACCGGCTGGTCTACACCAAGCTGCGCGCCGCGCTGGGCGGCGACTGCCACGCCGCGGTCTCGGGCGGCGCGCCGCTGGGCTCGCGGCTGGGCCACTTCTACCGCGGCGTGGGCCTGACCATCCACGAGGGCTACGGCCTGACCGAGACCAGCTCGGCGATCACCGTCAACCAGGTCGGCAACGTCAAGATCGGCACGGTCGGAACGTTGGTGCCCGGCAACAGCATGCGCATCGCCGAGGACGGCGAACTGCTGGTCCGCGGCGGCGTGGTGTTCACCGGCTACTGGCGCAACGAGCAGGCCACCGAAGACGCCTTCACCGAGGGCTGGTTCCGGACCGGGGACCTGGGCGTGCTCGACGAGGACGGCTTCTTGAAGATCACCGGGCGCAAGAAGGAGATCATCGTGACCGCCGGCGGCAAGAACGTCGCGCCGGCCGTCCTGGAGGACCGGCTGCGGGCCCACCCGTTGATCAGTCAGGCGATGGTCGTCGGGGACAACAAGCCGTTCATCGGCGCGTTGATCACCATCGACCCCGAAGCGTTCGACGGCTGGAAGCAGCGCAACCAGAAGGGCGCCGGCACCTCCGTGGGCGACCTGGCCACCGACCCCGACCTGGTCGCCGAGGTGGACGCGGCCATCAAGGACGCCAATCAGGCTGTGTCCCATGCGGAATCGATCCGCAAGTTCCGCATCCTGCCGGTCGATTTCACCGAGGACACCGGTGAGCTGACGCCGACGATGAAGGTCAAGCGCAACGTGGTGGCCGAGAAGTTCGCCTCCGACATCGAGGCCATCTACGAGAAGGACTAGCTGCCCGGTCCGCCGAGTAGCGCGCCCAGCCGCGCCGCCAGGGTGTCCCAGCGCCACTGGTCCATCACCCATTCGCGCCCGGCCGCGCCCATGGCGGCCGCCCGGTCGCGATCGGTCAGCAATTCGGTGATGGCGTCGGCGATCTGGTCCACCTCGCGGCCGTCGACGACCAGCCCAGTCTTGTTGTGCCGCACCGTTTCCGGGGCTCCTCCCGACTTGCCGGCGATGACGGGCACGCCGGTCGCCGAGGCCTCGAGGAAGACGATGCCCAACCCCTCGACGTCCAGCCCGGCGCCGCGGGTGCGGCACGGCATCGCGAACACGTCGGCCAGCGCGTGATGCGTGGGTAACTCGGCGGCCGGGATGCCGCCGGTGAAGGTCACGTCGTCGGCCACCCCGCACTCGCGGGCCAGCGCGCGCAGCGAGTCCTGATAGGGCCCGCCGCCGACGACGACCAATGCCGCGCCGTCGACCCGTCGCCGGATCGAGGGCAGGGCCCTGATGAGCATGTCCTGGCCCTTGCGCGGCACCAGCCGCGACACGCACACCACCGTGGGCCGCTCGCCCAACCCGTAGCGGGCCCGCAGCTCGGCCCGGCCCGCCGGGTCGGGCCGGAACCGGTCGGTGTCCACTCCGGACGGCAGATACTCCAGCGACGCCTTGGGCCCGAACGCCGGCGCGAACCGCGACCGGGTGTAGCGGCTGACGAACGTGACGACGTCGGTGTCGTCGCCGATGCGGCGCAGCACCGAGCGGGCGACCGGAAGCATCGACCACCCCACCTCGTGGCCGTGGGTGCTGGCCAGAACCCGGCTCGCCCCGGCCCCGCGGGCGCGCTGGGCCAACAGCGCCAGCGGCGCGGCCGCGCCGAACCAGACGGTGTCGATGCCGTGCTCGGCGATCAACCGCCGCATCCGGGCGTCGACCGCCGGGCCGGGCAGCATCAGCGTGCCCGGATGGCGCACCACCCGATAGCCGGCGGCCTGGGCTGAGCGGTCAAAGGCGTCGGCACCCTTCCACTGCGGCGCGTACACCGTCACCGAATGCGGGCCGCCGTCGACCAGCCGGCCGACGAACTCACCGAGGTACGACTGGATGCCGCCCGGGCGGGGCGGAAAGTCGTTGGTAACCAGCAGGACCCGACTCACCTGCGTCAGGCTAGCCTGACGGCGATGCGCCCGGTGCACACGGTCGCAGCGGGGCGATGCCGCCTAGTGGCCCAGCCACTGATGCCAGCGGGTGAGCAGGCCCGCCGGGCTGTCACCCAGCACGTCTTGACCGGCGACGGTCATGTCGGTGTGCCGGACGCCGCAGGCGGCCAGGTAGAGGTCGCGCAACTTCGGCGGTCCATAGGTGTCGGCGACGAATCGGGCGAACCACCACGCGCGGTCGTAGGCCAGCGAGCGCTGCTCGCCCGGCACATCGAGATCGCCGTCGGTGGGCAGCGTCATGGGTAGCAGCGTCTCGGCGGGCACCGGGGTCGGCGGGCGCCCAACGAAGTCGGCCACCCCCTCGGTGAGCCAGCGGGGCGCATCCGCGGCGGTGTCGGCGCGCGCGGCGTAGTGAAAAAGCTCGTGGGCCAACACGATTCGCAATGACGCCGCGCTCATGGTGGCCGCCCCCGGCGCGAACACTATCCGCTCGCCGTCGGCGACCCGGCGAACGGGATCGAGGCGGTCGACCACCGTCACTGCCGCGATGTCGGCCCACTGCGACGCCGGTCCCCCGCCGGCGGCCGCGCGGAATTCCTCGTCCGTGCCCGCCGCGACCACCGAAATCTCGCGGGCCCAGTCGGTACCCCAGAACGACTCCACCGCGGTGATCGCCGCGCCCATGCCCGCGCCCACCCGGGACAGCAGCCGGTCGCTGGCCGGGCCGCCGAGCCCCACCAGCCGCACGGTGCGGTCGCCCACGGCGATCGACCTGGCCGACGCGCCGGGTTGGCTGCGGGCGGGCGTGACCAGCTGAGCGGGCCGGATCCGGGCTTCGCGCTGGGCGTCGAACGGCACCGCCGCGACCACCACGAGTTCGACGACGAAAACCCAGGCCAGCAGTATCGAGAGCCGCCGGCGGCGCGCTCCGGGGTGTCTAGTAACGGCGAGCGTCGTAGATCGGACCGCCGGCACTCATCGGCGCCACCCGGACCGGCACGCCGTAGGTCGAGGAGTGGATCATCATGCCGTCACCGATGTAGATGCCGGTGTGCGAGGCGTCGGAGTAGAAGGTGAGCACGTCACCGGGCTGCAGGTCCCCGAGCGAGACGGGCTGGCCGCCGTGAGCCAGCGCCTGGCTGGAGTGCGGCAGCGAGATGCCGGCCTGCTGGAAGGCCCACATCACCAGGCCGGAGCAGTCGAATCCGCCCGGCGCGGAGCCACCCCAGACGTAGGGCGAACCGACCTGGGTCAGCGCGGCCTGCACGACGGTGGCACGGTCACCGCCGCCGACACCGCCGGG
>NZ_QMEV01000068.1 GCF_003284935.1 Mycobacterium colombiense
CCGTTGTAGGTCACCTTCGAACCCGGATCCATCACCAAACCAGCCCGCGCGGCCAACATCGTCAGCTCGGTCTTTTCGGTGAAGGCGCCGCGAAACTGCCCGTACACCAAGGCCAAAATCAGAACGCACACGACTAGCACGGCGACGGCGATCCACTTGTACGGCGGGATCCGTTGCGAGTTGATCTGCATGGGCGAGCCGGGACCTGTTTTTGTCGACAAGACCGCCGCCGCCCCTCACGTCCGCGCCGAGCCTGCCGGCGCGGCGACAAATCCCTCCCCTGCCTTTGCCAGGGGCTCCGACAATTGTGCAATAACGAGTCCAGTGAATGTACCGCGGCGGCCGACCTTGTGCGAACCGCCGTTCACAAATTCGGCGGGCGCCGAAAAGTCACCCAGCCATGGCCTCGCCGGGCGGCCACGACCTTATCCTTGGCAGATGTCCAGGCGTGTCGCCTCGCAGCCGTCGGTCGGGCGCTGGCACGCGATCGGTCTGATCGCTTTTCTGTGCTTGCTCATTATGTATGCGGTGGAGGCACGCGTGGCCGGCGGAGTCGACCCGCGGCTGTTCTGCCTTCTCGCCGGGTCGGGTGTTGCGGCCGGAGCCGTTGGTTGGCTGGGGACGCTTCGCGGCTGGCAAGACCGTCGGGCCCTGCTGGCCGGCTGGCCGGTCGCGTCGTTGATCGTCACCACGCTGGCCGGAGCGATCGATCCGCGGGTCACCCTGGATTTTCCCGGCACCGTCACGATCACGTTCGCCTACATCGGTCTGACCTGCCCGCGATGGCGATCGCTGGCCTTCGTGCCGCTCGGCGTCGCGGCGTTCGTCGTCGGCGGCGCCAAGGTTCTTCCGGGCGCGTTCACCACCGTGGTGCTGGCGGTAGCCATGTGGGTGATCGTCGCCGAGGTGCCGGCATGGCTCATCGCCCGGCTGGAAGAGCAGAGCGCGCTGCTGCGGCAGATCGCGCACACCGACGCGCTGACCCAGCTGCTCGACCGGAGCACCCTCGGACCCCAGCTGTCGGCGCATGCCAGCGGCTCGGCCGTCGTCCTCATCGACCTCGACAACTTCAAGCGCTACAACGACACCCACGGCCACGGGGCCGGCGACGAGCTGTTGGTGTCCTTCGCCGACGCGCTGCGCTGGTCGGTCGGCGAGGCGGGCACCGCTTTTCGCATCGGCGGCGACGAGTTCCTGGTGCTGCTGGTCGGTGCCGAGCGCGCCGAGGCCGAGCGGATCCTCGATCGGCTGCGCGACCGCTGGGCTCAGGATGGCGAACCGGTCGGCTTCAGCGCCGGGATCGCCGTCGGCGAGCGGGACCTCATGCGGCTGGCCGACGAGCACATGTATGCCAACAAGCGCTCCCGCGATCTGTCCGCCGACTGAGCCGTCGTAGTGAGCGCGCGGTCTACGCTCGATGAGGATCGCGATGAGGACAAAGAAAGGTGCGCGATGCTGGCAGCGTTCGGATTCGAATCCCTGGGCGTGGTCGTCGGGGACATGTACTTCATCGACCCGTCCCCGCTCGAGGGTCAGGAGACCCCGGAGCGCGGAGTCAGACTGGAACTGCGCCTCGTCGAGCGGGCCGAGCCGCAAGGCTCGATCTACGCCGGCGTCCCGTTCGCCTTCACCCGCCCGGTGTGGCGGGTGGACCTGTTCGGGTCCACCGAGAGCCCGCCCGGGACCCTGGACCGCGCCCATCACCACCCGCAGTTCAACGGCTGGGAACCCAGCCGCCGGCACTTCGTGCCCGAGCTGTCCGCCGACCCGCTGACCTGGCTGTCCGACCAGCTGGCCGACCCGGCCGCCGTGCTGGCCCGCGCCGGCGTCGACGCGGACGAGGTCAGCGAAGCCGACACGGCCGGGCTCGCGGCCGCCGCTCCGGAGATCGTCGCCGCGGTGAAACGGTTGCTCGACGGCGTGCGCAACGGCGAATTGGCCCCGGCCCCCGCCGAGCCGGTCGCCGCCGCCCGCACCGGCTGGCTCTGACGTGCGTTAGCGTCGTCTACGTGACACTGAAAAACATCCCCCTGACCACCCTCGACGGCCGGCCCACCACGCTGGCCGAATTGTCCGACGGCGCAACGCTGGTCGTCAACGTAGCCTCCAAATGCGGGCTGACGCCGCAGTACACGGCGCTGGAAAAGCTGGCCGAGGACTACCGCGATCGCGGCCTGACCGTCGTCGGCGTTCCCTGCAACCAGTTCATGGGACAGGAGCCGGGCACGGCCGAGGAGATCCAGGAGTTCTGTTCGACGACCTACGGCGTGACGTTCCCGCTGCTGGCCAAGACCGACGTCAACGGCGACGACCGTCACCCGCTCTACGCCGAGCTGACCAAGGCCGCCGATTCCGCTGGCGAGGCCGGCGACATCCAATGGAACTTCGAGAAATTCCTGGTCGCGCCCGACGGCAAGGTGGTGCGGCGGTTCCGGCCCCGCACCGAGCCCAACGCCCCCGAGGTCGTCAGCGCCATCGAGGACGTGCTGCCGCGATAGGCGGGCGCCTGCACTTAGTCCTGCCGTTGGGCAGCAAACCGTGGCCAACCTTTTCACTATGGGTTGAAATGATAGGGTTCGCACGTGCCGCCACCTGGGAATACGACGAAGCGACGAGGCAGGCGCCAGGGCGGACCGGTATCGCGCGACGCGGTCCTGCACGCTGCGAAGCAGCAGTTCGCCAAGCGCGGCTATGACAAGACGACGCTGCGAGCGATTGCCGACGATGCGCGGGTCGATCCTTCGATGGTGCTGTACCTCTTCGGCTCGAAGGCGGAATTGTTTCGGGAGTCGATGAAGCTGGTGCTGCCGGCGAACCTGTTGACGAACGAACTCGCCGAGAAGGACGACGATGTAGGACGCCGCGTGGTGCGGGCCTACCTCGGCATTTGGGAGCGGCCCGATACGGCCGCCAGCATGGCCTCGATGGTGCAGTCGGCGACGTCGAACAGCGATGCCAACGAGGCGTTTCGCGGTTTTCTGCACGACTATCTGCTCACTGCCGTGGCCAACGCTCTGGGCGGCGGCGACGAAGCGCGACTGCGTGCGATGCTGGCCGCCACCAGCCTCGTCGGCACCGCGATGTTGCGCTACATCATGCGTGTGCCGCCCCTGTCATCGCTCGGAGTCGATGAGGTGGTCGCGCTCGTCGGTCCCGCAGTGCACCGATCCTTGACCATCCCCGCCGACGAGCTGGGGTTGGACCTGCCGCCCAGTAAAACCCGGGCCGCCCAGACCACGGGCCCCGCGGCTACACTGCGGTCGCCTCGAGGATATTGAGCGGCGACACGGTTTCGACGACGCGGTTCAACCGGAAACCGGCTTGACCGAACAGCCGGTCGTACTCTTGGGCGATGCGTTCGCGCGCGCCGGCGACGACCAACATCTCGATATCCACCCACTTGCCGTGGAAGTCGCGATCGTGGTCGGGAATAACGAACTCGCAGAGCAGAATTCGCGCGCCGGTGCGAGCCGCGCTGCGGACGTTGTTCAAGATGCGCACCGCGTCATCCTCGGGCCAGTCATGGATTACGTTTTTGAGCACATACGCGTCACCGCCGGCCGGCGCGGAATCGAAGAATGAGCCCTGCTCGATCCGGACGCGGTCATGGACACCGTTCTCGCGCAACAACTCTGGAGCGCACGCCACCACCTCCGGGAGATCGAACAGCACGCCGCGCGAATTCGGAGCCGCTGAATGGCGGCCAGCAACCGACCGTGGCCGCCACCACATCGACGATCGTCGCGAAGGTACTGAAGTCATACGCCGCCGTCAGGGGCGCGATGGAGAATTCGGACAGATTGGTCATGGCGGAGTTGAAAATCCGGCCGAGCTTCGCCTCGCCAGCCAGGTACTCGAAGACCGTTTTGCCGCGAAGCTCTGGAATCACCGGTTTCCCGGTCCGAATTGCTTCGGTCAGGTGGCTCCAGTGCTCGCGATGCTGAGGCGACCCGACCCACCTTTGCCATCCCGGCCATCACACCGGCGCGTCGGTCCGCAGCGTTTCGGCGAGCGGATTGAGGGCGTAACGGCCGTCTCTGCGTCGCCGGAAAATGCCGACGCCGATCCGCGCGCAGCAGTCGCCGCAGCGCGGCGGTGTCGGCGCCGACCCGGCCCGCCAACTGCTCCCCAGACAACGGACCATCCGCGAGGGCGTCTGCCACTCCAAGATCCGCGGCGGTCGCGACCGCCTGAGCGACCCATCCGTTCAGGGTCGTCTCCAGCATCACCACCGCGGGCGGAGCAAAGCGTTGGCGCAGACCCGTCAAGTGGTGGCGGGCGCGTTCAACGGCTCGCGCTACCTTGGCCGGCGGAACTTTCGACGTCAATTGCCACCTTCTCACGCACTTCGAACGGGCACCTTCTACCCTGCCCGCAAACCAACAATATTTCAATAGTCATTGAAATATTGGCCGGATCGCTCTAGAGTCCTGCCAGGGGGCCGGATGAATGGAGCTGCCATGTCGCGTCTAGCCACCAAGGTCGTCGTTGCGGCGATCCTCGCCTTCACCGCCGTCACAGCGAGCGGATGCCTTCCCACGGCCAGCGTCGAGCCACCGCTCGGCGTCGCAGCCGGTTAGTGCGGTCGCGGCAGGGTGGTGGCGCGCCGCGCCACCACCCGAGCCCAGCGGGGAGAGGTCTCGAACCTGCGTTGCGCTCGTTAAGCGAGCATGGGGTCGATCGCGGAGCGCGGTACCAACACCTGAGGGGCACCCGCCGCGTCGGGCAGCATATGACCCTGGTCGAAAAAGAAGATCACACCGTCGTTGGTGACGGCGAAATTCTGATAGTTCGCCGGGTCGTAGAGGACGGCCGGCGCGATGGTCACGGGCGGCGCGGTCGGCGCCTGGTTCGCCGGCGACGTGGTCTGCGTCTGGTTCGCCGGCGGCGCGGTCGGCGCCTGGCCCGCCGGCGGCGCAGTCTGCTTCTGCAGCTCGCTCTGCACGATGGGCGCGACGGTCGTCAGCGGGTCGTCGACGCGCCACAAGGGCGTGTTGTTCTTGTCGTCTGACGCTGCGGTCCACACAATCGCCTTGCGGTACGTCTGGTCCCAATTGAAGGACTTGTAGGTCGTCTGGGGGTGTGCGCCGACGTTCTGAACGACCTTCAACACCACGGCCTCGGTGCCGCGCGGCGGTATCGCCGACCCGTAATTCGTCGCCGAAATGGTCAGCTGGGAGGGCTGATCGCGGGATGCGGAGGATTTGGCGACGTTGAGGAAATCGTCGCGCTGCTTGGCAATGAAGTCGGCGATGGACTTCTCGTCGGGGTAGTTGGCCGGGAAGCTGATGTCGACGTTGTAGCCGACGTCAGCCATGTGGATTTCGCACGCCTGGCCCGTGTTGGCACCTTTGAGATCCGCGCAGTAATCCTTGGGCGGCGCGGCAGCGGCGACGCCAGCGGAGCCAAAGAGAACGAGGACCGTCGCGAACGCCGCCACCTTGAAGCTGCGCATGTGGGATCTCCTCCGACAACTCGCGGTACCGATGGACAGATGCAGGTAAAGATAAGCCATCGCCCCGCCGGCCATGATCGCCGGACTTCCGGAGAGGGCTCATCGGCGAACGGCGCCCGCCTTGCGCGCGAACGTCTCACCGGGCATGAAAACGGCCCCCGGACAAATCTCCGGGAGCCGTTTTACCTGGTAGCGGGGACAGGATTCGAACCTGCGACCTCTGGGTTATGAGCCCAGCGAGCTACCGAGCTGCTCCACCCCGCGTTGGTGAATGCCAGGTTACCGAACCGGTCTCTCGGCGACCAAATCGCGCGGTCAGCGGCCGTCGCAACCGCGAATGCTCAGTGCGATGGCGGGTTCAGCCCGTATCGCTGCGCGATGTCGTCCATCCACTCCGGGGACCCGTACGTCAGCCCGTATTTGTCGGCGAGCTCGCCGAACTCGGGCAACTCGTGCAGGGGCTTGCCGGCCGGATCCCGGTCGTGCTCGAGGAGCAGCTCGCCCAATTCGCGGAAGTAATTCTCGAATCCGCCCGGGGTGATGACCTCGATGATGCGGCCCGGCTCGCTGCCGGCATTCCACATCGCATGCATCTGCCCGCGCGGCTTGGTGATGTATCCGCCGGGACCCAGGACCACTTCGCTGTCGTCGGAACGGAAGCCGATCTCGCCGGCCAGCACGATCGAATGCTCGTCCTCGCGGGTGTGGCGGTGCGCCGCGGTGAGCAGGCCGACGGCGAACGGATGCTCGACGATGGACACCTCGCCGCCATTGGTCCTGCCGGACAGCTTGAACACCACCCCGAACCCCGGGAGGGTGACGACATCGCCCTCCCCCGGCTGCACCACGGTGACACCGATTGGATCTGAACCACTCATGCAACTACCTTCCTCGCAAATCCGTTGCGCCGCAAGGCCTATTCAGCCCGCCTCGGCCAGGTCGGCCGTCATCTCGTCGCGCGGCGGCCACAGCGGCTGCGGCACTTCGATGCCAAACGGCTTGTCCCAGCCGTTGCGGGACGAAACCTCTTGCACGGGATGGCGATTGGCCGCGACGCCCCACCTGCCCAACGGGTAGCCCAGGGTGAGCATGGCCGACATCTTCCAGCCCTGCTCGACCGGGACTCCCAGGAGTTCATTCACCTCGTCCTCGAAGTTGCGCAGCACCATCGTCATGACGCCGCCGACGCCCTCGGCACGGGCGGCGAGCAACGCACTCCAGATCGCCGGGTAGATGTTGGCGCCGCCAAGGTCATCGATGGCGTAGACGAACAGCAGCAGGGGGATCTCTTCGAAATGGTCGGCCAGGTAATTGCCCGAGCCCTTCATTCGGCGCATCGTTTCGGCGTGAGCTTCCGGATCCGCTCCAGGCGCCGTCGCCACCATCGGTCCCGTTCCCGCGCTGAACTTTTCGTATTCGACGGCGCGGGCCTTGCGGAACAGGTGGGCAAACTTGGCGATGAGTTCCCGATCGTCCACGGCCACGAAGTGCCAACGCTGGGTGTTGCCCCCGTTCGGGGCGCGCACGGCCGCATCGAGGATGCGGGCCTGGGTGTCCAGCGGGATCGGGTCCGGGCGCAGCCGCCGCATCATCCGGGTGGTGTAGAGGCCTTCGTAAATGTCCATTGTTGCGCTCCTTCCGCTACTCGGGCCAGCGGTTGTGCAGGATCAGGTCGACGAAGTCGACGCGCTCGAAGGCGGGATCGAAGTGCGCCAGCACGTCGGCGTTCATGGTGCCGGCGGTGGTCCGCGGCCGGTGCTTCATGCCGTCGTTGAACGCCGCCAGGATGCGCTGCTTGAACTCATGCCGCGGGTGCGCGGCGGTCACCGCGGCCAGCGCCTCGGGGTCGAGCTGCTCGCGCCCGACGCCGACCACGTCGACCTCCACGCCGGCCTGCAGCAAGGCGACCTCGGGGGCCATGAACTCGGGCACGCCGGGGGTGGTGTGCAAGGCGATGCCGAGCCACACCTTGTCGGCTTCGGCCCTGTCGACGCCGTGGGCCGTCAAGAAGTCCCGGGCGGCGTCGGCACCGTCGACCTCGAAGCGGACGGCCGAGCCGCGGTAACGCTCGGTCAGACCCAGGTCGTGAAACATCGCCGCGACGTACAGCAGCTCCGCGTCCGGCTTCAGGCCGCGGCGCAGGCCCTGCAGCGCGCCGAAGAAGAACACCCGCCGGGAGTGGTTGAACAGCAACTCGTCCTCGGTGTCGCGGATGAACTCGGTGGCCTCGCGCGCCAGCGCGGTGTCGGGGACATCGATGCCGGCGACGGTATCGATTGAGCTGGTGGTCATAGTCCTCATCTCCTTCGTGGTGACCGTTGCTATGAGTGTGCGGCGGTGGGGACGGATCGACCGTGGCCGTTCTGGCCGTCCTCCCCACAGAACGCGACACAATGGCTGCGTGAGCGACGCCAAGGCGAGTACGCGGGTGGTGGTCATCGTCGTATTCGACGGGGTGACGCTGTTGGATGTGGCCGGCGCGGGTGAGGTGTTCGTCGAGGCCAACCGGTTCGGCGCCGACTACCAGGTCAAGATCGCCTCGCTCGACGGACGCGACGTGACCAGCTCGATCGGGGCCCGGCTGGGCGTGACCGACAGCATCGCGGCGATCGAGTCCGCCGATACCGTCCTGGTCGCCGGCAGTGACAACCTGCCCGCAGGGCCCATCGACCCCGCCCTGGTCGAGGCCATGCGATCGGTGTCGGCCCGGACCCGGCGCCTGGCGTCGATCTGCACGGGCTCGTTCATCCTCGCGCAGGCGGGGGTGCTCAGCGGCCGGCGCGCCACCACGCACTGGCACGACACCCGGTTGCTGGCCCGGGCGTTTCCCGATATCACCGTCGAGCCGGACGCGATCTTCGTCCGCGACGGCGACATCTTCACCTCGGCGGGGATTTCGTCGGGCATCGACCTGGCGCTGGCGCTGGTCGAAATGGATTACGGGACCGAGCTGGTCCGCGACGTGGCCAGGTGGCTGGTCGTCTACCTCAAACGCGCGGGCGGCCAGTCACAATTCTCGGTGTTGGTCGAGGCCGATCCCCCGCCGCAGTCGCCCCTGCGCCCGGTCACCGACGCGATCGCGGCCGACCCCGGCGCCGACTACAGTCTCAAAAGGCTTGCGGCGCTGGCGTCCCTGAGCACCCGCCAGTTGACCCGGCTCTTCCAGGCCGAGCTCGGGATGAGCCCGGCGCGCTACGTCGAACTGGTCCGGATCGATTTCGCCCGCAACGCGCTGGAATCCGGCCGATCGGTGACCGAGACCGCGGGCCTGGCCGGCTTCGGCAGCATCGAAACCCTGCGACGGGTGTTCGTCAATCACCTGGGCATCAGCCCAAAGGCCTACCGGGACAGGTTCCGAACGGCCTACGCCTGAAAGCTATTTCGTGTTGTTGTACTTGGTGATCGCGTCGTCCAGCCGCTGCAGCGCCGCACCGTAGCCGGCGAAATCGCCCTTCTTCTGCGCGTCTTTCGCCGCGCCGATGGCCGCCTGAATCTCTTGCAGGACGGCCGCTTTCGCCGGCGACAGCGTCACCGACCCGTCGGAGACCGGCGGCGCTGCCACGGGCGGCGGCGATCCGGGCGTGACGGCCGGTGCCGGCGTGTTGGCCGGCGGACTGGCGGCGGGAGTGCCGGACTCGGTGGGCTGGATGCCCGTCGCCGCCGCGCCCGCGCCCGGACCGAACAGCCCGGTCAGGGCGTCACGTACGGTCGGGCCGTATCCGATCTTGTCGTTGTACATCATCGCCACCCGGATGAGCCGCGGATACGACGACGCCGCGTCGCTGGCGCCCGGCGAGGCGTACACCGGTTCGACATAGAGCAACCCGCCCTGGCCCACGGGCAGGGTGAGCAGATTCCCCCACCGGATCCGGTTCTGGTTGTCGCGCCCGATCACACCGAGGTCCTGGGACACCGCCGGATCGGTGGTGATCGCATTGTTGGCCAGCTTCGGACCGTTGACCTGACCCGGGATGGTCAGCACGGTGATCCTGCCGTAGGTCGCCGGGTCGGAGCTGGCGCTGATGTAGGCGGCCAGATAGTCACGCTTGAACCGGTTCATCGCGCTGGTGAGCTGATACGACGCCGTATTGTCGTTCTTCGCAATGTTTTTCGCCACGATGTAGTACGGCGGCTGGTAGCTGCTGGCCGTCGGGTTCGGATCAAGCGGCACATCCCAGAAGTCCGACGTGGAGAAGAACGTCACCGGATCGTTGACGTGATACTTGGCCAGCAGCATCCGCTGCACCTTGAACAGGTCCTCGGGATAGCGCAGGTGCTCGGCCAGCTCGGGGCTGATGTCGCTCTTCGGCTTGACCGTGCCCGGGAAGACCCGCATCCACGCCTTGAGCACCGGGTCCTGTTCGTCCTGCTGGTACAGGCTGACCGTGCCGTCGTAGGCGTCCACGGTCGCCTTGACCGAGTTGCGGATGTAGGAGACCCGCTTGTCGGGTGCCAGCCTGTTGAACGCCACCTCGTTGGAGTCCGCGGTCGCCGACTCCAGCGACGTGAGTTCGGAATACGGGTAGTTGTCCAGCGTGGTGTAGCCGTCGATGATCCACACCAGTCGCTTGTTGACGATCGCCGGGTACACGGCGCTGTCGGTGGTCAGCCACGGCGCCACCGCCTCCACCCGCCGCGCCGGGTCACGGTTGAACAGGATCTTGCTGTTCGAGCCGATCACGTTGGAGAACAAGAAGTTTCGCTCGGCGAATTTCGCGGCGAACACGCTGCGCGACAGCCAGTCGCCGATCGGGACGCCGCCGAGCCCGGTGTAGGTGTAGTTCTTGGTCTCGTTGCTGGTCTCGTAGTCGTATTCGCGATCGGTGCCGTTGCGCCCGACGATCGCGTAGTCGGCCGACGTGTTCGCGATGACCGGCCCGAAATAGACGCGCGGCTGGTCGAGCTGCGCCGGACCGTCGGACACCACGCCGCCGTTGGCGCCGACGACGTTGACCAGAAATTCGGGGTAGCCGCCGTTCTGGTTGGGGTCGTTGGCGATTCCGCGCACGGTGTTGGCCGGCGACGCGATGAAGCCGTTGCCGTGGGTGTACACGGTGTGCCGGTTGATCCAGTCGCGCTGGTTGTCGATCAGCCGGTCGGGGTTGAGCTCGCGGGCCGCCACGACGTAGTCACGCAACGCGCCGTTGCGGTCCTGGTAGCGGTCGATGGAGAGCTGGTCGCGGAAGTAGTAGAAGTTCTTGCCCTGCTGGAATTGGGTGAACGCCGGGCTGACGATCGTCGGGTCCAGCAGCCGGATGTTCGACGTGGTGGCCCGGTCGTCGGCGACCTGCTGGGCGGTGGCCTGCGCGTCGCCGGTGTAGTTGCGGTAGGTGACCTGGTCGGACGTCAGGCCATAGGCTTGCCGAGTCGCGGCGATGCTGCGGCTGATGTATTCGCTTTCCTTTTGCGCGGCATTGGGTTTGACGCTGATCTGCTCGACGATCAGCGGCCATCCCGCCCCCACGATCAGTGACGAGAGCAGCAACAGGACCAGACCGATCGCGGGAATCCGCAGATCGCGCAGCACGATCGCCGAGAACACCGCGCCGGCGCAGATGAGCGCGATGGCCATCAGGATCAGCTTCGCCGGCAGCACCGCGTTGATGTCGGTGTACCCGGCGCCGGTGAAGGGCTTGCCCCCGCGGGTATGCGACAACAACTCATAGCGGTCCAACCAGTAGGCGAAGGCCTTGAGCAGCACCAGCACCCCGACCAGGGTGACCAGCTGGATGCGCGCCGATCGGCTCAGCGCCCCGGCGCGGCCGGACAGCCGGATGCCGCCAAAAATATAGTGGGCCAACAGGTTCGCCACGAAGGCCAGGAAGACCGCGACGAACAGGTAGCTGAGCAGCAGCCGGTAGAACGGCAGCTCGAACGCGTAGAAGCCGAGGTCCTTGCCGAACTGCGGGTCCTTGATGCCGAAATCGCCGCCGTGCAAAAACAGTTGGATGCGCACCCAATAGCTTTGGGCGACGATGCCGGCCAGCAGGCCGATCGCCACCGGAATTCCGGCGCTCACCAGTCGCAACCGCGACAGCACCAGGACGCGGTAGCGCGCCACCGGGTCGTTGTCGTTGCTCGGCACGAACACCGGGCGGGTGCGGTAGGCCACCGCCAGCCCGGCGAACACGATGCCGCCCACCAACAGCCCGGCGATCAAAAACACCACGAACCGCGTGACCAGCACGGTGGAGAACACCGAGCGATAGCCGAGCTCGCCGAACCACAGCCAGTCGACGTAGGCGTCGATCAGCCGCGGACCCGCGAGCAGCAACGCGATCACACCCAGTGCGATCAGGATCAGAATCCGGCTACGCCGAGTCAGCTTCGGCATCCGTGCGGTGGGCCGCATCCCCACTGGCTACGCTCCCTGATCGATTGCTAGACGGTGACAACTCTACGCATGGCACAACCCGTGATCGCCCGGCTTCGCTAGCAGCTTGGCGCCTGCCCGCCCGAGCCGATCGCGTGCAACGCGTCCACTGCCTGCCCGAGCGTCTCGACCTTGACCAATCGCAGGCCGGACGGATTGTCCGAGCTGGCCTCGTAGCAGTTCTTCGCCGGCACCAGAAACACCGTGGCCCCGGCCGCGTGCGCGGCGACCATCTTGTGGGTGATGCCGCCAATCTGGCCGACCTTGCCGTCGGACGAGATGGTGCCGGTCCCGGCGATGAAATTCGACTTGGCCAAGTCCCCGGTGGTCAACTTGTCGACCACCGCGAGGCTGAACATGAGCCCGGCCGACGGCCCGCCCACGTTGGCGAGGTTGAAGTCGACGGTGAACGGCGCCCACGGGGCGTCGAGCACCGCGACGCCCAGAAAGCCGTAGTCGCGGTCCTTGTTGGCGCCCAGGGTGATCTGCGCCACACCGGCCGGTTCGTTCTTGCGGCGGTAGTCAATCGTCACCACCTGGCCGGGCTTGGTGTTCTTGAGCAATCCGGTGAATTCGTCGACGGTGGCCACCGGGACGCCGTTGACCGCGTCGATGGCGTCACCGGTCTTGAGCTTGCCCGCCGAGGGCCCCGGCTCGGGGACTTTGGCGACGGTGACCGCGGCCGGGTACTTGAGGTAGCCCAGGGCGGCATAGGCGGCGCTGTCCTCGGATTGCTTGAAGTCGGCGTTGTTGGCCTTGTCCACTTCCTCGCGCGACTTACCGGGCGGATAGATGAGGTCGCGCGGTACCAGCTGTTCGGTGTCCGAAAGCCACAGCGTCAGCGCCTCGCCCAGCGTCAGGTCGTCGCGCTGGGACACCGTCGTCATATTGAGGTGGCCGGTGGTCGGATGCGTCTGGGTGCCCTCGATCGCCACCACCTGCTTGCCGTCGACCTCACCGAGCGTGTCGAAGGTGGGGCCCGGCCCCAGCGACACGAACGGCACCGTCACCACCGCCAGCAACACGCCGAACACCACGATCGGCACCAGCGCGACCACCAAGGTCAGGATGCGCCTGTTCACGCCGATCACACTAGACGGCGGCCGCGGCACGGTGTTCAGCCACGACGCCCGGTGCGGCGGGTTCAGCTACAAGCTGACCCGAGGTCGCGCCGCCTGACCTAGCGGTGAGTACCGTTGAGGGTATGGCTGACCTGCCTTTCGGGTTCTCTTCGGGAGACTCTGGGGACGACCCCGACAAACACGGGAAGAAAGATCCCAACTCGGGCTCGAACCCGTCCGACCCGTTCGCCGCGTTCGGCATGAGCGGCGAATTCGGCATGGGCGACTTGGGGCAGATCTTCACCCAACTGGGCCAGATGTTTTCCAGCGCGGGCACTGTCGGGCCCGGCGGAACCGGCTCGGGTCCGGTCAATTACGACTTGGCGCGCCGCGTCGCGACGAATTCGATCGGCTTTGTGGCGCCGATTCCGGACACCACCAACTCGGCGATCGCCGACGCGGTGCACCTGGCCGAAACCTGGCTGGACGGATCCACTGCGCTGCCGGCGGGCACCACCAAGGCGATGGGCTGGACTCCCGGCGACTGGGTCGACAACACCTTGGAGACCTGGAAGCGGCTGTGTGACCCGATGGCACAACAGATTTCGACGGTGTGGGCCGCGTCGCTGCCCGAGGAGGCCAAGAGCATGGCCGGCCCGCTGCTGCAGATGATGTCGCAGATGGGTGGCATGGCGTTCGGCTCGCAGCTCGGGCAGGCGCTGGGCCGGCTGTCCCGCGAGGTGCTGACCTCGACCGACATCGGTTTACCGTTGGGGCCCAAGGGGATTGCGGCGGTGCTGCCCGACGCCGTCGAATCGTTCGCCACCGGTCTGGAGCGGCCGCGCAGTGAGGTCCTGACCTTTTTGGCCGCGCGGGAGGCCGCCCACCACCGGCTGTTCAGCCACGTGCCGTGGCTGTCGAGCCAGCTGCTCGGCGCCGTCGAGGCGTACGCCATGGGCATGCAGATCGACATGTCCGGAATCGAGGAACTGGCGCGCGACTTCAATCCGGCGTCGCTGTCGGATCCGGCGGCCATCGAAAACCTGCTCGGGCAGGGCGTTTTCGAGCCGAAGGCGACGCCGGCCCAGACCCAGGCACTGGAACGCCTGGAGACGCTGCTCGCCCTCATCGAGGGCTGGGTGCAGGTGGTGGTGGCCGGCGCGCTGGGCGACCGGATTCCCGGCGCCGCCGCGCTGGGCGAGACGATGCGCCGCCGCCGGGCCAGCAGCGGCCCGGCCGAGCAGACCTTCGCGACGCTGGTCGGGCTGGAGCTGCGGCCCCGCAAGATGCGTGAGGCCGCGGCCTTCTGGGAGCGCCTGACGGAGGCCGCCGGCGTCGACACGCGTGACGGCATCTGGCAACACCCCGATCTGCTGCCCGACGCCGAGGACCTCGACGAGCCGGCGGGCTTCATCGACCGGGTCATCGGCGGCGACACCAGCGGTATCGACGAGGCCATCGCCAAACTCGAGCGCGAGGGCCAGGGACCCGACGGGCCGGGCGCCGACGGCGGCTCTGTGGATAGCTGATCGGGCCCATCGCCTCCGGCGTGCCACAGTGACGCCGTGTCTTCGCCCTGCCAGGCCACGCTTTCCACCTATGCGCTGAACCCGGCGCTGCCGGTCCTGCTGCGGCCCGACGGCGCGGTCCAGGTCGGCTGGGATCCCCGCCGCGCGGTGCTGGTCCGTCCGCCGGGCGGCCTGGCCGCCGCCGAGCTCGCCACCCTGTTGCGGTCGATGTGGTCACCGACCCCGCTGGCGGAATTGCAGCGCCGCGCGCTCGAGCGCGGGCTGACCGACGCCGACGGTCTGCGAAACCTGGTCGCGCAGTTGCTCGGAGCCGGGGTGGCCACCGAATGCGGGCGGCCGCGAGGCCGGGCGGCCTCGGTGCGGATCCACGGCCGCGGGCCGCTCTCCGAGCTGCTAGTGGAGGCGTTGCGCTGTTCGGGCGCCCGGATCGCGCACAGCAGCCAACCCCACGCCGCTGTGTCGGCCCACGACGTCGATCTGGTGGTGTTGTCGGACTTCCTGGTCGCCGACCCGCGCATGGTGCGCGATCTGCACGGCCAGGGCGTCGCCCATCTGTTGGTACGGGTGCGCGACGGCATCGGCCTGGTGGGTCCGCTGGTGATTCCCGGCGTCACCAGCTGCCTGGGCTGTGCGGACCTGCACCGCCGGGACCGCGACGCGGCGTGGCCGGCGATCTGCGCGCAGCTGCGC
Organism: Mycobacterium colombiense; assembly: GCF_003284935.1. Classification (GTDB taxonomy): domain Bacteria; phylum Actinomycetota; class Actinomycetes; order Mycobacteriales; family Mycobacteriaceae; genus Mycobacterium; species Mycobacterium arosiense_A. Next base: position 15,109 of record NZ_QMEV01000068.1, read on the forward strand.
GACACCGTCGGCGTCGCCGATCGGGCCACCGTGCTGGCGACGGCGGCGCTGGCGCTTTCTCAGGTGAACCGGGTGATCGCGGCGGTGCACGGACAGGAGGCCGCCGCAGGTCCCGAACCACCCCAGACGCTGAACGCGACCCTGGAATTCGACCTGCACTCCGGTGCGATCGTCACGCGGCACTGGGTCAGACACCCCCTGTGCTCCTGCTGAATCGCGGCTACTTCCGTTGTGGCGCTTGGCGTTGCCGCCGGCCAGTGGTGGCGAATAGGGCAGTTGACCTGCGCTTACAAAATGTGACAACGAGCGTTGTCGACTTGTCTCCACATCGCGGTGGCCATCATGGATGATGGACACGTGGCAGACATCAAAAGGGGCCGTGCCGCGCGTAACGCGAAGCTGGCCAGCATTCCGGTCGGGTTCGCCGGCCGGGCGGCGATCGGATTCGGTAAGCGGCTGACCGGAAAGTCCAGGGACGAGGTCCAGGCCGAGATGCTGGAGAAGGCCGCCCACCAGCTGTTCACCGTCCTCGGCGAGCTCAAGGGCGGCGCGATGAAGGTGGGCCAGGCCCTCTCGGTGCTCGAGGCCGCGATTCCCGAGGAGTTCGGCGAGCCCTACCGCGAAGCGCTGACCAAGCTGCAAAAGGACGCCCCGCCGCTGCCCGCCGGCAAGGTGCACCGGGTGCTCGACGCCCAGCTGGGCACCAAGTGGCGCGAGCGGTTCAGCGCGTTCGACGACACCCCGGTGGCCTCGGCCAGCATCGGCCAGGTGCACAAGGGCGTGTGGTCCGACGGCCGCGAGGTCGCGGTCAAGATCCAGTACCCGGGCGCCGACGAGGCGCTGCGCGCCGACCTCAAGACCATGCAGCGCCTGGTCGGGGTGTTCAAGCAGCTCGCGCCCGGCGCCGACGTCCAGGGCGTGGTCGACGAGCTGATCGAGCGCACCGAGATGGAGCTCGACTACCGGCTGGAGGCCGAGAATCAGCGCGCCTTCGCCAAGGCCTACCAGGACCACCCGCACTTCGCGGTGCCGCGGGTCGTGGCCAGCGCGCCGAAGGTGGTCATCCAGGAATGGATGCAGGGCACCCCGATGGCCGAGATCATCCGGCACGGCACCGTCGAGCAGCGCGACTTGATCGGCACGCGGCTGCTCGAGCTCACCTTCGACGCGCCGCGCCGGCTCGAGATGCTGCACGGCGACGCCCACCCGGGCAACTTCATGCTGCTTCCCGACGGCCGCATGGGCGTGATCGACTTCGGTGCCGTCGCACCGCTGCCCGGCGGCCTGCCGATCGAGCTCGGTATGAGCATCCGGCTGGCCCGCGACAAGAACTACGACCTGCTGTTGCCGACGATGGAGAAGGCCGGCTTCATCCAGAAGGGCCAGCAGGTGTCGGTGCGCGACATCGACGACATGCTGCGCCAGTACGTCGAACCCGTCGAGGTCGAGGTCTTCCACTACACCCGCAAGTGGCTGCAGAAGATGTCCGCCATCGAGATCGACCGGTCGGTGTCGCAGATCCGGACGGCGCGGCAGATGGATCTGCCGCCCAAGCTGGTCATCCCGATGCGGGTGATCATGTCGGTGGCCGCCATCCTCTGCCAGCTCGACGCCCACGTGCCGATCAAGGCGCTGTCCGAGGAACTGGTGCCCGGCTTCGCCGAGCCCGACAACGCGGTCATCTAGCCGCCGCGCCCTAGGCGGCGGCTCCGTCTCGCCGTCCGTCTTTGCGCGGACGCCCGCGGGGCCGTTTGAAGCTCAGGACCGACCCGCGGTCGATGATCTCGCCGCCCCACACACCCCAGGGTTCGGCCCGTTCCAGCGCGGCCGCCAGGCACTGGCGCCGGACCGGGCAGCTGCCGCACAACGTCTTGGCCCGCTCGAGATCGGCCGGGGTGTCGGCGAACCACAGGTCGGGATCGCCGGCGTGACACGGCAGGGCTTGTCTGGGGACCGTCGATGCCGACATGTCCTACCACCTACTTCCTGATCTGGGTTGCTATCCGTTGGGGATCCGGACCAGGTCAAGAAGTTGTCGCTCAACAACTATGGCCACGGATCCTGTGACTTCGGGTCCGTGGCCATCTGGGGAGAAAACCGGGCTGGTGCTTAGCTTGCCTTCGGTGGGCCCCCGACTTGTACGGACGCGTCGGTCGCGGCGGCGGCGCGATGCTTACGCGCGGCCGCCGTGGCGGCGTGTGCGGCGTGGGAGGTAGCAGCGTCGAGCGCCGCGCGGGCCACGCCTACACCGAAAGCGTCGTTGATCATCGTGGCCACCCCCTTCCATGTGCCGACATCCGTGGTGCCGAGTTGTGCGATTCGAGGGTAAACGGTCACCGCCGCAGACCACAACCGATTTTCTGACCTGCGGGTTTAGCCGGTCAGCGGCTGCGCACCAACTCCAGCACGTCGGGCCCGTACTGTTCCAGCTTGCGGGAGCCGATGCCCGGGATCGCGATGAGCGCCTCTTCGTCACCGGGCAGCAGCTCGGCGATGGCGATCAGCGTGTTGTCGGTGAAGACGACGTAGGCGGGCACCTTCTGCTCCTTGGCGACGTCCAGCCGCCAGGCCTTGAGCCGCAGCAACAGGTCCTCGTCGATGTCGGCGGCGCAGGTCTCGCAGCGCCGCAGCATGACGGCGGCCGGGGTGGTCAGGTTGTTGTTGCAGATCCGGCAGCGGGTCGCGGTGCCGCGGGTGCGCCGAGACTTGTTCGGCGCGGCGTCGGCCCGCGCCTGGGGCGCGATGCCGTTGAGGAACCGCGAGGGCTTGCGCCCCTGGCGACCGCCCGGGCTGCGGGCCAGCGCCCAGCTGAGCGCCAAATGCGTTCTGGCCCTAGTGATTCCGACGTAGAGCAGCCGGCGTTCCTCCTCGACCGCTTCGCTGTCGGCGCCGTGCGCCAGCGCGTGCGAGATGGGCAGCGTGCCGTCGGCCAACCCGACCAAGAACACCGCGTCCCACTCGAGCCCCTTGGCGGCGTGCAGCGAGGCCAGCGCGACGCCCTGCACCACCGGTGGGTGCCGGGAGTCGGCGCGCATCCGGAGTTCGGCCATCAGCCCGGGAAAGTCGAGCTGCGGACGCTGCGCGACTTCGTCGTCCACCAGTTCGGCCAAGGCGGTCAACGCTTCCCAGCGCTCGCGGGCCCGGGCGCCCACCGGTTCCTCGGCGGTGAGCCCCAGCGGTTCCAGCACCGAGCGCACCACGTCGGGGAGCGGCCCCCCGGCGTCCTCGGTGGCGCGTTCCGAGGCCCGCTGCAGCGCCAGCAGGGCCTGCTTGATCTCCTGCCGGTTGAAGAACCCCTCGCCACCGCGAACCTGATAGGCGATGCCGGCCTCGGTCAACGCCTCCTCGTAGATCTCCGATTGCGCGTTGACGCGGTAGAGCACCGCGATCTCGGACGCCGGGGTACCGGATTCGATGAGCCGCTTGATCGACGCCGCGACCGCGGCGGCCTCGGCGGGTTCGTCGGGATGCTCGCTAAACGAGGGCGCCGGACCGGGGGCCCGCTGGCCCACCAGGTGCAGCTTGCTGCCGGCGACGCGGCCGCGCGCCGCGGCGATCACCTGGTTGGCCAGCGACACCACCTGCGGGGTGGAGCGGTAGTCGCGTTCCAGGCGCACCACGGTGGCGTCGGGGAACCGGCGGGAGAAGTCGAGCAGGAACCGCGGCGAGGCGCCGGTGAACGAGTAGATGGTCTGGTTGGCGTCGCCCACCACGGTCAGGTCGTCGCGATCGCCCAGCCACGCCGTCAGCACCCGCTGCTGCAACGGGGTGACGTCCTGATATTCGTCGACGACGAAGCAGCGGTACCGGTCGCGGAACTCTTCGGCCACCGCGGCATCGTTTTCGATCGCGGCCGCGGTGTGCAGCAACAGGTCGTCGAAATCGAGCAGGGTGACGTTCTCGTCGCGGACCTTGAGCGCCTCGTAGGCGGCGTAGACGGTGGCGACCCGCGCGGCGTCCAGCGGGATGTCGCGCGCGGCGTCGGCAACGGCGGCCGGGTATTCCTCCGGGCCGATCAGCGAGGCCTTGGCCCACTCGATCTCGCCGGCGAGGTCGCGCACGTCGTCGGTGCCGACGTTGATCCGGGCGCGGGCGGCCGCCCGGGCGACGACGGCGAATTTGCTGTCCAGCAGCTGCCAGCCGGTGTCGCCGACCACCCGCGGCCAGAAATACCGCAGCTGCCGGTGGGCGGCCGCGTGGAACGTCAGGGCCGAGACCGCGCCGACGGTGGTGCCCGCGCCCGCCGCGGCGTCGATCATCCGCAGCCTCGAGCGCATCTCCCCCGCCGCCCGCTGGGTGAAGGTGACGGCCAGCACCTGCCCGGCCGCGACGTGACCGCTGGCGATCAGCTGCGCGATCCGGTGGGTGATGGTGCGCGTCTTTCCCGTTCCGGCGCCGGCGAGCACGCAGACCGGGCCGCGGGGAGCCAGCACGGCTTCGCGCTGCTCGTCGTCCAGCCCGGCTGTCAAGGGATCGGCGACCGTCGGCATGGCGTCCATCTTGGCAGCGCTCGGTGACAAACCCCGCGCATCGCCACACCTTGATCGGCGGCCCGGCGTGTCGCCCGAACACCCCCGGCGCGGAATGCATCGTCGCCAAGCTACGTTAACCAACCATGACCTCTGCGCCGCTCACCGTCTACACGACCTCCTGGTGTGGTTACTGCCACCGGCTCATGACGGTGCTCAAGTCCAACGGGATCCCCTACGAGGCGGTCGACATCGAGCACGACGCGGCGGCCGCAGACTTCGTCAGCTCGGTCAACGGCGGCAACAGGACGGTCCCGACGGTCAAGTTCGCAGACGGGTCGACGCTGACCAACCCGAGCGCCGCCCAGGTGAAGGCCAAGCTGGCCGAGGCCGGCAGCTAGCCCTCAGTCGATCGCGGCCCAGGATTCGATGATCACCCGGGCGATCGAGATCGACCCCGGCAGCAGCAGTTTCGACTCCGACGAGCTCGACCAGTCCCCCGCCGCCAGCGCGGCCCGCACCTCCTCGCGGGTGAACCAGGCCGCCTCGGCGATCTCGCCGTCGTTGAAGGAGAACTCTTCGGCCGGGTCGCCGACGGCGTGGAAGCCCACCATCAGCGAGCGCGGGAACGGCCAGGGCTGGCTGCCCAGGTAGCGCACGTCGCGCACGGTTAGGCCGATCTCCTCGCGGATCTCGCGGGCGACGCATACCTCGAAGGATTCACCGGCCTCGACGAATCCGGCCAGCAGCGAGAACATCCGCTCCGGCCACACCGCCTGGCGGGCCAGCACCGCGCGGTCACCGCCGTCGTGGACCAGGCAGATCACCGCCGGGTCGATGCGCGGGAACTCCTCGTGACCGGTGACCGGGTTGACGCGTGCCCATCCCGCCCGGGCCGGCCGCGTCGGCGAACCGTCCTCGGGGCTGTACCGCGCCTTCTCGTGCCAATTCAGCAGCGCGACGGCCGCGGACACCAGCTGGCTGCTGGTGTCATCGAAGATCGGGCCGAGGCTGCGCAGGTTCACCACCTCGGCGTGCGCGCCCGGATCGTCCGGGGCTTGCAGCGCGCCGCGGATCCCCCAGACGTGCCGGCCGTCCTCCAGGCGACCCAGAAACACCGCCTCCGGCGGCGGCTTGTCGCCCACTTCGGCCGCGGCGCCGAGCACCACGCGGCCGTTGGCGGCCAGCACCTGGTTGCGCGAATCCACCCGCAGCAGCGCCGCCTCCGCCCAGCCGGCGGTGGCGGCCTCGACGTCGGTGCGCAGCTGATCGGCGCGGTCGGCGCCGACGCGCGACAGCAACGGCACGCTGCGCAGCTGGAAGTCCGCGATCGCCATCAGTGGTCGGCGTTTCGGATGTAGAGCAGCCGGTCGTTGGCCTCGATGGCATCCACCTCGGGTGCGCCGATGCGCAGCAGCCGGCCGTCGCGGACCACGCCGAGCACGGTGTCGCGCAGGTGCCGTGGCGATCCGCCGACCTCGGTCTGCTCCACCTCACGCTCGGCGATGGCCAGCCCGACGTCGGGGGTCAGCAGGTCCTCGATCATCTCCACGACGCTGGGCGTGGTGGTGGCCAGCCCCAGGAGCCGGCCCGCGGTGGCCGAGGAGACCACCACCGAGTCCGCTCCGGACTGCTGCAGCAGGTGCTGATTCTCCGTCTCCCGGATCGAGGCGACGATCTTGGCGTTGGGTGCCAGCTCGCGCGCCGTCAGCGTCACCAGCACCGCGGTGTCGTCGCGGCTGGTGGCCACCACGATGGACGCCGCGTGCTGGGCGCCGGCCAGCCGCAGCACATCGGCCTTGGTGGCGTCGCCGTGCAGGGTGACCAGCCCCGCGCTTTCGGCGTGCTCGAGGGTGCCGCGATCGGTGTCGACGACGACGACGTCGCCCTGGGCGGTCTCGTCACCGAGGATGGCGGCGACCGCCGTCTTCCCCTTGGTGCCGTAGCCGATCACGATGGTGTGGTTGCGCACTCTGCTCCTCCAACGCTGAATCTTCCACCCTTGGCGAGACCGCTCGGAGAGCACTTCGAGCGTGGTGCCGACCAGCACGGCCAGGAACGCGATCCGCAGCGCGGTGAAGATCAGGGTGTGCACCAGGCGCGCGGTCTCGGTGTAGGGCGTGATGTCGCCGTAGCCGGTCGTCGACAGCGAGACCGCGGAGAAATACACGCAGTCCAGAAACGTCAGCGGTTGGTTGCGCACGTCGCGGTACCCGTTGCGGTCCAGGTAGACGATGACGGCCGCGGCCAACAGCACCACCAGCGCGATGGCCAGGCGACGGGTGATGACCCGGATGGGACTCGCGTGATCTTCGGGGATGCGCACCACGCCGATCAGCTGGTGACCGCGCTGAGCGGTCAGGGTTTCGTCCAGACCGCTCAGCTTTCGGGACCTACCGTTGCCCACGGCGGCCCGTCACCGGCTGCACTTCTGCGCACGCGACACGCACGGGTCTTATGTAACCACGGCCACAGCTTCCCCAATACTCGGAGCCGACAGCAGGTCCGCGACCTCGGCGTCGCCCGGCAGTGCATCGGGGATCACCGTGGTGCGGGCGCGCACGTAATAGAAGGCGGTGCGCACCGACGATTCGGGCACACCGGCCAGCGCCGCCCAGGCCGAGCGATACACCGCGAGCTGGACGGCGGCCTGCCGCATCGCTTCGGGCCCGCGCGGCGGTTCACCGGTTTTCCAGTCGACCACGGTGGCGCCGCCGTCGGGGTCGGCGAAGACCGCGTCGATGCGCCCGCGCACAAGGGTGTCGCCGATCGGCATTTCGAACGGCACCTCCACGGCGACGGGTGTTCTTGCGGCCCAGGGTGATTCGGCGAAGGCCTCCTGCAATGCGGCCAATTCCGTGCTGTCGCCGACATCGGAATCCGCCGCGCCGGGCAGGTCGCCGAGATCGAACAGGCACTCGGCGCCGTAGAACTTCTGCACCCACGCGTGAAAGGCATTGCCCAGCAAGGCATGCGGTTCGGGGCGCGACGGCAGCCGATGCCTCAACCGCTGCGCCGTGCCCTCCGGGTCGCGCGCCAGGCCGACCAGGGAGCTGACGGACAATTGGCCGGGCAGGGTGCGCGGCGCCGGCTGCACCAGCCTGGCACGCTCGGCCAGCAGGGCGTCGACGTCGGCGGCCCAGCCATCCACGTCGACCCCGGTTTCGGTCGCGCCGGCGCGCAGCGCCCGAGCCACCAGCGCCGCCCCGCGCTCGACGTCGTTGCGCCGCCCGGACAACGGGTCGGGTGGCCAGACGGCTTCGACGACGTTGTCGCGCAGCGGGTTTGGTTCGCCGTCGGCGGGTGACGGCGCCCAGTGCTCCACCGTTCCGCAGGGTTCGCCGGCAGCGACCGAATCGTCGATGACGGCCTTGATCTCGCACAGGAAGTCCGACGGGCCGCGCGGCTTGATGCCGGTGGCCCCCCAGTGGTGCCCGGACACCAGCAGGGTGTCCTCCGCGCGGGTGATGGCGACATACAGCAGCCGCCGCTCCTCGTCGATGCGCCGCTGCTCGAGCTGGCGGCGATGCTCGGAGATCTTGTCCGACAGCTGCTTTCGGTTGGTGACGTCCGAGGTGTCCATGACCGGGATGCCCAAAATGCCGGCGTCGGCGCGGTCGCCTCGCAACAGCGGCGGCAGCTCCGCGGCATCGGTGAGCCAGGTGCTCTTCGACGCCGTCGACGGGAAGGTGCCGCCGGACAGGTGCGCCACCGCCACCACCTGCCATTCGAGCCCCTTCGCCGAGTGCACGGTGAGCACCTGGACGCGGTCGCGGGCGACCGCCAATGGTGCCGGCGCCAGGCCGTTTTCGACCGACTCGGCCACGTCCAGGTAGGCCAGCAGGCCGGTCACCGACGTGGCCGCCGATCCGTCCCCCGGCCCGGTGACGGCGTCGGTGCGTTCGGCGTAGGCGGCGACGACGTCGGCGAACGCGTCCAGGTGCTCGGTGCCGGCCCAGCCGGCTCCCACCCCCGCCGCGGCCCGGACCTCGCAGTCGATGCCGAGCACCCGGCGCACCTCGGCCACGAGCTCCGGGAGCGGATGGCCGAGGTGGGCGCGCAGGGCGCTTAGTTCGGCGGCCAGCGCGGTGATGCGCTGATATCCCGCGGCCGAATATGCCCCGGCCGCACCGGGATCGGCGATCGCGTCGGCCAGGCACACGATGTCCGCGTCGGGGCCGGCCGCACTCGCGATCGACTCCGGCGAGCAGGCG
>NZ_QMEV01000069.1 GCF_003284935.1 Mycobacterium colombiense
GAAATCGACACGCGCGCAGGGGCTGTTGCCGACACGCAAGCGCAGGCCGACGAAGCGGCAGCTGCGCACGCCGCGGCGCAGGTGGAGGGCGAAGCGTCCGACGCCGCGCTGCAGCAGGCCACCGAGGCCCTTGCCGAGCTGCACCGCCGAGCCGACTCCGCGCGGTGCACGGTCGACCAGCTCGCCCACCGCGAGGAGGCCGACCGGTTGACCGCCAGGCTGGCCAAGATCGACGCCATCGAGCGGGATCGCGAGCGGATCGGCGCCGAGCTCACCACCATCGCGGTCACCGAGGCGGTGCTGCGACGCATCGAGGATGCCGCGGCCGCCGTCGACCGCACCGGCGACCAGCTGGCCCTGACCTCGGCGGCCATCGAATTCACCGCCGTCGCGGACATTCAGCTCATCGTCGGCGGACAGCAGGTCTCGCTGCCCGCCGGGCAGAGCTGGTCGGCCACCGCCGCCGGACCGACCGAGGTCGAGGTCCCCGGCGTCCTGACCGCCCGGGTCACACCGGGTGTGACCACGCTGGACGTACACGCCAAACATGCTGCGGCGCAAGACGAGTTGATTGCGGCGCTGGCGGCCGGAGAGGTGCCCGACCTCGCCGCCGCACGGTCCGCCGATCAGCGTCGCCGCGAGCTGCAGAGCACCCATGACCAGCTCGGCGCCACTCTGGCCGGCCTGTGTGGTGACGAGCGGATCCACGAGCTGCGCTCGCGGCTCACCCAGCTGCGCGCCGAGAACCCCGCTGACGCCGACGCCGTTCCTACGGACATCAGCGCCGCAAGCGCCGAACTCGCCGCGGTGCTTCAGGCCCGCGATGCCGCGTCGAGCGAATGCGAGGCCCGCCGTCAGGCGGCGGCCACAGCCTCGGCCAGGCTCGCCGAGTTATCCACGCGGGCAACGGTTCTCCAGAACACCCTGGCGACCCAGCGCGCCGAGCTCAACGCCGCCACCGGCCGGCTGGCCACCGAGCGGGCGTCGGCCGGCGATGCGGAGCTCGCGTCCTCGGCCGACACGGCGCAGTGCGCGGCGCAGGCCGCGCAACAACGCGTCACCGAAGTCGCCGAAGCGCTGGCCGCGGCCATACCCGACGCGGTCGCCCGCGAATTGGCCGATGCCACTAAGGAAGCCGACTCGCTGCGCGAGCGCTACGAAGAAGCCGCCCGCGCATTGCGTGAGATCACGATAGAACTCTCGGTATTCGGCGGCGAGGGTCGCCAAGGCAAGCTCGACGCCGCGCAGACGGAGCGCGAACACGCCGCCAGCGAGCACACCCAGGTGGGTGGCCGCGCGCGCGCCGCGCAACTGCTGCGCTCGGTCATGACGCGGCATCGCGACACCACCCGGCGGCGTTACGTCGAGCCCTATCGGGCGGAACTGCAGCGGCTCGGCCGTCCGGTCTTCGGCCCCAGCTTCGAGGTGGACATCGACAGCGACTTGTGCATCCGTAGCCGCACACTGAACGGCATCACGGTGCCGTACGAATCGCTGTCCGGCGGGGCCAAGGAGCAGCTCGGCATCCTGGCCCGACTGGCCGGCGCGGCCCTGGTCGCCAAGGAGGACGCCGTCCCGGTGGTGGTCGACGACGCGCTCGGTTTCACCGACCCGGACCGCTTGACCAAGATGGGCGAGCTCTTCGACACCGTGGGAACCCACGGGCAGGTGATCGTGCTGACCTGCAGCCCCGACCGCTACGACGGCGTCAAGGGCGCGCACCGCATCGATCTCAGCGCCTAGCCCTGGCGGCCCGGCCGCGGCCGATAGTGCAGGTCAGGGCGATTCGGCGCCCATGCGGGCGCCTCGCCTGCAGAATGGGAACATGGTGGGCCCACGCGAATGACGATGACCGCGAAGCGCAGCCGGGTGCAGCAGAAGCTGGCGGAACTGCCCGGCGTGCGACCCGTGCGCCGGCCGATCTCACCGCACAGCGCCGAAGAGTTCGATTTGTACTACGTGCGCGCCGGACGCAAGTCCTCTTGTCCGGTGGTGATCATCCCCGGCGGTCCGGGCGTGGCGTCGGTGCAGATGTACAAGGGGCTGCGGCGGCGCGCCGCGGCGGCCGGCCTCGACGTCATCATGATCGAACACCGCGGGGTGGGGATGTCGCGGCACGACGATGCGGGCGCCGACCTGCCCCCGCAATCGATGACCGTGAACCAGGTGGTCGACGACGTGGCCGCGGTCCTCGACGACGCGCAAGCGGAATCCGCCGTCATCTACGGCGCCTCGTACGGCACCTATATCGCCGCCGGCGTCGGGGTGCGCCATCCGCACCGGGTGCAAGGCATGGCGCTCGATTCGCCGCTGCTGTCCCGGCACGACATCGTGATCGTGCGCCGCGCGATTCGCCGGCTGCTGCTGAAGGGAGACAGCCCCGAAACCGCCTCGGTGGCACCCAAAATGCGCAAGCTGGTCGACGCCGGGGTCATGGACGCCGCGGCGACACAGGTCGTGGCGACGATTTACGGTTACGGCGGGGCCGAGCTGCTCGAGCGGCAACTCGACCTGCTGCTCGATGGCCGAAAGCTGTTGTGGTGGGCGCTGTCCCGGTTCACCACCCTGGGCAACCTGCCGTATCGCTACGAGGAAGACCTGGTGAGCCGCATCGCCTTCCGCGAGCTGGACTACGCGGCAGAGCCCGACGGCCTGCCGCTTGACCCCGCCGTCGCCGAAAGCAAAACCCGCACGCAGCGAGTGACCTTCGAGGACGAGCCCTATGACCTGCCGGCCGAAATGCCGAATTTCGACTGGCCCACCGCGGTGGTTTCCGGTGGTCGGGATCTGATCACCCCGCCGGCGGTCGCCCGGCGCGTGGCGTCGCTGCTGCCCAACGCGGTGCTCTTGAGCCTGCCGAGCATGGCGCACAGCGCGTTGGACTTCCGGGAGCCCGTCGCGCTCGCCACTGCCGACGCGGTTCGGCGCGGCGACCTCAAAGGGCTTGCCGCCCAGGCGCCGGCGCTGGACGCGCTTCCGCCGCGTCCCGAGGTACGGCTGCTGTGGAAGGCGCTCGCAGCGGCGGCCGTCGCCGAGGGTGCGCTGCCGATCCCGAATCGGCTACGGCGGCGGCTCAATTCCGGGTGAACCCGATGGCGGTGTAGTCGAGGTCCGCGAGGCCGGCCGCGCCGAAGTTGGCCAGCGTGCTGCGCACCGCCACATCCCCGGGCGACTGCGTCAGCGGGAGGCTGAAACCCTCGGCCCAGATGAGCTTGTCGAGATCGTTGGCCAGCGTCCGCGCCTTGGCCGGGTCGAGTTCTTCCAGGGTGGCTTCGATGGCGGCGTCGATTTGCTCGCTGCCGATCTTGCCGAAATTGCTTTCCCCGTCCGACTTGTAGATCTGGGTCAGCGCAGAGAGCGGGAAGGCGTCTCCGAGCCAACCGAACTGGGCCATATCGAACGCCCCGACGTTGATGTAGTTGGTGAAAAAGCCGTTGCCGGAACGGGAGACGAGCTCGAGCCTGACCCCGATCTGGGCGAGGCTGTGCTGGGCGATCTGGGCGAATTGCCGGCTGCCCTGGGCGTCGTAGAACAAATCGCGGATGACCAGCTGCCGGCCGTCCTTCTCCCGGAACTGGCCGTTGCGCTTCCAGCCCAACGCGTCGAGTTCCCGGCCGGCCGCGGCCGGGTCGTAGGGAACGACGGAGCTGTTGTCCTGATAACCCTGCTGCCCGGCGACATAGATGTGGTTGCCCAGCGCCACCGGGCTACTGGTCAGCCCGTATTGGACGACCTTGGCGATGGTCTGCCGATCGATCCCCTTTGCCACCGCGACGCGCAGCGCCTTGTCGGACAAAATCGAGCCCGGCGCGCCGTTGAAGGTGAAGTGAGACCACGCCGGTGCGGGCGCGCGGAGGATCGAAATCCCCTTTGTGCGCTGTGCGATGGTCAGCTGATCGAGGCTGCCGACCCCGGTGGCGTCGATGGTGTTGTTCTGCAGCGCCGGTAGCCGCGCGGCATCGTCGAGCACCAGATAGGTGATGGTGTCCAGGCGGGCCCGCGTGCCCCACCATTTCGGGTTGCGGCGCAACACGATCCGCTGGGTGGTGCGATCCAGCGACGAGACGACGAACGGTCCGGCCGACGGGCCGGGGGCCTCCAGCTGGCCCTTGTTGAACGCCTCCGGGGTGGCGGTCACGCTCTTGGGCAGCAACATTCCGTTGCCGGCGAACATGCCGCGCCATTCGGCGTAGGGCCTGGCGAAGGTCATGATGGCCTGCCGATCGTCGACGCCGCGGGTCACCGAGGCGACGCGGTCGGCACCGCTGGGTCCGGCGATCTCGAACCTCTTGTCGGTTCCGCTGAGGGCGTGGATTTGGCTGGCGATGTCCTCCCAGGTGATCGGCGTGCCGTCGGACCACACCGCCTTGGGGTTGATCGTGTACGTAACCACCTGTGGCGCAGTGCCGGTGAGCTCGATGCTGGTGAAGTAATCGGTGTCGACCGTCGTGGAGCCGTCCGGCCCGATGACGAAGGCCCGCGGCAGGGTGGCCTTCATCATCGCGGAGACGTCGGCCGAATTGCCGTCGATGTGCAAAATGTTGAAGTTCGGCGGGAAGTCGGTGAGCGCCAGTCGCAGGTCACCGCCGTCTTGCAGGGTGGCCGGATCGCGCGGATTGACGTCGCTCGTCGAGCCGATCTGCGCGTTCTGGCCCGTTTCGGGAATGAGGCTGACGGCCGGCGAGCAGCCTGGCAACGCCAGCGTCATCGCGAGGAACACCGCCGCGAGGCGGGCTCCCCGGCGCGTTACGACCACGCGGCTAGGCACGTCTGCCCGGATCGGGTTGCGGCACCGCGCTCAGCAGCCGCCGGGTGTATTCGTGTTGCGGATCGGCGAAGACCTGCCGGCTGTCGCCCTGCTCCACGATCGCGCCGGCGTACATCACCACGACGTCGTGCGCGAGGTGTTTGACGACAGAAAGATCATGGGAGACAAACAGATAGGACAGGCCGAACCGCTCTTGCAGGTCCAGCAGCAGGTTGATGATCCCGGCCTGGATGGACACGTCGAGCGCGGAGACCGGTTCGTCGAGCGCCAGGATCTTCGGTTGCAGTGCCAGCGCGCGGGCGATGCCGATGCGTTGCTTCTGCCCGCCGGAGAATTCGGCGGGGTAGCGGACGGCGTCGGCGCGGCGCAGCCCCACGATGTCCAGCAGCTCGGCGACGCGCGCGTTGGTGCGGCTCTTGTCGAACCCGTTGGCCCGCAAGGGTTCCGCGAGGAGCTCGAACACCGGTAGTCGCGGGTCCAGTGAGGCGACCGGGTCTTGGAACACGACCTGGATGTCGCGCCGCAGCGATCGCCGGCGCGCCGCGCTCAACGTGGTGACATCGGTGCCGAGCACTTCGATCGAACCCGATTGTGGCCCGGTGAGTTCCAGGATCTCGTGCAAGGTGGTCGACTTGCCCGAGCCGGACTCGCCGACGATGCCCAGGGTGCGGCCCTGCCGCAGCTCGAAACTGACGCCGTCGACGGCGCGGACCTCACCGGCGCTGCGGCGCCACACTCCCTTGGTCAGCCGGTAGGTCTTGGTCAGGTCGCGCACCGCGACGACCACCGAGGTGTCCCCCGATTGCGCCTGGTGGGCTTCGGTGCGCACGCCGTAGATGTCCGCGGCACTGCGGCCGGCGACGAGTTCGGTGCGGATGCAGGCCGCCCGGTGATCGGGGCCGACGGGAACCAATTGTGGCTCCTCGAGTCGGCATTCGTCGATGGCCAGCGGGCAGCGCGGCGCGAACGGGCAGCCGGGGTCCAGGCCCGCGAGCGACGGCGGCGCGCCGGGGATCGGCACCAGCCTGGTGCCTTGGGCGGCGTCGAGCCGCGGCACCGACCCCAGCAGCCCGACGGTGTAGGGCATGCGCCGGCCCCGGTAAAGCGTTGTGACATCGGCGGATTCGACCACCCGGCCGGCATACATCACCAGCGCCCGGTCGGCGAACTCGGCGACCACACCGAGGTCATGGGTGATGATGAGCACTCCGGCGCCGGTGATGTCGCGGGCCGTCTTGAGCACCTCGAGGATCTGCGCCTGCACCGTGACATCCAGCGCGGTGGTCGGCTCGTCGCAGATCAACAGGTCGGGGTCGTTGGCGATCGCGATCGCGATGACCACCCGTTGCCGCTCGCCGCCGGACAGCTCATGGGGGAACGCGCGGGCGCGTCGCTCCGGCTGGGCGATTCCCACCAGCTCGAGCAGTTCCACCGCCCGCCGGCGGGCGGCCTCCTTGCCCAGCCGCGGCTGATGGATCTCGATCGCCTCGGCGATCTGGTCACCGACGGTATAGACCGGCGTCAGCGCCGACATCGGATCCTGGAACACCATGCCGACCGTCTTGCCGCGAAACCGCGACATGGCGTCGTCGCCGAGGCCAAGCAGTTCGGTGCCGTGCAACCGGACCGAGCCGCGCACATGCGCGTATTCGGGCAACAGGCCGATGGCCGCCATCGCCGACACGGACTTCCCCGAACCGGATTCGCCGACCATGGCGACGACCTCTCCCGCTTCGATGCGGTAGCTGATGCCGCGCACCGCGGTCACCGGCGCGCCGCCGGTTCCGAAGGTGACCGCCAAGTCGGTCACCTCGAGCAGCGCGCTCATCGGCCCCCACCCCGCAACCCCGCGCTGCCGGGGTCGAGCGCGTCGCGCAGGCCGTCACCGGTCAGGTTGGCGCACACCAGAATCAGCACCAGGACACCCGCGGGAAACAGAAACACCCAGGGAAACGTGGTCGCGGATTGGGTGCCGTTGGCGATCAACGTTCCCAGCGACACGTCGGGTGGCTGGATGCCGAAGCCGAGGAAGCTCAGGCCGGTTTCGGCCAGGATGGCCGAGGCGACGTTCAGCGCGGCGTCGATGATCAGGATGGAAGCCACGTTGGGCACCACGTGGCCGAGGATGATGCGACGGCTCGATACCCCCATATACCGTGCGGCCCGGATGAATTCGCGTTCACGCAAACTCATGGTCATGCCGCGCACCATGCGTGAGCTGACCATCCACCCGAACCCGGCCAGTAGCAGCACCAGCATCAACACATTGGCCGAGTTCTTGATTCGCGGTGTCACGATGGCGATGAGGATGAAGCTGGGCACCACCAGCAGCAGGTCGACCACCCACATCAACGCCCGGTCACGCCAGCCTCCGAAATAGCCGGAGATCGACCCGACCGTGGCGGCGATGCCGGTGGAGATCACCGCGACACAGACCCCGATCAGCATCGACTTCTGCATGCCGCGCAGGATTTGCGCCAACAGGTCCTGACCCAGGGCATTGGTGCCCAGCCAGTGCCGCGCGTTCGGCGGCTGCAACAGCGCGGTGAAATCGAGGTCGTCGTAGGAGTAGGGCAGCGCCGCGGGCAGCGCGTAGCAGCCGACGAACAACAGGACCAGCAACGTCAGCGACGCCACCGCCAATCGGTTGCGGCCAAACCGTCGCAGCACCAGGGTGCGCCGCGAGGTGAAGTCCGCGACCTCGTGACCCGAAAACCCGTGGGCGCCATCGATATTGGCCTGAGACGTCATGACACCCGCACTCGCGGATCAAGGGCCGCGTAGAACACGTCCGAGAGCAGACCGGCCAGCAACACCACAGCGCCGGAGAACAGGGTGATCGCCGCGATGATGTTGGTGTCCTGAGTCGCGATGCCCTGCACCAGCCATTCACCCATGCCGTGCCAGCCGAAGATCTTCTCCACGAACACCGCCCCGGTGACCAGGCCGGCCACCCCGTAGGCGAACAGGGTGGCCAGCGGGATCAGCGCGGTCCGCAGCCCATGCTTGACCAGCGCCCGGCGGCGGGTCAGCCCCTTGGCGCGCGCGGTGCGAATGAAGTCCTGGCCGAGGACGTCGAGCATCGCGTTGCGTTGGTATCGGCTGTAGCCGGCCGCGGCGGCCAGCGCCAGGGTGAGCGACGGCAGCACCAAGTGCCGCAGCCGGTCGAGCAGCTGCGCCCCGGCGCCGGCGGTCACCCCCGGTGAGGTCTCCCCGGTGTAGTCGAAAACGTGGATGCCCAGCGCCCAGTTCACCCGCAGCGCAGCAAGGATCAGCAGGCTGGCGATCACGAATGTCGGGGTGCTGAGCACCAGCAGCGCCACCAGGGTGACGACGCGATCGCTGAGCCGATACTGCCGAATGGCGCCCCATGCCCCGGCCGCGATGCCCAGTGCGGTGCCCGCCAGCGAACCGATGACCAGCAGGCGCAGGGTGACTCCGACGCGACGCCAGAGCGTGGTCCCGACGGGCTGCCCGGTGACGGTCTTGCCGAAGTCGCCGCGGACGGCGTGTGACGCCCAGTGCGCGTAGCGGATCGGTATCGCCTCGTCCAGGCCGAGCGTGTGGGCCTTGGCGTCGATCACGGCTTGCGGGGGCCGCGGGCTGCGCTGCAGCAGGCTGTCGAGTGGCCTGAAGGCCGCCGACGTCAGGCAAAACGTGAGAAACGATGCCAGCGCCAGCAGCACAACGTAGTTGAGCAACCGGCGTGCCAGAAACCGCGTCATGCCCGTCCGCACACCCCACGTCGCATTGGGACAGGCTATCGAGCCGGCAGCACGACGTCGCGCGTTGCGGCGTCCGGCGCGTTCGGTCGCCTTCGGATCCGGTTGATTCTCACGGGTGAATCGCGTGTGATCGGTTGTTAGGATCCACCGCGGCACCGGGCCGTGCAGCAAACAAGCGCGTTCGGGCCGAGAACTCCCAAGGAGGCTTGCGTGACGGTTACCGATGATTACCTGGCCAACAACGCCGAATATGCGAGCACCTTCGAAGGGCCACTGCCCATGCCGCCGGGCAAACATGTCGCGGTCGTCGCGTGCATGGACGCCCGCCTCGATGTCTATCGCCTCCTCGGCCTCCACGAGGGGGAGGCCCACGTCATCCGCAACGCCGGCGGGGTCGTCACCGACGACGTCGTCCGCTCGCTGGCCATCAGCCAGCGGTTGCTGGGAACGCGGGAGATCATCCTGATTCACCACACCGATTGCGGCATGCTCACCTTCACCGACGACGACTTCAAGCGCGGCATCCAGGAGGAGACGGGCATCAAACCGCCGTGGGCGGCGGAGGCGTTCCCGGATTCCGCCGAGGACGTCCGGCAGTCGTTGCGCCGCCTGGAGGCCAGCCCGTTCGTCACCAAGCACGTCTCCGCGCGCGGATTCGTGTTCGACGTGGCCACCGGCAAGCTCGACGAGGTGACGCTGTAGTCCGGTCAGCCGACCTTGTAGGTCGCCAGCGCCTTGGCCACCAGCGTCCCCTGCGGGTCGACGATCTCTGCCTCGCAGTTGACCAGCGAGCGGCCGCGCCGCAGTACCCGGCCGATGCCGATCACGTCGGTGGCCCGGGCCGGGGCCATGAAGTCCAGCGCCATGGAGACGGTCACGCCCCGCAATTCGGGTGGCGCCTGCGCTCCGCACCACGCCGCCGCCATGACGGTCAGATCGGCGAGCGTGGCAATGGCGCCGCCGTGGACCATGTCACCGATGGTCACGTTGGACGGGTCCCAGGGCAGCCGCAGCCGCACTTCGTCGTCCTCGAGCCGGTCGGCGACAATGCCCAGCTTGGCGACGAAGGGTGACTGGGGGAGGAACTGGGCGATGACGTCGCGACCGCTCGGCGTGGGTGCGCCGGCGGCTTCAGGGGTGGCGGTCATCCCTCCATGCTTTCGCAACCGTCATCGGTCGCAAAAGTGCCGACGCGCTTCGTGACGCGATGTGTCCGGTGGTGGCCGCGCGCGCCATCCGGGCCGGCGGCTCGTCGGACCCCGCGGTTGACAGCGGCAGGACGAGCTGGTCTTATATCTTGCTAAGATGCCAAACTTGGTCAGTTCTGCCAGATTTTACCAAAGGAAGCCATGACCGGTGATCTGAAGGTGGCCCCCGCCGCCGGACAGTACGAGTTGAGCCATCTGCGCTCGCTGGAGGCAGAGGCCATCCACATCATTCGTGAGGTGGCCGCGGAGTTCGAGCGGCCGGTGCTGCTGTTCTCCGGCGGCAAGGACTCCATCGTCATGCTGCACCTCGCCCTGCGCGCGTTCCGCCCCGGGCGCTTGCCGTTCCCGGTGATGCACGTCGACACCGGGCACAACTTCGACGAGGTGATCGCCACCCGCGACGAGCTGGTCGCCGAGCACGGGGTGCGCCTGGTGATCGCGTCGGTCCAGGAGGACATCGACGCCGGCCGCGTCGTCGAGCCGAAGCAGGGCCGCAACTCGATTCAGACCGTGACCCTGCTGCGCGCCATCCGGGAGAACAAGTTCGACGCCGCCTTCGGTGGGGCGCGCCGCGACGAGGAAAAGGCCCGCGCCAAGGAACGCGTCTTCAGCTTCCGCGACGAGTTCGGCCAGTGGGATCCCAAGGCGCAGCGGCCCGAGCTGTGGAACCTCTACAACGGCCGGCACCACAAGGGCGAGCACATCCGGGTGTTCCCGCTGTCCAACTGGACCGAGTTCGACATCTGGTCCTACATCGGCGCCGAGAACATCGCGCTGCCGTCGATCTATTACGCGCACCGGCGCAAGGTGTTTCGTCGCGACGGCATGCTGCTGGCGGTCGACCGCAACATGCAACCGGGCGAGGACGAGCCGGTGTTCGAGACGACCGTGCGTTTCCGCACCGTCGGCGACGTCACGTGCACCGGGTGTGTGGAATCGCAGGCAGCCACCGTGGACGAGGTCATCGCCGAAACCGCGGTGTCCCGGCTGACCGAACGCGGGGCCACCCGGGCCGACGACCGCATCTCCGAGGCGGGCATGGAAGACCGTAAACGGCAGGGATACTTCTGATGACAACGCTCTTGAGGCTCGCGACCGCGGGTTCGGTCGACGACGGCAAGTCCACCCTGATCGGTCGGCTGTTGTATGACTCCAAGGCCGTGATGGAAGACCAGTGGGCCGCGGTGGAACAGACGTCCAAGGACCGCGGACACGACTACACCGACCTGGCGCTGGTGACCGACGGCCTGCGGGCCGAACGCGAACAGGGCATCACCATCGACGTCGCCTACCGCTACTTCGCCACGCCCAAGCGGAAATTCATCATCGCCGATACCCCCGGGCACATCCAGTACACCCGCAACATGGTGACCGGCGCGTCGACCGCGCAACTGGTGATCGTGCTCGTCGATGCGCGGCACGGCCTGCTCGAGCAGTCACGCCGGCACGCCTTCCTGGCGTCTTTGCTGGGCATCCAGCACATCGTCCTGGCCGTCAACAAGATGGACCTGATCGGTTGGGACAGAGAGAAATTCGAGGCGATCCGGGACGAGTTCCATGCCTTCGCCGCACGGTTGGACGTGCACGACGTGGCCACCATTCCGCTTTCGGCGCTGCACGGCGACAACGTGGTGACCAAGTCCGACCAGACGCCATGGTACGAGGGCCCGGCGTTGCTGTCCCACCTCGAAGAGGTGTACATCGCCGGTGACCGCAACATGGTCGACGTGCGGTTCCCGGTCCAGTACGTCATCCGCCCGCACACCCGTGAACACCAGGACCACCGCAGCTACGCCGGCACGGTCGCCAGCGGGGTCATGCGTCCGGGCGATGAGGTGGTGGTGCTGCCGGTCGGCAAGCGCACCCGGATCACGGCGATCGACGGGCCGAATGGCCCGGTGGAAGAAGCCTTCCCGCCGATGGCGGTGTCGCTGACCCTGGCCGACGAGATCGACATCTCGCGCGGCGACCTGATCGCCCGCACCCACAACCAGCCCAGGGTCACCCAGCAGTTCGACGCGACCGTGTGCTGGATGGCCGACAACGCGGCGCTCGAGCCCGGCCGCGACTACGTCATCAAGCACACCACCCGGACCACGCACGCGAAGGTGACCGCGCTCGACTACCGGCTGGACGTCAACACGCTGCATCGCGACAAGACGGCAACGGCGTTGCAGCTCAACGAACTCGGCCGCATTTCGCTGCGCACCCAGGTGCCGCTGCTGCTCGACGAATACACCCGCAACTCCAGCACCGGCTCGTTCATCCTCATCGACCCGCACACCAACGGCACCGTGGCGGCCGGCATGGTGCTGCGCGACGCTTCGGCGCAAGCGGCGAGCCCGAACACCGTGCGGCACAAGTCATCCGACGTCGCCGAGGCGCGGCCTCGTGGCAAGACGGTGTGGTTTACCGGATTGTCCGGGTCCGGCAAGTCGTCGGTGGCCATGCTGGTCGAGCAAAAGCTGCTCGAAAAGGGTGCTCTGGCTTATGTTCTCGACGGTGACAACCTGCGGCACGGTCTGAACGCCGACTTGGGCTTTTCCATGGCCGACCGGGCCGAAAACCTGCGCCGGCTGGCGCACGTGGCAGCGCTGCTCGCCGACTGCGGCAACGTCGTGCTGGTGCCGGCGATCAGTCCGCTGGCCGAACAACGCGAACTGGCACGCCAAGTGCACGCCGAGGCCGGCTTCGACTTCATCGAGGTGTTCTGTGACACCCCGATCGAGGAATGCGAAAAGCGTGATCCCAAGGGCCTGTACGCCAAAGCCCGGGCGGGTGAAATCACCCAGTTCACCGGCATCGACAGCCCATATCAGGCGCCGGTGAACCCCGATCTGCGGCTGACCCCGGACGGTACCGTCGAGGAGCAGGCGCAGCGGGTCATCGACCTGCTCGAATCACGCGGGTAGCGCCCCAGATCTGCCAGGCTGCACCGAAACGGTGCCGCCGGGTGGCACAATCCTGTGAGTGCGCATGTCGGCGAAGGCGGAGTATGCCGTGCGGGCGATGATTCAGCTCGCCACGGTGCCCGACGGAACGCTGGTGAAGACCGACGACCTGGCCCAGGCCCAGGGCATTCCGCCGCAGTTTCTCGTCGACATCCTGACCAACCTGCGCACCGACCGGCTGGTGCGAAGCCACCGCGGGCGCGAGGGCGGCTACGAATTGGCCCGTTCCGGCAAAGACATCAGCATCGCCGACGTGCTGCGCTGCATCGACGGACCGTTGGCCAGTGTGCGTGACATCGGGCTGGGCGACCTACCGTATTCGGGGCCCACGGCGGCACTCACCGACGTCTGGCGCGCGCTGCGGGCCAGCATGCGTTCGGTGCTCGAAGAAACGACCCTGGCCGATGTCGCCACCGGCGGCCTGCCCAAGCATGTCGCGCAGCTGGCCGACGACTATCGCCGGCAGGAAAGCCAGCGGCACGGCACGGCGCGCACCGGCGACTGAGCGCCAGTTATCGCTTAGCCCGCCGATCCGTACGGGCTGGTGAGGATCTCCATGGCATGCCCGGAGGGATCCGGGAAATAGACCCCGCGCCCGCCGTGATTGTGGTTGATCTCGCCGGGGCGTTTGGCGCCCGGATCGGCCCAGTGCTGCAGACCGCGTGATTGGATCCTGGCGTAGATGGTGTCGAACTCCTCCTCCGACACCAGGAACGCGTAGTGCTGGCGGGGGATGTCCGCGCCCTCGGGTGCGTCCGCATAGTCGAGGCTTGCGCCGTGCTCGAGTTCGACAACCATGAAGTGGCCGAAGGGCTTTGGGCTGGGCAGGCCGAACAGTTCGGTGAGGAACTCGGCTGATTCTTGTTTGTCGCGTGACGCGACGATGGTGTGGTTGAAACTGATGGTCATAGTTCTTTCCAGTCAACCACCGTCCACCCGGCGCGACAACGTCGCACTATTTCGGCGCGGTTAGCTCTAGGGCGATGTTGTCGGGATCGCGGAACTCCAGGATGAAGGACGGTCCGATGTCCTTGACCGGCTCATGGATGACGCCAAGTTCGTCGAGATGTGCTGCTGCCGAATCCAATTCGTCTTTGCTGGCGAGTCGGAAGGCGATGTGGTCGAGACCGACTCGATCCTCGTCGAAGCGGTCCGCGGCGACCGGGCGCAGCCCGAGCAGCGTGCCGCCCAGGTCGTAGATGACGCCGCCGAACAGGAAACTCAACTGGTTACGGGTGGGTTCGTCGGCGTTGTCGGGGACCTCGATCAACACCGGCCAACCGAACACGCTCTCGTAGAACTGCCGCGACCGCTCGATATCGGTCACCGTCAGCCGGACATGTGCGATGGAACTACTGGTGAACGCCACCCGGTCCATGGTTCCACTGATGGGCGGCATGTTAAACATGCCAAAATCGCGGTCGTGCAGATTGCGATGACCATGCCGGTGATGGAGCCGGATCTGGATGCGACCGTCCTCGAGAGC
Organism: Mycobacterium colombiense; assembly: GCF_003284935.1. Lineage (GTDB taxonomy): Bacteria > Actinomycetota > Actinomycetes > Mycobacteriales > Mycobacteriaceae > Mycobacterium > Mycobacterium arosiense_A. The sequence goes on from NZ_QMEV01000069.1 coordinate 14,139, forward strand.
TGGGCGCGCGCCATCGACGAGGGCCCGTTCTCGTCGCTGTGCTGGGGTGAGCGCATCGCCTTCGACAACCCGGACAACCTGACGTTGCTGGGTGCGCTGGCCGCGTGGACCCAGCGGGTGCGGCTGCTGACCACGGTCATCGTGCCGCAGTTGCACGATCCGGTCATGCTCGCCAAGGGCTTGGCGACGGGCGATCTGTTGAGCGGCGGCCGCCTCACCGTGGGCATCGGGGTGGGCGGCCGGCACGAGGACTACCACGCCGTGAGCGCCGATCCGGCGACGCAGACGATGCGCGGCATGGCCGAACGCGTGGCGGTGATGAAGCGAGTCTGGGCGGGGGAGAAGACCTCCGACTCGGTGCTGCCGGTCGGTCCGGCCCCAGTCCAGCCCGGCGGTCCGCCGCTGTTCGTCGGCAGTATCGGGCCGAAAACCATCCGCAGCGCGGCCGCGTGGGCCGACGGGCTGGCCGGCACCACCCTGGACCTCGACGTGGCCAAGCAGAACGAGCTGTTCGACGTGACCCGGGCGGCCTGGGCGCAGGCCGGCAAACCCAAACCGCACCTGATCACGTCGTTCTGGTTCGCGTTCGGGTCGCCCGAGGGGTCCCGCGACCAGATACACCGTCATCTGCGCCGCTACATGAACTGGATACCGGCCGAATACGTCGACGCGATGGCGCCGATGACGGGCTGGGCCGGCAGCGAAGACGAGCTGCTGGACGTGCTGCGCCGGTTTGCCGAGATCGGCACCGACGAGGTCCAGCTGATCCCGACCAGCTCGGATGTCGATCAGCTCCGTCGCGCCGCCGACGTGGCGGCCCGCCTCTAGCCTTAAAGGCATCGCCGCAGCTCAGACGGGGTGAATTGCCGCACCGGCGCGGTGGCGATTTCATTAGCGGCATGACGCAGCAGGAGCTGCCCGCCCCGCTGGCTGAACTGACCGGGCTCATGACGGAGTGCGCGAACAACGGCGATTACGCCGGGGCCGCGCGGCAGGCGAACGAGCTGGTCACCCTCTGCCGGGCAACGCTGGGCGAGCGTCATCCCACCGTCCTGGAACTCAAGGTGTCGCTGGCCACGGTGCAACTGCGGGCGGGCGACGACGCGGTCGCCTACGAAGAGTTCGCTCGGCTGATTCCGGACCTCGTCGAGGTGCTCGGGCGCGATCACCTCAGCACCCTGACCGCCCGCCACCTTTTGGCGGGGCGGCAACAACCGTCGCTGGCAGCGCTCGCCGAATGGTCGCAGTTGTTCGCCGACGAACAGCGGGTGTTGGGTGCCGAACACGAGAGCGTGTTGGTCGCCCGCGAGAAAATCGCTGAGAAGCGTTGGGAGATAGGTGATCTCGTCGGTGCAATGGCCGAGGGCGAACACGTACTCGCCGCGCGCCGACGCGTCCTCGGTGACGACCACGCCGACACCCTGGGGACGCGGTTGATGCTGGCGATCTGGCGAGGACGATCCGGCGATGTCGCCACGGCCGTCGCCGAGCTCGAGCCGTTGATCGGCGAGCTGCGCGACAAGCTGGGCGGCGACCACGTCCACCTGCTGATGGCCCGGCACATGTTCACGCTGTGGGCCCCCGACCTGGCCGGCGTCAAGGACGAGGTGGCGGCATGGGAAGCGCTGGTCGACGAAGAGGCCCGGGTCCTCGGCGACGAGCACCCGGTGACCGTCGCCGCCCGCCACGAGCTTGCCGGATGGTGCGCCCGGCATGGCGGTCACCCGGACCCCGGCGGCCAGGGCTCGTTGAACTGGTCGGCTTCGTGACCCGCCTGCGCGGTTGTGCGCGTCCGGCGAGGCTCAGGTCGCCGCGCGATCCGCGGGGCGCTCGTCGGTGACGGCGGGCTCCTGGGGCGGCTGCCCTTTGCGCAGCGTCTCCAGCAGCTCGCGGTACGGCCCCACCAGGTAGACGGTGTCGCCGCCGCGCAGCCAGGCGTCCCGGCGAGGATGCAGCTCGACGGGCGTATCCCGGCGGGTGATCGCGATGACCCGGGTCTGGGTGGACATCTCGAACATCCGCAGCCCGTCGAGCTCGCTGCCGGGCGCCACGTGCATGGCGCCGACCATGAACGAACGCGGCCCCACCGAGAACGTCCCGAGCACCTGCAGGCCCATCGCGGCGCCGATGAACCAGGGCGCGGCCAGGTCGACGGTCGAGCGGACATTCTCGAAACCGAACCGCTTGGCCACCGCGTCGCCCAGGGTGCGGTCATAGATCCGCAGCACGATCGGCACGTCGGGCCGGTTGACCTCGGGCATCACCCGCGGGCCGAGCATCTCCCGCAGCACGATCCCCGTCTCGATGTTCACCATGTCGTCCTGGGTCAGCACCGCGACGGCGCGGGCGCGGTCCACGCGGGCCGCCTCCAGCGTCTGGCGCAGCGTCGCGTCCCCGAAGATCACCGGCACGTCGAGTTCGTCTGCGGTCGAGAGGAATCGGTTGTTCTCGTCGCGCTCGATCACCGCGACGTCGTATCCGGCGGCGGTCAGATCGCCGACGACGCGGCTGCCGAACGAGCCCAGCCCGACGACGATGATGTGGTTGCGCAGGTGGCGCGCCCGCCGGACCCCGGCCGATTGGACGAAGCGGCGCGACAGCAGCAAGTCCGCGAGGAAGGCGACGAGCAGCGCAGTAGTGGTCACCCCGGTGAACATCAGGGCGACGGCGAAAACTCGCAGCCACGCCGACTGGTGCAGGAAGGTGAATTCGCCGTAGCCCACGGTGGTGATGGTTTCCGCGGTGAAGTACATGGCGTCCAGCCAGGACAGTCGTGGCTTCGTGTAGGAGAAGTGCACCACGACCGTCGATGCGAGCAGCAGGCTGAGCGCGAGCAGCATCGCGGGAAAGAGCATGGGGTTGACGTCGTCGCGCATCGCCCGCGCGGCGTCCGAGACGCGCCGCATCCACGATTGGCGCGACCGTGTCGCGCTCGGCCGGGGCGTCTTGATGCCGCGCGCGGCCAGCTCATCGGCGCTGCCGATCATCGCGGTCCAGTCGCCGGCGCGCACTTGATGATCGCGTCCCGGGCACGGGACCACCTCGTCGGGCGTGGCGGAGTTCTCGCCGTGAATCACGGCTACCGGTGCCAGGTCGCCATAGATCTCGCGAAGGGTCGCGTCGCGGGGCGCCTCGGCCCCCGACACCAGGAATTTGATGCCGGCCGCCTCGACCGGATGCGTATGGCTCGACAGGCAGGCCTCAACCACCGAAGGCGCCGCGAGGTCGGCGACGTCCAGTATGGCGCCGGGACCGTTGTCGGCGGCCACCGCTGCCCGCAGCACGTCGTTGCCCAGGCGGGCGACGACGCGCACATGGGGGTTCGTTTTCCTTGCCAGCAAGGCGATTTCGAGATTCTTCGCGTCGCCATCCCCGGCGCACACGATGGCGTCCGCGCGGGCAAGATCGGCGGCGGCGAGCTCCTCGCTGTGCAGCTTGACGATCGTGGCGCCGGCGCGGTTCAGTTCCTCGGCAATCGTTGTGGCGAGCGCGTCGTCGCCGCTGACGATGATGTGGCGGCGCGTGCTCATGTATCCCCACCTCTGATGACATTGGCGCTCAGCTGTTGCTATGACTATCGGGCACCGTGCCGATTGATGCCAGCGCGACATGTCCTGAACTCAAGATGGATGGGAGGACGCCGTGGAGCGGGCGCCACTCGATTGGTGGTTGGACCGGGTCAACGTGCTGATCGACATGATGGGCGATGTCGATCTCGGCGGGGCGGTCGAGCTGGATTATTCGGAGGCGTCGTTGTCGGCGGTGGAGGCCGCGGCGCGGGATCGGCTGGGCGATCCGGCCGAGGCGCTCGATGGCGAGCATCAGTCCTTTACCGCGGGAGTGGTGGCGTATGTGGGTGAGGCGTTGATGCGGGTCGGTGGTGGGCGGTGGGACTGGGTGGCCGAGGCGCCCGCTGGTGTCGCGGTGGCTGACGCCGTACTGGCGCAGCGGTTGGCTGAGCATCGTTGGCGCATCGACAGTGCGGGCGAGCCCGATGCGGCGGGGTTTCCGATCGTTCGTCCCGACGCCGGATCGGGGCTGGAGGCGTTGTCGCCGACGCATCTGTTGTTGCAGGCGTTGGCGAGCGACGAAAGCGCGGTGTTATCGGTCGTCCACCAGCGCTGGGAACGGGCCGTGAAGTCCCATGCGGCAACGAATCCCGATTGGTCGCCGGTCAAAGAGCGCACGCTGGCGGACGGGCTGTTCAACGCCCCGCCGCCCTCGACGGTGCTCGACGAGTGGCTGGCGCGGCGGGAGCAGAGTTTCCCGGACTGGGCGGCCGAAAACGGCGGCGACTGGGATTACAGCCCCGACAGCATTAACCGCTTGACCGAGCTCGTATCGCGGAGAACGCCGACTGTGGCTGCGATTCGGGATCCTCGCAATGCCGAGTTCGTTGACGGTGCCAGCTACTACTTGGGCGAGATACTGCGGCGCGGCTGCCCGTCGCGGTGGGTGTATCGCGAGTTTCGCGACGAGGGCGACCCGATTACCGCAAACTTTCAACTTCAGTTGAACGACGACGCCGGCTTCACCGGGCCATTCCATCTGCTTTCCTTCATGCTCGAGCGTGGCGATGTGGGCCGTCCTCGCGCCTACTACGACGAATGGGTCGGCTGAATTCACTCCGCGCGATAAAACGAATGTGAGTCAAAACTGTTGGGCGACATACTTTTCCGCAGTCTGACTGGCCCAGTTCGACGTGGCGGCGGCGACGGTTGCGCTGGAGACAACTGTGTGGCGACCGTGGCAGTTCAATCTCGCGGTGCAAAAGGGATAATCGAAGCGCAGCATCGCTTAACGGGCTGCGAGGGTAAATGGCGCCGGAACTGGATAGGAGAACGCGGTGGAGGGTGGACCGCTTGATTGGTGGTTGGACCGGATCAACTTGCTGATCGACATGATGGGCGATGTCGATCTGGGCGGGGCAGTCGCGCTGGACTATTCGGAGGCGTCGTTGTCGGCGCTGGAGGCCGCGGCACGGGACCGGTTGGGCGATCCGGCCGAAGCGCTCGACGACGAGCAGCAGGCCTTCACCGCGGGAGCGGTGGCATATGTGGGTGAGGCGTTGATGCGGGTCGGTGGTGGGCGGTGGGACTGGGCCGCCGAGGCACCCGCCGGCCTCACGATCGATGATCCCCAGCTGCGGCAACGGCTCTCCGGGCATCGCTGGCGTATCGACAGTGCGGGCGAGCCCGATGCGGCGGGGTTTCCGATCGTTCGCCCCGATTCCGCTTCGGGCCTGGCAGCGTTGTCGCCCACGCACCTGCTGCTGCAAGCGTTGGCGACCGATCAGATTGGGTTTTTGGTCGCCACCTATGGCCGCTGGAAGGAGGTCGTGCAGGCCTACGCCGCGCAACATCCTGATTGGTCCCCGGTCAAAGAGCGCACGCTGGCGGACGGTCTGTTCTCGTCCCCGCCGCCCTCGAGCACTCTGGACGATTGGCTGGCTCGCCAGGAGCGGCGGTTTCCCGATTGGGCTGCCAGCACAGGCGAAAATTTGGATTACAGTCCTGACAGTCTCAACCGCCTTGCCGCTTTGGTCCTGCGGGTCGCGCCGACCGTCGAGGCTTTCCACGATCCGGTAAACGCTGAGTTCGTTGACGCCGCTTCCTACTACCTGGGGGAGATGCTGTGCCGCGGCTATCCGTCTCGCTGGGTGTACCGGGACTTGCGAGACGAGGGCGACTCGATCACCGCAAACTTCAAGATTCAGCTGAACGACGATGGTGGTTTTACTGGCCCTTACCATCTGCTCTCCCGCATGGTCAGGCGCAACGATCCCAACCACACCCGCGCCTACTACGACGACTGGGTCAGTTGATTTGAGGCGTGCTCGCGCGATCCAACTCACGTGTTGGCTAAAACCGTTAGGAGCTTTAAGCTTTCGTAACTTGGCCCATCGCGCTTGAAAGAGAACGCGCCAGTGGACGGGAGGCGCCGTGGAGGGTGGGCCACTCGATTGGTGGTTGGACCGGATTAATTTGTTGATCGACATGATGGGCGATGTCGATCTGGGCGGGGCGGTGACGCTGGATTATTCCGAGGCGTCGCTGTCGGCGCTGGAGGCGGCCGCGCGGAATCGGTTGGGCGATCCGGCCGAGGCTCTCGACGACGAGCATCAGTCGTTTACCGCGGGAGTGGTGGCGTATCTGGGTATGGCGTTGATGCGTGTTGGCGGTGGGCGGTGGGATTGGGTCGCCGAGGCGCCCGCTGGTACCACGATCGATGATCCGCTGCTGCGACGGCGGCTGCCGGAGTGTCGTTGGCGTATCGACAGCGCGGGCGAGCCCGATGCGACGGGCTTTCCGATCATCCGTCCTGACCCCGCTTCTGGCCTCGAGGGGTTGTCGCTTACGCACCTGCTGCTGCAAGCGTTGGCCAGCGATGAGATTGGGTTTTTGGTCGCCACCTATGGCCGCTGCAAGGAGGTCGTACAGGCCTACGCCGCGCAGCATCCTGACTGGTCCCCGATCAAAGAGCGCACGCTTGCGGACGGGCTGTTCAACGCCCCACCGCCCTCGACGGTGCTCGACGAGTGGCTGGCTCGCCAAGAGCGGCACTTTCCGGAGTGGGCGACCGGCAACGGTGGGAACTGGGATTACAGCCCCGACAGTATTAACCGCCTTGCCACTTTGGTCCTGCGTCTGACTCCGACGATTCAGGCCTTCCACGATTCCGCCAATGCCGAGTTCGTCGACGGCGCCTGCTACTACCTCGGCGAAATGCTGCGCCGCGGGTATCCCTCCCGCTGGGTCTACCGCGACTTCCGCGACGAGGGCGCCCCGCTCAGCGCCAACTTCAAAATTCAGCTGAATGACGACGCTGGATTCACCAGCCCCTACGCTCTGCTGTACTCGATGATCGAATGCGCCGATCCCAGCGATACTCGCACTTTCTATGACGAGTGGGTCAGCTGAATTTTCAAGGCCACCAATCCCGTCTTAGGATCGCGACATCTCCTGCTCGCTTTGAGCGTGCGGAGGATGACGGGGAGGTTGGCAAATGGGGCGACTCTGGCTGGTATGGCGTCGTGTGGTCGCAACCGTCCTGGCTCTGGCGCTGGTCGCGCTGCTCACGCCCACCGCGCAGGCCGTAGCGAACCCCACCCCGAAACTGCCTGGGTACGCCGCGGACCAGGATCCGCCGCCAGGCGCGACCCCGCTCACGTATACCTTTCCGTCAGCCAATGCTTTGTCGGCCCTAAAACAACCGACCATTGAAGACTTGGCGGACATTAGTCAAAGAGGCAAGTACACCTCCGGCACGAAAGAACATCTCTACAAGAGCTGGATGGTCTACCGGGACCAGCGGGCACCTGTCGTGGCGAATCCGTTGGGCTGGAACGACTATCGCGACGCTTACGTCCGTGCCTTCAACAATCGCAACACCGGCACGCGCTTCGAAACCAGACTCGATCAAGAGCTGAAGTTCACGGAAAACGGTTACCGCCACAACCGGAAGATCACGGGCACTTCGATCAACCGCCGCCCCGATTTCCACAACGCTGAAGAGATCGTGGAGCTGAAGACCGGGGCGGTCGACAAGGCACAGCTCGAAGACTTCCTCCGCATCGCGCAGCAGACCGGTCGCCGAGTCGTGTACATCTTCCCGGACAAGCCGCCGGCGGCGACGCTTCAGGCCATGCTCGATGCTGCCCGGGGCTTGGGCGCATCCGACCGGCTATTCGTCCGGTATTACCCGACGGTGGGCGAACCCGAGCCGCCCGGGAAAGCCATCCTCGCCAGCGGCGGGCAGAACCCGGTCAACGGGGGCGCCGATCAAACAACCGGCGACTCGCCGGACAACCCGGGGCAGGCCATCGAAAACGCCGTTGTCGAAGGGCAGGTCAACGAAGCTATCGACGCCGAGCAGGCGGCGCAGGATCCCGAGTCGGTGCCCGTCTCGGCGCCGGCCACCGCTCCCGGTCAGCAGGCCCCCGGTTCGGCGCCCGCGCCAGCCCCAGCGCAGCAGGCCCCCGGTTCGGCGCCCGCGCCAGCCCCAGCGCAGCAGGCTCCCGGTTCGGTTCCGGCGCCCGCTCCGGCGCAGCAAGCCCCCGGTTCGGTTCCGGCTCCGGCACCCCACGCGCCCAGATCGGCTCCTGGCACCGCACCGATCGATCCCGGAGCCGTCGGCCCAGTCGTTGATGCGGGACTGATCGCGGGCCTGGCGGGCGCCAAAGGGCTGGCTGCCCTGTTGGCTGCCGCCGCCGGCGGTGCGACGAACATTTTCGCCAACGTCACGGGTGGCCTGGTCGGCGGCCTTGCCGGCGCGGTGACCGGGGGAATCGGTGGCGTGGCCAGTGGGATCGGGGGCGGCGTCAGCGCCGTTTCCAGCGGGATCGGCGGCGTGCTGGGCGGCGTCGATTTCTCCACGCTGCAGCTGCGCTACATCTCCGACACCGACCTCAACGGCAACGGTGTGCAGTATTCCTTTGCCGCCAATACGCAAACCGGCGGTGCGCCGTCGTTCGGCGGTAATACCAACGCCTACATGGCTTCCGACTCGTTCTTCGTCTGGCTGGCGCTACCAACCTCGGCGTTCACGGTGAACCTCAACCCGAACGAACCGGACCGCATCATCGACGCGCAGTTCGGTCGCACCGACGCCGGGCGAATCCTGCTGGAAGCCGACTACACCATGAAGCAGGCCACCGCGAAGCTGGTCGACCCCGCAACGCCGGACGGCCGCCAATTCTTGGACGCGTTGAAAGGCTCCAAATGCTTTTCCCCGCAACGGAAGTGGATCATCCCGTTGCCGGCCAGCGTGTCCACGCAGGGCGACTCCATGTACATCTTGGACGCCCCGCTGGATGTGAAACTCGAGATCGAGGGGATGGACTTGAAGCCGGGCATCGGCTGTCCGGCCCAGGATGCGGCGATCACCCGCCAAAACGACGATCTGTACCGGAAGATGATTTTGCCGAAGATCGTCGACGAGGTGAACCACGCGCCCGAGTACGCCGACCTGCGCCGCGTCTATGCCAGCCGGATCGCCGCCGAGTGGTACCGGCAGCGCAGCGCCACCAAGCCCACCGCCTACTCGAAGATCGTCGATTCGGGCAACATCGACGCCTGGACCACCAAGGAACCGTTCAACCCGCAGGAACTCTTCAACCGTTATCGCAAGTCCTTCTACGAGGGCGACGCGACCTACACCTGGCAGACCGGGGACCGCACCACCTGGAAGCTGACCATCGGCGGCGTCGACTTCACCAACATCCCGATGGTCAACATGTCGCCGAAGGATTTCGCCAAAGACCATCCGACGCTGCCTGCAACCGCAAGCGGCTCGCTGTTCGGGCCGCGGCTGCAGAGTTCGGCGCAGCAGAGTTCAGCGCAGCAGGTGTGGCTGGGCGGCCTGACCAGTGCGCGACCCATGAGCCAGGTATGGAAAGGCGATCCGGGAGTGCTCATCCCGATGCCGAAGTCGGCTTTCGGGACGTCGCTGAGCCCGCTCATGTACGCCGCGATCGTGCTGCCGTTGGCCGCCTGGATCGGTGTCGGGGGTGCGCTGTGGTGGCGGCGCAGGCGGACCGCCGGCTTGCCGGGGAGGCGCTGACGGTGTCAGACCACTCCCAGGATCCCTTCTTCGATCCCTTTAGCCCCGAACCGGTTTCGCCCACGCCCTCGTGGGCCCCGCCGGCCT
>NZ_QMEV01000006.1 GCF_003284935.1 Mycobacterium colombiense
AGCAACCCCCACCGCCCGGTGGTCAGCGTGCCGGGCCGGTATTCGCCCCAGGACAACGGCAGGGGGGTGTCGTCGGCGGCGGTGCGCGCGACCGGCAACAGCACCCGCCCGGTGCGTCGTAGCAACGTGTCCAGCATCGCGGCCGAGCCCGGCTCGGTGCCCACCGGCACGTAGGCGCACACGGTACTGCCGCTGGTCACGATGCTTTCCAGGGTTTCCAGCCGCTCGCACAGCTGCCGGGCCTCGATGGCGCGAACGTCGTCTGCAACGCGGCGCCGGGCGGCAAGCAGCTGGTCGCGCAGCGCGGCTTTGCCCGTGGTCGCCATCCGTCAACCATGACAGCCAGGTCTTTCCCCGCGCCACATCGACTCGCCTGAGTGGATGCGGGTTATCGTGTGAACAATGTCAAGCCCAAACGTGGTGGTGCCACGCACTGCGGTCGTGCCCGCCGCCGGTCTAGGGACGCGCTTCTTGCCGGCGACCAAAACGGTCCCCAAGGAGCTGTTGCCGGTTGTCGATACGCCGGGCATCGAGCTGGTCGCCGCCGAGGCGGCCGAGGCCGGTGCCGAGCGCTTGGTGATCATCACCTCGGAGGGCAAGGACGGCGTCGTCGCGCACTTCGTCGAAGACCTGGTGCTGGAAAGCACGCTGGAGGAGCGCGGCAAGACCGCGATGCTCGACAAGGTCCGCCGTGCGCCGCAGCTGATCAAGGTCGAGTCCGTGGTACAGAGCGAGCCGCTGGGCCTGGGGCACGCGATCGGCTGCGTAGAGTCGCGGCTGGCCGATGACGAGGACGCCGTGGCGGTGCTGCTGCCCGACGACCTGGTGCTGCCGACCGGTGTGCTCGGGACGATGTCGAAGGTGCGGGCGCACTACGGCGGCACGGTGTTGTGCGCCATCGAGGTGACGCCCGAAGAGGTCAGTGCCTACGGGGTTTTCGACGTCGAACCGATTCCCGACGACGACAATCCCGACGTGCTCAGGGTCAACGGCATGGTCGAGAAGCCGAAGACCGAGGACGCCCCGTCGCTGTTCGCCGCGGCCGGTCGCTACGTGCTGGACCGGGCGATCTTCGATGCGTTGCGCCGCATCGAGCGCGGGGCAGGCGGCGAGGTACAACTCACCGACGGCATCGCGCTGCTGATCGCGGAGGGCCACCCGGTGCACGTGGTCGTGCATCGCGGATCTCGACACGACTTGGGAAATCCCGGCGGCTACCTCAAGGCTGCGGTTGACTTTGCATTGGATCGTGACGACTACGGCCCGGAATTGCGGCAGTGGTTGGTGGCGCGATTGGGCCTGGCCGAGCAGTAGCCGGCCGGCAACCCGGCCGACGGACGACGGCGGGCCGGTGAACGCGTAGCGGTCCCGGGCGGGGATGCCCCGCCCGCGCAGTGAGCGGGTCGCCCGATACGCGGCTCGACGGCAGAGAGGCGCGCTGTGCGTTCGGTGGAAGAGCAGCAGGCCCGGATCACGGCGGCCGCGGTGGCCCCGCGACCGATACGTGTGGCGATCGCCGAGGCGCAGGGATTGATGTGCGCCGAGGAAGTGGTGACCGAACGCCCGATGCCCGGCTTCGATCAGGCCGCGATCGACGGCTACGCGGTGCGCAGCGTCGACGTCCTCGGCGTCGGCGAGGTGGGCAGCGAAAGCCTTCCCGAGCCCTTCGACGACTCCGGCGAGAATGACCGACGCGAGGGCCTGGTGCTGCCGGTGATGGGCATCGTCGAGGCCGGCTCGCGCACCCCCAGCCGGTTGCAGCCGCGCCAGGCCGTGCGCGTGCAAACCGGAGCCCCGCTGCCCACGCTCGCCGACGCGGTCCTGCCGTTGCGGTGGACCGACGGCGGCACGCAGCGGGTGCGGATCCTGCGGGGCGCCCCGTCGGGCGCCTACGTGCGCCGCGCCGGCGACGACGTCCAGCCGGGCGACGTGGCCGTGCGCTCCGGGACGGTCATCGGTGCGGCGCAGGTCGGGCTGCTGGCCGCGGTCGGCCGCGAACGGGTCCTGGTCCACCCGCGCCCGCGGGTGACGATCATGGCGCTAGGTGGCGAGCTCGTCGACATCTCGCGCACCCCGGGCAACGGGCAGGTCTACGACGTCAACTCCTACGCGCTGGCGGCCGCCGCCCGCGATGCCGGTGCGGAGGTCAACCGCGTCGGGATCGTCGGCGGGGGCCCGCGCGAGCTGCGCGAGATCGTCGAGGGCCAGATCAACCGCGCCGAGGTGATCGTGATCGCGGGCGCGGTCGGCGGTGCCGCGGCCGAGGCGGTGCGACAGGTGCTGTCCGAGCTGGGCGAGATAGAGGTGGTGCGGGTCGGCATGCATCCGGGATCCATCCAGGGTTTCGGGCAGCTGGGCCGCGAGGGTGTCCCGACGTTCCTGTTGCCGGCCAACCCGGTGAGCGCGCTGGTGGTGTTCGAGGTGATGGTCCGTCCGCTGATCCGGTTGTCGCTCGGCAAGCGTCAGCCGATGCGTCGCATCGTGCAGGCGCGCACGCTGTCGCCCATCACGTCGGTGGCCGGACGCAAGGGGTTCTTGCGCGGCCAGCTGATGCGCGACCAGGAGAGCGGGGAGTATCTGGTGCAGGCGCTCGGCGGCGCGCCGGGTGCGTCATCGCACCTGCTGGCCACCCTCGCCGAAGCGAACTGTCTGGTGGTGGTGCCCAGCGGCGCCGAGCAGATTCGCACGGGCGAGATCGTCGACGTCGCCTTCCTGGCTCAGCGCGGCTGAGCGAAACGGCTGCACGCACGGTGAACCTGTTGCGCTCCAATTCCCGCCATCCAGGATGGCCCATGAGCGTTGGGCCCCTTCGGGTTCCGGCCGGCGTGGTCCGGTTGCGGGCGGTGCGGCTGCGCGATGGCGCGCAGTGGAGCCGCATCCGGCTGACCGATCGTGCGCACCTGGAACCGTGGGAGCCCAGCTCCGAGGGTGACTGGACCGCCCGGCACGCGGTGGCCGCCTGGCCGGCGCTGTGTTCGGGTCTGCGCGCCGAGGCGCGGCAGGGGCGCATGCTGCCCTACGTCATCGAACTCGACGGTCGGTTCTGCGGCCAGCTGACCATCGGCAATGTCACCCACGGGGCGTTGCGGTCGGCGTGGATCGGCTATTGGGTGCCGCGGTCGGCCACCGGCGGCGGCGTGGCCACCGCGGCGCTGGCGCTGGGGCTGGACCACTGCTTTGGCCCGGTCATGTTGCATCGGGTGGAGGCCACCGTGCGTCCGGAGAACGCGGCGAGCCGGGCCGTGCTGGCAAAGGTGGGGTTCCGCCAGGAGGGCCTGCTGCAGCGCTACCTGGAGGTCGACAAGGCGTGGCGAGACCACCTGCTGATGGCTATCACCGTCGAAGAGGTCAGCGGATCGGTGGTATCGACGCTGGTCCGCGCCGGTAACGCCAGCTGGGTGTGACCGGCGCTCTCGCTAGATCGCCCGGCTTTCGTCGCCCCGCCTGGACTCGCCGCGAGTCCAAGTCGTTGCCATTCTGGGACTAGCGCGACACGAGTGACTCGTGGTGCTTGTGAGAGGCAAATTACAGGTGTGTAATTGTCCTGGTCGTTACGACCGGGCCGCGTTGGCCACCAGTGGCTTCGCGGGGGATGGACACCGAAGAGAGCAGGTCATCATGCCAAGCATCCCGCAGTCATTGTTGTGGATATCGCTCGTGGTGCTATGGCTGTTCGTCTTGGTGCCGATGCTGGTGAGCAAACGCGACGCGGTGCGGCGCACCAGCGACGTGGCTTTGGCGACCCGCGTGCTCAACGGCGGGGCCAACTCCCGGCTGATCAAGCGCAGCGGACCGGCCGCCGGACACCGCAGCGATCCCAACTGGACGCCACCGGAAGACTCGGCCGACACCGACCTCGACGACGAGCGCGACCTCGCCGACGATGACGACCACGAATCCGACGACGCCGATACCGATGAGCTGAGCCGCCGCCGCCCGGTCGTGATGAAAATGGCCGTCGCCGAGGCCACCGAACCCGACTACCTCGACGTCGACGTCGTCGAGGATTCCCACGTCCTCGCGGCGGGGGCGGCAGAGTCCGCCGCCGAGGACGAGACGGCGGACATCGAGCCCGTCAAGGACGACGAGGCCGACACCGAGGCCGTGGCCCAACGTGACGACGCCGACGAGGACAGCTACGAATACGTCGACGACTCTTCCGGTCTGGAGCCCCCAGCCGACGAGTCCGACGAACCCGACGCGGACGCGCCGGCGCTGCTGCCGCGCCAAGCCTCGCGGCGGCGCCGGTTCGACAACAAGACCGCCGCCGCGGTCAGCGCCCGCAAGTACGCCTTCCGCAAGAAGGTCCTGATGGTGATGGCGGTTGTGCTGGTCGGCTCGGCCACCGCGGCCTTCAAGATCTCGCCGAGCGCCTGGTGGGTGTGCGGCACCGCCACCGCGATCACCCTGATGTACCTCGGTTACCTGCGGCGCCAGACGCGCATCGAGGAGCGGGTGCGCCACCGCCGGATGAAGCGGATGGCGCGGGCGCGGCTGGGCGTGGAGAACGCCTACGACCGCGACTACGACGTGGTCCCCTCGCGGCTGCGGCGCCCGGGCGCGGTGGTCCTGGAGATCGACGACGAGGACCCCGTCTTCGAGCACCTGGACTACGCGATGGCGATGCGGACCTTCGGTTGGCCCAGGGACCTGCCGCGCGCCGTCGGCGAATAGCGCGGGCGGTTCGGCAGTTGGTGCCGCGGCTGGTAGCCTGCTAGCGGTCAGGGGCTATGGCGCAGTTGGTAGCGCGACTCGTTCGCATCGAGTAGGTCAGGGGTTCGATTCCCCTTAGCTCCACCACAACAGGTTCTTTCGGGCGCTGATTGTCGAGCGGTCGTTCGACCCTAGCCGTCTGTGCAGATTCCTTTGAGAAAGTCGTCCACAGCGCCGTTGAACAGGCCGGGACTTTCGAGTGCTGACAGATGGGCCGTTCCAGGAAGCACGACAAACCTGCTGCCGCGTATAGCGGACGCAACAGCTCGCCCCGTGGCCACAGAGAACTGACGGTCTTCCTCTCCGGCGATGACGAGAACCGGCACGTTGTCGATGGCACGTAGTTGTGCGTGCGTGTCGTCGCGTCCGAGCAGGATGCTCCTCATTTGCAGGGCCATGGATTTGGGGTTCTCGTCCAACACGCATCGGAGCAGGTCGAGGAAGTGTCGCTTGCTCTTCCGGGCAGTCTTGCCCGCGAAGCTTGACTGGGTGACCGCTACGAACCATCTGGGCGTGGTGGCATGAAGCCCAAGGAGCGCGATAAGAGGGGTCAGTTTGATCTTGTCGATTGTGCTTGCGGCAGAAGCGGTTCCGTTGGCCGCCACCGACCCGAATAGCCGTTCTGGATGTTGCGCGGCGAATACTCCGGCAACGATTGCACCCCAGCTGTTACCGACGAAAAGGCATTTGTCGATGAACAACTCATCGAGGAGTTCGACGAGGCAGTCCGCGCTCTGCTTGAGCGTGATGGTGTCGGTGAGCGGGGTCGATCTCCCGATACCGGGCGGGTCTATGAGAACCAGGCGATGGGTGGGGGCGTAGTGCTGATACTGATAACGCCACATCGACCCGGTCATCAGCAGGCTCGGCCAGAACACTATCGCCGGACCGTCCTGGCGCCCGCCGATTCTGACGTTGATCGACCCGAGGGTAGTCGCTATCAACCTTTCCTCCGAGCCGTGTGACCAGTCTTCATCGATGTTCGATGCCATGAGTACTTTCCTTAAGCTGGAAATTCGTTGCCGAACATCGGCATTCCGCTCTTGGACTCTTCTCGGGTGACTTCGTCCTGGAGCACCTCCCAGTGCTCGGTCAACCGGTTGTCTTCGATGCGGATGATGTTGGCCATGACGATCGCCTTAGCCAGCCCCGGGCCGGAGAACCGACCGTGGACCAAGACGAAATCCCGGTCGGCGGCAATGACGTGGTGTTCATACTTGACGGTCAGGGGCAGGGCAGCGACGTGAGCGAACAGACCGTCGCGGCCTGGGGGGATGACCGCGCTGTGTTGGATGTAGTTGGGCGACCAGTAATGCTCAGCCGTCTGAAAGTCGTGTCGGTTGAACAGTGCGTCGAACGCCTCTAGAACGAGTTGGGCGTGCTGGTCCTCTTCGTCTGTGCTCATGGAACGAGCATCTAGCAGTGTTGCGACACCGTACTGTCGGAGTTTCCGAGCGGATTCAGAAATTCGACTTCGTATCCGCGTGCCGCAAGGGCCAGATCGACGTCACGCTGAGGCATGGGTTCGGCCGACACCTCGGCCGAGCGGATGCGGTCCATGCGAAAGGTCCGCATTTCTTCGCGAAGCCGGCACCATGCGACCAGATACCAACTTTGCCCTCCGAGAAACCCGACGGGCTCGACCTCGCGGACAGACACGGCACCGTTCGTGTCTCCGTATTCGACGCGCAGCACCCGCCGATGGCGCAACGCCCATTGCACCGCGCGCGGTACCGAATTTACTTCGCTGTGGCAGTTCATCAGGCCGACCGGAGTCGAACACGCGCCAATGTCGCGACGTCCCGCCTCGCCCAACGAACCCACGATCTTGCTCAACGCACCCTTGCCCGCTTCGGCGAATGGAGTGTCGGCGAGACCGGCCACAGCTACAGCGAGTGCAGTCACCTCCGCTGCATCGAGCGAGGGCGCAGCGAACGTGGCGTGGCTGTCGAGTATCCAACCGCCGGAGCGACCGGCCTGGGTGTAGAGCGGGACACCCGCCTGCAGCAGTCCGTCCAGGTCGCGCTCGATGGTGCGGGTGCTGACTTCGAACCGCTCCGCCAACCATCGCGCGCTACGCGGGCGCGGCGACGATGCGCGTAGTTCCTCGACAATTGCGTACCAACGTTCTGTCTTGGTCATCCCGCTGAACCCTCCGAGTTAGTCGCGACCGTACTACCGGGGACTGACACACCGGGGACACTGCATCAGGAGCAGGCAGACGCCCGGGGGGGACGCGATCCGCAACCAGGCGATGCGCGCGGAGGAGTGGCTCGACCCAATGTTGTCCTCTAGCAACAGGACAGAGTCGTCGTCTAGGGACGAACCGAGGCGAGCGCGGCGGTCGAGGGCCCACCGGCGCCGTGGAGATTCTTGGCGGTCGGGGAGGTCGGTACCGTCGCCTGATCCGGGTACGTGCCGAGCAGCCGGTCCGCGGTTCCGCTGCTGGTGACGGTGAACCAATAGTGCTCGTTTTTGAAGTGGTGCCGTCGATGGTTACGCCAGATCGACCGGTACACACCGCTTTTCGCCTTGTAATCAGTGTGGATGAGGTAATGCGTCCACTCGTAGACCAGCCCGAGTGCGGTCAAGAAGACCAGGTACGTGAGCCCGAGTCCGAGCCGGGGGAACGCGACCAACGCGACCGCGACGGCCGTCGGGATCAGCCACAGCAACGTCTGCCACGGCATGAAGATGAGCTCGACTCTGCGCGGCTCGCCGTGGTGTTCCCGGTGTTTGCGCGCCAGCAACGGATCCACGACGAAGCGACCGACGCGGCGCGGCCGCCAGTGCAGGATCGCGACGTGGATGACCCACTCGAAAACCGGAAACGCCGCGACCATGAGTACGGGCAGCGCGGCATCGGTGAGCCGCCAGTCGCCGACGACGATCCGGGCGGCCAGCGCGGCGGCCAACGTCAGCGCCAGACCCCAGGGGGAGGGGTGGCGCCAAAACTCCCGGCCGGCCGCGGACAGGGTGAGGTTGCTGCGTGCGGGTGATGTCATCGCTGTTCATCCAAGCCAGATAGGGCGGTGAGCAGGCCGCGGGTGGCCGGCTCGAGCAGGTCGGCCGCGGCGCGGTGGGCGCCCGCCGGATCACCGGCGGCGATCGCGCGCGCCACCCGCCGGTACAGCTCGGGGCGATTGACCTCGGCGGCCATCACCGTGTTGAGCGCCGGCAGTGCGGGTTCGTAGGTGGCACGCAGCGTGTTGAACATCAACCGGAAGACGATGGAGTCGGCCGCGTCGACGACGAGGTCCCAGAAGGTCAGCGCGGCGCGTTGCCGTTCCGTCGGATCCTGTTCGGCGGCCAGCGCGTCCACGGCGGCATCGAGCACGTCGGCCGCCCGCGCACCGCTGCGTTCGGCGGCCAGTTCGGCGACTTTGGGGCCGTTGTGCAGCCGGGTCTCCAAGATGCTGCGCACGACGGCCACGTCCAGCTCGTCGGCTTGATCCCCGCCACGGATCAACAACCGGGGCAGCAGGTCCAGCCCCGCGTGACGGCGGTAGTCCCGCACGGTGGTGGCGTCGCCCTGCCGAACCTCGACTAGACCGGCGGCGGTCAGGCGCTTGAGCGCCTCACGAACCACCGGTCGCGAGACCCCCAGCACCTCGGCGAGTTTGCGCTCGCTGGGCAGCGTCTCGCCGGGCGCGAGTTCACCACTGAGCACGTCGGACATGATCTGCTCGAAGACGTGTTCGGGTACCGATTGCCGGGTCACCGGGCGCAGGGCCATGTCCCCACCCTGCCGGTTAATTGGCCAGACGTCAAGTGGTCAGACCAGTTGCTAGACGCCGTGGGCGACTCTATGTGCGCGGACCGACGGCGCGATCCAGTCCTCCAGGAACCGTCGCAGCTCGCGGCCGGCGCGCGGCGGACGGCCGGGATCGACGATCAGGGACTGCAGCATGCGCAGCATGATCTCGACCAGTTCGTCGAGCCCGCGCCCGGCGAAACCGGCCGCGGCCCAATCGACGCCGAACCGCTGCAGGATCGACCGGCCGAACCCGATGGCCACGTCCGAGGTCACCCCCGCGGTGAACGCGCTGGCCTTGCCGGGCTGGAATACCAGACTCAGGTACGTGTCATGCGCGAGTTGCTCGAACGTGTAGGCGATGCCCTCGACCACCGCTTCGGTGGGATCGGTGATCGAACCCAGTTGCGCCGCAAGGCGATCCAGAAATCCGTCGACGGAGGACAACGCCGTGGCACCCAGCAGCGCCTCATGGTTGGGGAAGTACCGGTAGATCGTCTGCCGCGTTACCCCGAGCGTCGATGCGACCTCGGAGACGCTCACCGTCCCGCGCGCGTCGATGGCAGCGCGCGTCGCGGCGAGTATGCGCGCGACGGCCTCGTCATCGTCCGCCGGGATGTCACCCGACCAGCCATGCCGGCGCATGGCGTGATCGTCGCACACGTCGGTGCCCGATCTTGACAATACAAACGATGGTGATTGTATGGTCCGGAGGGTTGGACCGGAGGAGGCCAGGGTGACGACGTTCGACCGACCGGTGCGCGGCACCGACGAGACGCTGACGCGGCGAGGCCTGCGGCATGCCCTGGACAAGACCACCGATCTGGCCGAACGGGAACTGCGGGTGCCGCTGCACTATTACCGCGATCCCAAGATCACCGAGATCGAGGAAGCGCAGATCCTGCGCCGGGTGCCGCTGGCCATCGTCCCGTCGGCGCAGCTGCCGAACAAGAACGACTACGTGGTGCGTTCGGTGCTGGGCGATTCACTGCTGATCACCCGCGACCGCACCGGCGCCAGCCACGTCTTGCTCAACTACTGCCGGCACCGCGGCGCGATGCCGGCCTGCGGCTCGGGCAACGCCTCGCGGTTCGTCTGCCCGTATCACGCCTGGACCTACCGCAACACCGGCGAATTGTTCACGGTCCCGGGCAAAGCCGGCTTCGATTCGATGGACACCAAGGATTACGGGCTGGTGGAACTGCCCTGCGAGGAGCGGCACGGCTTCATCTGGGCGGTGCTGACCGCCGACGCGACCATCGATCTCGACGCACACCTGGGCGACTTCGGAGCCGAACTGGCGCTGTGGAACTACCAGGCCTACGGCTATCACACGCAGCGCGAATTCACCTCCGAGGTGTCCTGGAAGGGGGCACTGGAAGCGTTCGCCGAGGGATACCACTTTCCCTACGTGCACGGCCAGAGCCTCATCGGGCAGAACACGCTGGCCAACACGATGGTCTACGACGAGTTCGGCAAGCATCACCGGATCGGCTTTCCGTTCACCTGGATCACCAACGCCGATCCCACGGCGCCGCTGGACCCGGTGGCGAACATGGGGGTGATCTATTGGGTATATCCGAACCTCATCCTGGCCAATAGCCCGGTGGGGGTCGAGATCATCGACATGTTGCCCGCGGGTGCGCCGACCCGGTGCACGGTCCGCCACAGTTGGATGGGCCGCATCCCGGCCACCAACGACGAGATGAGAGCCGCGTACGACGCGGTCTTCGAAGGCGTCCACGCGGCCGTGCGAGACGAGGACTTCGCCATGCTGCCCCAGTGCGGCGAGGGCGTCCGGCACGGCCAGCACGACCACATGATCATCGGGCGCAACGAGATCGCCGTACAACACATGATCCGGGTGTTCGCCCAAGAACTGGGCGTTGCGCTGGGCTAAGAGTGTCGCCGTCGTTTGCGTGGGTACGCGCAGGCCGCCGCGGGTACTGATCCTCTGAACCCACGATGGAGAGGACCTGATGGCGCATCGCGACCGCGACTCAACCGACGAATTGCTGGAAGAGCTTTTGTTGACCTACGGGCCATGCGGGCAGGAGGACGCCGTACGCGAAGTCATCGCCCGTGAACTGCAACCCCTGGTCGACGACATGTGGACCGATGACGCCGGCAACCTGATCGGATATGTCGCCGCCGCCCCGTCGGCCGGCGATGGCGGGACGCCCACCCATCGCCACCGCACCGAGGCCATCCCCGGAACCGCTACACGGGTCATGGCGCACATGGACGAACTGTCGATGATCGTCAAGCGCGTAGAGTCCGACGGCACATTGCATTTGACGCAGCTGGGCACCATGTATCCCGGAAACTTCGGCCTGGGTCCGGTCGCGGTCCTCGGCGACAACGAAACCCTCACGGCCGTACTGACTCTCGGGTCCGAGCACACCACCCAGGAAAGCTCGCGGATCTGGGAGACCAAGCCCGATCAGGGCGACCGCGCGCTGGACTGGGATCACGTCTACGTCTTCACCGGCCGCACCGCCGACGAGTTGACCGCCGCGGGAGTGCACGCCGGCACCCGAGTCTGCACGCACCGCAGCAAGAGATCGGTGGTCGAGATCGGCGACTACGTCGGCGCCTACTTCCTCGACGACCGCGCCGCGGTGACCGCACTGCTGAACGCCGCGCGGCTGCTGCGTGAACGCCAACATCGGCCCGCCGACGACGTCTACCTGGTCTTCACCACCAACGAAGAGATCGGCGGCGTGGGGGGCACCTACGCCAGCGCCACCCTGCCGGGTGACCTCACCCTCGCGCTGGAAGTCGGCCCCACCGAACACGAATACACCACCAGCGTTACGGGCGGGCCGATCATTGGCTACAGCGACGCACTGTGCGTGTACGACAGGAGCGTCGCCGATCGGCTGCTCAAAATCGCCACCGACCGCGAGCTGTCACCACAGGCCGCCGCGCTGGGCGCCTTCGAATCCGATGCCTCGCACTCGAAGGCCAACGGGCTGACCGCGCGCGCCGGTCTGCTGTGCCTGCCCACGCTGAGCACCCACGGCTACGAGGTCATCGCCCGCCACGCGATCGACGACATGGCCGCGATCGTGGTCGATTTCGTGCTGGAGCCCAGCCAAAAGAAGTCCTGAAAACACCGCGATCGTGCTGGTCAGCCTGTTAGGCTGGCGACGCTTCACCGACCCCAGACGATGGGATTAGCACGTGGCGGGCGTGGCCTCTCGGATGTCGCCGACACACCGCGCGTCCACCCGTTGAGCGCATCACCCGAAAGCGAATCCCCATGACACGTCCCCGAATCCGCGCACGGGCGCCGCTGCGGATCTCGTTCGCTGGGGGCGGCACCGACGTGCCGCCCTTCCCGACGACCGAGGGCGGCTGCGTCCTGTCGGCCACCATCGACCGCTACGCCCAGGGATCGCTGGTGCCGCGCACCGACCGCCGGGTCAGCATCGAATCGGTGGACTTCAAGACCACCCACGAGATGACGCTCGACAGCGAGATCCTTTACGACGGCAGCCTCGATCTGATCAAGGCCGCGGTGCGCAGATTCGGCCGCGACGGCACGGACGGCTACGACCTGGTGCTGCGGTCCAGCGCGCCACCGGGTTCCGGGCTGGGCTCGTCGTCGACGATGATGGTCGCCCTCACCGGCCTGCTCGCCGAGCATTACCGGGTACCGATGGGCGAATACGAGACCGCCCAGCTGGCGTGCGCCATCGAACGTGAGGACCTGGGCATCGCGGGCGGCATGCAGGACATGTACGCCGCGACCTTCGGCGGCTTCAACTTCATCGAGTTCACCGACCGCGTGATCGTCAACCCCCTGCGGATCCGCGACGAAACGGCGTTCGAACTCGAACTGAGCCTGCTGCTGTGCTACACCGGCATCACGCGTGACTCCGCGCGGGTGATCGAGGACCAAACCCGGCGCGCCACAACGGGTTCGGATGACACCCTGGCCGGACTGCGTGCCCAGAAGGATCTGGCGGTGGCGATGAAGGCGGCGCTGCTGACCGGCAAACTGAACGATTTCGGTGCGCTGCTCGGCGAAGCGTGGACGCACAAGAAGCGGATGTCGCCCTACATCACCAACGAGCGCATCGACGATCTCTACGACCTTGCGCTCAAGAACGGGGCGCTGGGCGGCAAGCTCACCGGAGCCGGTGGCGGGGGATACATCCTGCTGTTCTGTGACTTCGCCAAGAAACACCGCCTCATCGAAGCGCTCGAGGGCGCCGGGGCCACCATCACCGAATTCGCCTTTGAAAGCAAGGGATTGACAACATGGTCGGCATGACCGAGCCGGATGTCGTCTCGCCGAGCGTCGAGCTGGTCCAGCAGCGGCTGGCCGAGACGATCGCGGTCAAGCAACAAATGCAGCGGGGTGATTTCGCCGCGCAGACCGTCGAGGTGGCGCGCGTGATCATCGGTGCACTGCGCGCCGGCGGGAAGGTGATCTTTTTCGGCAACGGTGGTTCTGCGCAGGACGCCGGACATTTGGCGGCGGAACTGATGGGCCGCTTCGCTTTTGACCGGCCCGGGCTGGCGGCGATCAGCCTTCCCGACGCCACGGCGGCCATGACGGCGATCGGCAACGACTATTCCTACGACGAGGTGTTCGCCCGCCAGGTGCTCGCCGCCGGGCGTCCCGGAGACGTGGTGGTCGGACTGACGACGTCGGGCAACTCGCCGAACGTCGTTCGTGCGCTCGAGGTGGCCGGCCAGGCGGGCATGACGACCGTCACTCTGACCGGCGCGCACGGCGGCAAGGTGGCCGACGTCGCCGATATCTGCATCCGGGTGCCCAGCCACGACACCGGGCGCATCCAGGAGGCGTGCCTGCACCTGGGCCACTCCATCTGCGAAATGGTCGAAGCGGCACTGTTTCCCAGGCCGTCCTGACATCGACGATGCCCGCACCCGATCTGCGCGATGTGCGCACCGTCTTTCTGGACCGCGACGGCACCATCAACGTCAAGGCCGCCGAGGGCGAATACATCAGATCGCCGGACGAGTTGGTACTGCTGCCGGGCGCGGCCAAGGCGGTGGCCGCCCTGAACGCCGCCGGTCTGCGAACAGTATTGGTGACCAACCAGCGGTGGCTCTCGGAAAAGCCCGCCGAACCAACACATTTCACAGCCATCCAGCAACGCCTGCAGGAACTGCTGGCGAGCGACGGCGCCCGGCTCGATGCCGCCTACCATTGCCCGCACGCGGCGAACAGCTGTGACTGCCGCAAGCCACTGGCCGGGATGTTGGTGCGCGCGGCGCAGGAGCACGATTTCGATCTGGCCGAGTCGGTGATGATCGGCGACGGGGACGCCGACGTGATGGCCGGCCGGGCGGCGGGAGCGGTGACCGTGCTGCTGCGCCCGGGCGGCGATGAGTCCGTCGACGCGGACTTTGTGGTCGACGATCTGGCGGCCGCGGTCGAACTGATTGTGGGCGCCCAAGCGGCGCGTTAGTGGTCATGAACGCCCGCGGATCCTTGCCGCGGCCGCAACCTGCTCATAACCTGGGCAACATCCGACCGCGGCCAGGTTTGTTCGGGCTGGTGCGGGAGACGACGGCAACCAGGCGGGCAGGTCATGGCATCACCGCGACGCACAGAGCGGTGTGGCGGCGCTGCGGGCGGCGGTCCATAGCGGTGGCCGGACTGACCGGCGCCCGGGTGGACGAGCTGGCGACGATGGACATCTTCAAGGGATGTCCGGCCGAAGACCTCGCCCCGCTGGCGGGCCGCCTGCAGCCGCTGCGCGCCGGACCCGGCCAGGTGCTGATGCGGCAGGGCGAGCAGGCCGTCTCGTTTCTGCTGATCTCCTCGGGTACCGCCGAGATCAAACACGTCGGCGACGACGGCGTCGTGATCGTCGAGCACGCATCCGCGGGCATGATCGTCGGCGAGATCGCCCTGCTGCGTGACATCCCCCGCACCGCGACGGTGACCACCGCCGAACCGCTGACCGGTTGGATCGGTGACACCGGGGCCTTCGCCAGCATGGTGCACATCCCCGGCATCACGCCGCGGCTGCTGCGCACCGTGCGCCAGCGGCTCGCCGCGTTCATCACGCCGATCCCGATCCGCGTTCGTGACGGCACACTGCTGCTGTTGCGCCCGGTGCTTCCCGGCGACAGCGAGCGCACCGTGCACGGGCACATCTACTTCTCCAGCGACACGCTGTATCGGCGCTTCATGACCCCGCGACTGCCCACCCCGGCATTGATGCACTACCTGTCCGAGGTCGACTACGTCGATCACTTCGTGTGGGTGGTCACCGACGGCAGCGACCCGGTGGCCGACGCGCGCTTCGTGCGCGACGCCAACGACCCGACGGTCGCCGAGATCGCCTTCACCGTCGCCGACGCCTATCAGGGCCGCGGCATCGGCACCTATTTGATCAGCGCGCTGTCGATCGCCGCCGAGATCGACGGGATCGAAAGGTTCTCCGCGCGAATGCTTTCCGACAATGGCCCGATGCGCGCGATCATGGATCGTTACGGCGCCGTCTGGCAGCGCGAAGACGTCGGCGTCATCACCACGGTGATCGACGTGCCCCACCCCCGCCATCTGCCGTTCCGCCGTGACGAGGTCGAACAGATCAAACGGGTGGCCCGCCAGGTGATCGAGGCCGTCGGCTGAGACCGGTGCCGTAGCGCTCCAGCTCCCGCGAGTCTGCGGACCATCAGGAGAGTTTCGAATCCGCCGGCGCGGTTGACGACGACGTCGTCCCCCCTAAGCCGGCGTGACGGAGGTTATTCCGACCGCCCTGCACGGGCGTGGGGGAGACGGCATGGCCGCGTCCTGTGCTATCAACTCCTCATGCGGCCGTTCGGGATTGGCCCGGCGCTGACTACCGCGCTCACGTTGGCCGTCGCCGGGTGTGCTCATCCACCCGCGCCCAAACCCCCGGCCGTCCCGGCAAAGACGTCGACCAACAACGCTGCCGTCAATCCCGCCAACATCAAACGCGTGGTGCGCGACCTGCCGCCCGGTTACGAGGTGACCACCGGAATTCCCAGCGCGGCCTCCCCGCGGGTGATCTGGAGCCTGGGGGACGACCTGCAGGCCAAACCCGCCACGTGTGGGACGCTCGCCGACCCCGGGAACGGGCGCGACCAGTCGGCGCAGGGCATCTCGGCCTCCGGCAGCGGCGGGATCGTCAACGCGGTGGTGGTGGCTTTGCCGGGGCCGGTGGATTTCCCCGGCGAGTTGGTCACCGCGTGCGCCCAATGGTCGGAGACCGCCGGGAACACCGTGGTGCATGTCCACCTCATCGACGCGCCGCACGTCGAAGGTGTCCAAACCGTCGGCATGGTGGCCGACGTGAAGTCGTCGGTCGAGTCGGGCACCGAAATCGATTCGCACATCTACACTTTCACCGCCTACCTGGGCAATTACTACGCGTTCACCACGTTGACCACCGATCCGGGTTCAGCGCTTCCGGTGCTGCCACCGCAATTCGCCGCGGATCTGCTCGCCAAAACGGTGTCCACGTTGCGCAGCTGAGCTCCCGGCTTGGGTAGATTGGCCACGATGTCCAAGATGTTGCTCGCGGTCGCTGCCGTCTGCGTTTTGGCCGGCTGTTCATCGGCCACTCACCCGGCGAAGGTCGACATCAGCAAGGTGGTCGACGTGAAGTCCAGCTTCGGACCCGAGTACAAGGTCAGCGACATCAGCGAGCGGGGAATCGACCCCAAGTTCCTGGCCGGTCGCAAGCTGCCCGACGGGTTGACGTTCGACCCCGCGAACTGCGCGAAAGTGGCGGCCGGGCCCGACATGCCGGCCGATCTGCAGGGCAACATGTCCGCGGTCACCGCCGAGGGCCGCGGCAACCGGTTCGTGGTGATCGCGCTGGAGACCTCAAAAGCGTTGCCCCTCAACGACCCCGGAAAGGACTGCGCCAAGGTGACCTTCGCCGGCCCGCAGATGCGCGGCGGCGTCCAGGTGGTCGAGGCGCCGCAGATCGACAGCACCCGCACGCTGGGCGTGCATCGCGTCATGCAGGCGCTGACGCCGGGTGGCCCGCGCACCGGGGAGTTGTACGACTATTCGGCCGCATTCGGCGACTACCAGGTGATCGTCATCGCCAACCCGCTGGTGATTCCCGACCAGCCCGTGGCCCCGGTCGATACCCAACGCGCCCGCGACCTGCTCGTCAAAGCGGTGTCGGCGGTGCGCGCCTGACCGCGCCTAGCGCACGCCTCGCGGCCGGAACTGAATGCTGACCCGCGGACCCACCGAGGCCGTCGTCTTGGGCACGGCGTGCTCCCAGGTGCGTTGGCATGACCCGCCCATCACCAGCAGATCGCCGTGCGACTGCGGCAGCCGCAGCGAGGGG
The DNA here is from genome assembly GCF_003284935.1 of Mycobacterium colombiense. Lineage (GTDB taxonomy): Bacteria > Actinomycetota > Actinomycetes > Mycobacteriales > Mycobacteriaceae > Mycobacterium > Mycobacterium arosiense_A. Next base: position 16,792 of record NZ_QMEV01000006.1, read on the forward strand.
CCGCCGCCGCGACGGCGCATCGCGAAGGCGCGGGTGGCGCCCAGGCTGACGATCGCCACCATGGTGTCCTCGGTGCTGCTGCGGCCGATGGTGTCGCCATGCCAGGCGACGCTGTCCGAGCCGTTGCGATAGCAGCACAACCCCACCGTGGTGAAGGGTTCACCGAGTTCGCCGGCGTAGATGTCGTTGAGTCGGCGGCGCAGCCGGGCCAGCTCCGGATGCGGCGGCTCGTCGACGGCGAGGTCGTGAAAGCTCACCAGCCGCGGCACGTCGACCACCCGGTCGTACATCTGCCGGCGTTCCTCGCGCCAGGGCACCCTCGACAGCAGGTCCTCGAGCAGCTCGTCGGCATCGGTGAGCCAGCCCGCACGGATCTCGATGAACGCGCCGTCGCCAAGTTGTCGGCGCTCGGTGTGCTGGAACAGGGAGCCTTGAACCGCGATCTCCACGACGCCGAGTTTATCGCACATCCGTTCGATGGCGCGGCGCGCGCGGCGCGCGTGTGGCGGGACGGGGTGCCCCGGCGCCGCTACGGTTGAGCTGTGGGTGTTGTCGAGCTGGGCACCAATTCCGAGGTCGGCGCGCTGCGCGTGGTCATCCTGCACCGTCCCGGTGCCGAGCTGCTCCGGCTGAACCCGCGCAACGTCGACCAGCTGCTGTTCGACGGCCTGCCGTGGGTCGCCCGCGCGCAAGACGAGCATGACCGGTTCGCCGCGCTGTTGCGGTCGCGCGGTATCGAGGTGCTGCTGCTGTCGGATCTGCTCACCGAGGCGCTGACGCACAGCGGAGCCGCGCGGATGCAGGGCGTCGCGGCCGCCGTCGACGCGCGACGGCTCGGAGTGCCGTTGGCGCAAGAACTTTCGGCATACCTGCGGGGGCTCGAGCCGGCCCGACTGGCCCAGGTGCTGATGGCAGGCATGACGTTCAACGAGTTGCCGGCGGACACCCGGACCGACGTGTCGCTGGTGCTGCGCATGCACCACGGCGGCGATTTCGTCATCGAGCCGCTGCCCAACCTGGTGTTCACCCGCGACTCGTCGATCTGGATCGGACGGCGGGTGGTGATTCCGACGCTGGCGCTGCGCGCCCGCGGCCGCGAGGCCTCGCTGACCGACCTCATCTACGCCCACCACCCGCGGTTCACCGGCGTGCGCCGCGCCTACGAGTCGCGCACCGCGCCCGTCGAGGGCGGTGACGTGCTGCTGCTGGCGCCCGGCGTCGTCGCCGTCGGGGTGGGGGAGCGGACCACCCCCGCCGGCGCGGAAGCGTTGGCGCGCAGCCTGTTTGACGACGACCTGGCGAACACCGTGCTCGCGGTGCCGATCGCTCAGCGGCGCGCCCAGATGCATCTGGACACGGTGTGCACGATGGTCGACACCGACACCGTGGTGATGTACGCCAACATCGTCGACTCGCTGTCGGCGTTCACGATTGCGCGCACCCCCGACGGCGTCGCGATCAGCGACGAGGCCCCGTTCCTGGAGGCCGCGGCCAAGGCGATGGAAATCGACAAGCTGCGGGTCATCGACACCGGGCTGGATCCCGTCGTCGCCGAACGCGAACAGTGGGACGACGGCAACAACACGCTGGCGCTGGCGCCCGGTGTGGTGGTCGCCTATGAGCGCAACGCGCAGACCAACACTCGCTTGCAGGACGCCGGCATCGAGGTGTTGACCATCGCCGGATCCGAATTGGGCACCGGCCGCGGCGGTCCCCGGTGCATGTCCTGCCCGGTCGCCCGCGACCTGTTGTAGGTAGCGCGCCGAGATTGCCGCCATGGTCGTGATCGGGGCCAAAGCACAGCCCTCATGGCAATCTCGGCGCAATGAGCGCTAGCGCCAGCTGGGCAGCCAGATCTCCATGTTCCACGTCTGCTGCGAAATCGGCAGGCCGGTGAGCACCGGGAACAGCCACGCGAAATTGGTCACCACCAATGCCACGTACGCGCACACGGCGATCAACGCCAGCGTGCGTCGCTCCGAATTCGCCTCCAGCTGCAGCCGCAGCCGCCGGGGCGGCGCGCCGGGCGTATAGAGAACGTCGCCGCAAATCAGCGCGATGGCCATCACCAGGAACGGCGCCATGGTCGCCGCGTAGAAGAAGTACATCTGCCGATCGATGTCGGCGAACCACGGCAGCCAGCCCGCACAGTAGCCGACGAGCACCGCGGCGTACCGCCAGTCGCGGCGAACCAGCATGCGCCACAACGCGAAAACCAGGACCGGCACCGCCAGCCACCACATCGCCGGAGTGCCCACCAGCATCTCGGCCTTTACGCACGACTGGGCGCCGCACCCGGGGACGTTCTGCTCGTCGATGGCGTAGAGCACCGGGCGCAACGACATCGGCCAGCTCCACGGTTTCGATTCCCACGGGTGGTAGTTGCCCGCGGAATTCGTTAAGCCGGCGTGGAATTGAAACGCCTTGGCGGTGTAGTGCCACAGCGATCGGATGGCGTCGGGCAACGGCACCAGCGAATGTGGTCCGATCGTCTGGCCGACCTCGTGCCGGTCGATGGCGGTCTCGGAGGCGAACCAGGGTGCATAGCTGGCCAGATACACCAACACCGGGACGACGCCCAGCGCATACGCGGTGGGGGCGAGGTCGCGGCGCAAGGTCCCCAGCCAGGGCCGGGTGACCTGATACTGGCGCCGCGCGGCCACGTCGAAGGCCAGCGACATGGCCCCGAAGAACAGCACGAAGTACAGGCCGGACCACTTTGTGCCGCAAGCCAATCCGAGCAGTACCCCGGCGCCGAACCGCCACCAGCGCACGCCCAGCCGCGGGCCCCACACCGTGTCGGCGTTGCGACCCTGCTGCAGCGCGATGTGCATCCGTTGCCGCACCTGGTCGCGATCGACGATCAGCGCGCCGAACGCCGCGACCACGAAGAAGGTGAGTATGCCGTCGAGCAGGGCGGTCCGCGAGGCGACGAAGCTGACGCCGTCGCAGATCACCAGCACGCCGGCGATCGCGCCGACCAACGTCGAGCGGCTGATCCGCCGCACGATCCGCAGCACCAGCGTGACCATCACCACGCCGAGCAGCGCTCCGGTGAATCGCCAGCCGATGCCGCTGTAGCCGAAGACGGCCTCGCCCAGGGCGATCAGTTGCTTGCCGACCGGCGGGTGCACCACCAGGCCGAACCCGGGGTTGTCCTCCACGCCGTGGTTGTGCAGCACCTGCCAGGCCTGCGGGGCGTAGTGCTTCTCGTCGAAGACGGGGGTGCCGCCGTCGGTGGGTGAGCCCAGGTTGAGGAAGCGGGTGATCGCCGCCACCAGCGTGATGATGCCGGTCACCACCCAGCCGCGGACCTGATCGGTCGGGCCGAAATCGGCCACGGGCACCAGCGGTCCGGGACTGACGACGGGCACCACGCGTTCCGTCACGGCACCCTCGACGTTCAGGGGGGATTCGCGGGGCGGGGCAGTCATCGGTGTCGATCGTAGGCTGTCGGTCATGACCACCGGCCGCCTGTTGCTGGGCGCGACCCCGCTGGGCCAGCCGTCGGATGCCTCGCCCCGCCTGCTCGACGCCTTGGCCCGAGCCGACGTGGTGGCCGCCGAGGACACCCGGCGGGTGCGCACCCTAGCCAAGGCCCTCGATGTGCGGATCACCGGCCGGGTGATCAGCATGTTCGACCAGGTCGAGAGCTCCCGGGTGGAGTCGGTGATCGAGGCGATCCGCGCGGGCGCGACGGTGCTGGTGGTCAGCGACGCCGGGATGCCGCTGATCAGCGACCCCGGCTATCGGTTGGTGACGGCCTGTGTGGAGGCCGGCCTGCCGGTGCGATGCCTGCCGGGGCCGTCGGCGGTGACGACCGCGCTGGCCGTGTCCGGTCTGCCGGCCGAGAAGTTCTGCTTCGAGGGGTTCGCGCCGCGCAAGAAGGCGGCGCGGCGGGCGTGGCTGGATTCACTGGCCGACGAGCGGCGCACCTGCGTGTTCTTCGAATCCCCGCGGCGGTTGGCGGCGTGCCTGCAGGACGCCGTCGAGCGGCTCGGCGGCGCACGCCGGGTGGCGATCTGCCGGGAGCTGACCAAGGTGCACGAGGAAGTGGTGCGCGGCTCGCTCGACGAGCTGGCGGCCTGGGCGGCCGACGGGGTGCTCGGTGAAATCACGGTGGTGCTGGCCGGCGCCACCCCGCGCGCCGACCTGCCTTCGCTGGTCGCCGAGGTCGAGGAGCTCATCGCCGGCGGCGCCCGCATCAAGGACGCCTGCGGCGAGGTGGCCGGCGGGTATCCGGGGGTCCGGTCGCGCCAGCTCTACGACGCGGTGCTGCGGTCCCGCCGCGACTAGCCCGCCGCGCTCGCGGCCGCGATCGACGGCAGCCCGACGATGGGCGATGCCTTGTGCAGGCATTCGGCCCATTCGGCGTCGGGGTCGGAGTCGGCGGTGATCCCGCCGCCGACGCCTAGCACCGCCCCACCCGCGGCGTCGAATTCGACGGTGCGAATCGCCACGTTCAGCTCGCATCCGGCCACGGGTGAGGCCAATCCGATTGTGCCGCAATATATTCCACGACGATTGGGCTCCCACTGTGAGAGCAGTTGGCGGGCGCGGTGTTTGGGGGTCCCGGTGACCGAGGCCGGCGGGAAGGTGGCGTCCAGCAGCGCCGAGGTGGGCAGTTCGGTGGGGACCTGCGCGGACACCGTCGAGACCAGGTGCCACACGCCGGGGGCCCGGCGCACCACCAACAATTCCGGCACGGTCACGGTGCCGACGATCGCCACCCGGCCCAGGTCGTTGCGGACGAGGTCCACGATCATGATGTTCTCGGCGACCTCTTTGGCCGACGCGCGCAGCGCCGACGGCCACGCGTCCAGCGGCAGCGTGCCCTTGATCGGGCTGGACGTCACCGTCGTCCCGCGCCGCCGCAGGAACAGCTCCGGGGACAGCGACGCCACCGCACCCCAGGCGCCGGCGACGTAGGCCGCCCGCGCCGGGGAGGTGCGCGCGACGCCGTCGATGAAGAAGTCCAGCGGGGCGCCGGTGACGGCGCCGGCGAACTGTGTGCACACGCAGGCCTGGTACACCTCGCCGGCGCGGATCGCCTCCAGGCAGGCCAGCACGCCGTCGCGGTGCGCCGCCCGGTCGGCGCTGCCCCAGTCGATGTGACAGTCGCGCGGCGGGGCTTTCGGTGTGGTCAGGGCGGTCGACAGCCACTCCGGCATCGGCGCACCGGAGAGGCTCTCGTACCACCAGTGGCCGTCGCGGTCGCGACGCAGCACGCAGTCGGTCCAGCCGCCAGCGGCCTCGGGAACGCGATGGGGCCGGGCGTCCGCGCCGGCATCGGGATACGACAGGTAGCCGATCCAGCCGCCGCCCACCGCGCGCGGCTCGGGCGTCCGCGACACCGGGACCGCGAAGACGTCGTCGGCACGCACCGGGCGCACCGACAGGCTCGGGGCGATCACTGCCAGCGCGCCGAACCACTCACCGGTCAGCGCGGCGGGCGGGGGTAGGCCGAGCCGGCTGGTGGCGTCACCTACCGCGCGCAGCACCTGGGGTGCGGCGCCAAGATCGCCGAGCCGGTCGATGCGCACAGCTCTAGCTTGTCAGAGCGGCGGCGTTTCGCACCCCCGGCGTCGGCGCGCTGGTCGGATGGCGGCGACCCGTCCCCCGCAAGCGGGAGGTGCCCCGGCGCCCGGCCTATACCGCGTTTGCGATCGTCGCGGTCAGCCGCGGCTGATGTCGCGGGCGGTGGCCAGCGCCGCCAGCTTCTGCGGATTGCGCATCACATAGAAGTTGGTGATCTTGTCCGCGACGATCTCGACCGTGATGACGCCTTCGAGCCGGTCGCCGAGGTAGAGCAGCACCGCCGGGGCGCTGTTGCAGGTCACCATCTCCACCCGCATGGCGCCCATGGTCGCGGCCCGGCGGATCAGGCCGGCGATGGCCCTGGCCACCTTCTCGGCGCCGACCACCGGCCGGCGGGCGGCGCTGACCACACCGCCGCTGTCGGCCGTCCAGGTGGCGTCCGGGGCGAGCATGGTCATCAGCGCATCCACATCGCCACCGGCCGCAGTGGCCAGGAACTGCGCGGTGATCTCGGCGTTGCGTTCCGGATCCACCGTGTCGAATCGCTTCCGCCGGGCGCGCACGTGTTCGCGCGCCCGGTGGGCGACCTGCCGGACGGTGGGGGCCGGCCGCCCCACCGCCTCGGCGATCTCGCCGTAGTCGAAACCGAACACCTCGCGCAGCACGAACACGGCCCGCTCGTCGGGGCTCAACGTCTCCAGCAGCACCAGCATCGCCATCGAAATCGACTCCGCCAGAACGACATCGGCCGCGGGGTCCTGCTCATCGAGCAGCAGCGGCTCGGGCAGCCACGGCCCCACGTAGTCCTCGCGCCGGCGGGCACCGGCCCGCAGCGAGTTCAGCGCCTGGCGGGTGACCAGCTGGGCCAGATACGACTTGGTGTCGCGCACCGTCGCCAAGTCGACCGCCGCCCACCGCAGATAGCTGTCCTGCAAGACGTCGTCGGCCTCGGTCGCCGAGCCCAGCATCTCGTAGGCGATGGTGAACAGCAGTGGCCGCAGCAGGGTGAACCGTTCGACGTGCTCGCTGCCGGCCGGTGCCTGCGTCATCGCGCGGTGACCTCCTCGGCGGGTGACTGCGCGGGCCGCTTGCCGCCCTTGATCCAGCGGTACGAACCGGGCTTGGCGGCCTCGCGCCGGATCGACCACAGCGTGCCCTTGCAGATCGCTTCCTTGAGCGACGCCGCCGCCCCGCCGCCGAGGAACATGTTCACCGGGGTGTCGTCGGTGCGGGCCATCTGGAAGGTGGCGTGCGTGCGGCCCAGGCTGATGCACTGCCCGACGAACGCCTGGCTCAGCGCCGCGGGGACCTCGCCGGCAATCCGGCTGAGCACGGTGTTGGCGGCCTGGGCGCCCAGCGGGCCGGCGGCCTGGCAGCTCATCCGCAACGGCTGACCCGATGGCGCGGCGGCGTCACCCGCGGCGACGATGCGCTCGTCGTCGATGCTGGTCAGCGTCTCGTCGGTGAGCAGCCGGCCCATCGGGTCGGTGTGCAGCCCGCTGCGCGTGGCAAGGTCCGGCACGGCGAATCCGGCCGTCCAGATCGTCGCCGCGCTGGGCAGCACCACGCCGTCGGTGAGCACCACCGCATCCCAGCGCACCTCTTCCACCGCGACCGACTCGAGCACGTTGACGCCCAGGCGCCCTAGCCGCTTGGCCACCGACCGCCGGCCCCGCTTGCTCAGCGACGGACCGAGGACCGGGCCGCACACCAGGGTCACCGGGCGCCCGCCCTCGGCCAGCTCGGAGGCGGTCTCGATGCCGGTCAACCCGCCGCCGACCACCGTGATGGGCGCGGGCAGCGGCAGATCGGTGAGCGCATAGTGCAAGCGCTGCGCGCTTTCCAGGTCGGCGACCGAATGCGCGTATTCGGCAACGCCTGGCGCCGCCGATGCGACCGCGCCCGTGCTTCCCACCGCGTAGATCAGGTAGTCGTAGTCCAGCTCGGCGCCCGAGGTCAGCAGGACCCGCCGGTCGGCGGCCTCGATGACCTCGACGCTGTCGACGACCAACCGGATCCCCTCGCCGAGCAGCGTCGCGTAATCGGCGGTCGCCGTGCCGGTGTCGGCAACCAGCTGGTGCAACCGGATCCGCTCGACGAAGACCGGGCGGGGGTTGACCACGGTGATGTCGATGTCCGGGCGCTGGCGCAGATGGTTAGCCGCCAGCGTGCCGGCGTATCCGGCGCCGACAACGACGACATGGGTTCTTGCGGGGGCCGACTCGGTCATGACTGTCTCCTGTTCGTGAGGACCTGTGCCCTTGAGACACCGCAGACCCGACGAGCGTGACAGGTGCGCCCGCAATTGTGACCCGTCTCACTGCGCGCCCATCGGCGCGACCGGTCAAGTGCCGGCCGCACCCCCGCTGAGCTGCGGCGAAGCCATGCCGAAACGCGCGTGATACGCTGCGCTACGCCAATTCATGGCCTGCCCCGGGCCGATGCACGCACCACTGCAACGCGCGAAATGGGGCCACTTGCACGCGCATCGGTGCGTATTGGGAGAAGCAACCTTGACGACGACCTTCGCTGTGACTGGGCCTTGCGCCGCGCCGGCATCGGCGCAGTCGCGCAGCCCTCGCGGGCCGTTGTCGTCGGGCGCGATCTGACGCCGGTGGCCATCGTGTGCTCCTTGAGGAAACGCGTGCTGGCGGCTGTCGCGTGCGCGGCGGTGGTGCTCGGCGGCTGCGGCGATAAGAGCGACCCCGGACCGCTGTCGGCGATGGTCAGTCCGGCGATCCCGCCCACCGCCCAGGAGATCCCCAACCCGCTGCGCGGACAATACGAGCAGATGCTCAATCCGCTTTTCCCGCAAGGAAATTCGGCTCAACAGCGATATTCTGCGTGGCCGGCGTCGTACGACGCCAGCCTGCGCGTCTCGTGGCGGCAGCTGCAGCCCGTCGATCCGCGCACGCTGCCCCCCGATGCGCCCGACGACCGCAAGTTCGATTTCAGCGCCATCGACGACGCCCTGGCCAAGCTCGGTAGCCGGAACATGCGCCTGACCCTGGGCGTGTACGTCTACAAGTCCTGCTGCAACGACGCGTATCCGGACAACACCAACATCGCGATTCCGGACTGGCTGCGCCCCTCGGCCGCCAGTTACCCCGCGCCGGCGAACGGTTCGGCCCCGGGCGTCACCCATGTGGTGCCGAACTTCAACGACCCCGACTACCTCAACGGCGTCGGTCAGCTGCTGGCCGCGCTGGGCCGCCGCTACGACGGCGACGAGCGCCTGGCCGTGTTCGAGTTCTCCGGGTACGGGGACTTCGGCGAGAACCAACTCGGGTATCTGCGCGATGCGCTGAGCGCACCGGGCCCCACCCCCGACGAGAGCGCCGCAAAGCTGGGGTATTACAGCCAGTTTCGCGACCAGAGCATCACCAAGGCGTCCATCGCGCAATTGGTGGCGGCGAACGTCAACGCCTTTCCGCACACCCAACTGGTCGTCGCCCCGCAGAATCCGGAGATCGTCCGCGAACTGTTCGCCGACGACGTCACCAAGAAATTGGTCGCGCCGGTCGGCATCCGCGCGGACTGCCTCGGCGTGCAGGCGCCCCTGCCGGAGTGGGCCGAGGCCAACGACTCACACTACGTCCGCTCCAGCGACGCGGTCGTCAACGCGATCAAACAGCGGCTGATGACGGCGCTGGTGGTCAGCCAGTGGTGCCGGTTGCCGAGCGGAGCCGACGCCCGGCCGTATTACGAGAAGGGCCTGCACGACGTCATCCGGTATCACGTGTCGATGACGTCGAGCGCCGATTTCCCGGACCGCGACGCGACGTCGGCGATGGATCCCAAGCTGTTCCAGGTATGGGCCCAGGCCAATACCGCTGCCGGCTACCGGTATTCGGTCGAGGCGAAGCCGGGATCGCAATCGATCCAGGGCAAGGTGGCAACCATCTCGGTGGCGTGGACCAACTACGGCTCGGCGGCGGCCACCGAACGCTGGGTGCCCGGCTACAAGCTGGTGGACTTCTCCGGCGCGGTGGTTCGCAGCCTGCCGGCGACGGTCAATCTCAAGACGCTGGTGCACGACGAGTCCAGCCAGTCCCGCGAGGAACCGGTGCCCGAGTCGGCCACCGAATCGGTGCACGTGGACGTGGCGGGCCTGGCGCCCGGTCACTACACGCTGCGCGCCTCGGTCGAATGGCAACAGCACACGCCGGGCGCCTCACACGTGGTCAATTACGCGCCCATGGCCCTGGCCCGCGACGGGCGCGACGGCTCCGGGCTGTACCCGATTGCCACCCTCGACATCCCCAGCGACGCGGCCTCAGCAAACGGCTAGTGGCGCGTCCCGGCGCCGGCCACGCACCGCCCGCCGGCAGCTCGTCGTAAGTCCTGATCGACGCGAATCTGCGTGATACCGTTTCCGGACGGATTCCGGCCGCGCCGCCGCGCGGCTGGACATGCAACCAGCAAACAACCGAGCGAACTCTCGGACCCCGTCGACGGGTATTTCGATGGGGTCGCCGTGTGCCCCGTATCGGAGGACCCGTGCCGCGCAGCCTGGACCTGGTGGTCACCTCCGTCGCCACCCAGCTGATGGAGGCCACGGCGTCCACGGCGACCCGGGTCAGCGAAAACGTTCTCGCCCAGCTCGTCGAGCAATTCGACGTGGACGCCAGCTTCCTGCGCCACCACGACCACGACGCCGCCGCCGCGGTGTTGGTGGCCGAGTGGCCGCGACGACCCGACGCCGCCGGCCCCGATCCGATGGCCGATCTCGAGTGGGACGGCGCCGAGTCGGCGCTCGCCCAATGCGAGCGCCTCAGGAAACCGGTGGTGACCCGGCCCGACCAGGCCGACGGCTGGCTTCGCCGCTTGATCAACCGGGGCGCGGCACCGGTCACCCCCTCGCTGGCCGTCGCGCCGCTGGTATCCGGCGACGCGACCACCGGCGTGCTCGGCTTCGTCAAGTTCGGCACCCGCAGGTGGAAGCAGGACGAGATCAACACGCTCGAGGCCGTCGCCGCCCTGTTCGCTCAGCTGCAGGCGCGCATCGTCGCCGAAGAACGGCTCCGCTATCTCGCCGAACACGACGACCTGACCGGCGTCTACAACCGGCGAGCGCTGGTCGCACACCTGACCGACCGGCTCGCGGCCGGAAGCCCCGGGCCCGTCGCGGTCTTCTACCTCGACCTCGACCGGCTCAAGCCCATCAACGATTACCTCGGCCACACCGCGGGCGACTGGTTCATCACGATGTTCGCCCAACGCATCGAGGAGTGCGCCGGAGGCCAGAGCATGATCGCCCGGCTGGGCGGCGACGAGTTCGTGGTCATCCCGGACCGCCCGATGTCGTCGGAGGACGCCGAGGCGTTCGCGCGTCGCCTGTCGGCGATGCTGTGCGACCGATTGACCATCGGTGGCCACGTGATCAGCCGGACCGTCAGCATCGGGCTGGCGATGGGTGCGCCGGGGAACGACAACTGCGCCGATCTGCTGCGCCGGGCCGACGAGGCCGTGCTGACGGCCAAGCGCGCCGGCGGCAACCAGACCGCGGTGTCCACCGATGACATGTCGCTGAAACGGGCCTTCCGCAACGACATCGAGCTGCACCTGCAGGGCGATATCGAAAGCGAAGGCCTGGTCCTGCACTACCTGCCCGAGGTCGACCTGTGGACCGGCGCCATCGTGGGCGCCGAGGCGCTGGTGCGGTGGCGCCATCCGATCTGGGGGTTGCTGCTGCCCGACGCCTTCATCGGGGTCGCCGAATCGACGAACCTGGCCGCGGAGTTGGGCGGCTGGGTCATGCGCAGCGCGTGCGCCGAGTTCAGCCGGTGGCGCGCCAACGGAGTGGGCCAAGGCGCCATGTTGCGCATCAACGTGTCGCCCATTCAGCTGATCAGCCGCGGTTTCGTGCAAGGCGTTGCCGACACCATCGGTGAGTTCGGGATCGATGCCGAGTCGGTGTGCCTGGAGATCACCGAGCGCGCGGTGGTGCACGACATCGACACCACGCGAAAGACCTTGGCGGAGCTCAAGGACGTGGGCGTGCAGATCGCCATCGACGACTTCGGCACCGGTTACGCCGTCCTGTCGCACCTGAAGTCGCTGCCGGTCGACATGCTCAAGATCGATGCCGGCTTCGTGCGTGACGTGGGCACCGACGCCGGTGACCTGGCCATCGTGCGCGCGATCATCGGGCTCGCCGAGGCGTTCGGCCTCGAAGTGGTCGCCGAAGGCGTCGAGACACCCGCTGCCGCACTGACTTTGATGCAACACGGGTGCCACCGGGCGCAGGGCTTCCTGCTGTCGCGGCCCATCCCCGGCGACGCGATGGAAGCGCTGCTGTCCGCGCGGTGGATGCCGATGCCGTTTCTCGCCGATCGCGAGTCATCGTCGTTGGGTTCGCTCTAGCAGTCGCTCAGCGGGTTTCGGGTACGAAGACGAAGTTGTTGACGTAGACGCCGTGGGCCGCCCAGCCGTCTTCCCGGCTGCCGACGTTGGCCGGATCCTGATGCCGGGCCGGGTCGAACTCGTCGATGGGTCGCCGAGCGCCGTCGACGTCGAAGTAACCTGCGTAGCCGAGCCCGGTCAGCAGCCTGGTAATCTCGCCGACCGCGTTGGGGTGATGGCGTTCCTCGGCCTCCACCACGATCGCCGGGCGGTGCCGTGTGAGTGTCGCTGTGGCGCCGCGCAACACGGCAAGCTCGTGACCTTCGACGTCGATCTTGATCAGGCCGACGTCGGACAGGGGCAGGTCGTCGAGGCGACGGACCGGCACGTCGATGCTCTGGATGGTGCCGTCGTTCACGTCGCCCAGCGCGTTGCCGGCCTCGACCGTGCTGCGGCCCGGCTCGGAGGCGACCACCCGCATGGTCATCACGCCGGGTTCGTCGGACAGGGCCACCGCTTCCACTTGCACCGCGGCGCCGACCGCGTCGAACATCGCTGCCAGATCCCCGGCCTGGGTCGGCCGGGGTTCGAACGCGATCACCGACCGCGACGACGCCAGCATCGCGATCGTGAACTCGCCGAGATCCGCTCCGATGTCCAACGAGACCCGGTGGGGATCGCACAACGAGGCCACCAGCTGGATGTCCGGGCGGGACTGCCCCAGGTCTTGCAGGATGCGAAATTTGCGCCGCCAGAACCGGCGCGGTGCGAGTCTTTTGGCCGCAGGCGCGAGCCAATGTTTGACCGAGCGTGCGACAGCCACCTGCGATGATCTCCTGCCCGAACTGCGGAGTCATCAGCTTAGTCGATGCGAGTCGCCCCCCAAGGGCGCTTTTGCAGCGACGAGCTTTTGGGTAGCTGCCCGGATTTGGACGTGCGGCCCGGCAATGGGCTGTAGCCTGTTGTAACCCTTGACATCCCGCGCGACGGACTGACGTTTGCCAAGGACTGGCGACGGTTGCGAAATGCCACTAGAGAGGTAGCAGTCGATGCATTTGACCGCGGCGGTGCATCGGGCGGTTGTCATCGCGCTGTGTTTGGCGCTGACCGCGAACGGATGCGGTCGTCGCGGTGGCTCCGAGCCGCTGACCGCGATCGTCAGTCCCGCCATACCGCTGACCGTGCAGGAGGTGCCCAATCCACTGCGCGGCCAGTACGAGGATCTCTTGGCGCCGCTTTTCCCGCAAGGCAATCCCGCGCAACAGCGATATCCCGCGTGGCCGGCGTCGTATGACGCCAGTTTGCGTATTACGTGGCGACAATTGCAGCCCGTCGATCCGAACACGTTGCCGCCCGACGCGCCGGACGATCGCAAATTCGATTTCAGCGCGATTGACGACGCACTGACGAAGCTGGCCGGCCGAAATATGCGGCTGACCCTTCGTGTGGTGGCCTACCACTCGTGTTGCGACACCGTCTATCCGAACAACACCAACATCGCTATTCCCGATTGGGTGTGGCCTGCCGCCACCAATTACACGGGTCCACAACGGTATTGGTGGACCCCGGGGGTCACGCAGGTGGTTCCGAACTGGAACGACCCCAACTACCTGAACGCGTTCGCCCAGTTGTTGGCCGCATTGGGCCGTCGCTACGACGGTGACGAGCGGCTCAGCGTTTTCGAGTTCTCCGGTTACGGAGATTTCAGCGAGAACCACATTTCGTATCTACGTGACACCCTGGGCGCTCCGGGTCCGGGGCCCGACGAGAGCGTGGCAAAGCTGGGCTATTACAGCCAATTTCGTGACCAAAGCATCTCGATCGCCTCCATTCGTCAGCTGGTCGCGGCAAACGTAAACGCCTTTCCCCATACGCAATTGGTGACAACGGCGCTGAACCCGGAGATCGTGCGTCAGTTGCTCGCCGACGATGTCACGCGCAAGCTATCCGCGCCGGTCGGCATCCGCGCGGACTGTCTCGGCGTCCAGCCGCCTTTGCCCGCATGGGCCGAAAAGGAAGGCTCCCATTATGTGCAGTCGAAGGACCCGCTAGTCGGCGAGCTGAAAAACCGAATGGCCACAGCGCCGGTGATCACCGAATGGTGTCAGCTACCGAACGGAACCGATCCGCGGTCCTACTACGAAAAGGGCCTACGCGACGTGGTCAAGTACCACGTGTCGATGACGTCGAGTTACAACTTCCCGGCCGTGGATTCGACGGCTGCGATGGACCCGGCGCTGTACTTGTTGTGGGCGAAGGCCAACGTCGTCGCCGGTTACCGGTACTCGGTCGAAGCGCACCCAGGATCGCCGTCGATGGGTGACGGAAAGGCGACGCTCGGTGTCACCTGGACCAATTACGGCTCCGCTGCCGCCACCGAGAACTGGGTTCCCCGCTATCGATTGGTCGATTTCTCGGGGGCGGTGGTCCGTACCATACCCGCGAAGGTGACGCTGAAGACCTTGGTCCAAGACCAATCCGGCGACGACTCCCGTACCGAGCCGGTCGCACGGTCGTCCATCGAGACGGTGGCCGTCGACGTGGCAGGCCTGCCGCCGGGCAACTACACGCTGAGCGTGTCGATAGATTGGGCCCAGCACAAGCCCGGCGCGTCGCATGTGGTCAATTACCCCCCGATGCGGTTGGCGCGCGACGGGCGCGACGGCTCCGGGTGGTATCCCATCGCGCGGCTCGACATACCGCGCGATGTGCTGACTTCGGCCCCCCGACAATGAACGGAAGTCGAGGCTTGGCGCTGAGCCCCACGACCTGTCGGATGGCAGGACTGTCAATTCCGACAAGTCCGGCCTGGCCATGCTGCATAATCTGCAGTGAATATGCGCCGGTGCTAGGAAGCCAAAGGGTTCTGTTCGCGCCGTAGGCTTTTAGAAAGGTTATCTGCCGATGGATTTCCGTACCTTCGTCCGGATTCTCGGCACGCACTGGAAACTCGCATTGACCGCCCTGCTCGCATGCACCGTGGGCGCCGCGTTCGTTACGGCGTTGCAGACAAAGCATTACCAGTCGTCGGCCACGGTCCTGGTCTCGTTCTCCGGTGCTACCGACCTCAACGAGTTGTACAGCGGTACAGAGGCAGCCCAAGAGCGGCTGTCATCGTACGCCCAGATCGCGGGCGGACGTATAGTCGCCGAGCGCGCGATCCGTCAACTCCAGCTTCCGTTGGCCACCGACGACGTGCTGAGCCAAACGCAGGTCAAATACACACCGAAATCTGTACTTTTCACGATCAGCGTCAAAGACACCGATCCGGCGCGCGCCGCCGCGCTGGCGGGTGCGATGGCCAATCAGTTCGGCGCGATCATCCCGACGCTCGGTGTGAATGCCGGTCCGAACCTGGCGGGCACGCCGGTGACCCCGGGTGCCCGACCCGAAACGGGCGAGGCGAACCCACCGCCCACATCGCCGGGCCAGCCGTCCGACGTGCCCGGGTCGGTGCAGCCGACGGCGAAACCTCTGCCGGTGGCCCGGGCGACGGTGGTCGAGCCGCCGCGGGTACCCAAGATTCCGGTTTCGCCGGTGCCCATGCGCAACATGATGATCGGGTTCATCGCCGGTGTGCTTCTCGCCATCGCCGTGGCGCTGACCCGCGAGGCGGGCGATCGCACGATTCGCAGTCGCGAAAAGCTGGAGGAACTTTCGGGCTTGCCCACGTTGGCGGAGCTGCCCGGAAAGCGCGGAAAGGTTCCGCGGTTCGGCACCGACGCCGCGTTCGACGACGCGGTGCGGGGCATGCGCACCCGGCTGCTCAGGGCGATGGGGCACGACGGCCGCCGGGTTTTGGTGGCCGGGGCGTTCGGCGCCGAAGGGGCGACCACGACCGCGCTGAACCTCGCGCTCGCGCTCGCCGAGATGGGCGAAGACGCACTGCTTGTCGAGGGCGATAGTCGCCGGCATGTGATCGCCGGATTGCTTCGGGTGGAATCGGGGGAGGGACTCGCCAGCGCGCTGGCCAATCCGGGTAGCGCCGCCGAAGTCGTGAAGCCGACGGCGATTTCGAAGCTGTACGTCCTCGCATCGCGATCCGCCCGCCGTGAGAGTCTGCCGCCCAGCGCGTACCTGCCGGAAGTGATCGACCGAGTGCTGAAGGATTTGTCATCACGCTTCGATCGAATCGTGGTCGACGGCCCGCCGGTGCTCGCGACGGCCGACACGGGCCTGCTCGCCGGCGCCGTGAACGCCACCGTGTTGGTGGTACGGGCCAGGCGCACCACGAGCGCCGAACTCAAGGACGCGCTGACCGCGCTGCGCGCGGCCGGCGCGCAGGTTGTCGGCACCGTGCTGACCGACGCCCGCCAGTCGTTGCACATCAGGGCCGCGGACCGCGCCTACCGCTCAAAGGCCAGCGGGCCGGCGTGATCCCCTACCTGCGGGCTCGTCATCGCCTGGCAGTGGATGGAGCTCTGCTGGCGATGTTCGTGTTCGGCTGCTTCGCGTTCGGGGTGCTCTCGGTGCGCCGAACCACCGAGGGAGTGCTGCTGACCGCCGCATTGTTCTGCGTGGTCGTGTACTGGGCGAAACCCGAAGGGATGGTAGGGGTCACGCTCTTCGGGGCTTTCGCGGCGCTGCCCGAAGGCCTGCACGTCGGCAAAGTCATCGGCCCAATGACGATCTACGCGTACCATGTGGCGGCGGTGCTCGCGATCTGTTATTTGATCCCAGCCGTCAAACCGCGGTCGGCCGATTTCTTGTTGCCGGGACTGCTGGTGCTGATCGTATTGATTTCCACCGCTACCGGATTCGCGACCGGACACGCCGACCTGGTGGTGATGCGCGAATCGACCACCATGGTCGAAATGGCCATCGGATTCGTGTTGGCGATGTTTGTCGTGTATGCGGGTCACGTCAGATGGTCGATGCGGGTGATGATCGTGATTCTTTGGTTTTCGGCAGGCATGGCCATTCTCAGTTCGTTCTATGGCGTCCGGCTGGCCGGCCGGGCGGAGAGCCTGGAAGGAACCACGGGCGCCGGCCAGGCCCTGCGCATCATCCTGACGACCCAGACGCCGGCCACCGCGGTGCTCAGCGCGCTGGTCGCCGCCCCGATCGTCGGCCGGGTAAGGCCCGCAATGTATCTCGCGCTGGGGCCGCCCGCCCTGATCATTTCGCTGCTGTCCTTCTCCCGCAACACGCTGATCTCGATGGGGGTGGCCGCCGCCGTCGCATTGCTGGCCAGCCTCAGCTGGGCGGCCGTGCGGCGGACCGTCAACGCGGCCGCGGTCGGTGCGGGATTGATGGCGGTGGCGGTTCCCGGCTCGCTGTTCTTGCTGCATGGCTCGAAGACCGGGGCGTGGCTCGCCGACCAGTTCGTCGCCTTCAACCAGCGGGTGCTCGGCGGCGTGACGTCAACCGCGCTCGCCGTGGACGATTCGGCGCTGGAACGACTCCGGGAAATCAATCTCCTGAAGGAGACCATCGCCCAGGCCCCGATTTTCGGCCACGGCCTGGGCTACACCTATCAGCCGCCGACCGGGGACGACGAGTTCCATCTGTACCTGTATCCCGCCTATTCCCACAACTTCTACCTGTGGTGGCTGGCCAAGGCCGGGGCGGTGGGCATGGCGGCGTTCGCACTATTCGCGCTCACGCCGGTGCTCCTGGCGATGCGTTGCGCGCCCGGTCCGGCGAAAATCAGCGCGGCCGTCGCCGCAGGCCTCCTGGCGATATCCGCGGTGTGGCCGTTGCCGGAAATGCCGATGGACGCTTTGGGGTTGGGCATGGCCTTGGGCGCGGCGATGGGGTACGCAGGCTTGCGGCGCAGGAGCGAGAGCGCGAGCCAGGTCGACGTCGCGCCGGCGCCGATCGCAATGGCCGCCGCGCAATGATCTCGGTTACCCACGTCGGGCCGGACATGTACAGCATCGGCGGAACGCAGTCCGTGATTCGGATCATCCGCGACAACAGGATTGGCGCCGACGACATCCGGGTCCTCTCGACGTGGGCAGGGCCGCACCGACATCTGGAGAACGTTTTTCTCACGGCGCGCGCGGGGGCCGCGCTCGCCGCAATTCCTCGCACTACGATTGCGCACTTCCATATCTCGAACGGCGGAGCCTGGTTGCGTGAAGGATCCCTGATCCGGCTGGCCCGGGTGCGCGGCTTGCGGGTGATCGTCACCGTGCACGGCTCCGACTTCCCCGAGTTCGCCCGCTCGCGTCCCCGCTTTGTCGGCGCCACGCTGAAACACGCCGACCACGTGATTCTGTTGTCGGAGGATGCGCGTGCGGCCGTTGCCGAGGTGGCAGCCACCGTGCCAACCGCCGTCGTGGCGAACCCGATCGTGATCGATCGAGATACGCCCGGGGCCGCGTCGACGCCGCCCGTGGTGCTGTTCGCCGGGGCCGTCGGGCGCCGTAAGGGTGTCGACAGGCTTGTCGAGGCCTGGCGCCTACTTCTCGCCGAGGGCATCGAAGGACGTTGTCGGATAGTCGGTCCCATCGACGATTACGTTCCGCCGCCAACAGAGCGGCTGACCGTCGAAGGCCCGATACATCCCGATGACGTCCGTGAACTGCTCCGGTCGGTGCGAGTGGTGACCCTTCCGTCGTCGGCCGAGGGAATGCCGATGATCCTGACCGAAGCGCTCGCCGGGGCGCGACCGTTTGTGGCGACTCCCGTTGGCGGAACGGCACAGATCGCGCCGGACCCGAGCATGCTCGTACCGGTCGGCGATGTGCCTGCATTGGCGGCGGCGATAGGCCGGTACCTGCGCGACCCGGACCTGGCCGAGCGCGACGGGCTGCGGGGTCAGTGGCACGTAGCGGCCACCCGAAGCCCCGAAGTTATCGATGCGCAACTTCGGCGGATCTACCAGGGCAGCGGCGTTGCGGCGCGTTGAACTTCCGGGACCGCAATTGACGGTCAGTGCAATCGGTTTCGGATGCGGCGCTCTGATGCAATCGCCATACCGCAAGGAACGGATGGCCGTGCTCGCCGCCGCGATGGAGAACGGCATCACCCATTTCGACACCGCACGGATGTACGGCCTGGGGAGGGCGGAGGCGGAACTCGGGGCATTTCTGCGGACCGTCGAGCGCGAAACCGTAACCATTGCCACCAAATTCGGCATCGACGTCGGCGGGGCGGCCCGCCGCCTCGGCCGGTTTCAAGGCCCGGCACGGGCATTGCTCCGCAAAGCGCCTGCCCTGCGCCGCACCGTCAAGCGGCGCCAGGAACCGTCCAAGGCCGCCCGCTTGTACGACGCGGCCGTCGCGGCGCGCAGCCTGGACGCGAGCCTTGCCGCGCTCGGCGTCGACTACGTTGACATCCTGTTCGTGCACGCCCCGCGGCCGGGCGACACGATAGCCGGCGATGAACTTCGTGAATTCTTCGAACGAGCCCGCCAGCGGGGCAAGATTCGGGCCTGGGGCGTCTCACAGGACGAGGGGCTCGAGACGGATTTCACCCGGGTGTTCGCACCGGATGCGGTGCGCCAACTGCGCAGCGACCTGCTCACTCCGGCGCCGCGATCGGCCGATCTCGCGTTCGGCGTGCTGAACGAGCCGTACCGGAGGCTGTCGGCGGCGTTGTTGGCGGACCCACACTTGGCGCGACGTTGGCGCGAGGCGCTACAGGCCGATCCGCTGGCTCCCGGGATGCTGCCCAGGCTGATCCTCGGCTCGTCAGCAGACGTAATAGATTGCCGTGCAATGCTTTACAGCACGACCAAGCCGTACCGCGTCGCCGAGGCGGCGTCCGCGGTCGCGTCCGGGCTGGACGCGCAGACCCGGTCGCGCTTCCTCGGGCTCGTTGAGGAGTTTCGAGGGGCTGGCGCATGATCCGCGGCGCGACGGACTTCGCCCGCGGCATGACGATCGAGACCGACGTCGTGGTCGTCGGGGCCGGCCCGATCGGCATCGTCATCGCGCTGGAACTCGCGGGATCGGGCGTGGAAGTGGCGTTGATCGAAAGTGGTCTCGAGCGCGCCGACCGTGCGGTGCAGCAGTTGGCCAGATTCGACTCGGGGCAGGACGACTACTTCCATTCCCGCAGCGAGTTGACGGTCCGCCGGCAGGTGGGCGGAACTTCGGCACTGTGGGGCGGGCGCTGCGTCAAGTTCGACCCCATCGATTTCGAGGACCGACCGATCACCGCGCAGGCCCCCTGGCCGATCGGGTACGGCGACGTGGAGCCGTATCTTCAGCGAGCCTGTGACTGGGCCGCGTGCGGCGAGGCGGCATTCAATGCGCGCGATATCCCCGATATCGCGCATCGCGACCTGGTCGGCGGGCTTCCCGACGGCGACGTGCGCACGACCGATCTCGAACGTTGGGCCTTGCCCACGCGTTTCGGCCGTGAGTACCGATCGGCGCTGCGAAGCGCCTCCCGCCTCACACTGTGGACCGGGCTGACCTGCACCGAAATCGTGACGACGGCGACCGGTGCCTGCGTAGACCACCTGGTGGTCAAGACGCTCGACGGCCGCCAGGGCAGCGTGGTCGCGACGGACTACGTCATCGCCACAGGCGGTTTGGAGGCCACCCGTCTGCTGCTGGCGTCGGATCGCCACCACCCCGCGGGGCTGGGGAACGCGGGCGGGCACCTGGGTCGGTGGTACATGGCACACGTCGAAAGCCGGGTTGCGCGTGTGCAATTCACTACGGATGAAATCATCTACTCCTATGAACGCGACCACGAAGGGGTATACGTTCGGCGGCGTTTCACCTTCGACCCACAACTGCTGCGCGAGTCCGGAATGCCGAACGCCGCGGTCTGGTTGGTGAATCCACCGATCAGCGACCCGAGTCACGGGAGCGGGATTCTGTCCGGGGTTTACCTGACGCTGATCTCGCCGATCGGCCGTTTCCTGCTCGCGAGGGCGATCCTCGAGGCGCACACCAAGACCGACGGCCCGCGGCAAATCCTCGCCCACCTGCGCAACATCCTGCGAGACGCGATCGGTTCGATCCGGTTCGCGATCGCGTTCAGTTACGCCCGATTTCTTCGACGCGGGAGGAAGGCTCCCGGCTTTTTTGTGAAGAGCGCCGACAACCGCTACCTGTTGCAGTACCACGGCGAGCACCTTCCGCACTGGGATAGCCGCGTCGAGCTGACCGACGAACGTGATGCCTTGGGCATGAGGCGGATTCGTACCCACATGCACTTTTCTGATGCCGACTACCGCAGTGTGCGCAGGGCCATCGCCGCGATCGACGAGCACCTGCGCCGGCACGGCGTGGGGTACGTGGAGTGGCTGACCGATGACGTCGAGGGGTCGGTGCGGGAGTTCATGGAGCAGCGGACCGGTTTCCACCAGGCGGGAACCACGCGGATGTCCGACTCACCGGAAGGCGGGGTCGTGGATCCGCACCTGCAAGTTCACGGGGTGCGCGGGCTGTACGTCGCGAGCACGTCCGTGCTACCGACGTCCAGCCAAGCCAATCCGACTCTGCTGGGCATCGCGCTGGGCGTGCGGCTGGCCGAACGTCTGGTGAACTCTCGAATGAACTGCACGCCAAGGGGTTAGCCTGGAATGCTACGTCGGCACTCCCCATAGCTCGTCGATGAGCGACTTGGTCTGCCGGATGTGGGCACGGCTGGACGCGCCGAAAACGATCGAGGAGACCTGCGGTTGACCGCACACGTACTCGATTGCCTCCCGTGGCGGGATGGCGCCCGAGGCGAGCACCGACATCGCGATCAGCCGGCACTGGCGTTCGCGGATCGTTCTCTCGTAAAGCTCGACGCCCCCGCACATCCGAAAGCCGATCTTGTTGAAATTGGCGCACACGATCGGGTTCTCGATGCCTTGCCGCTCGAGCGCGTCGAGCAGGCGCGGCAGGTTCATCGTGATGAATCCCGGCTCGGCGTTGTATTTGAGCCTGACGTGATCGGCGAACAGCCGGAACGTCTCGTCCATCCCCAGGCCGAGAAGCAGGTCGGTGACCACGTTTTGGACAAAGATGACCGGCGTTGACAGCCCGGCGAACATCTTCATCTCGGCATCGACCAAGAGCTGCATCAAAGGCTCGACGTCCTTGCTGGCGATGGCGACACCGCCTTTGAACATCGACTTCACCGCCCCGGTCTCCGGCAGGAACTTGCGGATTGCCTCGACAATCCCGAACTCGGTCACGGCGTTCGCGTACTTGTGTGCGTAGGGCATGCACGGGTAGAAGACGTAGTCCGGGTACTCGGTCTTGTTGGCGCGGAAATGATCACAGATTTCGCCGACGCGGTCGTGGGTGGTGCAGACGAACGTCCGGATGCCTTCGGAGTAGGCGTCGTCGAGCGTGGCGAGCACCGCCGGCAGGTGCTGGAAGCGTATCGCCTGCGCGCGTGCCGTTTCCTCGGACATGTGGTTGACGCCGAAGAATTGGTTGTCTCCGAACAGCACCCGGTCCATGGTCACGATGCCTTCGGGGAGGTGAGCTTCTTGATGCGCGCCATGATGTCGCGGCGGAATGTGCCGCGCGGCGACCCGTTCGTCGTCGGCCGCAGTGGCAGGTCGGAGCGCCCGACGAGATCTGGGTCGGTGATCATGTCGACCACCCGATCCACGTCGAGTGCCGAGCGAAACGTGTTCTCTCCGTTCACCCGTCGCTGGCCGATGCTGCTGGCGAAATAGTCGATCTGCGCCGAGTACTCCTCGCCGCGAAGATAGAACCACACCTGCTCGGTGAGGTCCGTGGTGTACCGGATAGTCCACCCCTTCCGCAACTCGGGGAGTGCCGGATGCGTTTCGCGAAGGTAGATTTGGCACTCCTGGCGATCGGCGGTCAGGCGGCCGTTCGTGCCCCACACCGACACCTTTGTCGACATCTTGCGGAAGCTCTCGTCGCTCCAGTTCACGCACAGTTGGCCGGTTGCGCCGTCGGCATAGCGCATGGTGCAGTACACCTCGTCGTCGACGTCGCGGGAGAAAATGCTATGACGCACAACCCCGTCGACCGATTGGGGGACGCCGGCGACGAAGTTCATCAGGTCGATAGCGTGGCACGCGTAGTCATAGAGGGCGCCCCCGCCCTCGGCCTTCACTCCGCGCCAGGTGCTGCCCTTTTCGCGCAGGACGACCGGACCGTATGCCTCGGCGCGCACGTGGTGTACCCGCCCCAGCGCGCCGGTCCCAACGATCCGTGCAGCCTCTTGGAAAGCACCGATGAACCGGCAGTGATAGCCGACCTGGGTGACGAGTTGACGGCTCTCGGCCAGGTCCACCAGGCGCTCGCCGTCGCGTACGTCGAGGACGAACGGCTTCTCGCAGAAGACGTGCGCCCCGGACCTCAGCGCCTTCTCGACGATCGGTGCGTGCAGCCTCGACGGAACGGCGACTACGACCGCTTCGGCGTTCGTCGCTGCCAGCATCCGATCGAAATCGTCATAGCAGTCCAGGCCGGTGTACTTGGCGAGGACGTCGCGCAGATAGCCGGCCGAATCGCAGATGCCTACCACGTCGAGGCCCGGGTGCGTGCGCAGGATCGCCAGATGCGACAACCCCATCTTTCCTAGGCCGACGATGGCGGTCCGGATCATCGGGCGTGACCCTCACTCATCGCTCGAGTTCCGGGCGACGATGTACACGGGTTGCGTGTCGAGCGCGAGGGCAGGGAGCGTTCACATGCGTAGTGATTCAGATCGCCTGCTTTCGGGGCACTTTCAACTCGACGATGACGACGTTAGCATCGCTCTGTTGATGATTTCGGCGATCTCGCCGATCTCCTTTTGGTCGCCGACCACCGTCGACGGGGCGGAAACCCGCCCCGGCGGGCGCGCTCGGCTTGCGCCCCGGGGTCGGGCGAGTTTCGTTGGCACATCCGGAGAACGCGACGAAATCGAGGCCGCGTTGACTACGATTGATCAGCCGCCTCGCGCGTTGCACCGCAGGGCGATAGCTGTTTTCGGGTGACCGGTATCGGTCACGCGCCGACGTGAGGGGAGAGATGGGTCGCCTGCTCCTCATCGCGTCGTCCGGCGGGCACATCTACGAAATGTTTTGTCTACGCGAATTCTGGCAGGACAAGGATCGGTTTTGGGTCAGCTTTCCGACCGCCGACGCCCGCTACCTGTTGCGCGACGAGAAGGAGGTGCATTGGGCGGCGCACCCCACCGTCCGCAACGTCCCTAACCTTCTTCGCAACCTGGTGCTGGCGCTGCGGCTGCTGATCCGCCACCGGCCCGCGATGATCTTGACCACCGGTTCGGGCGTGGCCGCCCCCTTCCTCTGGCTGGCCTGGCTGCTGCGGATCCCCACCGTCTTCGTCGAGTCCATTACTCGCATCACCGAGCTTTCGCTTACCGCACGGATGGTCAAGCCATTCGCATCCCGGTTTCTGGTCCAGTGGCCGGAATTGGTGGACCGGGTGCCCGGCACCGAGTATCACGGGAGGATCGTGTGATCTTCGTGATCATGGGCATGGAGGTGCATCCCTTCGACCGGCTGGCGCGCGCGGTCGACCAGCTATCCGCCGCGGGTGAGCTGGGCGAGGACTTTTTCGTGCAGCTCGGAACGTGCCGGTACCAGCCGCGGCATGCGCGGTTCGAGAGGTTCCTGTCCTTCGGCGACATTTGTGAGCAGATTCGCCGGGCCTCCGTGGTTGTCACCCACGCGGGCGCGGGATCGACGCTGGTATGCATCGAGCAGGGTAAGCACCCAGTGATGGTGCCCCGTCGCTCGGTGCTGGGCGAGCATGTCGACGAGCACCAGCTGCCGTTCGCCGAAAAGCTGGGCGAGGCGGGGTTGGCGACGGTGGTCCGAGAAATGGCGGAATTACCGGCGGCCATCGCGGCGACGGGGTCTCGGATGGTCCCGGCGGACGCGCTCGGCCGCGCCCGCGAGCTGACCGGGTGGCTGGAAAAGTTCTGGCGCGGACTCGTCTAACCCCGCCGCGCCAGCACCTCGGCGATGACCTCCAGGAAGCGATCCGCGACGAGATCGACGGCGCATCGCTGCGCGTAGTGGCGTGCCGCGGCGGCTCCCCGCTCGGTCGCGACGACCGGGTCCGCCAGTGCGTCGAAGGCGGCGGTGAGTCCGGCGACGTCGTCGATACCGACCGGCGGACAGCCGGGCGGCTGGTATTCGGGCAGCGCGCCCGCGTCTGACACGATCGGCATCACGCCGAGTTGCATCGAAAGCACTTGGACGCCGCTTTGCGAGGCGCGCCGGTAGTGGGCGATCGAACCTTTCGCCGCGGCCAGCGCCGGGATCACGTCGGCATAGCGGAAGCTGCCGCCACGCCAGCGCGTGTGTTTGGGCAGGGCGCCCGCATCCAGTTGCCCGTCGCCGATGAGCACCAGATCGTCACCGCGCCAGCGGCCGCCGAGCACGTGTCGTTCCCAGGCCGCGAGCACGACCTCGACATTCTTGTAGGGGTTCAGCCGGCCGAACATCACGAAATCACGGCGTCCTTCGGGTCCCACGAAGGGCGGCAGTCGGTCGAGGTCGAGGTCGCTTGCCAGCGGCACGACATGCACTGGCGTGCCCGCCACGTCGCGGCGCGCGGCGACGGCGGAGGCGACATAGCCGCTATACGTGACCGTGGCCGCCGAGCGGGCCCCCCAGCGGTCGAATACCGCACGCTCGTAAGCGGGCGTCAGTTCGTCGGGGTCGTGGGGCCGGTCGTCGTGCACCACCTGAATACGCGGAGCCCATCCGGCCAACGCGATCCAGCGCGGATCCCGAACCAGTTCGGCGAGCACGACGTCGGGCCGGTACCGGCGGATGCGCCGCCAGGCTTTCAGCGTCGGGAGCCAGGTCGCGGCCGTGCGAAACCGCGGATCAAGCACCAACTCGTAGTAGCGCGCGGCATCGGACTCCGGGTGCTGGTCGGAGGTCACCAACAGCACGTCGGCGCCGTGGCGCAGCAGTGCCTCGGCCTGGACGCGCACCGCCGGCCGTGTCCACGGCGAAAGCCAAAGCACCCGAGGAGAGTTCACAGCACCGCCTCGATGGCGTCGAGGTAGGCATCCGTCATCGCCTCCACCGTGTAGTGCTTACGCATGCGCTCGTAGCCGCGCCGTCCGATCGACGGCAGCGCGCCGGGGTCGGCCAGGATGCGGGCCAGCTGTTCTTGCCAGCCCACCACCGAGACGGGCTCGACCACGAATCCCGCCGTGCCGAAATCCAGCATTTCCGGAACGGCGCAAATCGCGGATGCCGCAACGGGTACCGCCCGGGCCATCGCTTCGAGGATCACCACCGGAAACGCCTCGGAGCGGCTGGGAACGCAAAGCAGGTCCGCATCGGCCAGCGCGGGCCCCGGGCCCGCCGACCAGCCGCGCCACCGCACTCGATCACCCAACCCGGCGGGGGTGAGGGCCTGCAGCCTCTCCCGGTCGGGGCCGTCACCGAAAATCGATAATCTCCACGGCATCGCGGCGAGACCGTTCAGCGCCTCGATCAGCATGTGGGGGTTCTTGTGCTCGACGATGCGCGACAGCATCACCACATGCAACGGTTCGCCGGCAGTTCGGCGCCGAGGGGCCGGCTCGCCGAGGTCGACGACGCCGTTGGGTGCGACGAATCGCCTCCCGGACAGGCGGTGCTGCGCGGCGAGCATGTCCCAATGTCGTTGCGCCAGCACGATAAAACCATCTGCGCGGCGCATCGCGGCGGTCAGCGGCCGTGAGTAGATGGGCCTGTCCTCGGCGGGCGGCACATGGGGAGCGGCCAACCAGCGCCGGTCTCGGCTCGCCGCCCGCCACAAGCTACCGAATCCCACCTCGGTGTTGGTGTCGCCGGTGATGACCACCGCCGGGCCCGCCGGGATGTCGACGATCGGCGCCCACCACGGCTGGCGCACCACCCGCACCGTGTCCGGAATCTCGGAGATCAGGGGGCCCAGGCGTTGCACGCAGGCGATGGTGACCGGATAGCCGCGGCGGTCCAATTCCGTTGCCAACAAGGTCTTTTGCCGCTCGGCTCCGCCGTAGACCAGGCGGTTGGTGGTGATCACGATCGCCGGCAGGCCGGTGCGCCTGCGTGCGCTGCGGTTCGGGCGCAACCGGTCCAACGCGGCGGCGCCGGCCAGATACACGTCAGCATGGTGCACACCGTGCTGGTGTTCGAGCAGCAGCGCGGCGTTGGCGCGCACCAAGTCGCGATGGCGGCGGCGCTCGGAGTCGCTGACGGTCGCACGATCTATCACCGCACGATCGACGCCGGGCTCGTCGGCCGAAAGGACACGCCAGCCCCCTGCGCGGGCGCGGGCCTGCCAGTCGGCCACCTCGCCGTAGCGGTAGAACTCCTCGTCCAAGCCGCCCAGGGCGTTCCACGCGGCGCGGTTGATCGCCAGGCAGGCCGGCCGCCGGGTGATGATGCGCCGCGTCACCCGATCGGGTGTGCGGCCGTCGCGCGCCGGCGGCGAAACCGCGGCCACGTCAGGCCGGGCAAGCAACTCCCGGGTCCGGGTCAGCGGCCCGAGCACCCGCGCATTGGCGTTGAGCAGCAACAGGTTTGCGTCGCCCGGCGCTTGTTCGGCCAGCGCGTTGAAGGCCGCGCCGAAGGCGAGGTTCGGCGGTCCGAACACCCAGCGCACCGCGGGGTACCGGGCGCGCAGTCGGTCGCGGTCCTGATGCCTCCCGCTGTTCTCCGACACGTAGACCTCCAGCTCGGGCAGATGCTCGCCGAGACTAGCGAGGCACGCCTCGAGCAGCCGGGGCTCGCGGTGGTTCACGATCAGCACCGCGAGCGATCGGTTCGCCGGCAAGGCGGGCAGGCCGCCCGCCGGACGCTTCAGGTATGCCCGATCCGTTGCGCGGCTCATGAGATCGGCCGCTTCGCGCGTTTCACCTAATCCTCGATCACAGTGCGGGAGCGGCGGTCGTTGACGATGCGGGCCGGATAACCGGCAACATCGACATCGTCGGGCACCGATTTGGTGATGACCGCCCCGGGCCGGATCATCACGCGGTTGCCGACGTCGGCGCCCAGCACCATCGCCATCGGCGAGATGAACACGTCGTCGCCGATGGACGGGTAGTGGCCGGGGCGCCCTTCTCCTATCGTCACTCCGTGGTGTATTCGGCAATTCGCGCCGACGCGGGCCTTGTAGTGCACGACCACCAGACCGGCATGAGCGATCGACAGACCGGGACCAAAGACGTTGCGCGGGATGTCGAAACCGAGTCGTTCCCCCAACAACTTGGTGCGCAGCCGAAGGTATGCGGCGACGGCGTGCCCCACCGGCGTCCGGGCGGTATTGGTCCAATATTCCGATTTGCGCAACAGGCGCTGAAAGTGGGCAGGGCGCTCCAAGATCCGATGACGAAGTCGCCAACGCTGCAGGTCATACGCCGTCAGGTCCGCCGCCAGATACGCGCGCAAATCAGCCCGGCTCCTAATCACGGACGAACCTGCTGCCGACGCAACGAGGCCAGGTTGGAGAATGAGACCGGGCCGACCGCCGCGCTGGTGGCCAAGTAAACGGCCGCCGCCACCGCCAGCGTCACAATGACGTGATGGCCCGAAAGCAGCAGCGTCACTGCGACACTCGCTGCCGTCGGGACCAGCAGCCGCAGTACGAACGTCACCGGCGTACGGTAACCGCACCGGCGGCGCAGCCACCAACTGGAAACCGCCATGTTGAAAAACTCCGTACACACCAATGCGATACCGGGTCCGACCGCACCGTACCGTCCCGCCAGAGCGAGATTGAGCGTGACATTGAGCCCCAAGGTGCCAACCGTCAACCACAGCAAGACCTGCTGGTAATGGCTGGCGACCAGGCCTTGGCCAAGGGTACCCCCGACGAATCGCAGGGCCGCGGCGACGAACAATAACGCCAGCGTCGGCGTTCCGCGCTCGACGAACGCCTGGTCTCCGAAGAACTCGATCAACGGACCGGCCAGCAGCGCGCCGACGACGGCGACCGGGACCGCGACGAAATACATCAGTTCGACACTGCGACGCAGAAAGCCGGCGAAGGTGGCGACGTCGCGAGAAAACAGCTCGGTGGCCGTTGACAGTGTCGACTTGAGGAACACCAGCGACACGACGATGGTGTTAAAGGCGATGGTGAAGGCCAACCCGTAGACGCCCACCTCGGAGTGGCTACTCATCAGCGAGAGGATCACCCCGTCGGCACGGCAGTACAGGAATCCGACCACCAAAAATGCGGTGAGGGGCAGACTTTCGCGTAGCAGGTCGGCGGCCTCGCGCAGGGCGAAGATCGGACGCACAGAGATATGCCGCGTCGCCGCCGTGCCCTGAACCAGGAGCTGGATGGCAGGCGGAATGAGCTGGGCGACGGCGAACCAGATGACATTCGACCGCGCCGCCACTAGGAATGCCACCAGCGCCAGCGTGGCCGACCGGCCGACGACGTCGGAGATGGCCACCGCCGAGAAGCGGACGGTGGCAAGAAACACCGGCTCGAACCGCGTCACCATGGTCTGCATCAGCAGCGCCCCGCAGAGCACGACGAGCATCACCCGCACCTCGGGGTCGTGATAGATGAGCAACCCGGAGACGGCGGCCAGCAGTGCCAGCGGGACGCAATAGATCAGGGCCAGGCCGCTGTTGATGCGCACCAGGCGCTCCAGGTCGCCGCGCCCGGAGGTCACCCGGCGCACGATCACCGTGGCGATGCCCAGATCGGCCAGGCTGGTCCACATGGCGATGAACAGGACCGCGATGGAGAGTTGGCCGTAGCGCCCCGGTCCCAGATAACGAGCGGTCATGGCCACCGACACCACCGACGCCAGCATGCCCAGGGCGCGGCAGATCAGCTGGATCGAGAACGCGTGAGCCATCCGCGTGAGCGGCACCGACGGCACCACTGCATCGGCTGCCGTCGGCTCGGTCATGGCTCGCGAGCCTAGTAGGCTCCGTGGCTCGTGAGTACCGCTTTCACGGTCTTGGCGATAATCACCAGATCACCTGACATTGACCAGTTGTCGACGTAGGACTGATCCAGCCGCACCGACTCTTCCCAGGAAAGGTCCGAACGGCCGCTCACTTGCCACAGCCCGCTGACTCCGGGCTTGACCAGCAACCGGCGTTTCACGTCGTTTTCGTAGTTGTCGACCTCGCGGCGCAACGGGGGCCGCGGCCCGACGACGCTCATGTCTCCCTTGAGGACGTTGATGAATTGGGGCAGCTCGTCGATGCTGTACCGGCGAAGAATCTTGCCGACGGGGGTGACCCGGGGGTCGTCGCGCATCTTGAACAGCATGCCGCCGGCGCCCTCGTTGAGCGACAGCAGTTGCTCGAGCTGGGTGTCCGCGCCGTCGATCATGGTGCGGAACTTGAGCATCGTGAAGGGCTTTCCGTCGACGCCGATGCGTTCCGACGGGTAGAAGACGGGGCCCTTGCTGGTCAGCTTGATGGCGATCGCAGCCGCGATGAGAAGCGGTGTGGTGGCGACCAGCGCCGCCAGCGAGAACAAGAAGTCGAAGGCCTGCTTCTGAAAGCGGTGCGCACCTTCGTATTGCGGCTTCTCGACATGCAGCAGGGGCAGCCCCGCGGTGAGGCGCAGCGTCAAGCGCGCCGCGGTCACGTCCATGACGCCGGGGGAGACGACCAGGTCGACGTCCATCGTCTCGAGCTGCCACATCAGCTCGCGGATTCCGTGCATCCCAAAGTGATCCGTCTGGGTCAGCGCCACGGTGTCCGCGCCGCAGCTGACGATCGCGGTCGCCGCATGGGTCTGGTCGCCCAGGATCGGGATTTCGCGGCCCCCGATCGTCAGTGTGTTGCCGCGGCCCGGACCGTATCCGGGGATGCAGACGCCGACCACGACGCAGCCGGCCAGCGGATTGCGGGCCAGTTCGTGCGCAAGGTGGGTCACCGCCTGGCGGTCTCCGATCACCAAAACCCGCGTCTGGCAATGGCCTTCGGCGCGTTTGCGGTTGACGTGCTTGCGCCACCCGCTGCGGCTTCCCAGCAACGCCAGCGTCCCGACGGGGAGCGCGATGGCCAGATAACCGCGGGCCAGATCGACCTTCGCGAGCAGCGTGACCATCGCGATGATTCCGAATGTCCAGAAGGATGCCGTGCCGATCCGCCGGTACTCCTCGATCCCGGACCCGATGATCCGGCTCGAGCGCGTCTGGAAGACCGCGAGGGCCGACAGCCACAGCGCCGCGAAGAGGAAGGAGAACAGCGTCATCATCGGGTCCGAGTAACCCGAGGTGTTCGCGATCTCCCCGAACCGAACGTACTGAGCGAGCAGCACCGACGCGCAGACGATCACCGAGTCGCTGATTCGCAGGTACTGCGAATATTGATCCTGCCAGCGCCGTAACGTGCCGCCACCGGCCGAGGGCGCCGGGCGCGCGGTTACCGGAGAACCGTTGGTGTCGCCGCGATGCAGCGCGGTCGTGCCGGCGGCCCAGGACTTCAGCGGTCGCCGGCTAGGCATGATGTCCACTGGGTTGCGAATCATTACCGACTGATGCATGTCGCCACCTGCTCCACTGGAACCAATCTGGGTTTGCGTGCGGGCCAGCTCGCGTCCTGCTCGGAGATGACCGTGACCGGAATCGGCCAGGAGATGCCGAATTCGGGGTCGTCCCAACGGATCCCCTGCTCCTCGGTCATCGCGTGGTCCCCGCTGACCTGGTAGCTGACTTCGGTGTCGTCGACCTGGGTCTGAAATCCGTGCGCCACGTACGGCGGCAGGTACAGCGTCCGGTGGTCGTCGGCGCTCAATTCGACCATCACGTGGTCGCCGTAGGTCAGCGAATCGGGACGGACGTCGACCGCAACGGCGGCGATGGCTCCGCGGGTGCAGCGGACGAGCTTGGCCTCGGCGTGTGGCGGCACCTGGCGGTACAGGCCACGCACGGTGCCGCGGGTGTAGTTGAAGACGATATTCGTCTGTGTGACATCGAAATTCAGCCCGTGGTTCGTGAAGTCCCTGGCGCAGAACGTCCGTGAGGAGAACCCGCGATGGTCACGGTGGAGTTCGAAATCGATGATCGTCACCCCGGCGACCTTGGTGGGCGTGTATTTCACTTACCGCTCCTTCTCCTGTACCGGGCCCGGGAAACCTTTGCGCTCATGCGTTGGCTTACGCGTATCCGGCAGCCGGCGGGCGAGTCATCACGGTCGGGATCACGCCGTATCGGGGGCCGAGCGACTTGCCCGACGCGGCGGCCAGGCGCGGCAGCGAGCCCATGACGCTGGGGGGCACGTTCGCACCGGCAAGGTTGATAGCGGGCAGCGCGGACACGGCGCTGTTGGCGGCCGGGATCACGCTCGTCCAGCTCGCCGGCACGGCTAGCGGCCCGAGGGAGGCGGCGCTGCCGAGGCTGCCGAAGACACCCGAGCCGATCGATCCGAGCGAGCCGAGCGCGCCCGCGCCGGAGCTGGCCGCGCTGGCGGCCCCCGACGCGGCGGCCATGGCCCCGCTGCTGGCGGCATTCGCCAGGCCCTGTGCGGTTTGGGCCATGCCGAGGATCGAGGACATGCCGTACAGCGGGGTCGCCGCCGCCGAGAAAGCGCTGGGAATGGCCCCGGGGATACCCGACGCGAGGCCCGTCATGATCGATGAGTCGGCCGCCGTGCTCCCGGCGGTCCCGGCGGCCCCGCCAATGTCACCGCCGACGTCGCCGCTGGTCTCGCTCAGGAGGGAGACGCTGGATTTCATCGGCGACGAAAGCTGGTGCAGCGTGGTGGGAACCTTGGACACCACCTGGGCGAGGTTCGCCTGCTCGGTTTGCGCGGTGACCCGCCCGACCGTCGCGGCCTGATCGGCCATCCCGCTCTCGTTGGTCACCTGTGGCGCCGGGTTGAACTGCGTCACCGAGCACGCGGCCGCCGAGCCCGCGGCGTACTCGTACATGGCCGCGGCGTCCTGCGCCCACATTTCGCCGTACTCGGCCTCGGTGGCCGCGATCGCCGCCGCGTTCTGGCCGAAGAAGTTGGTCGCGACCAGCATCGCGAGCTGCGCCCGGTTGGCGGCGACGGCCGGTGGCGGGACGGTCATGGCGAACGCCGCTTCGTAGACCTCCACGGCGAGCCGGGCCTGGCCGGCCGATTCCGCTGCCCGCGCGGCGGCCCCGGCCGTCCAGGCCATGTAGGGCGCGAACGCGGAAGCCATCGCCAGCGACGACGGGCCCATCCAGCGTTGGGTGGTCAGGCCCGCGATCACCGTGCGGTAGCAACTCGACGCGGCATGCAGTTCGGCGGCCAGGCCGTCCCAGGCCACCGCGGCGGCGATCAGCGACAGCGGGCCGGGACCCGTGTACATCCGTGTGGAGTTGATCTCAGGCGGCAGCGCTCCGAAGTCGATCATGTCAGGCCGTGACTGTCAGCCTGGCGGACGTGGCGCCGGCGGTGTAGGAGGTGGTGTCGGCCGTGGATGCGTCAACAATCCGCAGGTCAGCCATGGTCTGCCGGTCGTGTGAGGCCTGTGACCAGCGGTTCGCCGTGACGAACGACATGTGCTTCCCCTTATGCGGTGCAGACGGCCCAGACGATGTTTTGCGTGATTGCAAACTGACTATCTAACAATAGCGTACAAAACATACTAATAGTTTGACAATACCCTACGGTCGGGACCTCAAGTATTTGCGCGGGCGTCAACCCGGACAGCCGTATGACTGCTAACCTCTGGAGTGGGCTAGAAATCTTTGAGCGACGCGGGAGCGTGTTCGCCCCAACCCCCGAAGAAACCGAGGTAGTGGTGCCCTGCATGAGCAAGGCGTTTGTCGACGTGGCGGCGGGCGACCCGGCCCGCGGCGTCAGCCTCGGCACGAGCACCGGTGTCAGAACCCCCACCGAGTGGGAACCCAACTCCCGACTGCGATGACCACCCACTCGACCGACGGACGAGCGGATGCGACCCGGCAACAGATCCTGCGGGCCGCATCGCACCAGTTCGCCCGGCGCCCGTACCACGACGTCGGCCTCGACGACATCCTCGCCGAGGCCGAGCTGACCAAGGGCGCGATGTACTTCCATTTCAAGTCGAAGCACGCGTTGGCGGTCGCGATCATCGACCATCAGACGGCGGATGGCGCCGTAGCCGTCCAGGACCTCCTGACGCGGGGCCTCTCGGGCCTCGAGACGCTGATCGACTTCTCCTATCTGATCGCGATCAAGGACATGAAGACGGACGCGGTCAGGTCGGGGCTGAATCTGATGGAGTCGATCGGTCTGTCGGGCGGGCCCCAGGAGAAGTTGTTCGATCGGTGGATCAAAGCCCTGGCCACGGTCGCCGAGCAGGCCAAGGCCGAGGGCGACATCAATGACGAGTGCGACCCGCAGGACGTCGGCCGCCTGATGGTTTCGCTGCACATGGGGCTGCGCAAAACAAGCAACCTCGACGACCCCGAGCGGTTCCTGCGCGACCTGGAGAAGTGCTGGTCTTTGCTGCTGACCGGGATCCTGCAAGCGGACCGGATCGAATACTTCCGCCAATTCCTCAGGCGGCGTGCGGCGCTCGCCATCAACACCAGTTCAGCGGATGCCGACGAGCAGTAACGTCGCGGGCAGCTTGCAGGGGCCGATCGCTGTAATGACTGATACTGTGGGCCGTCTTGCGGGCAATGTGGAACCAGATGAGCGTCCTGCGCATGCGATGAGACCCCGGAGGTGCGTGCACCGTGGCGCGCCAAGTTCGCTCTGAAGCCACTCGCCGCAAGATCCTGGACTCCGCGATCGAAGTGTTCAGCGATGTCGGATACGCCGCCGCCGGATGGAGCACCATCATCGAGCGGACCGGAATGACCAAGGGCGCCCTCTATCACCATTTCGATTCGAAAGAATCGTTGGCCTCGAACATCATCGAGGAAGGCTCCGACACCCTTCTCAGCGCTTTCCGCAATGTCTGCGGATCGTCCTCGCCCGGGCTGGAGAACTTGCTGCACGGCACGTTCACGATCGTCGAGGTGTTGAGCGCGGACAAAATGGCGCGCGCGGCCGCGCAATTGGCCACAGCGCTAAGCGGATTCAACGCCGCGGCCTCGCGCTTCTACGCCAACTTGGTGCTGGATACGGCGCAAGAGGCCCGGCGGGCGATCAATGAGGGAGACCTCCGCAACGACATCGATCCCGACGTGCTGAGCGCCTCGGTCATCGGCAACATCTTCGGGGCTCGGTTGGTAGCCAACGCGATATCCAGCCACGACAGGATCGGCGACATCGTCGGCGACCCCACCGCACGTCTGCATCAGATATGGAACCTGCTCCTCCCGGGTGTTGTCTCCGAAGCGTCGCTGCCCTACTTCCAGCAATTCCTCCGGCGCGAAGAAATGCGCCATGTCGCCGCCAGGGCATCGCGCGAGGACGCCACGACGGAATCGGAAACCGAATAGGGCCCGCCGATAGCGGGTGCCGAGGCGACGCAAGACCTCGAAGAGGCGTTGCGAGATGCCTTTTCGCGGTCGCCGCGACGGCGATTCCGTTATTGGGGTAGAAGCGCTTTGAACAATGCATACTGTTCCGGTGATGTACCGGAAATCTCTCCGCCGAATAATCGCACTGGCCGGTGTCTTCGGATTCGTGTTGATGAGTGCTCCGGCTTCGTGGGCTGCGCCGGCCGACCCGGCCCCATCGACGGACTCGACGACCACCACCTTGTCGCTGCTCGACGTCGGGTCCGCCGCGGCGCTGGAGTTCTGGGGACTGACGAGCAGCCAGCAGCTGACCGTGCCGGTGCTGCATGGCTTGACGCCGGCGGCTCTGAATACGACGGTCGAACTGCCGATCAATCTGCGGTCGGGGATGATCACCGTGACACAGGGGGACCGCACCCTTGCGAGGCTGAACCTGCCCACCGCCGATCAGACACCGATCGCCATCCCGTTGGCCGGGGCGGAAGTCAACGACAATTGGCTGACCGTCACCGTGCACGCATACCTGGTTCCGGTCGACGGATACTGCCTGTACCAGGAGAGCCCCCTGCGTCTGACCAACGGAACGGTCACCTACACGGGGACCGAACTGCCGCCCACCACGGTGGCCCATTTCCTGCCGCCGGTGCTTCGGAAGCTGAGCATCTATCTGCCGCAGTCGCCGTCGACGGCCGAGTCCGACACGGCAATTCAACTCGCCGCCTCCGCCGCCGCGCACTACGGCAAGCAAGCCCCCGACATCACGGTGATCCCGTTGCAGGAAGGGCAGAACTCGCCGCCAACGCCGCCGCAATCGCTGGAGCGCCAGATCGTCGTCAAAGAAGGCCCGGACAACGGGCTTTCGCTGCAAGGCTCCTCCGGCGTGCCGTGGCTGCTGATGTCGGGCCCGCTGAACCGCACCGACGATTCGGACACGGCCGCGTTGTTCAGCGACGTGTCGGAGCTGGCCCTGTCGTCGAAGGCCGCGCTAGACTCGCCGAAGCCCAAAGTGCAACTACCCGGCAATACGACCTCGCTGCGCGAGCTCGGACAGCCCTTCGCCAACTCGACCTCGCTGCAACCGCGAGTGTCGATCGGGGTGGACCAGACCAGGTTTGGCCGATCCATCCACTCGGTGCGGGTGCATCTGCAGGGGTCGTACACCCCGACGTCGAACAACGGCGTTGGTCAGATCGCGGTGACGATCGGGCCGGAGACCATCGACCACTGGCCCACCGACGGCCACGGCACCATCGACCGCTGGCTCGACGTGCCGGACCGGTTGCTGCAGCGCTACACCAACCTCGAGCTGGTACTCGACGTGGCGAGCAACGTCGGACACTGCGGCGACTTCTACACCGCCGGACCGGGGAATCAGCTGCTGACCCTGAACATCAACGGCGACAGCACGGTTGAGAGCAGCCCCGCCGCGCCACCGATGCCAGACGGGTTCCAATCGATGCCGCAAACCCTGATGCCCCGCGTTCAGGTCGGCATCGCCGAGCACTCGTTCATCGACACCGTGCGCGCGCTCGACATCATGGTGGGCCTGCAGCGAATCAGTTCGGTCCCGATCGACACCACCGTCACCGGGGTCAAGCAGGCGATCGACTCCTCCGATCCCGCACTGCTGATTTCCGCCGACGGATGGAACCAGTCCGACGTGACGCTCCCGGTGGCCGCCGGACCCAGCGGGCCGATCACCGTCAGCGCCGTCGGCGCCGGTGACAAGCCCGCCAAGCTGACGTTGGACCCGGTGCTGCGATTCGCTTCTCTCCAAACGGTTTTCAACCATGGACGGTCGCTGCTGGTCGCGACGTCCAACGGAGCGCCCGGGCAGCTTGACGAGCTGATCAGGTGGCTCAAAAGCGACAACAACAAACACTGGCAGCGGCTCAAAGGCGTTGCCGTGGTGTCGGTTCCCGGGCAAGACCCGGTGACCGTCGACCACCCGCCGTTGGCCGCGGGTGCGGCCAATGGCGGGGGATCGGCGGGTCATTCCAACCTCGACTGGCTGTACTGGTTCGGCGCGGGCTGGGTCGCCGTGGCCATCGTCGGCGCAGGGGTGATCCTGTGGCGGGTCAGGCGCGAATCATGGCGGCGCCGATAGCGTTTGACCCTTGATGGCGCGAATCGCGGGCGTCGGGATGCGTCCGGCCATCAAGAACATCGCGGCCGCGGTGCTGTGTGCCGCCGGTGTTCCGGCGCTCGCACGGCGACGACACCGCGACGTGCTCGCCATCGTGATGTTTCACGGTGTCGAAGACGAGCCGCCGTCGCCGCCCTGCTGGCATGTCGGCGACATGGCGATGTACCGCCGCCAATTGGAGTACCTGCGTGAGCACTTCAACGTGCTCGCGCTCGAGGAAGCGCTGGCCGCGCTTGCCGCCGGGACGTTGCCGCCACGCGCGGTGGCGATCACCTTCGACGACGGCACCCGCAACCTCGCGACACACGCGATGCCGGTGCTGCGCGAGCTGGACCTGCCCGCGGCGGTGTTCCTGGCGACGGGCCCGATCGGCACCGGTGAAACCCTGTGGCCCGACCGGCTTTGGCTGGCGATCGCCCACACCACCGCGGCCGAAGTCGACTTGGCCGCACTGGGATTGGGGACGCGCTCGCTCGACGGTGACGCCCGGCGTGGCCGCGTCTACGCGACGGCCGTCGAGGCGCTGAAAAACATCGCCGACACCGACCGCGTCGCCGCGCTGGACCAGCTCTTGGCCGCACTCGGATATCGGGACGACGCTGACGCCGGCCCCTTCCGGATGCTCACGTGGGAGCACGTGCGGGACATGGTTCGTGACCCGCTGGTGACGCTGTATCCGCACACCGTGACCCACCCCATCCTGGCCCGGTGCGACGACGACAAGATCGAGCGGGAGATCGCCGATTCCTGCGCGGCGCTCGAGCGTGAAACCGGCGCCAGGCCAATCGTTTTCGCCTATCCGAATGGCCGGCTGCAGGATTTCGACGCCCGGGCCAAGGACGTCTTGCGCCGCCGCGGGGTGCGCTGGGCCTTGTCCACCACACCGGGATTGGCCGATCGCCGATGCGACCCGCTGGCGTTGCCGCGGCTGGCCGTGGGCGGCAACGCCACGTTCGACTACTTCCGGCTCACGGTCTGCGGCGCCCTGCCGCGGCGGCGGACCGCGGCCGGCGCGCGCCGCCGATAGGGGCCTAGCGCGCTTCTTCCCAGAGCTGTTCGGTCAGGTCCTGGAACGCCGCCAGGGCGAACTGATCGTCCACCCGCCGCACGGCGGACTTGCTCATCATCGCGCGCACGACCGAGCCGTCCTTGTGCGCCAGTTCGACGACCATGTTCGCCAGCGCGTGAACCGTCGCCAACAGCGAGTCCGAGGCGGGGGCCTGATGGAAGATCTGTTCGAATCGCAGCGACAACGTCTCTTCCGGCTCGTAGCCCATCATGTCGGCAAATGCGGTGTTGGCGAACAAGATACTGCCGTCGTCTCCGATGGCCAGCACCGGAACCGGGATCCGCTCCAGCACAACCAGCGCGGGCAGCTCCTTCAAGGTCGTCATCGGCGATTGGCTCTTTTGCCTGTTCTGGCGTCGTTCCACACCGAAGATTATGGTCTATGCCAGAAGTTATGTTGGACACATTGTCCAAAGCGGCACAGATGCATCGGCCGTGCCATCGAACCCGCTTGCTCTTCAACCGAATTGTGCGGTCTTCGGCCGCTGGTCACGGGGCTTTGAGCGGTCCGCTCACTCGACCTGGTAGCGGGGGAACACGCCGGTGGGGGCGGGCAGCGCCGTGCCGGGCGCCAGGCGGGTTTCGACCGCGGCGAACGCTCGCTGGTCTTGGGCCTGTCCGAGCAGATCCAGCAGCTTGCCGGCCGATTCCGGCATGAC
The DNA here is from genome assembly GCF_003284935.1 of Mycobacterium colombiense. Lineage (GTDB taxonomy): Bacteria > Actinomycetota > Actinomycetes > Mycobacteriales > Mycobacteriaceae > Mycobacterium > Mycobacterium arosiense_A. The sequence goes on from NZ_QMEV01000006.1 coordinate 55,786, forward strand.
GGGCTGGACCAGCAGCGCGGCGATGCGCACCGCCTCGCAGGTGACGTACAGGACCGTACGAAACCTGACCTGATCCGCCTCGGACTCGCTTTTGCGCAACACCCACGGCTGCTGCGCCGAGAAGTACCGGTTGGCCTCGCCGAGCATCAGCCAGATCGCTTCCAGGGCCAGATGCATGGCCTGCGAGTCGAAGCTGGCCCGTACGCGTTCCAACAAACCGTCGGCCGCCGCGAGCAACTCGGTGTCGGCGGCGTCGAGCTCACCGGGTTCGGGCACGATCCCGTCCAGGTTCTTGGCGATCATCGACAACGACCGCTGGGCCAGGTTGCCCAGTTCGTTGGCCAGGTCGGAGTTGATCCGGGTGACGATGGCCTCGTCGCTGAAGCTGCCGTCCTGGCCGAACGGGACCTCCCGCAACAGGAAGTAGCGCACCTGGTCGACGCCGAACTCCTCGATCAGATTCACTGGGTCCACGACGTTGCCCACCGACTTGCTCATCTTCTCGCCGCGGTTCAGCAGGAACCCGTGCGCGAAAACCCTTCGTGGCAGCTCGATTCCGGCCGACATCAGAAACGCGGGCCAGTACACGGTGTGGAACCGGATGATGTCCTTGCCGATCATGTGCAGGTCGGCCGGCCAATAGCGCCGGAACCGCTCGGATTCGGTGTCCGGGTAGCCGACGCCGGTCAGGTAGTTGGTCAGGGCGTCGACCCACACGTACATCACGTGGTCGGGGTGCTCGGGCACCTGCACGCCCCAGTCGAATGAGGTGCGCGAGATGGACAGGTCGCGCAGGCCGCCCGAGACGAAGCTGACCACCTCGTTGCGTCGCACCTCGGGCGCGATGAAGTCCGGGTTCGCCTCGTAGTGGGCCAGCAGCTTGTCGGTGTAGGCCGAGAGCCGGAAGAAGTAGGTCTGCTCCTCGGTCCAGGTCACCGGGGCACCCGTCTCCACGGCCAGCCGGGTGCCGTCGTCGAGGAGTGTGGTTTCCGATTCGACGAAGAACCGTTCGTCGCGCACCGAATACCAGCCCGCGTAGCTGTCCAGGTAGATGTCACCGGCCGCCGACATCCGGCGCCAGATCTCCTTGGACGCCTCGTGGTGGTCGGGATCGGTGGTGCGGATGAAGCGGTCGAAGGAGATGTTCAACCGCTCCTGCAGCCGCTGGAACACGTCGGAGTTGCGCCGGGCCAGCTCGGCGGTCGGGATGCCCTCGGCCGCGGCGGTTTCCACCATCTTGAGGCCGTGCTCGTCGGTGCCGGTCAGAAACCGCACATCGAACCCGTCGAGCCGCTTGAACCGGGCGATCGCGTCGGTCGCGATGTACTCGTACGCGTGCCCGATGTGCGGATCGCCATTGGGGTAAGTGATCGCGGTGGTGACGTAATAGGGCCTCATCGCCCTCAACCTTATTTGTGGGCCCATAGTGTGTGCGCGTGAGCTCCAAACGTCAGCCACCCCCGGCCCCCGAACCGTTGCGCCCGCTCGTCGACGCGCACACGCACCTGGACGCGTGCGGCGCCGGCCCGGATATGGGAGCCGAGGGGGTGCGGGCCATCGTGGACCGCGCCGCGGCGGTCGGGGTGGGCGCCGTCGTCACGATCGCCGACGACCTGGACTCGGCGCGCTGGGTGACGCGCGCGGCCGAGTGGGACCCGCGGGTCTACGCGGCGGTGGCGTTGCACCCCACCCGGGCCGGCGCGCTCGACGAGGCCGCCCGGGCCGAAATCGAGCGACTGGTGGCCCATCCCCGGGTGGTGGCCGTCGGCGAGACCGGCCTGGACCTCTACTGGCCCGGGCGGCTGGACGGGTGCGCCGAGCCGGCCGTGCAGCGGGAGGCCTTCGCCTGGCACATCGACCTGGCCAAGCGCTGCGGCAAACCGCTGATGATCCACAACCGGGACGCCGACTCCGAAGTGCTCGACGTGCTCGCGGCCGAGGGCGCCCCCGACGCCGTGATCTTCCACTGCTTTTCCTCCGACGCGGCCATGGCCCGCCGCTGCGTGGACGCCGGGTGGCTGCTGAGCCTGTCGGGCACCGCGAGCTTTCGCAACGCGCACGCCCTGCGCGAAGCCGTCCCGCTGATACCGCCCGAGCAGCTCCTGGTGGAAACCGATGCGCCATTCTTGACGCCGCATCCCTATCGGGGGACGGCGAATGAGCCGTATTGCCTTCCTTATACTGTTCGGGCGATCGCCGAACTGGTGGATCGTCGCCCGGAAGAGCTGGCCGAGATAACAACGGCCAATGCTCAACGGGTGTACGGATTGGTCACAGTGTGACGTAAACGACCAGGCGATTCCTTTAACATCGCCGCGTCGGAGTTGCCCAACATTGACCGGTTCGTTACCGTCTTGTGATCGAACGGTGGGGCCCACGGGCCCCTAATTTGTGACTTGCTGCTGAATGAGTGGGTTGTTGAGGGTTGGGTAGCGCGCGTTGAATGTATTGACAAAACTTCATCAGAATCCTTCGCCGATGTTGCGGCTCGTAGTCGGAGGGCTGCTGGTAGTCCTGGCATTCGCGGGCGGATACGCGGTTTCGGTGTGCAAGACGGTGACGTTGACCGTCGACGGGGTCGCCATGAAGGTCACCACCATGAAGTTCCGTGTCATCGACGTCGTCGAAGAGAACGGCTTTGCCATCGACGAGCGTGACGACCTGTATCCCGCGGGCGATGTCGCGGTTCACGACGCCGGCAAGATCGTGCTGCGGCGCAGCCGCCCGCTGCAGATCTCGCTGGACGGCCACGACACCAAGCAGGTGTGGACCACCGCATCCACCGTCGACGAGGCGCTGGCCCAGCTGGCGATGACCGACACCGCCCCGGCCGCGGCCAACCGCGGCAGCCGCGTTCCGCTGGCCGGCATGGCGCTGCCCGTGGTCAGCGCCAAGACCGTCCGCATCAACGACGCCGGTGCGATCCGCACGGTGCATCTGGCGGCCCCGAACGTCGCCGGCCTGCTCAGCGCCGCCGGCGCGCCGCTGCTCGACAGCGACCAGGTGGTGCCCGCGGCGTCGGCGCCGATCGTCGACGGCATGGAAGTGCAGGTGACGCGCAACCGGATCCAGCAGGTCACCGAGCGAATCCCGCTGCCGCCCAACGCCCGTCGCATCGAAGATCCGGGCCTGAACATGAGCCGCCAGGTCGTCGAGGATCCGGGCAGCCCCGGCACGCAGGACGTCACCTTCTCGGTGGCCACGGTCAACGGCGTCGAGACCGGCCGGCTGCCGATCGCCAACACGGTGATCACGCCCGCCCGCGACTCCGTGGTCCGCATCGGCACCAAGCCCGGCACCGAGGTTCCTCCGGTCAGCGACGGCTCCATCTGGGACGCGATCGCGGGTTGTGAAGCCGGCGGAAACTGGGCTATCAACACCGGCAACGGGTATTACGGCGGTGTGCAGTTCGACCAGGGCACGTGGGAGCGAAACGGCGGGTTGCGGTTCGCCGCCCGCGCCGACCTCGCCACCCGCGAGGAGCAGATCACCGTCGCCGAGGTGACCCGAGAGCGCCAGGGTTGGGGTGCGTGGCCAGTGTGCAGCGGAAGAGCTGGTGCACGCTGACCATCCGGCTACTCGGGCGCACCGAGATCAGGCGGCTGGCCAAAGAACTCGAATTTCGGCCACGGAAATCGCTCGGCCAGAATTTCGTCCACGACGCCAACACGGTGCGCCGGATAGTCTCGACCTCCGGGGTGAGCCGGTCTGACCATGTCCTGGAAGTCGGTCCGGGTCTGGGGTCGCTGACCCTGGCCTTGCTCGACCGCGGCGCCGCCGTCACCGCCGTCGAAATCGACCCGGTGCTGGCCGAGCGGCTGCCCCAGACGGTCGCCGAGCATTCCACCAGCGAGAGCCAGCGCCTGACGGTGGTCCACCGCGACGTCCTGACCCTTCGCCGCGACGAGGTGGCCACGGGACCGACAGCGGTAGTCGCCAACCTGCCGTACAACGTCGCCGTCCCGGCGCTGTTGCATCTGCTCGCCGAGTTCCCGTCCATTCACACGGTGACGGTCATGGTGCAGGCCGAGGTCGCCGAGCGCCTGGCCGCCGAGCCCGGGGGCAAGGAGTACGGCGTGCCCAGCGTCAAGGTGCGCTTCTTCGGCCGGGTCCGTCGCTGCGGCACGGTGTCGCCGACGGTCTTCTGGCCGATCCCGCGCGTCTACTCCGGGCTGGTGCGCATCGACCGGTACGACACCTCGCCGTGGCCCACCGACGAGGCCTTCCGGCGCCACGTCTTCGAACTGGTCGACATCGCGTTCGGGCAGCGGCGCAAGACGTGCCGCAACGCGTTCGTCGACTGGGCCGGCTCCGGCAACGAGTCCGCGGATCGGTTGCTGGCCGCCAGTATCGACCCGGCGCGCCGCGGGGAGACGCTGTCGATCGACGACTTCGTGCGGTTGTGGCAGCGCTCCGCCGAACGCCCCCACACGACGCCCGAGGCCGCCGGCCGGACCGCCGAACAGGGCGCCTCCGCCGGCTGACGGCGGGCCGCCCGGGCGCCGCTGCGTGTGGTTGGCCCCCGGCAGCGATAGTCTGCTGCGGTGTCCGCGTCTGACGGCAATACCGCCGCGCAGTGGGTGCCCACCGGGTCGGTCACCGTTCGGGTGCCCGGAAAAGTCAACCTCTACCTGGCGGTCGGTGACCGCCGCGAGGACGGCTACCACGAGCTGAACACCATCTTCCAGGCCGTTTCGCTGCTCGACGAGGTGACGGTCCGCAATGCCGATGTGCTGTCGCTCGACATCGTCGGGGAAGGCGCCGAGAAGCTGCCCACCGACGAACGCAACCTGGCTTGGCAGGCCGCCGAGCTGATGGCCGAACACGTCGGCCGGGCGCCGGACGTGTCGATCGTGATCGACAAGTCCATCCCGGTGGCCGGCGGCATGGCCGGTGGCAGCGCCGACGCCGCGGCGGTGCTGGTCGCGATGAACTCGCTGTGGGAACTCAACGTGCCGCGCCGCGACCTGCGCGCGCTGGCCGCGCGGTTGGGCAGCGACGTGCCGTTCGCGCTGCACGGCGGTACCGCGTTGGGCACCGGCCGCGGTGAGGAGTTGGCGACGGTGTTGTCCCGCAACACCTTTCACTGGGTGTTGGCGTTCGCCGACAGCGAGCTGCTGACGCCGGCGGTGTTCACCGAACTGGACCGGCTGCGCGAGGCGGGGGATCCGCCTCGGCTGCCCGCCCCCGGGCCGGTGCTGGCCGCCCTCGCCGCCGGCGACGCCGAGCAGTTGGCCCCGCTGTTGGGCAATGAGATGCAGGCCGCGGCGGTGAGTCTGAATCCGGGCCTGCGGCGGACGTTGCGCGCGGGGGTGGAGGCCGGGGCGCTGGCGGGCATCGTGTCCGGGTCGGGCCCGACGTGTGCCTTCCTGTGTCCGTCGGCGGCCGCGGCGGTTGACGTCGGCACCGAGGTGTCGGGGGCGGGGGTGTGCCGCACGGTGCGGGTCGCCAGCGGCCCGGTGGCCGGCGCGCGGGTCGTCCCCGCACCCACCGAGGTGTGAATCTTTCCCCATTTTGCGCATTGGTTTGGCGCGTCCCTAAGAGGAGTTTAAGATAATCCGCGGTGACGGGAAGTGTTGAGCAAGATCACTTAATTCCATCGTCCGCCGGGCGCTCCGGCGGACGATCGATTCATGGGCCCCAAGGAGCTTTTCCGGGCCCGGTTCGCGCTCATCGGACCAGCGAGCGCCGCCTGAATACGGCGGGTGTGGACGCATCACCGATCCGAGACCTAACCGCCGCCCAACCGTGTTTGCGTACTTGCGGCGAAGTGTTACCCGGCGGGCGGAATATGAGATTCCGGGCGTGGGGACGTGGGCTGGAACCGAGGAGGACTCTGTGAGCAGGTTTACCGAGAAGATGTACCGCAATGCCCAGTCCGTGACGACGGGCATGGTCACCGGTGAACCCCACGAACCGGTCCGCCACACCTGGGGCGAGGTCCACGAGCGCGCGCGCCGCATCGCGGGTGGCCTGGCCGCCGCGGGCATCGGGCCCGGCGACGCGGTCGGCGTGCTCGCCGGTTATCCGGTGGAGATCGCGCCGACGGCGCAGGGCCTGTGGATGCGCGGCGCCAGCCTGACCATGCTGCACCAGCCCACGCCGCGCACCGACCTGGCCGTGTGGGCCGAGGACACCATGAACGTCATCGGCATGATCGAGGCGAAGGCCGTCGTCGTCTCGGAGCCCTTCCTGGTGGCCATCCCGGTCCTGGAGGAGAAGGGCATCCAGGTCGTCACGGTCGCCGACCTGCTCGCCGCGGAGCCGATCGACCCTGTCGAGGTCGGCGAGGACGCGCTCGCGTTGATGCAGCTGACGTCGGGATCCACCGGCTCGCCCAAAGCCGTGCAGATCACCCACCGCAACATCTACTCCAACGCCGAGGCGATGTTCATCGGCGCCCAGTACGACGTCACCAAGGACGTCATGGTCAGCTGGCTGCCCTGCTTCCACGACATGGGCATGGTCGGCTTCCTGACCATTCCGATGTACTTCGGCGCCGAGCTGGTCAAGGTCACCCCGATGGACTTCCTGCGCGACACGCTGCTGTGGGCCAAGCTCATCGACAAGTACAAGGGCACCATGACCGCGGCGCCCAACTTCGCCTACGCGCTGCTGGCCAAGAGGCTGCGCCGCAACGCCAAGCCCGGCGACTTCGACCTGTCCACCCTGCGGTTCGCGTTGTCCGGCGCCGAGCCCGTCGAACCCGCCGACGTCGAGGACCTGCTCGACGCCGGCAAGCCGTTCGGCCTGCGGCCCTCGGCGATCCTGCCCGCCTACGGCATGGCCGAAACCACGCTGGCCGTGTCGTTTTCGGAGTGCGACGCCGGCCTGGTGGTCGACGAGGTCGACGCCGACCTGCTGGCTGCCCTGCGCCGCGCCGTCCCGGCCACCAAGGGCAACACCCGCCGGCTGGCCACCCTCGGGCCGCTGCTGCAGGACCTCGAGGCGCGCATCATCGACGAGAACGGCGACGTGATGCCCGCGCGCGGCGTCGGCGTCATCGAGCTGCGCGGCGAGTCGCTGACGCCCGGCTACCTGACCATGGGCGGTTTCATCTCGGCCCAGGACGAGAACGGCTGGTACGACACCGGTGACCTGGGCTACCTGACCGAGGAGGGCCACGTCGTGGTCTGCGGCCGCGTCAAGGACGTCATCATCATGGCGGGCCGCAACATCTATCCCACCGACATCGAGCGCGCCGCCTGCCGCGTCGAGGGCGTGCGGCCCGGCTGCGCCGTGGCGGTGCGCCTGGACGCCGGGCACTCCCGCGAGACGTTCGCCGTGGCCGTGGAGTCCAACGCCTTCCAGGATCAGGCCGAGGTGCGCCGCATCGAGCACCAGGTCGCCCGGGAGGTCGTGGCCGAGGTCGACGTGCGGCCGCGCAACGTGGTGGTGCTCGGACCGGGGACCATCCCGAAGACGCCGTCGGGCAAGCTGCGCCGATCCACCTCCGTCAGCCTGGTGACGTAATCCGGGTCGGCCCGGCTACCAGGCGTGGACCTGGTTCTGCGCGGGCTCCAGTCCCACTTCGATCAGCAACTCGGTCGCGTCGGCGGCCTGCTCGCAGATGGTGGGAACTTCGGCGCGCTCGGTGGCGCTGAAGGCCTCCAACACGAACGCCGCCGGGTCTTTGCGTCCCGGCGGGCGGCCTATGCCGATGCGGACTCGCTGAAAGTCCTTGCTGCCCAAGGCGTTAGCGACCGAACGCAGGCCGTTGTGGCCGCCTTCGCCGCCACCGATCTTGAGCCGGATGCGCCCGAAGTCCAAGTCGAGGTCGTCGTGGATGACGATGAGGTCGCCCGGGGGCACCGAGTAGAACTTCGCCAACGGGCCGACCTGACGGCCGGATTCGTTCATGTAGCAGCGGGGCTTGGCCACCACCACCGAGCGCCCGGCGAGCCGGCCGCTGACGATCTCCGCGCCGGACCGCTTGTGCGCCTTGAATTTCGAACCCATCCGGGCCGCGAGCAGATCGGCGACCATGAACCCGACGTTGTGCCGGGTCCGCGCGTAGTTGTCTCCGGGGTTGCCCAGGCCGACCACCAGCAACGGCTCGGCCACGTTGTGATCCGCCTACTCGGACTCGGCTTCGGCGGCCTCTTCGTCGCCGGCCTCGGCCCCTTCTTCGGCCTCGGAGGCCGCGGCTTCCTCGCTGACCTCGCCCGCGCCCTCTTCGGCGAGGTCCTCGGCAGTCGGCGCGGTGACCACGTTGACCACCAGGGTCTCGGGGTCGGAGATCAGGTTGACCCCGCTGGGCAGGGTGATCTGTCCGGCGGTGAACTGGGTGCCCGGCTCGGCGCCCTCGACCGACACCGCCAGCTGCTCGGGAATCGACAGGGCGTCGGCCTCGATCTCGATGGTGCTGGCGTCCTGGGTCACCAGCGTGCCGGACACGGGCTCGCCCTCGATGACGACGCGGACCTCGACGACGACCTTCTCGCCGCGACGCACGACCAGCAGGTCCGCGTGCTGAATGGTGCGGCGGATGGGGTGGATGTCGAGCGACTTGGTCAGGGCCAGCTGCTCCTTGCCCTCGATGTCGAGGGTCAGCACGGCGTTGGTGCCGGCGTGACGCAGCACCGCGGCGAAGTCATGGCCGGGCAGCTCCAGGTGCTGCGGGTCGGCGCCGTGGCCGTAGAGGACGGCCGGGATCTTGCCGTCGCGGCGGGCTCGCCGGGACGCGCCCTTGCCGGTCTCGCCGCGAACCGCGACCTTCAACTGGTTGAGGGCTTGCTTGGCCATCTTGTCGCTCCTGTGTGCTCGCCTGTGTTTCGGGGCACGGCCGGGTCGCGACGATTCGTCGGTCTCCGTCGATAACGGTGCTGGCCAGCCAGCCACCCTCGCCGTGACGCCCGGTCAGGTTAGCGCATCCGCACCTCAGAGGGGAAATTCGGTGGGCGACCGGCCGCCCCGCGGTGCGCGGGTGTCACTTCTGTCACTCGGCCGGGGGATGGGTGCAAGTGCCCGCCTCCGAGCGACAACTCGGGGGCAGCGGCGGCAACCACCCCCGGTTGTCGCTCGAAGGCGGGCACAACGCTCATGTCTCCGGCCAGGGGCGGGTGGGGCCGCTGGGACCGACGGGACTCAGAGAGGGAACTTGGTCTTGGTGAGCTGCTCGGACAGCGACCACAGCGCCGCGGCGGTGGCGGTGTCCCGGGCGCGCCGGCTGCGCCCGACCGGTTGGGTGCGGCCCCACTGGCCGAAGCGGGGGCCGACGAAGGTGTCCCCGGGCAGATCCTGGGACGCCGCGTACAGCGTTTGGCGGGCGCCGAAATCCGCGTTGGTGGCGACCACCCGCGTGACGGCCGACATCAGCGTGTCACCCAGCTTGCGCCCGGAAGCGCCCTGCAAATTGGTGTGCGAGTAGCCGGGGTGGGCGGCGAGCGCGCGCAGCGGGGAACCGGCGGCGGTGAGGCGGCGCTGCAGCTCGCTGGTGAACAGCAGGTTGGCGAGCTTGGACTGGCTGTAGGCCAGCCACGGCGAGTACCGGCGGTTCTGCCAGTTCAGATCGTCGAGGTTGATGCTGCCGGGCCAGTGCGCCATCGACGACACCGTCACCACCCGATCGGTCAGCTTGGGCAGCAACAAGTTGGTCAGCGCGAAGTGACCGAGGTGATTGGTGCCGATCTGCGTCTCGAAGCCGTCGACCGTCAGCCCGAAGGGGGCGGCCATGATGCCGGCGTTGTTGATCAGCACGTCGGCGTTGCTCACCCCGTCGGCGAACCGGTGCACCGACGACAGGTCCTGCAGATCGAGCTCGCGGACCTCGACCCGACCGGCCATCCGGCGGGCGGCGGTCTCGCCCTTGCGGATATCGCGTACGGCCATGATGATCGTGGCCCCGCGGCGCGCCAGCTCGCGGGCGGTCACGGCGCCCAGCCCGCTGTTGGCGCCGGTGATGATGACGGTGCGTTCGGCGAACGAGGGCAGATCTGCGGCGGTCCAGCCTGTCATGGGTGACAACACTAATGGCCGAGGGCGCCCAGGCGCAGGGCCGCTACTTCGCCGCGACGACGAATCCGTGAATGATCGCGTTGATGTCCTGCGACTGCGCGGCGGCCTGATTGGCGAAGCCGGTGATGGTCAGCTGCACCAGGTAACGCTGGTGGGCGGGGGGTGACCCCGTCGCGATGACGATGCGGTTCCAGCTGTGCAGCCGCATGCCACCCTCGAGGTCGTAGCTGCCCTGGATCATCGACGAGGGGAAGCCGTTGTAGGGCGCCCCCGAGGCGTCCAGCTGCTTGAAGTTCTGGAACAGTTGCGCGTCGTCGTTGCCGTGCTTGATCACCTGGGCCGGATCGAACTCACCGTTGAGCTTGAACACCACCAGCCGCGCCGTCGGGAATTTGCCACCCTGGGAGATGATCAAGGTTTGCGGGCTGATGTTCGGACTGGTGAAGGGCGCCCAGCCCGGCGGCGTCGGTATCGACACCGTCAGATCGGTGAGCGATCCCGGCGCCACCGGTTCCCCGGTCACCCCGATGCTTTGCAGATACTGCGACAGCGGAACCGGTTTCTCGGCGGGCTTGGTCGTCGTGGCCGTCGACGTCTTCGACAGGATCGAATCGTAGTCAGGCGGTTTGGGTGCACAGCCTCCGGACGTGAAAGCCGCCGCAACGATCGCGGCGGCGGCCACCGGGGGGCCGAGCCGAATCACAGAATCTCGCGGACCGCGTCGATCGGGCGGGCCAACCGGGTGCCCTTCGGTGTGACGACGAAGGGTCGTTCGATGAGGATGGGGTGTTCGACCATGGCGTCGAGCAGCTGGTCATCGGTGGCCTCGGCGAGATTGAGCTCGTCATACAGGGATTCGCGCTTGCGCACGGCTGTGCGTACGTCGATGCCTGCGTCGCGGATCATCTTCACCAGCTCGGAGCGCGACGGCGGGGTCTTCAGGTATTGGACGACGGTGGGCTCAATGCCGTTGTCGCGCAACAAATCCAGCGTCTTGCGGGAGGTGCTGCATTTGGGGTTGTGATAGATGACGGAATCGGCCATCTAGGCGTCCCCATCGAAAAGGCCTGTGACCGAGCCGTTTTCGAAGACCGCACGGATGGTGCTGGCCAGCAGCGGCGCGATGGACAGCACGGTCAGCTGCGGGAACCGCTTCTCCTCGCCGATGGGCAGGGTGTTCGTCACGATCACTTCCCGGGCGCCGCAGGCGGCCAGCCGCTCGGCGGCAGGATCGGAGAGCACACCGTGGGTGGCCGCGATGATCACGTCACCGGCACCTTCGTCGCGCAGCAACTTGACGGCGCCGGCGATGGTGCCCCCGGTGTCGATCATGTCGTCGATCAGCACGCAGGTGCGTCCGGCCACCTCGCCGACGACTCGGTTGGACACCACCTGGTTGGGCACCCGCGGGTCGCGGGTCTTGTGAATGAAGGCCAGCGGGACGCCGCCCAGCGCGTCGGCCCATTTCTCGGCGATGCGCACCCGGCCGGAGTCGGGCGAGACGACCACCATGTTGCCGTCGGGATAGTTGTCGCGGATGTAGCCGGTCAGCAGGTTCTGCCCGCGCATGTGGTCGACGGGCCCGTCGAAGAAGCCCTGGATCTGGTCGGTGTGCAGGTCCACGGTGACGATCCGGTCGGCCCCCGCGGTCTTGAGCAGGTCGGCGACCAGCCGCGCCGAGATCGGTTCGCGGCCGCGGTGCTTCTTGTCCTGCCGGGCGTACGGGTAGAACGGCATGACCGCGGTGATCCGCTTGGCGCTGCCCCGCTTGAGGGCGTCGATCATGATCAGCTGTTCCATCAGCCAGTTGTTGACCGGATCCGGGGCCGATTGCAGGACGAACGCGTCGCAGCCGCGAACGGATTCGTGGAACCGCACGAAGATCTCGCCGTTGGCGAACTCGCGCGCGGTCTGAGCGGTGACGTGGACGTCGAGCTCTTTGGCCACCTGCTCGGCCAGCTCCGGATGCGCACGGCCGGAGAAAAGCATCAAATTTTTGCGGTTATCGGTCCAGTCGTGGCTCAACGCACTGCCCTCGCCATATCGGGGTGGGGGATGGAAGGCCCCATCGTACGAAGCGAATCGTACGGAAATGCGGCCGGGTTGCCAGCTACCAAATTCACGGTGTCTAGTCGGCTTCTGGCGGGGGGCCGGACTGGGAGACCTGCGGGGCGGCCTGACCGGCGGCTTTCTCGGCGGCCTCGGCCGCCTGCGCGGCCGCACTGCCGGGGCGCTTGCGGTGCACCCAACCTTCGATGTTGCGCTGCGGGCCCGCGGAAACCGCCAGCGTCCCGGGGGGGACGTCCTCGCGCACCACGGTGCCGGCGCCGGTGTAGGCGCCGTCGCCGACCGTCACCGGCGCCACGAACATGGTGTCGGAGCCGGTGCGCACGTGCGAGCCGATGGTGGTCCGCCGCTTCGATTCGCCGTCGTAGTTGACGAACACGCTGGACGCGCCGATGTTGCTGTGTTCGCCGATGTCGGCGTCCCCGACGTAGGTCAGGTGCGGCACCTTCGAGCCGGTGCCGATGGTGGCGTTCTTGGTCTCGACGAACGCGCCGAGTTTGCCGTCGTCGCCCAGCACGGTGCCCGGCCGCAGGTAGGTGAAGGGGCCCACGGTGGCGCCGGCCCCAATGGACGACGACGTGCCGTGGGTGCGCACCACCGAGGCGCCGTCGCCGACGCTGACGTCGATCAGGGTGGTGTCGGGGCCGACGACGCAATGTTCGCCGACCTGGGTGCGGCCCAGCAGCTGCGTGCCGGGGTGGATGACGGTGTCGCGACCGATGGTGACGTCGACGTCGACCCAGGTGGTGGCCGGGTCGACGACGGTGACGCCGGCCATCTGGTGGCCCGCGATGATGCGGCGGTTGAGTTCGGCGCCCAGCTGCGCGAGTTGAACCCGGTTGTTGACGCCGGCCACCAGCGCGCTGTCTTCGACGTGGCGGGCGTGGACGGCCAGGCCGTCGCCGCGCAGGATGGCGATGACGTCGGTGAGGTAGAGCTCCTGCTGGGCGTTGTTGGAGCTCAACCGGTCCAGCGCCGAGCGCAGCGCCGCGGTGTCGAAGGCGTAGACGCCGGCGTTGACCTCACGGATCTCGCGCTGCGAGGGCGTGGCGTCGGCGTGTTCCACGATCGCCATCACCTCGTTGTCCTGCGTGCGCAGGATGCGCCCGTAGCCGGACGGGTCGCTCACCGTCGTGGTCAGCACGGTCACCGCGGCCGGCGCCGCGCTGTGGGAGGCGATCAGGTCCGCCAGGGTGTCGGCGTCCAGCAGCGGCGTGTCGCCCGAGGTGACGACGAGGACCCCGGCGTAGTCGGCGGGCAGCGCGGACAGCCCGCACAGGACCGCGTCGCCGGTGCCGCGGGGCCGGTCCTGCAGCGCCACGTCGATGGGACGGCCCAGGGCGTCGGCCCAGTCGGCGACCAGCGGCGCGATGCGTTCGTGGTCATGGCCCAGCACGACGGCCAGGTGCTGGGGAGCCACCTTGGTGATCGCGTGCAGCAGGTGGGCCAGCATGCTGCGCCCACCGATGGTGTGCAGGACTTTCGGGGTGTCCGACCGCATCCGGGTGCCGGGCCCGGCCGCTAGCACCAGGACCGCGGTGTCACCTGGAGACGACATCAACCCTCCTCGTTGGGTTTGTCCGCGCGGGCTGCGCGCGGAAGCGCCGACACGCCGTCAAGCGTGTCACCTCAGCTGCGGTGAAGGCAAAAACGATGGGATATCGCAATGAGCAACTGGGCTCCGTCGCCAGGACTCGAACCTGAACTATCTGAACCAAAATCAGAGGTGCTGCCGATTACACCACGACGGATCGCTAACCCACGCCGAGCGGCGGGTTGGGACCGCTCGCGCCAAGAAGACTTTAGTCCGACGACGATGCGGGCCGCTTGCGGGCCGATGAGGAATCGGACAAATCTCGACTCTGTCCGACGACGATGCGGGCCGCTTGCGGGCCGCTGACCGATACGCTGATTGACGTGGCCGTGCTGGACCCCCAAACGCAGAAGGACCCGGACAAAGAGGTGCGGGCACCGCGCGCGCGGATGACCGGCACCGAGCGCCGCCAACAGCTGATCGGCATCGCGCGCACGCTGTTCGCCGAACGCGGATACGAAGGCACCTCGATCGAGGAGATCGCGCTCCGCGCCAACGTGTCCAAGCCGGTCGTCTACGAGCACTTCGGCGGCAAGGAAGGCCTGTACGCCGTCGTCGTCGACCGGGAGATGTCCGCGCTGCTGGACGGCATCACGTCGTCGCTGACCAACAACAGGTCCCGGGTCCGGGTCGAGCGGGTCGCGCTGGCGCTGCTCACCTACGTCGAAGAGCGCACCGACGGCTTCCGGATCATGATCCGCGACTCGCCGGCCGCGATCAGCTCGGGCACCTACTCCAGCCTGCTCAACGACGCCGTCAACCAGGTCAGCTCCATCCTGGCCGGCGACTTCTCCCGCCGCGGCCTGGACCCCGGCCTGGCGCCGCTGTACGCGCAGGCGCTGGTCGGCTCGGTGTCGATGACCGCGCAGTGGTGGCTCGACACCCGCGAGCCCAAGAAAGAAGTGGTGGCCGCGCACCTGGTCAACCTGATGTGGAACGGGCTGACCCACCTGGAAGCCGATCCCCGCTTACAGGACGAGTAGCCGGCCAGGTTCGCGAGCGTAATCCCACTGCGATTTTCGGCGGGATTTTCCGCAGTGCGCTTACGCTCGGCGAGCGGCAGGGCCGGCGACCCTCCCGCGACGAGCTAGCCGCAGTCGCGGGCCAACAGGTCGGCAACCGTCTCCCTGCGGACCAGTTCGCGCGCCCGCCCGTCCTTGACCGCCACCAGCGCGGGGCGCCCGACCATGTTGTAGTTCGACGCCATGCTGTGGTGATACGCGCCGGTGCAGGCCACGGCCAGCAGATCGCCGGGGTGCAGGTCGGCGGGAAGCTCGACGTCACGGGCGATCTCGTCGCCCGATTCACAGTGCCGGCCGGCCACGGTGACGCGCTGCTTGAGGCCCAACGGGTGCCGGTTCGCCAGCGCGATGTCGTAACGCGCGCCGTACAACGACACCCGCGGGTTGTCGCTCATGCCGCCGTCGACGGCGACGAAGGTGCGGCCGTTGGCTTGTGTCTTGATCGAACACACCCGATACAGCGTGACGCCGGCCCGCCCGCTGATGGCCCGGCCCGGCTCCACCACGATCTGCGGGCGGGGGAAATGCTCGGCGGCGCAGGCCTCGTCGAGGGCGTCCTCGATGACGTCGGCCAGCTGTTCGAGGTCGAGCTCGCGATCGCCGCTGACGTAAGGGACGGCGTGCCCGCCGCCGATGTTCAGCTCGGTGAGGATGACGCCGTGCCGGGCCCGGATGTCGGCCATCGCCGGGATCATCCGGCGGATCGCCTCGCCGTACAGCGCCGGGTCGGTGACCTGTGACCCGATATGGCAGTGCAGGCCGACGAGGTCGAGGATGGGGTGCGCCAGCACGCGCTGCACGGCCTCGGCGGCGTGGTGGCCGGTCAGGGTGAAGCCGAATTTCTGGTCGCTGACGCCGGTGGTGACGGCGTGGTGTCCGTGGATGTCGATGTCGGGGGTCACCCGGATGAGCACCGGCTGGCGCCGCCGCGCCAGACCGGCGAGGTACGTGATCTCCATGCAGGAATCCAGCACGATGCGCCCCACGCCGACGCGCACCGCCTCGCGCAACTCCTCGGGTGATTTCGCATTGCCGTGCATGACGATGCGGGCCGGGTCGAAGCCTCCGGCGAGCGCGACGGCCAGCTCGCCGACCGAGCAGACGTCGATGCCCAGACCCTCGTCGCGGGCCCAGCGGGCCACGGCGGTGCTCAGGAGCGACTTTCCGGCGTAGACCACCTCGGCGCCACGCAGCGCCCGCCGGTAGCGGCGGGCGCGATGCCGGAAGTCGGTTTCGTCGATGACGTAGGCCGGTGTGTGAAACTCGTCGGCGATGTCGGCCAGAGGGACCGCGCCGACGCACAGCCTGCCGTGTTCGTCGGGGTGGGCGGTGATGGGCCAGATCGCGGGATCGAAACGCGGGGGAGCCGCGTGACCGAGGGACGGCAGGATGTCCAGCAATGTCATGAATTCAACGTGCGCCCCGGGGGCAGTCCGGTGGCGGTTTTCTTACGATCCCTTGACGTCGCCGAGCTCAATATTGACGCGGTTCGGTGCGTCCGGCCCTGTCACTGAGGGCCCCTAGAATGGAATTCATCATGACCGCACCGGGGGCTGCTCGCCCAGAAACCCCGATCGCGGGGCTCGTTGAATTGGCGCTCACCGCGCCGACCTTCCAGCAGCTGATCGACAGCGCGGCCGCGTCGCCTGCCGAATTACACCTGGTGGGTCCAGCCAGCGCACGGCTGTTCGTCGCCAGCGCGCTGGCGCGGTTGGGTCCTCTGCTGGTAGTCACCGCGACCGGGCGCGAAGCCGACGACTTGACCGCCGAACTGCGCGGCGTCTTCGGCGACGCCGTCGCGGTGTTCCCGTCGTGGGAAACGCTGCCGCACGAGCGGCTTTCGCCCGGCGTCGACACCGTCGGCGCCCGGCTGACGGTGCTGCGCCGGCTGGCGCATCCCGAAGACGCGCGACTGGGCCCGCCGCTGCAGGTGGTGGTGACCGCGGTGCGCTCGCTGCTGCAACCGATGACGCCGCAGCTGGGCCTGGTGGAGCCGGTGACGTTGACCGTGGGCGCCGAGGTCGAATTCGAGGGCGTGATCGCCCGGCTCGCCGAGCTGGCCTACACCCGGGTCGACATGGTGGGCCGGCGCGGCGAATTCGCCGTGCGCGGCGGGATTCTCGACGTCTTCCCGCCGACCGCCGAGCACCCCGTGCGCATCGAGTTTTGGGGCGACGAGGTCAGCGAGATGCGGATGTTCTCGGTCGCCGATCAGCGCTCGATCCCCGAGATCGAGGTCGACACCCTGATCGCGGTGGCCTGCCGGGAACTGTTGCTGACCGATGACGTGCGGCGGCGCGCCGCCGAACTGGCCGCCCGGCACCGCACCACCGAGCCCACCATCACCGGCAGCGTCACCGACATGTTGGCCAAGATCGGCGAGGGCATCTCGGTCGACGGCATGGAGGCGCTGCTGCCGGTGCTTCGGCCCGGCGAGCACGTGTTGCTCACCGATCAATTGGCGCAGCACACACCGGTGTTGCTGTGCGACCCGGAGAAGGTCCGCACCCGGGCCGCCGACCTGATCAAGACCGGCAGCGAGTTCCTCGAGGCGTCGTGGTCGGTGGCCGCGCTGGGTACCGACGCCCCGGTCGACGTGGCGCAGTTCGGCGGGTCGGGATTCGCCGAGCTCGACGACGTGCGGGCTGCGGCGACCCGCGCCGGGCATCCGTGGTGGACGTTGAGCCAGCTGTCCGACGAGTCGGCCGTGGAGCTGGACATCCGGGCGGCGCCCTCGGCGCTCGGACATCAGCACGACATCGACGGCATCTTCGCGATGCTGCGCGCGCACGTCAGCACCGGCGGCTACGCCGTCGTCGTCGCGCCCGGCACCGGGACCGCGCACCGCGTGGTGGAACGGCTGGCCGAATGTGACACCCCCGCGGCCATGCTCGACTCGGGCGCCGCCCCCAAGGCCGGCGTGGTCGGTGTGCTCAAGGGCCCGCTGCACGACGGCGTCATCATCCCCGGCGCCACGCTGGTGGTGATCACCGAGACCGACCTCACCGGCAGCCGGGTGACCGCCGTCGAAGGCAAACGCCTGGCGGCCAAGCGGCGCAACACCGTTGACCCGCTGGCGCTCACGGCCGGTGATCTGGTGGTGCACGACCAACACGGCATCGGCCGGTTCGTCGAGATGGTCGAGCGCACCGTCGGCGGCGCGCGGCGCGAGTACCTGGTGCTCGAATACGCCTCGAGCAAGCGTGGCGGCGGCTCAGACAAGTTGTATGTGCCGATGGATTCGCTGGACCAGCTGTCCCGGTACGTCGGTGGGCAGGCGCCGGCGCTGTCCAAGCTCGGCGGCAGCGACTGGACCAACACCAAGACCAAGGCGCGCCGCGCGGTGCGCGAGATCGCCGGCGAGCTGGTGTCGCTGTACGCCAAGCGGCAGGCCAGCCCGGGTCACGCGTTCGGGCCGGACACCCCGTGGCAGGCCGAGATGGAAGACGCGTTCGGCTACACCGAGACGGTCGACCAGCTCACCGCGATCACCGAGGTCAAATCCGACATGGAAAAGCCGATCCCGATGGACCGGGTGATCTGCGGCGACGTCGGCTACGGCAAGACCGAGATCGCGGTGCGGGCGGCGTTCAAGGCGGTCCAGGACGGCAAGCAGGTCGCCGTGCTGGTGCCCACCACGTTGCTGGCCGACCAGCACCTGCAGACCTTCACCGACCGGATGACCGGATTCCCCGTCACCGTCAAGGGCCTGTCCCGGTTCACCGACGCGGCGGAGTCCAAGGCCGTCGTCGAGGGGCTGGCCGACGGCTCGGTGGACGTGGTGATCGGCACGCATCGGCTGTTGCAGACCGGGGTGCGCTGGAAGGACTTGGGGCTGGTGGTGGTCGACGAGGAGCAGCGGTTCGGCGTCGAGCACAAGGAGCACATCAAGTCGCTGCGCACCCACGTCGACGTGCTGACCATGAGCGCCACTCCGATTCCTCGGACGCTGGAGATGAGCCTGGCCGGCATCCGGGAGATGTCGACGATCCTGACGCCGCCCGAGGAGCGGTATCCGGTGCTGACCTATGTGGGCCCACACGACGACAAGCAGGTCGCGGCGGCCCTGCGACGCGAGCTGCTGCGCGACGGTCAGGTCTTCTACGTGCACAACCGGGTCAGCTCCATCGACCGGACGGCGGCCCGGATCCGCGAGCTGGTGCCCGAGGCGAGGGTGGTCGTCGCGCACGGGCAGATGCCCGAGGAACGGCTGGAACGCACGGTGCAGGGGTTCTGGAACCGCGAATACGACATCCTGGTGTGCACCACGATCGTGGAGACCGGCCTGGACATCTCCAACGCCAACACGCTGATCGTCGAGCGCGCCGACACCTTCGGCCTCTCCCAACTCCACCAGCTGCGCGGCCGGGTTGGCCGCAGCCGGGAGCGCGGCTACGCCTACTTCCTGTATCCGCCGCACTCGCCGCTGACCGAGACGGCCTACGACCGGCTGGCCACCATCGCGCAGAACAACGAGCTGGGCGCGGGCATGGCCGTCGCGATGAAGGACCTGGAAATCCGCGGGGCCGGCAACGTGCTGGGCGTCGAGCAGTCCGGGCACGTCGCGGGGGTGGGCTTCGACCTGTACGTCCGGTTGGTGGGCGAGGCGGTGGAGGCCTATCGGGCCGCCGCCGACGGCCACACCGTCACCACCGCCGAGGAACCCAAGGACGTGCGGATCGACCTGCCGGTCGACGCGCACCTGCCGCCGGACTACATCGCCAGCGACAGGCTGCGCCTGGAGGGGTATCGGCGGCTGGCCGCCGCGGGTTCCGATGGCGAGATCGACGCGGTCGTGGAGGAACTCATCGACCGGTACGGGGCGCTGCCCGAACCGGCCCTGCGGCTGGTCGCGGTGGCCCGGCTGCGGCTGTTGTGCCGCGCCGCCGGCATCACCGAGGTGTCCGCGCCGTCGGCGTCCACCGTGCGGGTCTCGCCGATGACGCTGCCGGATTCGGCGCAGGTGCGGCTCAAGCGGATGTATCCGGCCGCGAACTACCGCGCCACGACGTCCACGGTGTCGGTGCCGATCCCGCGGTCCGGCGGGGTGGGCGCGCCGCGGCTGCGCGATGTCGAGCTGGTGCAGATGGTGGCCAACCTGGTGACGGCACTGCAGGGCAAACCGCAGGCAGACATTGGTATAACGAGTGAACTACCTGCGTCGATGGCAAGGGAGGAACGACAGGCGCGATGATCGTCGTCTTGTTCGACCCCCGCCGTCCCTCGCTGGTGCCCGTCGAGGCCATCGAGCACCTGACCGGCGAGGTGCAATACACCGAGGAGATGCCCGTCGCGGTGCCCTGGTCGCTGCCCGCGGCGCGCCCGGTGCACTCCGGTGACCCCGACGCTCCGGCCCCCGTGCTGCTGTCGTCGGACCCCGAGCACCCCGCCGTCACCGCCCGGCTGGCCGCCGGCGCGCGGCTGATCTCGGCGCCGGAGACGCCCCGCGGTGAGCGGCTGGTCGATGCCGTGGCGATGATGGACAAGCTGCGCACCGCCGGGCCGTGGGAAAGCGAGCAGACCCACGATTCGCTGCGCAGGTTTTTGCTGGAGGAGACCTACGAGCTGCTCGACGCCGTCGGCAGCGGCAACGCCGAGCAGTTGCGCGACGAGCTCGGCGACGTGCTGCTGCAGGTGCTGTTCCACGCCCGCATCGCCGAGGATGCGCCGCAGTCCGCCTTCACCATCGACGATGTCGCCGGCGCCCTGATGCGCAAACTCGGCAACCGGGTGCCGGGAGTTCTTGCCGGACAATCGATTTCGCTCGAAGAGCAGTTGGCCCAGTGGGAAGAGCGCAAGGCCGCCGAGAAGCCGCGGAAATCGGTGATGGACGATGTGCACACCGGGCAGCCCGCGTTGGCACTGGCCCAGAAGGTCGTCGCCCGGGCCGGCAAAGCGGGCCTTCCCGCCGACCTGATCCCCGACGAGATCACCTCGGTCTCGGTGTCGGCCGATGTCGATGCCGAAAGTGCGTTGCGCACCGCCGTTCTGGACTTCGTGGAGACGGTCCGCGGAGTCGAGCGGTCGATCGCGGCGGCGCGCCGCGGCACCGGTGTTCCCGAGGAGCTCGACGTGGTCCCGCTCGGCGAGATCTCCGAGCGGGAGTGGCGCGAGCACTGGCCGACCGCGGCGCCGATCGACGATGCGCCGCAACAGTCGGCGCTGGAGACCGACGGCGAGGCCGGCCCGGCGGCCGAGGAGTCCACCGCCGACGCCGCGGCCGATGACGCCTGACGCGCGCCCGCCGTTACCTCCGCGCGGTCGCGCGTTGATTCGCATTTCGAACAGGACGCAGAGCGACCGCCGGAATGTTTGCCCGATTTGTCCGCGCGCGCTCGGTAATATCGCCGATGAGGTTGCGAATCCCCGTGGTTGGCGGGCGGCCGACCGCGCTAGCCGAGGCGACCAACAGCGATCGGAGGATTAGCTGACGCCGACGGCGAGTCGGTCCGCCGGGGCCCGACGCAACCGGGTAGGTCCCGAACGCATGGGACGATGGTGTGGCGGGAGTTGGTGCAGGCGAGTTTAGGGGAGCTCAGGAAAGCATGGTGTCGCCGAGGCGTTGGATGCGCGCGGCCGCCGTGATCGGCGCGACCGCGATCGTTCTGGCCTCCAGCTGCACCTGGCAGCTCAGCCTGTTCATCCCCGACGGCGTGCCACCACCGGCCGGGGATCCGGTGCCCGCGGTGGACACCCACGCCAGCGGCCGGCCCGCGGATCAGTTGCGGGACTGGGCACAACAGCGGTCGGCGGCACTCGAGATCCCGGTGATCGCGCTCGAGGCCTACGCCTACGCGGCGCGGGTGGCCGAAGTCGAGAACCCGAAATGCCACATCGCGTGGACCACCCTGGCCGGCATCGGCCAGGTCGAGAGCCATCACGGCACCTACCGCGGCGCGCGGCTGGCCCCCAACGGCGATGTGAGCCCCCCGATTCGGGGTGTCCGCCTCGACGGCAGCGGCGGCACGCTGCGCATCGTCGACACCGAGGAAGCCGTCACCGACGACGACGGAGTGACGCGCGCCATGGGACCGATGCAGTTCATCCCGGAGACGTGGCGGCTCTATGGTGTCGACGCTCACAACGACGGCCGCGTCAGCCCCGACAACATTGACGACGCCGCGCTCGCGGCGGCCGGTTACCTGTGTTGGCGCGGAAAGGATCTCGCAACGCCCCGCGGCTGGATCACCGCGCTGCGCGCCTACAACAACTCCGGGGTGTATGCCCGGGCGGTCCGCGATTGGGCCACCGCCTACGCGAAAGGTCACCCGCTGTAGCAGGATGTATCGCTGACCGGCGAAAGCACGCACCGGCTAGGACGCAAGGAGAACTCAGTGCCGATTATCGAGCAGGTCGGGGCCCGCGAGATCCTCGATTCCCGCGGTAACCCGACAGTCGAGGTCGAGATTGCCCTGATCGACGGAACGTTCGCCCGCGCGGCGGTGCCCTCCGGGGCGTCGACGGGCGAACACGAGGCCGTCGAGCTGCGCGACGGCGGCGAGCGTTACGGCGGCAAGGGCGTGCAGAAGGCGGTGCAGGCCGTGCTGGACGAGATCGGCCCGGCGGTGATCGGCCTGAACGCCGACGATCAGCGGTTGGTGGACCAGGCGCTGCTGGATCTGGACGGCACCCCCGACAAGTCGAGGCTGGGCGGCAACGCGATCCTGGGTGTATCGCTGGCCGTGGCCAAGGCCGCCGCCGATTCCGCCGAGCTGCCGCTGTTCCGCTACCTGGGCGGCCCGAACGCCCACATCCTGCCGGTGCCGATGATGAACATCCTCAATGGCGGCGCGCACGCCGACACCGCCGTCGACATCCAGGAGTTCATGGTCGCGCCGATCGGTGCGCCCAGCTTCGCCGAGGCGCTGCGCTGGGGCGCCGAGGTGTACCACGCGCTCAAGGCGGTGCTGAAGAAGGAGGGCTTGAGCACGGGCCTGGGCGACGAGGGCGGTTTCGCCCCCGACGTGGCGGGCACCACCGCGGCCCTGGACCTGATCAGCCGGGCCATCGAGACGGTCGGTTTCAAGCTCGGTTCCGACGTGGCGCTGGCCCTCGACGCGGCCGCCACCGAATTCTTCACCGAGGGGACCGGCTACAAGTTCGAGGGCAGCACGCGCACCGCGGCGCAGATGGCGGACTTCTACGCCGGTCTGTTGGGCTCGTATCCGTTGGTATCCATCGAAGACCCTCTGTCGGAAGATGATTGGGACGGCTGGGCGACCTTGACCGCGTCGATCGGTGACCGGGTGCAGCTGGTCGGCGACGACATCTTCGTCACCAATCCCGAACGCCTGGAAGAGGGCATCGACAAGGGCGTGGCAAATGCCTTGCTGGTCAAGGTGAATCAGATCGGGACGCTGACCGAGACACTGGACGCCGTCGCGCTCGCCCACCACAGCGGCTATCGCACGATGATGAGCCATCGCAGCGGCGAGACCGAGGACACCACCATCGCCGACCTGGCGGTGGCCGTGGGCAGCGGGCAGATCAAGACCGGTGCGCCGGCCCGCAGCGAGCGTGTCGCCAAGTACAACCAGCTGCTGCGGATCGAGGAGGCGCTCGGTGACGCCGCCCGCTACGCCGGCGACCTGGCCTTCCCGCGGTATGCCGTGGAGGCGAAATAGCTTGACGCGCAACGGTTGACATGGCTGACGCGAAACGGCCCGACTCCAAACGGCGCTCCCCGGCATCGCGCCCGGGGAAGGCCGGTGACTCGGTTCGGCGCCGTCGCTCGGCCAAGCCGTCCTCCAAGCCGTCGTCGCGGACGTCGCCCACGGCGAATCCGGCAGGCCGCGCCACCGCGCGCACGCAGCAAGAGCATGTCGTCGAGCCCATCACGCGCCAGGCGGCCGAATCGGTCGAGCAGCGCTCCGAGCAACGGCTGGGGTTCACCGCGCGCCGGGCGGCGGTGCTGGCCGCGGTGATCTGCGTGCTGACGTTGACCATCGCCGGACCGGTGCGCACCTACTTCGCCCAGCGCACCGAGATGAACCAGCTGGCCGCCACCGAGGCGGCGCTGCGGCGTCAGGTCGCGGATCTCGAGCAGCGCAAGGCCAAGCTCGGCGACCCGGCCTACATCGCGGCGCAGGCCCGCGAGCGGCTCGGCTTCGTCAAGCCCGGCGACATCCCGTTCCAGGTGCAGCTTCCGCCGTCGGCGGCCGAGCCGGTGCAGCCGGGATCCCCCTCGGCGAAACCGGCCAACACCGACCCCTGGTACACGTCGCTGTGGCATACCATCGCCGACGCCCCGCACCTGCCGCCGGCCAATCCGCCTGCGCCCCAAGCCCCGCCGCCGGTCGAACCGGGAGCGCCCGGTCCGGTGCCCGCACCGAATCCCGCGGGTCCCGGTGGTTGATCGTGGCGACCTGGAAGCGGTGGCGCGCCAACTCGGCCGCGAGCCGCGCGGGGTGCTCGAGATCGCCTACCGTTGTCCCAATGGCGAACCCGGCGTGGTGAAAACGGCACCGAAACTGCCCGACGGCACGCCCTTTCCGACGTTGTACTACCTGACCCATCCGGCGCTGACGGCCGCGGCCAGCAGGCTGGAGACGACGGGGCTGATGCGCGAAATGACCGAGCGGCTGGGCAGGGACCCTGACTTGGCGGCCGCCTACCGGCGCGCCCACGAGTCGTATCTGGCCGAACGGGACGCGATCGAATCGCTGGGCACCACGTTCTCCGGCGGCGGGATGCCCGACCGGGTCAAGTGCCTGCACGTGCTGATCGCCCATTCGCTGGCCAAGGGGCCCGGCGTGAACCCGTTCGGCGACGAGGCGCTGGCGATCCTGGCCGGCGAGCCGGCGATGGCCGGGGTTCTGGAGGCGGATCGATGGTGAACGGCAGACTCGCGGGAATCGACTGCGGTACCAACTCAATTCGCTTGCTGATCGCCGACCTGGACGATGGCAGGCTGCGCGATGTGCACCGCGAGACGCGGATCGTGCGGCTGGGTCAGGGTGTCGACGCCACCGGTGAGTTCGCGGTGGACGCGATAGCGCGCACCCGTGCGGCGCTCACCGACTACGCGGCCTTACTGAAACGGCATGGGGCGCAACGGGTGCGGATGGTAGCCACCTCGGCCGCCCGCGACGTCGCCAACCGCGACGCCTTCTTCGCGATGACGGCCGACGTGCTGGGCGCGGTGCTGCCCGGAGCGGTGGCGGAGGTCATCACCGGCGCCGAGGAGGCGTCGCTGTCGTTCCGCGGCGCCGTCGGCGAGTTGGACAGCGCGGCGGGTCCTTTCGTCGTCGTCGATCTGGGCGGCGGCTCCACCGAAATCGTCACCGGCGGTGGCGCCGAAGACGGAGTGACGGCCAGCTATTCGGCCGACATCGGCTGCGTCCGGCTGACCGAACGCTGCCTGCATTCGGACCCCCCGACGCCCGAGGAAGTCGCGGCGGCGCGCCAGGTGGTACGCGAGCGGCTCGAGGTCGCGCTGGGTGAGGTGCCCGTCGAGGGGGCGAAGACCTGGGTCGGGCTGGCCGGGACGATGACCACGCTGTCGGCGCTGGCCCACAACATGACAACATATGACTCTGCGGCCATTCATCTTTCGCGAGTTGCCGGCGCCGACCTGGTGGCGGTGTGCGAACGACTGATCGGCATGACGCGGGCGCAGCGCGCTGCGCTGGGCCCGATGCATGAGGGCCGCGCCGACGTGATCGGCGGGGGCGCCATCGTGGTCGAGGAGTTGGCGCGCGAGCTGCGCGCCCGTGCGGCCATCGACGAGCTGACCGTCAGCGAGCACGACATCCTGGACGGCATCGTGTTGTCCATCGCCGAATAAGCCACATAGGTCACACCAGTCTCTGGAAAAGTGGGCACCGCTTGTGCCCGCCTCGCAGCGACAACTTCGCCGGTGTCAGACGGGTGTGCCACCCTGCGGGAATGAACCTTCAAGGGACCGAGCTTCGCTACGTGCTCACGATGCACCTTGCTCACCATGGACGGGCCACTATCGCCGAGATGATGGAGTCGCTTAAGAGGCAGGGCTTTTGCATCCCGGGCAGGGCATCAAAAGTGATCTCGGATGCTTTGCGCTGGGAGGTCGGCCGCGACAGGGCCCGTCGGCTGGGTCGAGCTGTGTACGGTCCGGGGTACATCCCGCGCAGTACCGAGCACCGAATACACCAACGCGTGCTGGCGTTGCGGGCGACGGCAAAGTTGTCGCTGTGAGGCGGGCATAAGGTCGAGTGCCTCCCCGCGGAGGCGGATGGTGCGCATGTGACCAAGCTGCCGAACGTCAGGCCTCGAACCGATACCCCATGCCCGACTCGGTCAGCAGGTGCTTGGGATGTGACGGGTCGTCCTCGAGTTTGCGGCGCAGCTGCGCGAGATACACTCGGAGATAATGTGTTTCGGTGGCATACGCCGGACCCCACACCTCCTTCAGGAGCTCCTCGCGGCCGACCAACTTGCCTCGGTTGCGGACGAGCACCTCCAGCATGCCCCACTCGGTGGGGGTGAGGTGAACCTCGCTGCCGTTCTTGGTGACTTTCTTGGCGGCCAGGTCGACGGTGAACGACTCGGTCTCGATGACGGGTTGTTCCAGTTCGGAGGCCGCGGTGTTGCGCCGCACCGCCGCACGCAGCCGCGCCAGGAACTCGTCCATGCCAAAGGGTTTCGTCACGTAGTCGTCGGCGCCGGCGTCCAGCGCCTCGACCTTGTCCGACGAATCGGTGCGCGCCGACAGCACGATCACCGGCGCGGTGAGCCAGCCGCGCAGGCCGGCCAGCACGTCGATCCCGGAGATGTCGGGCAGGCCGAGGTCGAGGATCACCACGTCGGGCTTGTGTTCGGCGGCTGCCCGCAACGCGCCGGTGCCGCTGGATGCGGTGATCACCTCATAACCCCGCACGGACAGGTTGATGCGCAGCGCGCGCAGGATCTGCGGTTCGTCATCGATCACCAAAACGCGAGTCACAGCGCGCCTATCGGTTGCGGCGCGGCCATATCCACGATCACGGTCAGCCCGCCTCCCGGGGTATCGGTGGCCGTAATGGTCCCGCCCATCGCCTCGACGAAGCCCCGCGCCACCGACATCCCCAGGCCGACGCCGATGGTGTTGTCGTTATCGCCGAGCCGCTGAAACGCTTCGAAGATCTGTTCTTCGGCCCCGTGCGGAATTCCGGGGCCCTCGTCGATGACGTTGATCAGCACGCGATCGCCCACCTGCCCGGCGTTGACCCGCACCACACAGTTGGGCGCGTAGCGCAGCGCGTTGTCAATCAGGTTGGCCAGCACCCGTTCCAGCAGCCCGGCGTCGGCCATCACCATGGCATCGGCGACGTCGACCTTGACCCGGTCGATGGCGGACCGGAAGAAACCCGTGGCGCCCTTGCCGATACTGACCAGGGCCCGCTGCACCGTCTCCTCCAGATACACCCGGCGCAGGTCCGGGTGGATCACCCCGGCGGCCAAACGCGATGAGTCAAGCAGGTTTCCGACCAGGGCGGTCAGCTGGTCGATCGACTCCTCGATGGTGGCCAGCAATTCGGCCGTGTCGGTGGGGGAGAAGGCGACGTCCTCGGCGCGCAGGCTGGAGACGGCGACCTTGGCCGCCGCCAGCGGCGTCCGCAGGTCGTGGCTGACCGCCGACAACAGGGAGCGCCGCAGTTCGTCGGCCCGCACGATCGCCTCGGCACGGCTGGCTTCCTCGGCGAGCTCACGCTGCCTGATCAAACCCGCGGCCTGCCTGGCCACCGCGCTGAGCACCCGCCGGTCGCGCGCGGACAGCTTCCTGCCCGCCAGCAGCATCCAGAACTCGTCATCGCCGACCTCGATGGCGGTGTCGGCGGAATCGATTGTCACACAAGGCTCGCGGCCCACGCACGCGACCACCTCGGTCTTCTTGCCGCCGGCGCGCAATGTGTCGTCGGTCTCGCGCAGCATGCTGACCGTCCGCTGGGCGTAGGTCTCGCGCACCCGCTCGAGCAGCGTTTCCAGGTCCGCCCCGCGCAGTACCGAACCGGCGAACAGGGTCAGCAGCTCGGCCTCCTGCGAAGCGCGCCGGGCCTCCCGGGTGCGTTGGGTCGCGCCATCGACCAGCACCGCGACCGCGACCGCGATCAGCAGCAGCACCAGTTCGGTAACCGCGGCGTCGGGTTCGGCGATGGTGAATGTATGCCGGGGCGCTGTCAAGAAGTAGTTCAGCAACAGGCTGGACGTCACCGCCGAGACCGCCGCCGGGGCAACGCCTCCCAGCAGACCGACCAGCAGCACCCCCACGAAGAACAGCGCGCTGTCTCCACTGGTGCCCAAGTACGGGTCAAGCACCGTCACGATGACGGCGCAGATGACCGACGGCACGATCAGCGCCGCCAGCCATGAGGCGACCCGCCGCTCGCGGGGTGCCAGCGAGGACGCGCGGAAGCCGCGTTTGGATTCCTCGTGGGTGACCAGGTGCACGTCGATCTTTCCCGATAGTTCGACGATCCGCGGGCCGATCCCCTCCTCGAACAGCCGCGCCCAGCGCGACCGTCGCGAGGTGCCGATCACCAGCTGCGTGGCGTTCATCTCGCGGGCGAATTCGAGCAGGGCCGTGGGGACCTCGTCGCCGACCACGGTGTGCATCGACGCGTCCAGGCTGCTGGCCAGTTCCCTGATCTTGGCCATCCGCGACTCCGACAGACCGGCCAGGCCGTCACCGCGGATGACGTGCACCACCATCAACTCGGCGGTCGACTTCGAGGCGATCCGGGAAGCGCGTCGTACCAGAGTTTCGGACTCGGGACCACCGGTGACCGCGACGACGACCCGTTCGCGGGCCTCCCACATGTCGGTGATCTTGTTCTCGGCCCGGTATTTGGCCAGCGCGGTGTCGACCTGGTCGGCGAGCCACAGCAGCGCCAATTCCCTTAGCGCGGTGAGGTTTCCACGGCGGAAGTAGTTGGACAGCGCGGCATCGATGCGGTCGGGGGCGTAGACATTGCCGTGGGATAACCTGCGCCGCAACGCTTCCGGCGTGATGTCGATGAGCTCGACCTGCGAGGCCTGGCGCACGATGAAGTCCGGTATGGTCTCCTTTTGCTCGATGCCGGTGATCTGCGCGACGACGTCGTTGAGGCTTTCCAGGTGCTGGACGTTGACCGTGGAGATCACGGTGATCCCGGCGTCCAGCAGTTCCTCGACGTCCTGCCATCGCTTGGGGTTCTTGCTGCCCGGCGTATTGGTGTGGGCGAGCTCGTCGACCAGCACGACCTGGGGGTGCCGGGCCAAAACGGCCGGCACGTCGAGTTCGGGGAAGCTACCGCCGCGATATTCGACCTGGCGCGGCGGAATCACCTCGATGCCCTCAAGCAGCTCAGCGGTTTTCGTCCGTCCGTGGGTCTCCACCACGCCCGCCACCACATCGGTGCCGCGTTCCAGCCGCCGATGCGCTTCGCCCAGCATCGAGTACGTCTTGCCCACGCC
This sequence comes from Mycobacterium colombiense, assembly GCF_003284935.1. Taxonomy (GTDB): domain Bacteria; phylum Actinomycetota; class Actinomycetes; order Mycobacteriales; family Mycobacteriaceae; genus Mycobacterium; species Mycobacterium arosiense_A. The sequence continues at coordinate 84,838 of NZ_QMEV01000006.1, forward strand.
CGGAGCCGCGCCGAGGTAGATGCGTAGCTCCCCGCGCTTGGGATGGTGGTCGCGGAGGCCAACGTCGCTCACGTCAACCATCATCCCCCTTCGGCGCTAGCTCGTGACCGGATACCGGTGGTCGAGTTGCAGATTTAGTTGCAGCACATTGACGCGCGGTTCACCGAAGAACCCGAGCCCGCGCCCGTTCCGGTTCTGCGCGACCACTTCACGGATCTGATCTGGGCTGACATGGCGAACTTTGGCCACCCGCGCCACCTGGAGCTCTGCGTAGGCGGGTGAGATGTTCGGATCCAGGCCGCTGGCGCTGGCGGTCACCGCGTCGGCCGGTACCGCCGGGACGGCCGGTGCGGCCCCACGCACCGGCATGATCTGCCCGATCGAATAGTCCTCGCCGTACTTGGCGCATTCGACGCGCACACCCTGGTAGATGGTGAGGAACGGGGCGGCCGTCGTCCCGCAGGGCTCGTTGACGCTGACCACCCGGGTCGCGTGGATGACGTTGCCCCGCGGGTCCCGCGGCCCGATCACCGAGAGCACCGCGCCCACGCCGCCGCCCGTGCAGAACGGACGCGACCCGTCGACGCCCTCCAGCTTCCCGACCGAGGCGCTGCGCGAGCACACCGTCGTCAATAGACTCGGTTTGAAGCCCGCGTCCGAAGCGGACTTTCCGGCCGCGAGTTGCGCCGGGTCGGCGGGAGTGTCGACGATGCTTTCCGGCCCCAGGTTGCTGCCGCCCGACGACATGGGGTCATACCCGTTGCCGGCCGCCGACGGGCGGCTCTGGAAGTACTGCGGCAGCGCGTTGCCGCCGGGGTCGGCGAACGATTGGCCGATCAGTCTGCTGCCCACCGGCTTTCCGTCGGCGGTGAGAATCGACCCTTCGGCCTGGTCGCGCAACCCCGGGAACTGCGCGATCACCCAGATGAGCAGGGGATAGGCCGCGCCGGTGATCACTGTGAGCACCAGCAGCGTGCGCAATGCCGCCCAGTGCAGGCGGACGAAATTCGAGAACGTCATGTCAGGACATCCCTGGGATGAATTGGACGATCAGGTCGATCGCCTTGATTCCGACGAACGGGGCGACGATGCCACCGAGGCCATAGACATACAGGTTGCGGCTCAACAGCTTTGACGCGCTGCTCGGCGTGTACCGCACGCCACGCAGCGACAGCGGGATCAGCAGCACAATGATGATCGCGTTGAAGATGACCGCGGACAGGATCGCCGATTGCGGACTGTGCAGCCGCATCACGTTGAGCAGATCCAGGCCGGGAAACAGCGCGACGAACATCGCCGGGATGATCGCGAAGTACTTCGCGATGTCGTTGGCGATCGAGAAGGTGGTCAGCGCGCCCCGGGTGATCAGCAGCTGCTTGCCGATCTCGACGATCTCGATGAGTTTGGTGGGGTCGGAATCCAGATCGACCATGTTGCCGGCCTCTTTGGCGGCCGACGTGCCGGTGTTCATCGCCACACCGACGTCGGCTTGGGCCAGCGCGGGGGCGTCGTTGGTGCCGTCGCCCGTCATCGCGACCAGCTTGCCGCCCTCCTGCTCGCGCTTGATCAGGTCGAGCTTGTCCTCGGGCGTGGCCTCGGCCAAGAAGTCGTCCACGCCCGCCTCGTCGGCGATTGCCTTGGCGGTCAACGGGTTATCGCCGGTGATCATCACCGTGCGGATGCCCATCCGCCGCATCTCGTCGAACCGCTCGCGCATGCCCTGCTTGACGACGTCCTTGAGGTGGATGACCCCGAGTACCGCCGCACCGCCGTCGCGGCTTTCCCCGACGACCAGCGGTGTGCCGCCCCCGGCGGAGATGCCGTCCACGACCTGACCGAGCTGCGGGGGTACCTTGCCGCCCTGCGCGCGTACCCATTCCGCGACCGAGCTCGCCGCGCCCTTGCGCAGCAGGTGGCCGTCGAGGTCGACACCCGACATCCGGGTGGTGGCCGAGAACGTCACCCACTGGGCCTGGGACAGCTCGCCCGGTGTGCGCGCACGCAGCCCGAAGTGCTGCTTGGCGAACACGACAACCGAACGGCCCTCGGGTGTTTCGTCGGCAAGACTGGACAGCTGCGCGGCATCGGCCAGCTGCTCGGCGGAGACGCCGTCCAGCGGAATGAAGGCGGCGGCCTGCCGGTTACCCAGCGTGATGGTGCCCGTCTTGTCCAGGAGCAGGGTGTTGACGTCGCCCGCGGCTTCCACCGCCCGCCCGGACATGGCGAGCACGTTGCGCTGCACCAGCCGGTCCATGCCTGCGATGCCGATGGCCGACAGCAGCGCGCCGATCGTCGTCGGGATCAGGCACACCAGCAACGACACCATCACGATGCCGGTGACGCCACTTGCGTTGAGGGCCTGGCCATCCGGGACACCGGGGTTGTTCGCCTTGGAGTAGATCGCCAATGGCTGCAGGGTCGCGACGGCGAAGACGAAGATGATGGTCAGCGCGGCCAGCAGGATGTTCAGCGCGATCTCGTTGGGTGTCTTCTGCCGGTTGGCGCCCTCGACGAGCGCGATCATCCGGTCGATGAAGCTCTCCCCGGGCTTCTGGGTGATCCGCACGACGATGCGGTCGCTGAGCACGGTGGTGCCGCCGGTGACCGCCGACCGGTCACCGCCGGACTCGCGGATCACCGGGGCCGACTCGCCCGTGATGGCCGATTCATCCACCGACGCAATGCCTTCCACCACGTCACCGTCGCCCGGGATCACCTGGCCCGCCTCGACCACGACGACGTCACCCTGCTGCAATTGCGGCGCGGCGACCGCTTCCTCCACCGCGGCGGCGCCGGGCGCCCAGTCCTTCAGGCGGCGGGCCAAGGTCTGGGTCTTGGCGCGGCGCAGCGTCTCGGCCTGGGCCTTGCCGCGGCCTTCGGCCACCGCTTCGGCCAGGTTGGCGAACAGCACCGTCAGCCATAGCCAGGTCACGGTCAGCCAGGCGAACCACGTCGGCTCGATGATCGCCAACGCCGTGCTCCACGCGGCGCCGATTTCCACGATGAGCATCACCGGGTTGCGCCACAGGGTGCGCGGGTCGAGCTTGCGCAGCGCGTCCGGGGTGGACTTCCACAGCATCTTCGGGTCGAGCAGGCCGCCCTGCACCCGTTTTCTGCCGGTCGGCGCGGCAGGGTTGGCCTGACGCTCGGTCGGGTCGATCGCGGTCGCGGTCATCAGTGGATTCCTTCGGCGAGCGGCCCGAGCGCGAGCATGGGCAAGAACGTGAGGGCTACGACAATCAACGTGACGCCGGCGACCATGCCCACGAACTGCGGCCGGTGGGTGGGCAGGGTGCCCGCGGAGTCCGGTGTGCTGCCCTGCCGGGCCAGCGAGCCCGCCAACGCCAGGACGAGCACGATGGGCAGAAACCGGCCGAACGCCATGGCCAGGCCGAGAGCCGTGTTGTACCAGTCGGTGTTGACGCTCAGGCCCGCGAAGGCCGACCCGTTGTTGTTGGCCGCCGAGGTGAACGCGTAGAGGACCTCGGAGAGCCCGTGCGGTCCGCCGTTGAGCATGCCGGCCCGTTCGCCCGGCAGCGCCATCGCGATCGCGGTGCCGGTCAGCACGATCAGCGGGGTGACCAGGAAATAGCTTGCGGCAAGCTTGATCTCGCGAGGGTTGATCTTCTTGCCGAGGTACTCCGGCGTGCGCCCGACCATCAGCCCGGCGACGAAGACGGTGATCACCGCCAGCATCAGGATGCCGTACAGGCCGGACCCGGTGCCGCCGGGGGCGACCTCGCCCAGCTGCATGTTGAACATCGCGATCATGCCGCCGAGGCTGGTGAGGGAGTCGTGGGTGGAGTCGACGGCGCCGGTGGAGGTCAGCGTGGTCGCTGCGGCGAACACCCCGGAATCGGTGACGCCGAAGCGCTGCTCGATCCCCTCCATCGACGCGCCGATCGAGGTCGGCACCGTGCCGTGGTGCTGCGCCTGGAACCACAGCATGAACGCCGTGCTGGTGGTGTAGAGCGTCGCCATCACGGCCGCAATCGCGAAGCCCTGCTTGGTGTTACCGACCATGCGCCCGAAGGTGCGTGGCAGCGAGAAGCCGATCACGAGGATCAGGAAGATCTCCAGCCAGTTGGTCCATACCGTCGGGTTCTCGAACGGATGCGCGGAGTTCGCGTTGTAGAAGCCGCCGCCGTTGGTGCCGAGCTCCTTGATCACTTCCTGGCTGGCCACCGGGCCGCCGGTGATGGTCTGCTGCGTCCCGTTGAGGGTGGTGACCACCTGGTCGTGTAGGTGGAAGTTCTGGCTCGCCCCGTCGGCCACCAGCAGGATCGCGCTGAGGACGGCGATGGGCAGCAGGATGCGCAGCGTTCCGCGCACCAGGTCCACCCAGAAGTTGCCCAGCTCGCCGGTGCGTCGGCGGGCAAAGCCGCGGACCAGCGCGACGGCCACCGCCATCCCGACGGCGGCCGACACGAAGTTCTGCACCGCCAGGCCGGCCATCTGCACCAGATGGCCCTGGGTGGATTCACCGGAGTAGGCCTGCCAGTTGGTGTTGCTGACGAAGCTGACCGCGGTGTTCCACGCCAGCGAGGGGGTCATCTTCGTCGCCGGATCGTGTAGATGCAACGGCAACTTGTCCTGCACGAGTTGAAATCCGAACAGGAACAGGATGCTGACCGACGAGAACGCCAGCACGCTTCGCGCGTATGCCCCCCAGGTCTGCTCCGCGCGCGCGTCGACACCGATCATCCGGTAGATCACCCGCTCGACGTGGAGATCTTTTTCCGAGGTGTACACGCGAAACATGTAGTCGCCGAACGGCACGTGCACGACCACGAGCGCGGCGACGAGAACGACGAAGAAAAGGACGCCGGCCGTTGTCGTGTTCACTAGAACCTCTCCGGGAACAGCAGCGCACCCCCGAGGTAGAGCGCAATGAGGATGGAAAGCACCAGACCGACGGCGTTTTGGTAGTTCACAGCCGCTCGACCAACTTCTGGGCCACGCCGAGTGCGGCGAACACCGCCACAGTCAGCACCACATACACCACCGCGCCCATCTGTTCTCCGTCCCGTGCATGCATACGAAAGGACCTCGACGAGCACCCACCTGCCAAGGTCAGCTCGAAATTAGCGCCGGTGTCGTCCGCCGGGGCGTCCGGTTGACGGTTTCCTAACAGCGCGGCAGCGGCTCTTTACGGTTCCTTAACGGCCCGCCGAGCCGGTAAATGCGCAGACAAAGTGCGAGTAGGGGCCGGGGGAATTACCGGCTCGGCGCGGGGTGGGCCGGATCGTCGATCAACGGCAGCCGTACCCGGAAAATCGTGCTGCCCTCGGTGGATTCGGCCGTGACCGACCCGTGATGGGCCTTGACAATCGAACTGACGATGGCCAGACCCAGCCCGTTGCCCGAGCCGTTGGATCTCGATTTGTCGGCCCGAACGAACCGCTCGAACAACCTCGGTAGCAGGTCCTCGTCGATGCCGGGGCCGTCGTCGGTGACGGTCAACTCCGCGTAGGGTGCTCCGGGACCGTCACGGCGGCAAGCGATTCCGGTCGTCACCGTGACCCCGGGCGGGGTGTGCACGCGGGCGTTGCCGAGTAGATTGCTGACCGCCTGATGTAACCGGGCGTGATCGCCGCGCACCCACACCGGCTCGTCGGGCAGTTCTTTGACCCAGTGGTGGGTTAACGCGGCCACCCTCGCGTCATTGACGGCGTTGCTGACCACCTCGGCCAAATCGACGTCCTCGGATTGCAGGTCTTGGCCTTCGCCCAGCCGGGACAGCAGGAGCAATTCGTCGACGAGCAAGGCCATCCGCCGGGCCTCCGACTCGATGCGGGCCAACGCGTATTCCGTGGTGGGCGGCAGCGCCGAACTGTCCTGGCGGGTCAGTTCGGCATAGCCCTGGATGGCGGCCAGCGGTGTGCGCAATTCGTGGCTGGCGTCGGTAATGAACTGGCGCATCCGCAGGTCGGACTCGACGCGATGGGCGAGCGCGCTATCGACGTTGTCCAGCAAGCGATTCAGCGTGTGCCCGACGATGCCGACCTCGTTTTGCGGGTTGGTGTCCTGCGGCGGCACCCGGACGCTGATGCGGTGGTCGTCGCCGGTGAGTTGCAGGGCGGCGACATCGGCGGCGATCGCCGCCAGCCGGCGCAGCGGACGAAGCGTGTAGCCGACCACCCACACGGTGAGCCCGGCGGTGATCACCAACGCGGCCGCGGTGAGCACGGTGGTGGTGAGCTGTTTGCGCGCGATGATCCGGTCGGCGTGGCTCTGCGACACCCCGACCACGAGGACGTCGGACCCGACGACGGTGCTGTCGACGCGATGCGGCCCCAGCCGGCCGAGTGTTTCGGTGCGCGGCGGCCCGTCGCTCCATGATTGCGCTTGCAGGTCGCGGACGACGTCGGCCGGGGCGGGTTTCGGTTCGTCTTCGGAGAACACCGCCGATGCGATCACGGTGCCGTTGTGTAGTACGGCGATGAGGTTGCCGGGGGTCTGGCCGGTGAACTCCAGCATCGCCTGGGAGATCGGCGGGGTGCCGGGATGCGACGAAACGTGTTCGCCGTTCTTGTATTTCGTGTACTGGTGGCTCAACGCGTCCAGGGATTCGGTGACATCGGCGTCGCTCATGATGTTGACGTAGCTGCGCAGGCTCAGCACCGAGACGATTCCGACCGTCACCAGCACCACGCTGACCACGGCCAGCACCCCCAACAAGAGCTGGCGGCGCAGCGAGTGGGGAAACCACCGGGAAAAGCCCCGGGGGGCGGTGTCCCGGTCTCGGGTCATTCCGCCGGCCGAAGCATGTACCCCACCCCGCGCACGGTGTGGATCATCGGTTCGCGCCCGGAGTCGATCTTCTTTCGCAGGTACGAGATATAGAGATCCACGATGCTGGTCCGTCCGGCGAAGTCGTAATTCCAGACGCGGTCCAGGATCTCGGTGCGGCTCAGTGCGCGGCGGGGATTGCGCATGAGGAAGCGCAGCAGCTCGAATTCGGTGGAGGACAGCGATATCTGGTCGCCGGCACGGGTGACCTCCCGGCTGGCGCTGTCGACCTTGAGGTCGCCGACTTTGAGGGTTTCGGCGCTCGGCGTGGGTTGCTGGCCGGACCGGCGTAACAACCCGCGCAGCCGGGCGACCAATTCCTCGAGGCTGAACGGTTTGGTCATGTAGTCGTCGGCGCCCGCGGTCAGACCGGTGACCCGGTCCATCACCGAGTCACGCGCGGTGAGGAACAGGGTGGGGGTGTAGGTGTCGGACTGGCGCACGCGCTCCAGGATCCGCAACCCGTCCACGTCGGGAAGCATGATGTCGAGGACGAGGACGTCGGGGCTGACGCGCTCGAACTTGGCCATGGCCTCGCGCCCGTTGTGGGCGATGTCGACAACCCAGCCCTCGTAGTGCAGCGCCATCTTCACCAGATTGGTCAGCGCCGGCTCGTCGTCGACCAGCAAAACCCTGATGGGTGATCCGTCGGCGCGGGAGATCCTGGGCAGCTGCCCCAGGATCGCTTGGCGAGGGCGCTGCGCGCTGGAGTATCCCGGCATCACGGTCATGTTCCTACATTCTGGCAAGGCACATACCGGATTGTCACGGAGTTCATAGAGTTCTCAAATGTGAGCACACCATCGATGACCTCGGCCGGGGCCCCGTGCGCACCCGATGGGAACCGAACCCGGCGCGGCGATACGCCAGATCCGCTTGCGGCCCTTGCCGTTCCGCGTCCGGCGGCGAGCGGTCTGGCACGGCGCATCCAGTGTCGGTGCCGCACAGCAGCATTCGGTGATCGGCATACGAAAACCGGGGCCGCGCACCAGATCGGTGCGCGGCCCCGGCGTCGAACGAAGGTGTCAGGCCCAGCTGGACCCGACGGCGCTGTCGGTGCTGGCCATGTTGCTGCCCGCGGACTGAACCTTCTGTCCGTGGGAGTTGGCCTGCTCGTAGATGACCTGGAAGTTGCGACCCAACTGGGTGATGAACTCCTGGCATGCCACCGAACCCGCACCGCCCCAGAAGTCGCCGGCAGCAAGCACATCGCGAACGATGGCCTGGTGCTCGGCCTCCAAGGACGCGGCCTGGGCGCGGATCAAGGCACCGTGGGCGTCTACATCGCCGAACTGGTAGTTAATGCTCATTGGCTTTGCTCCTTAAAAGTGTTGTACAGCAGCGGTTTCGACCGCTAGCTGCTGAGGATCTGCTGCGAGGCCTGCTCTTGCTGCTCGTAGTTGTTCGCGTCGCGAATCAGTCCGTCACGCACGCCGTGGAGCATGTTGACGATGTTGCGGAAGGCCTGGTTGACCTGACCCATGGTGTCGTACGAGGTGGCCTGGGCCTGACCGCTCCAGCCCGAGCCGGCGATGTTCATCGACGACGCCCACATCTTGCGGGCCTCGTCCTCAACGGTCTGGGCGTGCACCTCGAAGCGGCCCGCCATCGCCCGCATCTCGTGCGGGTCGGTCATAAAACGAGTTGCCATGTCGGCTGTCTCCTATCTTCAAGCTTCAGTTCGCCGAAGTCTTAACAGTTGTACTTAATGCAGTGGTGGCCGCGTTGTAAACAGATTACGGCCTGCCGGTTAATTGCTCGCCTCAAACGGGTGACATGTACCCCCTTTTTCCCATATCAGCGTTCCCCTCTCAGACGACAACCTGTTTGGGCATGACGATCGGCTTGAAGCCATAGCGGGGTCCGGCCCCGTAGGCGCCGGCGCCCTTTGCTGCGGCCGCCATTCCGGGCATGCCGGGCATCGCGGTGACCGGCTCGGCGGCCTCGGAGGCGACGGTCCAACCCGAGCCCTCGAGCGGGGCGGCGGCCGACCAGCTGGCCGGCACCGAGAGGCCCCCGACCGCGGATGCCTCGCCGACGCTCGCCGAGGCCGCCGCGCCCAGACCGCCCGCCGGCGTCACCGCGCTCACCATCGCGCCTTCGGTGATGCCCGCGGCGCCGGCCGGCGCCACGTCACTGACGGCTGCCGCCGGGGCGGCCGAGGACAGGGTATGCCCGAGCGATACCCCGGTCGGGATGGCGTTCATGGTGAACCATGCCCCGGTGTTGACCGCGCCGTTGATGCCGTTGAGGACCGACGGGGTGCCCAGGAAGCCGTCGATCGACTGCAGCAGGTCGGTGCTCTGGAAGGGGAGCGAGGCGCTGACCGATGCGAGCGGGTCGGCGGCCGAGGTGATGGGCGCATCCAATGCCTGGACTGTGCCGCTGGTGGCGTCACTGGCCAGCGCGCTGTTGTCGATGGCCGTGGCGGCCGCCGGGTCGGTGGTCGACGTCAGCGGTGTCACCGGCTGCAGGGTGCCCGCCGCCGCCGACGCCGCCTGGTAGGTGGCCATCATGGTGGCGTCCTGGACCCACATCTCGGCGTACTGGGCCTCGGTCGCGGCGATCGCGGCGGAGTTGACGCCCAGGAAGTTGGTTGCGACCAGGGTGGCCAGCAACGACCTGTTGGCCGCGATCACCGGCGGGGGCACCGTCGCCGCGAACGCGGCCTCGTATGCGGCCGCCGACGCGGTGGCCTGGGCGCTGGCCTGCTCGAGCGCGGCCGCCGTGGTGGTCAGGTAGGACACGATGGGCTGGGCCGCGGCCGCCGCGGCCGCCGAGCCGCCGCCCGTCCACTGCTCGGTGGTGAGCAACGAGATGATCGACTCCCACTGGCTGGCGGTCGTGCTGATCTCGGCCGACAGGTTGGCGTAGGCGGTGGCGGCGGCCATCAGCGGCCCGGAGCCGGCGCCCGCGTACATGAGCGACGAAGTGATCTCTGGTGGTACACCCGCAAAATCAAGAACCATTTCTAATTCCGTTCCCTTCGGTGTGAAAACTGGTGCGTTGCTGGCTTATGCGCGCGTCGTTGTCCGCCGCCTTAGAGGCTCGACGCCTTCGGCATGACGATGGGCTTGACGCCGTAGCGCGGCGCACCGAAGCCCGCGCTGTTGCGGGCCATCGCGCCCATGCCCGGCATGCCCGGCACGATCGTTCCGGCGCCGGCCTGCGGCGCGGCGGCGGTCCAGCCGACCGTCTGCAGCGGCGCGGCGGCGGTGCCTGCCACGGGGGTGACCGAACCGGCCCAGGTCGGCGGCACCGAGAGCTTGCTGACCATGGTCGCCTGGCCCATCGCCGCCGCCGGCATCGCACCCATGCCGGCCATGGCGGGGGTGGCCGGTGCGGTCGACGCTGCCAGGTCGGCGGCGCCGGCCGCGGCGGCGGCGTCACCGGTGTCCGAGGCGGCGGCGGGAAGCAGACCGCCACCGGCCATGCCGAGCAGGTCGGATCCGGCCGACGCCCAGTTGCCGGCGCCGATGTTCAAGATGTTGGCGCCGTTGCTGGACAGGCCGAACATTCCGCCGAGCATGGACGGGTTGGTGTAGTTGCCGGTGCCGCCCAGCAGGTACTGGAGGATGTCCAGGCCGCTGGTGCCCGGGCCGGCGGTGGCGGCGGGGCTCGCGGCGGCGGAGACCAGGTCCGAATTCGACAGCAGGGCCTGGGCCGCGTTGACGGTTTCGGTGTCGCCGTAGCTGTTGGAGCTGATGCCCAGGGTGCTTGCGTACTGCTCCAGCAACGTCTGCGCCTCGGCCGCGATCGACTGGTAGGTGGTGCCGTAGGTGGAGAAGAGGATCGCTTGCTGGGCCGATACCGGGTCGGCCGCCGCCGGGGCGATGACGGTGGTCGCCGCCGCCGCGCCCGCGTTCTGCGCCGCCAGATTGGTGTTGATTCCGCTGAGCAGCTGCTCCGCGGCTAACATTTCTTCAGTTTGCGTTGTCAGAAAAGACATCCAATGCTCCTAATGTCGGAACGAGTCGACCCCCGGCGTGGATCGACCTGTGTGTGCACGTAAAGACCCCTGTGCGTGTGCGTAAGGCTAATAACCCACACCCTCACGTTGCCCACCCAAAGGGCAGGCGTTACAGCCGTTTACGGGTTTTTAACGATACGGGCGTCAGTTTTAACAAGGCCCTGTCGCAGGACATGGTGATGTCACTCGGGTCGAGGCGCCGATAAGGGAATTCCCGCGCGGCGCGCGGATCGTAGCCGATGCCCATCCGGTCCGCATGTTGTACATCTGGCTAATTAGCCAGGCGATGCGATGCCGCGCGGGCGGCCGCGACGCGCTAGATTCGCCGCCGGGCCCCCATAGCCCAATTGGCAGAGGCAGCGGACTTAAAATCCGCCCAGTGTCGGTTCGAGTCCGACTGGGGGCACCGGGTCGGCCGGGTTTGGCGGCGGACCGGCTCCCGGTGCGCCGCACTGGAACGTAGCCGCATCGCATGGGCTTGTCGGGCACGTTGTGATGATGAAACACCTTGGAGCGCAGGGGCGTTCAGCGACTCACACCAGGAACGCGGGCGGGGCGGCGCTGCTCGTGTCGATGCTGAGCCTGGGCTCAGTCTCCGTGACCACCGCCATTGCCCTTGCCGTGTCCCTTACCTGGACCGTGCCAGGGCGGGGCCACAGGCTGTGGTGCCGGCGGGGACGGTGTCGGCGGTGGGGCATTGCTGACCGGAACCGGCGAGGGCGTGGCGGTGGTCGCCGGCTCGACAGGTGCGTGGGAGGACGACGCATCAAGCGCGAGTCCCAGTGGGATGAGAATCAGGACCGCCAAGACCGCCAGGACGCCCAGCAACTTTCGCCTGCGGCTCGTCGGCGGAACCAGCGCTGGGACGAAAGTGTTCGTCGGCGAGTTGGGCACCGGCACCTCGAGCGGCTTGGTAGCCGGGTGCCTTCGTGGGGCGGCCCGCACGCCTGCCGCCACGTCAAGGCGGCCGTGCAGCGCGGCGCGCATCTCGTCGGCGCTGCCAAACCGCCGCCCAGGGTCGTGCGCCATCGCGCGTTCGATGACCATGATCAGCCGGGGATCGACGTCGGGCCTCAGCCCGGCCAGTGGCGGCGGCCGCCCGTGCAGAATGGCGCCGGCGAGCGCGGCCATGTTCTCCTGCGGAAACGGGCGGTGCCCGGCGAGCGCTTCGTAACCGACGACGCCGAGCGCATAGAGATCGTCGGCTACACACGCAGGCGCACCGGCGATCCGCTCGGGGCTCAGATAAGCAATGGTGCCGAGGATCTGACCGGTCAGCGTGTTCGTCGCCTCCGGAAGCTTGGCAATCCCAAAGTCCGCGACCTTCACGATCTCGCCGCCGGCGGCAATCAGGATGTTTCCCGGCTTGATGTCGCGGTGCAGGATGGCGGCGCCGTGGGCTGCGCTCAGCGCGGCGAGGACATTGTCGAGCAGGACCCGCACCCGCAGTTGCGCCAGCGGACCACGGGCCAGCTCGTGAGCCAAGGTTTCCCCGGGCAGCCGTTCCATCACGATGAACGGCTGGCCGTCCTGCTCGCCACTGTCGTAGACCGCGACGATATTCGGATGGTTGAGCGCCGCTGCAGCACACGCTTCGGCGTCAAAGCGATTCCGCATGCCGCTCTGGGCGCACACCGCGGGGTGTAGGAGCTTGATCGCGATCGGTCGGCGCAGTCGGGTGTCCCAGCCCTCGCGAACCTCGGCCATGCCGCCACTTCCGAGTTTGCCGCCCACCTCATAGCGGTCGGCGAGCAACACTCGGGTGTTCATTCGCTCTGCAAACTCCGTGCCGCTGCGGTCAGAATCGTGCCGTCGTTTACCCCGACAGCGACGGCCCAAAACTCCACCCCGGCCGCGGGCCGGCCAATCGGGGGCGCACGGGCGCAGGGTCAAGGTTTGCGAGGACGCGGAATCGGGGTAGGCGTAGCGCGCAAGCGCATTCCGGGGCGGTCTGATCGGGAAGAACGCTCGGGCGTTTATCGGTCTAGTACACAGTCCTCATATGTGAGAAGTCTTCTGATGAATGTTGCGTCCCTAAGTCACGATCTGTACGGATTCGCCATCGAGTTGCGTCAGCTGGCCTACAGCATGCCCGGCGGACACGAAGATCCCGTTGGTGCGCCTGAGCGAGCGAATGATCCAATACGCCCAGGAGGAAGGCCGCGACCGGTAGTCGATCGCTGGGCCTAGCGCGCGGTGTCCTACATTTTGCTGCGGAATTCGGGGCAGTACGACGCCGTCGCCGCCCCGATCACGGTGCCGGCCCCGTTGGTGCTCAGCCCCAGCGACTTCTGCACGTCGTCGACGGTTTGGGCCATGGTGTCCCCGCCCGCCCAGTCCGCGCACACCGCATGCCCGACGTTGATCATCGTCTGGTCGTTGCCGGCTGGCCAGCTGAGCCCCCGTTGGGTCAGGGCGCGCAGGAAGTTGTCGTCGGCGGCGTCGGCCGTGGCGGTCGGTGCGGTGGCGAGGACGACGAACGCGGCCAGGCCGATGGCGATCGGGCCGCTCAACCGTGCGGTGTTCTTCATGCGTTCACTCCTCGCCCTCACTGGTGCAGGAACCGAATCTTAATTGTGCGCGCCCGCATCGGCAGGTCGGAACGAATCGCGCCGCCGTCCCCACCGCCGAATGTGGCAAGCGCAGTATGTTTCGTCGTACGGTTGCGCGATCTGCCACCGCGAAGGAGCCAGCGCCGAAGTGACCGAGGATCCGCGGGGCGACGGCGTCTCCCGTCAATACGATCGGTGGGAATATCCGCCCCCGGTAACCGATCTCGCGGCGTGGACCACGAACCACTGGGATTGGTTCGACCCCTACTGGGCCCATCGAATGATGTGGCCGAACCGCGACTACAAGCCGGATCTCGACATTCTCGTCGCGGGATGCGGCACGTTCCAGGCGGCCGTGCTGGCCTACATGAACCGCGCAGCCCACGTCGTGGCGATCGACGTCAGCCGGTCAGCGCTGGATCACCATCGGCGGCTGAAAGACAAGCACGGCCTGGACAATCTGGACCTGCATCTGCTTCCCGTCGAAGAGGTCTCGGCGTTGTCGAGCGACTTCGACCTGATCGTCTCCAGCGGCGTCTTGCACCACACGGCCGACCCGTTGGCCGGGCTGACCGCGCTCGGCGAGTGCCTGCGGACCGACGGCGCGCTGGGCGTCATGCTCTACGCGAAATATGGCCGGATCGGCGTCGACATGCTCGAATCGGCGTTCCGCGACCTCGGACTGTCCCAGGACGAGACGTCGGTCCAGCTGGTCGTGCAGGCTCTTGCGGTGCTGCCGCCGGACCACCCGGTGCGCCCCTACCTGCGAAGCGCGACCGACCTGATGACGGAGGGCGCCCTGGTCGACACGTTTTTGCATGCCCGCCAACGGAGCTACACCGTCGACGAATGTCTGGACCTGGTGGCCGCGGCGGGCCTGACGTTTCAGGGCTGGCTGCGCAATTCGCCCTATTACCCGCACGACTTCATCGCGCCGGCGAGCGGGTTCCAGTCGCTGGTGAACCAGCTCCCCGACGCCAAGCTGTGGTCGGTGATGGAGCGCTTGCAACCGTCGAACGCCACCCACTTCTTCCTCGCCTGCTGCCCCGAACGCCCGAAACCGGACTATGCGATCGACTTCTCGGCTGCGGCATGCTTCGACTACGTCCCGCTGCTGCGCCCGGCCTGCGCACTGTCCGGCGAGACGATCCACCTGCCCGGCGCGACGCTGAAACTCAACCCGGCTCAGCTGCCCTTCGTCCAGCACGTCGACGGTCGTCGCACCATCGGAGAAATCGTGGATCGCGTGGCACAGCGCGACGACGTCGGGCCCGAAGACGGGGAGCGCGTGCGGGAATTCGCGCGCACGCTGTTCCGGTCGCTGTGGCGGCTGGACTTCCTGGCGATGGCGCTGACCCCGACGTCCACCGGGTAACGAGGAAACCGTTGTGGGAGTTAATGTTTGATGGGATCGAGCGGCGCCGGCGCAGTGGCCGTGACGCGCGGACCAAGATTTTGGGCCCGCCGACCGCGCAGCAAACCGCCACTCATACACTGACCCAGCATGGGCATGCTGTTCGGCCTCGCGCCGTGGATCGTGTATTGGGTACTCGTCGGTAACGTCCCGTTCGCCGCGGCCGTGCTGGTTGCGCTGGCTATCGCCGCCGTCAGCCTGGGCGCCGGCGGCGTGCTCGGCAGGAAGTGGCAGTTCTTCGACTTCGCCTCCGTCGCAGTGCTTTTGATCCTCGGCGTGCTGGCCTTCACCCTCGGTGAGTCGTTCCTCGAGCGGTGGATACTGCCGCTGAGCAACGCCGGCCTCTTCCTGGTGACGCTGATCGGGGTGCTGGTCGGCAAGCCCTTCGTGGCCGAGTTCGCGGCCGCCGAACACGCGCCCGACATCATCAAAACCGAGCTGTTCCGCCGGATCGTCAAGATCCTCAGCTGGCTCTGGGCCGCGACGTTCGCCGCGATGACGGTGTCGTCGGCCATCCCGTCGATCCTGGAAGGTCCCGCGGGCCCCGCCGGGACGACCGCCGCCCTCATGCTGGACACCAAGACCCCACTGTCCTTCCTGTGCTACTGGATCATTCCCTTCGGGCTGCTGGGGCTGGCGGCGGTGGCGTCGCGGCTGCTGCCGGACCGGATGCTGGTCGGGATCGACGACGTCGCACGGGAAACCTCGTTCGTCGCCTACGACGAAGCCACCATCGACGAGCTCTACTTCCTGGCCCAGGAGCACGCCAATCGCGAAGTGGGCCCCGGCAAGGAGGCCTACGCGGTCAAGGTCGGCGGGATGGGCACCCCGTTGACCGGGGACGAGTCCCGAAAGTCGTGGCCCTCCACCTACAAGGTGCGCGACAAGCGGCGCTGAACCCCACCGCGGTTCGGCTACGTTGGTTCTCGGCGGAGCGGCCCAGGACCGCCGCACGCGCTCCGCGTCCGGCACGGCCACACCGGAGAGTGCCCGCCGGGGCGGAGGAAGGGAGTCGCGATGAACGCACCCAGCGCGGACGCCATGCGCGCGGAGACCGTCACCATCATCGGCCATGGCGGCGACGAGATCGAGGCCTACCAGGCGGTGCCGCTCGCGCAGGGCTCGCGGGGCGGCGTCGTGTGGATCCACCACATGCCCGGATATGACCGCGAGACCAAGGAGTTCGTCCGCCGGCTCGCCGTCAGCGGCTACAACGCCGTCGCGCCCAACCTCTACTCGCGGGAAGCCCCGGGCGCCGCGCCCGACGACGCCGCCGCCGCGGCGCGGGCCGCGGGCGGGGTGCCCGACGACCGATTGGTCGGCGACGTCGCGGGCGCGGTGGAGCACCTGCGCTCCTTGCCGGGGGCTAACGGCAAGTACGGCGTCATCGGGCACTGCTCGGGCGGGCGGCACGCCTACCTGGCGGCCTGCTCGCTGCCGTTCGATGCGGCGGTGGACTGCTACGGTGCGTTCATCGTCGAGGATCCGCCCGAGGGCATGCCCAAGACCATGAAGCCGATCCTGGGCCTGGCCGGCAATCTCAGCTGTCCGCTGCTCGGCCTGTTCGGCCTCGACGACCGGTTTCCGGCGCCCGCCGCGGTGGCCACCCTGGACGCCGAACTCACCAAGCTCGACAAGCCGCACGAATTCCACTCCTATGAGGGCGCGGGCCATTCGTTCTTCTCCGTCGACCGTCCGGCGTACCGGCCGGAGGCCGCGGTGGACGGCTGGCAGCGCATCGACCAGTTCTTCGCCACCTACCTGAAAGGCTAGGGGTCTCCCATGTGCACCTATCTCACCGAACACGTCGAGATCGACGGCAGCGGCAAGGGTGCGACGGGATGGTTCGGGGCCAACCGCGCGACGGTGTACGTCGACCATCCCGTCCACGCGCCCTACGGCCACACGGTCAACATCGACGTGCTCAACCCGCAGCTCGGCCCGTCGGCGCGGGTGGCGCTGGAACTTACCGAGGAGAGCGCCCTGGCGCTGGCCGACGCCATCCACAAAGCCATCGGCCACGCACCGGCCGGGCTGGCCTCCAAGGACCAGTAGGTCAGCGATGACCGCCTCTGCCGACTATCCGCAGGCCGCCGCCGCCCGCGGCAGGATCGAACCCGCCCCGCGGCGGGTCCGTGGCTACCTCGGCGACGCGCTCGTCTTCGACACCACCGCCGCCCGATACGTGTGGGAAGTCCCTTACTACCCGCAGTACTACATCCCGCTCGCCGACGTCCGCACCGAGTTCCTGCGCGACGAAAACCACGCCCAGAAGGTGCAATTCGGCCCGTCGCGGTTGTACTCGCTGGTGGGTGGCGGCCAGACGCACGAGTCCGCCGCGCGGGTGTTCGACGCCGACGGTGACAGCGCGGTGGCCGGCACCGTGCGCTTCGAATGGAATCCGTTGCGCTGGTTCGAAGAAGACGAGCCGATCTACGGCCACCCGCGCAATCCGTACGCGCGCGTCGACGCCTTGCGCTCGCACCGGCACGTGCGGGTCGAACTCGACGGAATCACCTTGGCGGACACCGCTATTCCCGTGCTGCTGTTCGAAACAGGTTTGCCGACAAGGTATTACATCGATCCGACCGATGTGTCCTTCGAGCACCTGGAAACCAGCGCGACGCAGACATTGTGTCCGTACAAGGGAGTAACGTCGGGCTATTGGTCGGTGCGGCTGGGCGACACCGTGCACGAGGACCTGGCGTGGACCTACCACTATCCGCTGCCGGCGGTGGGGCAGATCGCCGGTCTTATCGCGTTCTACAACGAAAAACTCGATATCGTCGTCGACGGAGTCCGATTGGCAAGGCCGCAGACGAAGTTCAGCTAGGTCTACCGCGAGTGTGATCTTTCCCTCGTCGCGGCCCCAAGCCTGAGAATTCCTTATATATGCCCAGATAGCGCGGTCACCTGGACTGTTAGCGGCGGGAGCGAAATCCGCCGGAAGCGGGTTTGTCTGACTTTCGCTACGGGTAAGCCACTGCGATACAGCGTGATTGGAAGTCTGAGCAGAACGTAAGTGCGCGCAGTGACGTAGCTAACGCCGAGCCTCTCGAACTGCTTCGGTGCGATATGCGGCCAGTAGACTATCGAAAACCAGTCTCGTCAGTGCCTTTCGGTGCTGAGCGCCGGTGGATCCGATGGCCGGATCGTCGCGAACATCTCGGCGGCTTCGACACTCGACCACTAGAGCCGACAACCACAGCAAAGGCGGTATCAGCGTGAACGATGTGAACGGCCCTACGGCCGCGCACGACGAACGAGACGGGCGAGCCTTCGAGCTGGACACCACCTCGGTGGTCCGCGTCCCACTGCACAACGGCCCGATCAGCGATCTCGACATCAGCCCCGACGGGCGCCGGCTGGTGGTCACGAACTACGGCCGCGACATGGTCTCGGTCATCGACGCCAAGACCTGCCGTGTCTCGAGCACCGTCACCGGCCTGGCCGAGCCCTTCGCGGTCGCGATGAACAGCGCGGACGCCAACTATGCCTACGTCAGCACGGCGACCGCCGGCTACGACGCCATCGAAGTCATCGACGTCGTCACCAACTGGCGCATCGCCACCCACCGGCTCGCGCACAGCGTGAGCGGCCTCGCGGTGAGCCCGGACGGTCGCTACCTGTACGCCAGCAGAAACGCGGTGCGCGGTGCCGACGTGACGGTGCTGGACACCACCACCGGTGAGCTCGAGGTGATCGAGCTGGCGACCGAGACCGGCACCACCACCGAATGCGTGCGGGTCAGCGCCGACCGGCGCCGCTTGTACGTCGGCATGAACGGGCCGACCGGCGGGAGCCTCGCCATGATCGAGACCCGGACCCGCTCCGACAACCGCCGGGTCGGCGGCCGGTCGCGGATCGTCGGCGTGATCGAGGTCGGCCTGCCCGTGCGCGACGTCGCGCTCAGCGACGACGGCGCCACGGCGTACGTGGCGAGCTTCGATCCCGTGGCGGGCGCGGTGCTCGACGTGGTCGACACCCGGGCCACCACGATCGTCGCCACCCACAAGGTGCCCGAGATCACCGGCCCGCTCACGCGGATGACGCTGAGCCGCGACGGCGCGCGCGCCTACCTGGTGAGCGACGAACGCATCACGGTGCTGAGCATCCACCGGCAGGAGGTCGTCGGTGAGGTCAAGGTGTCCCACCACCCGTCCTGCGTGGTGGAAAGCCCCGACGGCGCCCATCTCTACGTCGCCGACTACTCCGGCGTGGTGACCGCGGCGCGCATCGCCTCGCCCGCGCCGCGGCCGCTCACCGACGCGACCGATCGCGACTTGTCGATCGCCGGCTGGCTGCCCGAGCTGGCGGAGTGGGAGCCGGTCCTGGCCTAGGGCCGGGTGGGGCCCAAAGCTGCCCCCGCCGAAGGGGATCCACCCATTCGATGACCAGTCCGGTCAGGCGCTGACACACTCTCGCCGAATTCGGGCTTAGGGTGGGAGGCGGCCGACGGCACAGGTGGTGCTGCGCCGAGAGTAAGGGCGGTGGATCAGTGGACGGCACCATGCAGGACTTTCCGTTGACGATCACCGCGATCATGCGGCACGGCTGCACCGTGCACGGCGCACGCACCGTCACCACCTTCACCGGGGACGGTTACCGGCGAACGACCTACCGCGAACTGGGCCAGCAGGCCGCCCAACTGGCGAATGGATTGCGCCGCCTCGGCGTCACCGGCGACCAGCGGGTGGGCACGTTCATGTGGAACAACGCCGAGCACCTCACCGCGTACCTCGCGTTGCCCTCGATGGGCGCGGTCCTGCACACCCTCAACATCCGCCTGTTCCCGGAGCAGATCGCCTTCGTCGCCAACGAGGCCGAGGACCAGGTGGTGCTGGTCGACGCGTCGCTGGTCAAACTGCTCGCACCCGTGCTGCCCGAGCTCGAGACCGTGCACACGGTGATCGTGGTCGGCGACGACACCGAACCGCTGCAGGGGCATGGCAAAACCGTGTTGCGCTACGCCGACGTCCTCGACGGCGAGCCCCCCGAGTTCGACTGGCCGCACATCGACGAGAACTCCGCGGCCGCGATGTGCTACACCAGCGGCACCACCGGCAACCCGAAAGGCGTTGTCTACAGCCATCGTTCGAGCTTCCTGCACACCATGGGCGCGTGCACCACCAACGGCATCGGCGTCGGGGCCACCGACAGCGTGCTGCCGATCGTGCCGATGTTCCACGCCAACGCCTGGGGCCTGCCGTATGCCGCGCTGATGGCCGGCGCCGACTTGGTGTTGCCCGACCGCCACCTCGACCCCCGGTCGCTGGTCCGGATGGTCGAGGAGCTGCGGCCCACCGTGACCGGCGCGGTGCCGACCATCTGGAACGGCGTCCTGCATCACCTCGAGGACGACCCCGACCACGACATGTCGTCGCTGCGGTTGGTGGTCTGCGGCGGCTCGGCCGTCCCGGTGTCGCTGATGCGCACCTTCGAGGAGAAGCACGATGTGCAGATCCGGCAGTTGTGGGGCATGACGGAGACGTCGCCGCTGGCCACCATGGCGTGGCCGCCGCCGGGAACCCCGGAGGACCAGCACTGGGCATTCCGCGGCACGCAGGGCCAGCCGGTCTGCGGGGTGGAGATGCGCATCGTCGACGACGAGGGTCAGGTGCTGCCGAACGACGGAACCGCCGTCGGCGAGGTCGAGGTGCGCGGACCGTGGATCGCCGGCTCCTACTACCTGGGCCGCGACGAGTCGAAGTTCGACTCCGGCTGGCTGCGCACCGGCGACGTGGGCCGCATCGACGAACGGGGTTTCGTCACCCTGACCGACCGCGCCAAGGACGTCATCAAATCCGGCGGCGAATGGATCTCCTCGGTCGAGTTGGAGAACATCTTGATCGGCCACCCGGACGTGGTCGAGGCCGCGGTGGTCGGGGTTCCCGACGAGCGCTGGGAGGAGCGGCCGCTCGCCGTGATCGTGGCCAAGGACGGCGCCTCGGTGAGCGCCGAACAGCTGCGAAAGTTCCTCGCCGACAAGGTCGTTCGATGGTGGCTGCCCGAGCGGTGGGCCTTCATCGACGAGATTCCGCGCACCAGTGTCGGCAAGTACGACAAGAAGACCATTCGGTCGCGCTACGCCGAAGACGGATACCAGGTGGTCGAAGCGCACGGGTGAACGCGGCGGGCCGAAAGACCTGTCCGCTCTGCTGACGGCCTGAGCCGCGACCGCTACCGTGGGAAGCCATGTGCCGACTCTTTGGCCTGCATGCCGGGACCCACGCGTGCACCGCGACCTTCTGGCTGCTGGACGCCCCGGACAGCCTGGCCCAACAGAGCAGGAGAAATCCGGACGGCACCGGCCTGGGCGTCTTCGATGAACACGGCCGGCCGCACCTGTACAAGGAGCCGATAGCGGCCTGGCAGGACGCCGCATTCGCGACCGAGGCACACCGGATGACCGGCACGACCGTCATCGCCCACGTCCGCTACGCGACCACCGGCTCGCTCGACATCCACAACACCCACCCGTTCCTGCAGGACGGGCGGATCTTCGCGCACAATGGGGTCCTCGAGGGATTGGACATCCTCGACGGGCGGTTGCGCGAGGTCGGCACCGACGACCTGGTGCTGGGCGACACCGACTCCGAGCGGGTGTTCGCGTTGATCACCGCCGCGATCCGGGCGCGCGACGGCGACATCACCGCCGGCCTCACCGACGCCATGCGCTGGCTCGCCGAGCACGTCCCGATCTACGCGGTCAACGTGCTGCTGAGCACGGCCACCGACATGTGGGCGCTGCGCTATCCGGAAACCCATCAGCTCTATATTTTGGATCGATCCGACGACGCGGCTTCGCGCGACCCCGAATTCGACTTGTGCACCAAGCGGATTCACGCCCGATCGGAGCATCTGTGTGAGCGGTCGTCGGTGGTGTTCGCCACCGAGGTGATGGACGACGAGCCGCGCTGGCGGCTGCTGCCGGCGGGTGAACTCTTCCATGTCGATGCCGGCCTGCAGGTCCACCGCAGCATGATCCTGCCGGATCCGCCCAGGCATCTGCTGCGTCGCGAGGACCTGAGCTCGCCGGTGGAGGAGTCGCAGCACGCGCTGCCGAACACCCGGCAGTTGGCCTGATCCGTGCTGGCAAGCTGAACACCGTGACAACTAAACGCGCCCTGGTGCTGGCCGGTGGGGGGATAGCGGGAATCGCTTGGGAGACAGGGGTTCTGCGGGGCATCGCCGACGAGTCGCCGGCGGTGGCCCGGCTGTTGATCGAGTCGGACGTGCTGGTGGGCACCTCGGCGGGCTCCGCGGTGGCCGCGCAGCTCGGCAGCGGCCACACCCTGGGCGAGCTGTTCGACCGGCAGGTCGCCGAATCGTCGGCCGAGATCGATTCCGGGGTCGACGTCGAGGCCATCACCGAACTGTTCCTGACGGTCCTGGGCGAGCCGTATGAGGAGTCGCTGGACAAGACGCGCCAGCAGATGCAGCGCATCGGGGCCGTCGCGCTGGCGACGAAAACCGTTCCCGCGCCGGTACGCCGGGACGTGATCGCACACCGCCTGCCGTCGCACGACTGGCCGGACCGCGACGTGCGGCTCACCGCGATCGACGTGGCCACCGGAGAGTTGACCGTGTTCGACCGCGCCTCCGGTGTCGATCTGGTC
The DNA here is from genome assembly GCF_003284935.1 of Mycobacterium colombiense. Lineage (GTDB taxonomy): Bacteria > Actinomycetota > Actinomycetes > Mycobacteriales > Mycobacteriaceae > Mycobacterium > Mycobacterium arosiense_A. The sequence goes on from NZ_QMEV01000006.1 coordinate 107,185, forward strand.
GATGCGGTGGCGGCCAGCTGCGCGGTGCCCGGGGCGTGGCCGCCGGTGACGATCGGCGACCGCCGCTTCATGGACGGCGGCGTCGCCAGCTCGGTCAACCTGGTGGTCGCCGCCGACTGCGACACGGCGGTGGTGTTGGTGCCCTCCGGCGTCGACGCGCCGGCGCCGTTCGGCGCGGGGCCGGCCGCCGAAATCTCGGCGTTCCCCGGCGCGGCCTTCGCCGTGTTCGCCGACGCCCCGTCGCTGGCCGCCTTCGGCCCCAACGCCTTGGACCCGGACTGCCGCATCCCGTCGGCGGTGGCCGGCCGCGAGCAGGGCCGCCGCGAAGCCGCGGCCCTCGCCCGCTTCCTGAACGTGTGAGCGGGCCTGGCGCACAAGGGAATTCAGATCCGCTCAGCGCTCGATCGCGGGTGGGACGTCCCGGTCGTCGTCGACGTCCAGCGCGTCGAGCGCCTCGTTCGCCAGCGCCCGCCCGGTGGCGATCACCTCCACGGCGCGGTGAAATTCCAGGGCCCGGCAGGTCGAGCGCGGAACCTCGATGAGCAGGTCGGGCGGGTAGACCGCCAGGGTGTGACGCGCCAGCGCGGCCTGGGCGATGTCGATGGTGCGGTTCATCACCTCGAAGCTGCCCAGCTTCGGCACGTCGAATCCCCCGCCGGATAGTTCCTCCGCGTCGTCGTCGGTGGCGGGCCGCTCGTCGTCGGGGGTGTCCGACCAGCCGTCGGGCTCGCCGCTCGGCCCGTCGAGTCGGCTCAGCACCGCCCGCGCCGTCGGCCGATCGAGCAGCGAACGCGCGGCGGCCGTGTCCAGCAGTGCGGAGGTGCTGCGCACCATGCGGGTCAACCACTCGACGGTGGCGCCCGGCTCGGGCTCGCGGTTGCCGATCGTCTCGCTGCCGGACAGGCTCACCGCGATGGTCAGATCGGCGTTCACCGCGGCGAGCGGCGCCATCGGCAGCGGATCCAGGATGCCGCCGTCGGCGAGCAGCCGCCCGTCGACCGCGTGGGGGGCGATCACGCCGGGGATGGCGATGGACGCGCGGATCGCCTCGTCGAGGGGGCCGCGCTGAAACCACACGGTCTTGCCCGCCAAGAGGTCCGTCGCCACCGCGGTGTACGGGATGGCCAGGTCCTCGATGGCGACCGGGCCCAGGATGTCGCGCACCGCGTCCAAGATCTTGCCGGCCCGCATCACGCCGGCCGCGCTGATCGACGGGTCCAGCAGCCGCAGGATGGTGCGCTGGGTCAGCGACTTCGCCCAGTCGGCGAACTCGTCGAGCCGCCCGGCCGCCTGCAGGCCGCCGACCAGCGCACCCATCGACGAGCCGGACACGCCGACCACCTCGTAGCCGCGCGCCGCCAGGGCCTCGATCACGCCGATGTGGGCGTAGCCGCGGGCGCCACCGCTGCCCAGGGCGAGTGCCACCCGGGTCGGCTCTGGGCGACGCGAGACTTCGTCAGGCACCCCTACATTTTGCGCGGCGGCGGGCGGTCGGGGGTCGTCCAGGGGGGCGCGGGCACTTTTTTCACCCGTGATCCCAATTACGCGCCGGGGTGAAAATCCCCGTGGGGCGGAGCTACCCGCATTCGTCGTTGGCGGCCGCCCGCGCGGCCACGATCACGGCGGCCTGGCGGGCCGGGGTCAACTTCGACCACGGGGCGTTCCAGCTGCCCGCGGTGCCCGCGGGGGACGCCTGAACCATCGACAAATAGGGCTCGAACAGCGACGCGCCCGTCTTGGGCTGGGCGTCCATCCACTCTTTCGCGGCGTGACAGGCCTGGTAGTACTGCTCTTCGGTCGAGTCCGCGGGTACGTCGACCCTGGTCGTCACGCCGGCGGGGGACAGGCCGACGGAGCCCGGCGGCGGCGACCCGGGGCCGTTGGGGATGCCGGATTGCCGCGCCGACGAGGATCCGGGGGCCCCGGTGTGGGCGCCGTGCGAGCACGCCGTCACCGCCAGCGCGGCGGCCGCGGCAACAACCGCGCGCCGCCGCCGGGACCGATCACCGCACGAGCGCACGGTCTCAATCTATGCAACACTTGCTGCCGTGATGGAGCGCTTCGGATTTTGCGAGTGTTGTCGGCCGTAACACGCCGCCGCTTGTCCTTTTCCGTTTTCGCCCTGGAGTCCCCTGATGTCTGTGCCCGTAGCCACCGAGGCTGCCCTGCGCCCGCGAACCCTGTCCGCCCCGTCCGCCGGCCCGACCCGGCTGCGCGTGCCCGATCTGCTCTACGCCACCGACCGGGCCGCCGATGACGTGCTCAGCGGGCGCTGCGACCACCTGCTACCCGAGGGGGGCATCCCCCAGTCGAGGCGCTGGTTCACCCGCGTCCACGGCGACGAGGAACTCGACGTCTGGCTGATCAGCTGGGTGCCCGGGGAGCCGACCGAACTGCACGACCACGGCGGGTCGCTGGGGGCCCTGACGGTGCTTTCCGGATCGTTGAACGAATACCGTTGGGACGGAAGGGCTTTGCGGCGTCGTCGGCTCGACGCAGGCGATCAGGCCGGATTCCCGTTGGGCTGGGTGCACGACGTGGTCTGGGCGCCCCGGCCCGTGCCGGCGCCCATCACGCTGCCGGGCGCGGGGGTGCCGGGCGGTGGTGCCGCGACGGTGCAGCCGACGTTGAGCGTGCACGCCTACTCGCCGCCCCTGACCGCGATGTCGTACTACGAGATCACCGACCGCAAGACGTTGCGCCGCGACCGTACCGAACTGACCGACCAGCCGGAAGGCACGCCATGAGCCGCATCGACGTCGTCCTCAGATCCGCCCGGCGCCGGTTTCGGCGGCTGCCCGCCACCGAAGTGCCCGACGCGGTGCGCCGCGGCGCGGTGCTGGTCGACATCCGGCCGCAGGCCCAGCGCTTCCGCGAGGGCGAGGTGCCGGGGGCGCTGGTGATCGAACGCAACGTGCTGGAGTGGCGCTGCGATCCCACCAGCGAGGCCAGGCTGCCCGAGGCCGTCGGCGACGACGTCGAATGGGTGATCCTGTGTTCGGAGGGCTACACGTCGAGCCTGGCGGCGGCCGCGCTGCTGGACATCGGCCTGCACCGGGCCACCGACGTCATCGGCGGCTACCACGCGCTGGCCGGCGCCGGCGTGCTGAGCGAACTGGCGGGGGGCCGGGTCGATCCGGTGTTCGCGGACACCGGGTCGGCCGCCCGCCGCTGGATCTAGGTCGTCTCGTCGGAGTGCAGCAGCGGGCGCAGTTTGGCGGTCTTGTCGGGGGTCCAGCCGGGCGGTGACAGCACGGCGGCCCAGCCGTCGGCGACGTCGGCGACGTAGCGGTGGCCGTGGCCGTCGGGGACGTCCACCGCCACGGCCATGTCGGCCGACACCTGCAGGAAGGTGACGACCGGAATCCAGCGCGTCTGCGGCAGCACGTCATAGCCGCGCGGTTCGCGCAGCCAGTCGGGCTTGCTGAACAACAGGTCGGGCGTCCACCACGCGATGGGATCCGAGGCGTGCTGCAAGTACACCACCCGCGGGTGATCCCACGGCGCGTTCGGACGCGTCAAATCCTTTGCGCGAGCGGCGAATCGGACGTACCTGCCGTCCTGGTAGATCGGCAACCACTCCGGCGACCCGCCATCGCGCGTCGACGTCAGATCGGTCCAGATGGTGTTCTTGAACGTCGGCCCGCTGAACAGCGCGCCGTCGGTGCGCGCCAGCACATTGTTCAGGCTCAGGAACGGCGCCTCGCCGCCGAACGATCCCAGGCTCTCGCCGAACACCACCAGCTTGGGCCGCTGGCCCTCGGGCAGTTGGCGGATCAGCTTGTCGATGGCCTCGAAGAGCGCCTGTCCGGCGTGCCGGGCGTTCTCCTTGTCCACCAGGAACGACAGCCAGCTCGGCAGGAACGAATACTGCATGCTCACGATCGCCGTGTTGCCGTTGTACATGTATTCCAGCGCCGAGGCCTCCGCCTCGTTGATCCAGCCGGTGCCGGTGGTGGTGCCCACCGCGACGACCGCGCGCCGCAATCCGCCGGTGCGCTGCAGCTCCCGTGCCGCGAGCTCGGCGGCCGCCGTGATGCCCTTCGATGAGTCCAAACCGGCGTAGGCGCGGATGGGCTCGGTCGCCGGGGCTCCGTTGAAGGAGGCGAGCTGCTCGACGGACGGGCCGCCCTCGACGAAGATGCGGCCCTCACGGCCCAGCGACTCCCACGACACCAGGGACTGCGGGCCACCGGATCGCAGCGGGGTTTTCGGGGGAGCGGTGTCGGGATTGAGCTCCTCGTTGGCCGAGGCGAAGGTGTGGTTCATGGTGCGCATGGCGAACTTGAGCACCACGCCGTTGAGCAGCGTGATGGTCAGGACCACCAGGGTGACGACCACGATGGTCGCCGACAGCCGAAACGGCGCGAACCGGTCCACCTGGCCCACCAGGACTCTGACCAGCCAACGGGTGAATTGACCCAGCTCGACCACCGCGAACAACACCACCAGCGAAAGCACCCCGGCCAGCGGGTAGTCGTACCACTGCAAGTGCGTCACGCCCATCAGGTCGCGCACGTCGTCCTGCCAGACGTGGAACCAGATCGCCATGAGGACCTGACCGACCACGCCGATCGGGATCAGCACCTTCCACGCCCAGCGCGGCGGCGGCGGGCTGTGGTCCTTCTCGCGCATGAACCGCACCAGCCAGACCGAGAAGACGCCCAGGCCATAGCCGATGGCGCCGGAGAGCCCGCTGACCAGCCCCTGGAACAGGGGGCCGCGCGGCAGCAGCGACGGCGTGAGCGAAAGCCAGATGAAGAGCAGGCCCACGGTGGTGCCGGTGAACGTGTAATGCCGTACCCACCAAGGCTTTTCCGTCCACGGCAGGGTGGGCGTGGCGCGGCCGGGTCGCGGTGCGGGTACCGGTGCCGGTGCGGCGACCGGCTCGGCTCCCGCGGACTCCTCGACGTCGCCGGCCGGGAGGCGACCTGCCTCGGTGTTGGTCGCGGAAACCCGTTCGCTCATGTAAGCGTCCTAGCGGTGGGTGAAGTTCGGCGGGCGCTTCTCGACGAAGGCCGCCATCCCTTCGGACTGGTCCTGCGTCGCGAAAGTCGAGTGAAACAGCCTGCGTTCGTAGAGAAGTCCCTCGGCCAGGGTCGACTCGAATGCGCGGTTGACGGCCTCTTTGGCCATCCTGGACGCCGACCGCGACATCTGCGAGATGGTGGTCGCGACGGCCTTGGCCTCGGTCAGCAGGTCGTCGGCCGGCACCACCCGCGAAACCAGGCCGCTGCGTTCGGCTTCCTCGGCGCCGATGGTGCGGCCGGTCAAAATCAGGTCCATCGCCTTGGCCTTGCCGATGGCGCGGGTCAGCCGCTGCGAGCCGCCCATGCCGGGCAGCACACCGAGTTTGATCTCGGGCTGGCCGAATTTCGCTGTGTCGGCGGCGATCAGCACGTCGCACATCATGGCGAGCTCGCAGCCACCGCCCAGCGCGTGGCCGGCGACCGCGGCGATCGTGGGGGTGCGGACGGCGGCGAGCTTGCTCCACGGGGCGAAGAAGTCGGCGCCGAAGGCGTCGGCGAACGACAGTTCGGACATCTCCTTGATGTCGGCGCCGGCGGCGAACGCCTTGGCCGACCCGGTGATGATGATCGCCCCGATGCCGGGATCGGCGTCGAAATCGGCTGCCGCGCTGGTGACTTCGTTCATCACCTGGGTGTTGAGCGCGTTGAGGGCCTTCGGCCGGTTCAGGGTGATGATGCCGACGCGGTCCTCGCGCTCGACGAGGATGGTCTCGTAGGTTGGCTCTGTCATCCAAACCGCCTTTCTAGAAACTCAAGTCGTCGTCGACCGGCGCGAAATACGCCTCGACGTCGGCCGCGGTGACGTCGGGCAGCTCCGCCGGCGACCACTTCGGATTGCGATCTTTGTCGATCAGCTGTGCGCGGATGCCCTCCACCAGATCGTGCGAGCGCAGCGACGCCGACGACACCCGATAGTCCTGCACCAGAACGTCTTTGAGTGTTTCGAGGTTGGCCGCGCGCCGCACCGCCTCCAGCGTCACCGACAGCGCAATCGGGGAGCGGGTGGCGATCAGCTTGGCGGCGTCTTGAGCAGGTCCAGCGCCCGGGCCCGCCCCGTGTCCGCGAAGCGCGGCGACGATGTCCGCGACGGTGTCGCCGGAGAAGCATTCGTCGATCCAAGCGCGTTGCGCCGCAAGCTCGCTGGGCGGTGGCTCGACGGTGTATTTGTCGAGCGCCCGCTCGACGCCGTCGGTAACCACCGCACGGCGGAACGCCTCGACGTCACCATGGGGGACGTAGTGGTCGGCGAAGCCCATGGCGATGGCGTCGGCTCCGGAGAACGGCGCCCCGGTCAGCGCGGCGTGCAGGCCCAGCCCGCCGGGCGCGCGGGATAGCAGGTAGACGCCGCCGACGTCGGGGATGAACCCGATGCCGACCTCGGGCATGGCGATCTTGGAGGTATCGGTGACCACGCGGGTGTTCGCGTGCGCGCTGACGCCCACGCCGCCACCCATCACGATGCCGTCCATCAACGCGACGTAGGGCTTGGCGAACTCGGCGATCTGGGCGTTGAGCAGATACTCGTCGCGCCAGAAGCGTCGCGCCTCGACCCCGTCCTTGCGCGCGCTGTGGTAGATGGACACCACGTCGCCGCCGGCGCACAGCCCGCGTTCACCGGCGCCCGATAGCACCACCGCGCGCACCGCGTCGTCGTCGGACCAGCCGCGGAGGGTGGCGGTCAGCGCGTCCACCATCTGCTGGTTCAGCGAGTTGATCGCCTTGGGCCGGTTGAGCGTGATCAAGCCGACGCTTCCCTCGACTTCGGTCAGCACCTCATCGGATCCGTCGGTCAACGCCCTCGCCTCCCTCGGGCCGGTCCTGGCCGGTCCAGCCTCGAGGAAGAAATCTAGATCGTCGCGACCGGCACGGTACCCGCGGGTAAGGGTTATGTTTAACGCGACGACAACGGCGGAGACGATATACACCCCGAAAACGCCCAGGTCCGCTGGGAACCAGGGCTCGACGCCGATCGTTGAGATTGTGTTCGCACAGCTCGAAGCCAATTAGAGAGGATCCGACGGTGCGGGAGACAAGCAACCCGGTATTTCGTTCGCTGCCTAAGCAGAGGGGCGGATACGCACAATTCGGCACGGCCGCGCCCCCAATGCAGGGCTACGGGGCCGACCCCTACGCGGCTCCCTACGCGGCCCCGTATCAGGAGGCCAAAGCTTCGCGTCCGCTGACCATCGACGACGTCGTCACCAAGACCGGCATCACGCTGGCGGTGCTGGCGATCTCCGCCGTGGTCTCCTACTTCCTGGTCGCCCGCGACGTGGCGCTGGCCATGCCGCTGGCCCTGATCGGCGGGTTGGGCGGCCTGGTCCTCGTCCTGGTGGCCACCTTCGGCCGCAAGCAGGACAACCCGGGCATCGTGCTGAGCTACGCCGTGCTCGAGGGCCTGGTGCTGGGCGCCATCTCGTTCGTCTTCGCCAACTTCTCGGTGTCCAACGCCAACGCCGGGGCGCTGATCGGTGAGGCGGTGCTGGGCACCTTCGGGGTGTTCTTCGGCATGCTCGTCGTCTACAAGACCGGGGCCATCCGGGTGACGCCCAAGTTCACCCGCATGTTGGTCGCCGCGATGTTCGGCGTGCTGGCCTTGATGCTCGGCAACTTCGTGCTGGCGATGTTCCACGTCAACGGCGGCACCGGCCTGGGCTTGCGCAGCGGCGGCACGGTGGCCATCATCTTCTCGCTGGTGTGCATCGCGATCGCGGCGTTCAGCTTCCTGATCGACTTCGATGCCGCCGACCAGATGGTCCGCGCCGGCGCGCCCGAGAAGGCGGCATGGGGCATCGCCCTGGGCCTGACCGTGACGCTGGTGTGGCTGTACATCGAGATCCTGCGTCTGCTCAGTTATCTGCAGAACGACTAGCTCTCGTCAACGAAAAGACCGGCACGCCGCGTGGCGTGCCGGTCTTTTCGTGTGCGCTGAAGGCGTTGAGTGTGCGCTGAAGGCGTTGAGTGTGCGCTGAAGTCGTGTTGTGTGCGCCGGCGGCGGCCCGCTCGGCGTGTCGCCGCCCAGGCTTCACACCCAATGCCCAGGCCGCACACTCGATGCGGCGGGCCGCCGGCCGAGCGGCCTAGCTCAGCCGCTCGATCACCATCGCCATGCCCTGGCCGCCGCCGACGCACATGGTCTCCAGACCGAACGTCTTGTCGTGCGTCTGCAGGTTGTTGAGCAGCGTGGTGGTGATGCGTGCGCCGGTCATGCCGAACGGGTGGCCCAGCGCGATCGCCCCACCGGACACGTTCAGCTTGTCCTCGTCGATGCCCAGCTCGCGCGCCGAACCCAGCACCTGGACGGCGAAGGCCTCGTTGATCTCGAACAGGTCGATGTCGCTGACCGACAGGTTGGCGCGCGCCAGCGCCGTCTTGGTCGCCTCGATCGGGCCCAGCCCCATGATCTCGGGCGACAGGCCGCTGACCCCGGTGGACACGATGCGCGCCAGCGGCGTCAGGCCCAGTTCCTTGGCCTTGGTGTCGCTGGTGATCACCACCGCGGCGGCGCCGTCGTTGAGCGGGCACGCGTTGCCGGCGGTCACCGTGCCGTTGGGCCGGAACACGGGCTTGAGCTGGCTGATCTTCTCGTAGGTGGTGCCGGGGCGCGGGCCGTCGTCGGTGCTCACGGTGGTGCCGTCGGGCAGGCTCACCGGGGTGATCTCCCGCTCGAAGAACCCGCTCTTGATCGCTTCCTCGGCGCGGTTCTGGCTGCGCACGCCCCAGTGGTCCTGGTCTTCGCGGCTGATGCCGGTCAGCAGCGCGACGTTCTCGGCCGTCTGCCCCATCGCGATGTACACGTCGGGCACGTTGCCGTCGGCGCGGGGATCGTGCCATTCGTCGGCGCCCTCGGCCGCCGCGGCCGACCTCTCCTGCGCTTCGCCGAACAGCGAGTTCTTGGTGTCCGGCCAGGAGTCGGCGCTGCCCTTGGCGAAGCGGGACACGGTCTCGACCCCCGCGGAGATGAACGCGTCGCCCTCGCCGGCCTTGATGGCGTGGAAGGCCATCCGGGAGGTCTGCAGCGACGACGAGCAGTACCGGTTGACGGTGGTGCCCGGCAGGAAGTCGTAGCCGAGTTCGACGGCGATGACCCGCGCCAGGTTGTATCCGGATTCGCCGGCGGGCTGGCCACAGCCCAGGATCAGGTCGTCGATCTGGTGCGGGTTCAGCGCGGGCACCTTGTCGAGCGCGGCGCGCACGATCTGGACGGTCAGGTCGTCGGGGCGCATGTTGACCAGCGACCCCTTCATCGCGCGGCCGATCGGCGAGCGAGCAGTTGAGACAATGACGGCTTCAGGCATGGTGGTTCCCTTCAGATCCCTGCAGATCCCACAGATGGGGCTGGCTCGCTTGGCGGCGGGCGTGGTTCGCTCCGACCGGCGAGAACAAATCTAGTCGCTGCCGACCTCGGGGCACGAAGACGGGGCAGGACCGGGGGTGGGACGCCGCCACAGCCGCGACATGACGCTGCTGCGGGTGTGCCGCTGACCGAGCACCGGCGTCGCCGCGAGCACCGGCGGGCTCAGCGGTGGACGCTCCACCTTCTCGCCCAGCGCGTCGCACAGCGCGAGCAGCAGCGCGTCGGCCGCCAGTGCATAGGCGGGTGCCGACGGGTGGTAGCCGTCGGCGGAGAACATGGCGTCGGGCGTCGCGCGGAACTGCGGCGCCATCAGCTGCGCCAACGGCACCGGCACGCCGCCGGCCGACCGGACCGCCGCGGTCTGGGCGCGGGCGAGCTGCAGGCAACGCTCGTGCGCCAGCGACCGCAGCGGCTGGGGAATGGCGCTGATGAATCCGAGGTCCGGGCAGGTGCCGACGATCACCACGGCACCGCGGGCGCGCAGCTTGCGCACGGTCAGCGCCAGCCGCTGCGCCGACTGGCTGATGCCGTTGAGCGCGGTCACGTCGTTGGCGCCGACCATGATCACCGCGATGTCCGGCGGTGGACCGGCCACGAACATGGCGTCGACCTGACCGCACACCCCCTTGGACGTGGCGCCCACAATCGCCTTGGTGCTCAACCGGATTCGCTTGCCGGTCTGCTCGGCCAGGCCCCGGGCGATGCGCACCCCGGGCACTTCGTCGGCGCTCATGCAGCCGTAGCCCGCGGCGGTCGAGTCACCGAAGATCATCAGGTGCGAGTCGACCGCCATGCCGCGGTGCCACCGCTGCACGGGGCCACCGCCGCGCTCGTACACCCCGTCCGCGCGCGGCGGGATGTCCCATGCCTTCGGAATGATCGTGCGCGCGTGAGTGGCCTGGCCGACCAACAGACTGCGTGCCCCCAGGTAGGCGGTTCCTGTTGAGGCCAGCGCGCCCGCTGTGGCCAGGGCGATCGCCGAACGGCGTGGCACCCGCATGGTCACGCAATCGATTTTAGAGCCGCTGCGACGTTCGCGCGGGCGGCTGGAAAACGAACTGATCACGGTGCGAAGCAAAACTGGTATCAAATCAGCAATTTCCTACGTTGTACTAAGCAACCGCTGTCAAGCTGATGACAAGGGATGGCTGAGCGCCTTGGCAAACGGCTGAACCACACGCTCGGTCGCCTCGTCACATGCTGTATCGCACTACAACGGCGTAGGAAGTGTTGAGCATGACCGCACCTAGCAAGGAATCGGGGTCGTCGGCAAATACCGTTCGGCCACATGATGTCCTCAGAGCCCGCCGCGCCCAGGCGCGCAAGTTCGCCATCAGCGACGGCGCACCGGTCGAGGTCCTGGAATCCGGGCCCAGTGTGGCCGCGCGGCTGGCCAACCTCACCTCGCGGCTGACCATCCGGCCCATCCTGTCCGTCGGCAGCCACGTCCCCAACCTGCCGTGGCCCTGGGGTCTGATCGACCTCACGGCCCGGGTGCTGATCCCGGCGTCGGCCACCGTCCGCGAGACCATCAAGCTGCCCCACGCGTCGGCGCAGCTGGTGCGCGCGCCCGGGGTGCTGCCCGCCGACGGTAGCCGCCGCGTGATCGTCTACCTGCATGGCGGCGCGTTCCTGACCTGCGGGGCGAACTCCCACGGCCGGCTCGTCGAAACCCTGTCCAAGTTCGCCGACTCGCCCATCCTGGTGGTCAACTACCGTCTGCTGCCGAAGAATTCGGTCGGGATGGCGCTCGACGACTGCCACGACGCATACCGATGGCTGCGGCAGCGCGGATACCAGCCCGACCAGATCGTGCTGGCCGGCGACTCTGCCGGCGGCTACCTCGCGCTCACGCTGGCCCAACGCCTGCAGGAGGAGGGCGAGGATCCCGCGGCGCTGGTGGCGATCTCGCCCCTGCTGCAGCTGGCCAAGGAACCCAAGCAGGCCCACCCCAACATCGAGACCGATGCCATGTTCACGGCCGGGGCGTTCGACGCGCTCGGCCAGCTGGTGGCCACGGCCGCCGGCAAGAACATCGTCGACGGCAAGCCCGAAGAGATCTACGAGCCGCTCGACCACATCAAGCCGGGCCTGCCCCGCACGCTCATCCACGTGTCGGGCTCCGAGGTGCTGTTGCACGACGCGCTCCTGGCGGCGAGCCGGCTCGCCGCGGTGGGCGTGCCGGCCGAGGTGCGGGTATGGCCCGGCCAGGTCCACGACTTCCAGCTGGCCGCCCCGATGGTGCCCGAGGCCATGCGCTCGCTGCGCCAGATCGGCGACTACATCCGTGAGGCCACGGAGTAGACGCCGCACAGCGGGTTGTGCGGCGTCCGAATCCGCCTGAGACGATGAACGCATGCGGATCGCTCAGCACATCAGTGACCTCATCGGCGGCACACCGCTGGTGCGTCTGAACTCCGTCGTGCCCGACGGCGCCGGCCTCGTGGCGGCCAAGGTCGAATACCTCAATCCCGGTGGCAGCTCGAAGGACCGGATCGCGGTGAAGATGATCGACGCCGCCGAAGCCAGCGGCCAGCTGCGGCCGGGCGGCACCATCGTCGAACCCACCTCGGGCAACACCGGCGTCGGGCTGGCCCTCGTCGCGCAGCACCGCGGCTACAAGTGCGTGTTCGTCTGCCCCGACAAGGTCAGCGAGGACAAGCGCAACGTGCTGATGGCCTACGGCGCCGAGGTCGTCGTGTGTCCGACCGCGGTACCGCCCGACCATCCGGACAGCTACTACAGCGTCTCCGACCGGCTGGTCACCGAGATCGACGGCGCGTGGAAACCCGACCAGTACGCCAACCCGGAAGGCCCGGCCAGCCACTACGCCACCACCGGCCCGGAGATCTGGGCCGACACCGACGGCAAGGTCACCCATTTCGTCGCCGGCATCGGCACCGGCGGAACGATCACCGGCGCCGGCCGCTACCTCAAAGAGGTATCCGGCGGCGCGGTGCGCATCATCGGCGCGGACCCCGAGGGGTCGGTGTATTCGGGCGGCACCGGCCGGCCCTACCTGGTGGAGGGCGTCGGGGAGGACTTCTGGCCGCAGGCGTACGACCGCACGGTGCCCGACGAGATCATCGCGGTGTCCGACTCCGACTCGTTCGACATGACCCGGCGGCTGGCCCGCGAGGAAGCGATGCTGGTCGGCGGCTCGTGCGGCATGGCGGTGGTCGCCGCGCTCAAGGTCGCCGAGCGGGCCGGGCCCGACTCCATCGTGGTGGTGCTGCTGCCCGACGGCGGGCGGGGCTACATGTCGAAGATCTTCAACGACGCGTGGATGTCGTCCTACGGGTTCCTGCGCAGCCGCCTGGACGGCTCCACCGAACAGTCCCGGGTCGGCGACGTGCTGCGGCGCAAGTCCGGCGAGCTGCCCGACCTGGTGCACACCCACCCGGCCGAGACGGTGCGCGACGCCATCGGCATCCTGCGCGAGTACGGGGTGTCCCAGATGCCGGTCGTCGGGGCCGAGCCCCCGGTGATGGCGGGGGAGGTGGCCGGCAGCGTCTCCGAACGCGAACTGCTGTCCGCGGTCTTCGAGGGTCGGGCGAAATTGGCCGACGCGGTCTCGCTGCACATGAGCCCGCCCCTGCCGATGATCGGTGCCGGAGAACTGATCAGCGCGGCCGGCAAGGCCCTGCGCGATTGGGACGCGTTGATGGTGGTCGAGGAGGGCAAACCGGTGGGCGTGATCACCCGTTACGACTTGCTGGGTTTCCTCTCCGACGGGCCCCGGGGGCTGTCCGGGCGCCGCTAGCGCGCGGCCGTCGGCGCGCGCCGCGCGTCTCGCCCGGCCGCGACGCGCTCGGGTACTGTTTCGGCTGTCCAAGCTAGGGGTCCAGCTGACCCGGAGTGGAAGGTGGCCCATGACCGATCAACCGCCCGCCGGCGCTTACCCGCCACCTCCGTCGTCGCCCGCGCCCGCGGGTGGGGACCAGCCGCCATCGGGTGGTCAGGAGATTCCGCCGCCACCGGCGTCGGGCGCCGGTTCTTATCCGCCGCCTCCGCCACCGCCGCCCGGGGGGTCCTACCCGCCGCCCCCACCGTCGGCCGGCGGCTACGCGCCGCCGCCGCCCGGGCCGGCGATCCGCACGCTGCCGACGGAGCAGTACACGCCGTGGCTGACCCGCGCGCTGGCCTTCATCATCGACATCCTCCCGTACGTCGTGGTGCACGGCATCGGCACCGCGATCCTGGTCGCCACCCAGCAGACCGCCTGCATCACCGACGTCACGCAGTACTCCGTCAACCAGTACTGCGCCACCCAGAACTCGACCGTCGGCATGGTGGCGCAATGGCTGGCGTCGATCCTCGGGCTGTTCTATTTGATCTGGAACTACGGCTACCGCCAGGGCATCACCGGGTCGAGCGTCGGCAAGTCGGTACTGAAGTTCAAAGTGGTCAGCGAGGTCACCGGGCAGCCCCTGGGCTTCGGGATGTCGGTGGTGCGCGCGCTGGCGCACTTCGTCGACGCGATCATCTGCTTCATCGGTTTCCTTTTCCCGCTGTGGGATTCGAAGCGCCAGACGCTGGCGGACAAGATCATGACGACGGTGTGCCTACCGATCGACGGCGCCGAGAGGCCGGCCGTCACCTAGGCTGAGCGTCGATGAGCGACGACGCACGCCACGAGTTCACCGGACTGGCCACCAAAGCGATTCACGCCGGCTACCGGCCGGACCCGGCGACCGGCGCGGTGAACGCCCCGATCTACGCCAGCAGCACCTTCGCCCAGGACGGTGTCGGCGCCCTGCGCGGCGGCTTCGAATACGCCCGCACCGGCAACCCGACCCGGACCGCGCTGGAAGCGGCGCTGGCCGCCGTCGAAGAGGGCGCCTACGGGCGGGCCTTCGGCTCGGGCATGGCCGCCACGGACTGCGCCCTGCGCGCGGTGCTGCGGCCCGGCGACCACGTCGTGATCCCGAACGACGCGTACGGCGGCACCTTCCGGCTGATCGACAAGGTCTTCACCCAGTGGAACGTCGAGTACACCCCGGTCGCCCTGCATGAGCTGGACGCCGTCGCCGCCGCGATCACGCCGCGCACCCGGCTGATCTGGGCGGAAACGCCGACCAACCCGTTGCTGTCCATCGCCGACATCGCCGCCCTGGCAGAACTGGGCAAGCAGAGTTCGGCAAAGGTGTTGGTGGACAACACGTTTGCGTCACCGGCGCTGCAGCAGCCGTTGACGTTGGGCGCCGACATCGTGCTGCACTCCACTACCAAATACATCGGCGGGCACTCGGACGTGGTGGGCGGCGCGCTGGTCACCAACGACAAGGAACTCGACGAGGCGTTCGCGTTCCTGCAGAACGGCGCGGGCGCGGTGCCCGGGCCGTTCGACGCCTACCTGACCATGCGCGGCCTGAAGACCCTGGTGCTGCGCATGCAGCGGCACAGCGAAAACGCTTCGGCCGTAGCGGAATTCCTCGCCGGGCATCCCGCCGTGGGCACGGTGCTCTATCCCGGCCTGCCCTCACACCCCGGCCACGAGATCGCGGCCCGGCAGATGCGCGGCTTCGGCGGCATGGTCTCGGTCCGCATGCGTGGCGGCCGCGACGCCGCCCGCGACCTGTGCGCCAAAACCCGGGTGTTCATCCTGGCGGAATCGCTGGGCGGGGTGGAGTCGCTGATCGAGCACCCCAGCGCCATGACCCATGCGTCGACGGCCGGGTCGCAATTGGAAGTTCCCGACGATCTGGTGCGGCTGTCGGTCGGCATCGAGGACGTCGCCGACCTGCTGGCCGATCTCGACCGGGCCTTGGGCTAACGGCGGGTCGCCGCGGGCTGAGCCCGGATCAGGAGTGGTAGGGCTCCGCGCTGACCAGCGTGACCTGGACGGTGTTGCCGTTGGGCACCACGTAGGTGCGGGTCTCGCCCTCCTTGGCGTCGATCAGGGCGCCGCCCAGCGGCGAGTTGGGCGAATAGACCTCGAGCTTGCCGTCGTTGACGCCCTCCTGGCGGGTGGCGATCAGGAAGGTCTCCGTGTCGGACTTGTCGCCGTTGTAGTAGACCTTGACCACCGAACCGGGCAGGGCGACGCCGGACTGCTTGGGCGCCTCGCCGACCTTGGCGTTGTTGAGCAGGTCCTGCAGCTGGCGGATGCGGGCCTCCTGCTGACCCTGCTCCTCGCGGGCGGCGTGGTAGCCGCCGTTCTCGCGCAGGTCGCCCTCCTCGCGGCGGTCGTTGATCTCCGCGGCGATGACCGGACGATTCGCAATCAACTGGTCGAGCTCGGCCTTGAGCCGGTCGTGTGACTCCTGGGTCAGCCAGGTCACGGAAGTGTCCGTCATCTCGTCGTGCTCCTCGTATGTTGTTCCGCGAGTCCGCGTTAAGTCCTGTTAGCTCCGCCGCCGGGAGTGTGCGGGTGCCTCCCCGTGTGCTGCCGCTCCGTTTTGCTCACGTCCGCTAATGCAGCAACACGGTCCCAACCGGAACCGTGCATTCATCCATGTTACCACCGTGCAAACAGTTGATGACCCCATATTCGCAGTTCGCTGTGGACGGGGAGGTCACGCCGGGCGCAGGTAGGCGGGCACATCGGTGCCGCAGCCATAGATGTCGGCGACCACCGGCGGCTCGAACGATTTCACCGTCGTGGTCACCTGCACGGTGGCCGCATCCGACGGCGGGACCAGCAGTTCCCGGCGGCCCGTCTCGCTGCCGTCCTTGGCGCGCACCCGCACGATGCAGTCCACCGGCCGCGACGGATCCGATCGCATCACGCTGATCGTGATCGACGCCGTCTGGTCGTCGATCACCCGATAGCCGGCCATCGTCCCCTTGACGTCGCTCGTGCCGAACCGGTGATAACCGATGACGGCAACGACGAGTCCGGCCACCACGACCAGCGCGCCCAGCGTGACAACCACCCACCGCCGGGGGATGCGCGATCGCCGGGAGCGCCCGTAGCGGGCCTCCGGACGAGGAATCGGGGATTCGGTCATGACTGATTTTGCCTGGTTGTGGGCCGCCCGGCACCGGCCGGCAGCATGCGACGAACTCGGAACTGGAATTATAGGGTCAGACCGGGCGACCCCCAGAGGTGACAAGGAAGCACGTGAGCGAATTGCGGTTGATGGCGGTGCACGCCCACCCCGACGACGAGTCCAGCAAGGGCGCGGCCACGCTGGCCCGCTACGCCGACGAAGGCCATCGCGTGCTGGTGGTGACGTTGACCGGCGGTGAGCGCGGCGACATTCTCAACCCGGCGATGGACCTGCCCGAGGTGCACGGCCACATCGCCGAGATCCGCCGCGACGAGATGGCCAAGGCCGCCGAGATACTCGGCGTGGAGCACACCTGGCTGGGTTTCGTCGACTCCGGACTGCCCCAGGGTGACCCGCCGCCGCCGCTGCCCGAGGGCTGTTTCGCGCTGGTGCCGCTCGAGGAGTCGATCGAGGCGCTGGTCCGCGTGGTTCGCGAGTTCCGTCCGCACGTGATGACCACATACGACGAGACCGGCGGCTACCCCCATCCCGATCACATTCGCTGCCACCAGGTTTCGGTGGGTGCCTACGAGGCGGCCGGCGATTACCGGCGCTTCCCCGACGCCGGCGAGCCGTGGTCGGTGTCCAAGCTCTACTACAACCACGGGTTCCTGCGGGCCCGGATGCAGCTGCTGCACGACGAGGCCGTCAAGCACGGTCAGGAGCCCCCGTTCAAGAAGTGGCTCGAGCACTGGGACGCCGCGCACGATCCGTTCGAGTCCCGGGTGACCACGCGGGTCGAATGCTCGGCGTACTTCAGCCAGCGCGACGACGCGCTGCGGGCGCACACCACCCAGATCGACCCGGAGCACGACTTCTTCGCCGCTCCCATCGCGTGGCAGCAACGGCTTTGGCCCACTGAGGAATTCGAGTTGGCCCGCTCCCGCGTCCCGGTGTCGCTGCCCGAGGACGACCTGTTCGCCGGGATCGAGAGCGACGCGTGAACCACCTCTTTCTCGTCGTGACCGCCGCCGGCTGGCAGGCCGACGGCCCGCCCCACCACACCGGCCCCGACTTCGGCAAGGCCAGCCCGGTCGGGCTGCTGATCGTCGTGTTGCTGTTGATCAGCACGCTGTTTCTGCTGCGATCGATGAACCGGCAGCTGAAGAAGGTGCCGGAATCGTTCGATCCCAAGCACCCCGAACCGGACCAGGCCGCCGACGAGGGCACCGACGCGGTCGGCCCCGGCGCCACCCCGGACGAAGGCAACGGCCCGCCGCGAGCCCCGGGACCCGGCGATGAGCCCGGCTGACCAGGCTTCGACGAATACCCTTGGGCTGGCGACCAGCCCGTACCTGCGTCAGCACGCCGACAACCCGGTGCACTGGCAGCAGTGGACCCCCGAGGCGCTGGCCGCCGCCGCCGACCGCGACGTGCCGATCCTGCTCTCGGTGGGCTACGCCGCCTGCCATTGGTGCCACGTCATGGCCCACGAGTCGTTCGAGGACGACGACGTGGCCGCCGCGATGAACGCCGGGTTCGTCTGCATCAAGGTCGACCGTGAGGAACGTCCGGACATCGACGCGGCGTACATGAACGCCACGGTCGCGCTCAACGGGCACGGCGGTTGGCCGATGACGTGCTTCCTGACGCCGGACGGACGACCCTTCTTCTGCGGTACCTATTATCCGAAAGACGGCTTCCTGCAACTTCTTTCGGCCGTCTCGGCCACCTGGCGGGAGCGTCGCGGCGAGGTCGAGGAGGCCTCGGACCGCATCGCGGGCGAGTTACGCAGGATCTCGTCGGGCCTGCCGGGCGGCGGTCCCTCGATAGCGCCGGAGCTGTGCGACCACGCCGTCGCCACGGTGCTCGAGGATCGCGACGCGGTGCACGGCGGGTTCGGCGGAGCGCCCAAGTTCCCGCCGTCGGCGTTGCTCGAGGCGCTGTTGCGCCACTTCGAGCGCACCGGCTCATCGCAGGCGCTTGCGGCGGTGACGCACACCGGCAACGCGATGGCGCGCGGCGGCATCTACGACCAGCTCGGCGGCGGCTTCGCCCGCTACAGCGTCGACAAGGCTTGGGTGGTACCGCATTTCGAGAAGATGCTCTACGACAACGCGCTGCTGCTGCGCGCCTACGCGCACTGGGCCCGGCGCACCGCGGACCCGCTGGCGCGCCGGGTCGCCGCCCAGACCGCCCAGTTCCTGCTGGTCGAGCTGGCCGACGGCGCCATGTTCACCTCGTCGCTGGACGCCGACGCCGACGGCCGCGAGGGTTCGACCTATGTGTGGACTCCGGCGCAGCTGAACGAGGCGCTCGGCCCCGACGACGGTCCTTGGGCGGCAAGCGTTTTCGCGGTCACCCAGAGCGGCACGTTCGAGCACGGCGCCTCGGTGCTGCAGGCCCCCGCCGATCCCGAGGACGCCCAGCGGCTGGAACGCGTGCGCGCCGCGCTGCTGACGGCCCGCCGTGCCCGAGTCCAGCCCGGCCGTGACGACAAAGTCGTCACGTCGTGGAACGGCCTGGCGATCACCGCCCTGGCCGAGGCCAGCGTGGCGCTGGACGAGCCCGAATTGGCGCAGGCGGCAATGCGTTGCGCGCGAACGCTGCTCGGTCTGCACCTCGTCGACGGCCGGTTGCGACGCGCCAGCCTGGGCGGCGCGGTCGGCGACAGCGCCGCCATCCTCGAGGACTACGCGATGCTGGCCACCGGTCTGCTCGCCCTGTACCAGCTGACCGCCGAGGACACCTGGCTGAGCGCGGCCACCGGGCTGCTCGACACCGCCCTGGCCCATTTCGCCGATCCGCAGCAGCCCGGCCGCTGGTTCGACACGGCCGACGACGCCGAGCGGTTGGTGTTGCGGCCGGCCGATCCGCTGGACGGGGCGACCCCGTCGGGGGCGTCGTCGATCACCGAGGCGCTGCTGACCGCGGCGCACCTGGTCGACGGCGACCGCACCGAGCGCTACCTGCGGGCGGTCGGCGAATCGCTCGGCGCGCATTCGGTGCTGCTGGAGCGCGCGCCCCGGTCGGCCGGGCATTGGCTGGCCGTCGCGGAAGCCGCGGTGCGCGGACCCCTGCAGATCGCGGTGGCCTGCGACCCGCCGGCGTCGGCGTTGCTGGCCGAGGCGCGCCGGCTGGCGCCCGGCGGGGCGATCGTGGTGGGCGGGCCGCAGGATTCGTCGGCGCTGCTGGCCGGCCGGCCCCGGGTGGCAGGCGCCGATGCCGCGTATGTGTGCCGCGGCCAGGTGTGCGACCTGCCGGTGACCACCGCGCCCGAATTGGCGACCGCCCTGGGTGTCCCCGATCACTAGCGCGGGGTTACCCTGCGTCCCATGCCGAATGCCGCCAGGACCGAAGCGATCCGGAACACGGTCAACCGCTACATCGAATTGGTCGCTAAGGGCAGCGCCGACGATCTGGTCGAGTTGTACGCCGACGACGCCACCGTGGAGGACCCGGTCGGCGGCGAGGTGCACATCGGGCGGCAGGCGATCCACGGCTTCTACTCCGCGGTCGACAACCTGCAGCGCGAATGCGAACTGGTGACGCTGCGCGTCGCCGGCAACGAGGCGGCCTTCCATTTCCGGCTGACCGTGACCGCGGGCGAGCACCGGATGGTGATCGAACCGATCGACGTCATGGTCTTCGACGGCCGCGGCAAGATCGCCTCGATGAAGGCCTACTGGTCGCCGGAGGACGGCGTGCCCCAGGCCTAGCGGCGTGACCGTGCGGCCTCAGCCGCCCGCCAGCCAGGCATGGTCGCCCGTGTAGAACACCGCGAACCACATGGCGATGTAGTGCAGGATCGCCGCGATCGCGGTGAAGGCGTGGAAGAACTCGTGATAGCCGAACGTCCGCGGCCACGGGTCCGGCCAGCGCAGGCCATAGAAGATGCCGCCGACGCTGTAGAACACGCCGCCCACCGCCAGCAGCACCATCGCGGCCACGCCGGCCTGATGCAGGATCGTGGGAGCGAACCAGACGGCCACCCAGCCGAGCAGCAGGTAGAGCGGCACCCCGACCCAGCGCGGCGCCGTGGGCCAGCACATCTTCAGTGCGATCCCGGCCGCCGCGCCGCCCCACACGATGCACTGCACCAGCACCCCGGTGTTCTGCGGCATGACCAGCCGCGCGAACGGCGTGTAGCTGCCGGCGATGAACACGAAGATCATCGAATGGTCGAGCCGCTTCATCCGGCTGCGCGCGACGGGGGACTTCCAGTGCACCCGGTGATAGGTGGCGCTGACCGCGAACATGGCCACCGTGGCCGCGGCGTAGACCAGCGTCGAGTGGCCGGCGCGCGGCGACGCGACGGCCCACGACACCGATACCAGCGTGGCGCCGGTGATGATGGCCAGCCACGCCGAGACGAAGTGGATCCAGCCGCGCATCCGGGGCTTGCTTAAGAACTGGGCGGCACCCTCGACGAACTGTTCGACGGTGTTGCCCGGAACGATCGATTCGCGGTCGGGCTCTGGGTTGGGGACGGTGCTGGTCTGGCTGCTCATGTCTCCTGTGTCTTGTCTTCGCAACTGTCTTGGCTTCGCGACTGTCTTGGCTTCGCGACGTTTTCTTCGCGACGAGAGATTCCGGAAAGCCAGGGGCTGTTCAAGAGCCACAGTAGTCAGGGATGGTTACAGCACCGTGTCGGCTGCTCAGGTGACCGGGCCGAAATCGAGAACCGGTGAATACATCACCGCTGGCAGTTAGGGTGAATGGTCGTGGAAATCATTCCGCCGCGCCTCAAAGAGCCGCTGTATCGCGTCTACGAGCTGCGGCTGAGGCAGGGCCTGGCCGCCTCGAAGTCCCAGCTCCCGCGGCACATCGCCGTGCTGTGCGACGGCAACCGCCGCTGGGCCCGCGACGCGGGATACGAGGACGTCAGCTACGGCTACCGGATGGGCGCGTCCAAGATCGCCGAGATGCTGCGCTGGTGTTCCGAAGCCGGCGTCGAGATGACCACCGTCTACCTGCTGTCCACCGAGAACCTGCAGCGCGATCCCGACGAGTTGGCCGGGCTGATCGAGATCATCACCGACGTCGTCGAGGAGATCTGCGCGCCGGCCAACCGCTGGAGCGTGCGCACGGTGGGGGACCTGGAACTGCTCGGCGACGAGCCGGCCCGCCGACTGCGCGGAGCGGTCGAGTCCACCCCCAGCGTCGCGCCCTTTCACGTCAACGTCGCCGTCGGCTATGGCGGCCGGCAGGAGATCGTCGGGGCGGTGCGCGCGCTGCTGAACAAGGAGCTGGCCAACGGCGCCACCGGCGAGGAGCTCGTCGACGCGGTGACCGTCGACGCCATTTCCGAGAACCTCTACACCTCCGGGCAACCCGATCCGGACCTGGTGATCCGCACCTCGGGGGAGCAACGGCTGTCCGGATTCCTGCTGTGGCAGAGCGCCTATTCGGAGATGTGGTTCTGCGAAACGCACTGGCCCGCGTTCCGCCGCGTCGACTTCCTGCGCGCGCTGCGCGACTACAGCCGGCGGGATCGCCGGCACGGCAAGTGACTCCCGAAGGCCTTAAGGGCCGGCGCGGCCGCGTGTCACACTAAGGACATGGCTGCGCTGTCGGCGGTGGTGTTCACGCTGAGCGCCTGGCTGGGGCTGTATCTGGTGAGCCGTGATCCGCGCAAGCCCGTCCTCGTGCTGGCGGCGATCGGACTGTGCGGGTTCGCGCTCGTGGTGGGTCTGGACGCGGTGCGGACCGCCAGTCCCGCCCACGCCGGGCTGCTGAGCCGGGTGGAGATCTACCTGGCGGCCCTCCCCGGCGTGGCGTGGTTCGCCGTGCTCGTCGAGCTGTCCCGGCCCAGCGACGGCTGGCGCTCGCGCTCCCGCGAGGTGTTGCTGGTGGCCGTCGTCGCCGCGCTGACCCTGTTCGGGGCGATGCTGGCCGGCAGCGTCGACGGGCCGCTGCGGCCCGGTCACTGGGTGATGTTCGCGGTGATCTCCGTGTCGACGCTCGGCGCCGGGGTGGTCGCGTTGCGCCGCCCGCGGCGGCCCAGGCCGGCCGTGGGACTGGCGATCACCGCCACCCTGTTCTTCGCGCTGGCCAACGCGATCCTGATCATTCCGCTGGGCCTGGTGCCGAGCTGGGTCGCGCTGGCGTCGACGAGTTGCGACGTCCTCGGGCTGGGGGTCGCGGTGGCCCTGTGGGACGCGTTCGACGAGGGCCACGCGCTGCGCCCCGACATGCTCCGCTCGTTCGCCGGTTCGGTGGCGGTGGCGGTGCTGTTCGGCGGCCAGGCGCTGATCGGGCTGGCGGTGACCCGCGACGACGCCGCCGCGCGAACCGCGCTGACGGTGCTGCTGTTCACCAGCCTGGCGGTCGCTATCACCGTGCAGGTGCTCGCCGATCCCCTGGCCGGGGTGCTCGACCGGCTGGCGTTCTCGAAATCGCCTGCGCTGCGCGCGGATCGGGCCGCGCTGCGGCATACCGGGGCGGCGCTGCCGCTGCGCCAGGAGCACCCGCTCGCCGGCGTCGACGACGTCACTTTCGCTCGCCTCACCCGCCGCGCCCTGGGTCACTACGGCGACCTGAGCAAGCTGGTCGCCAGCCCGCTGACGGCGCTGCCGGTGATCGACGAGCGGCTGGCCGCCCGCGGCGCACCCGACCAGCCGATCGAGCGGGCCAACGAACTCAAGGCGGTGCTGGCCGAGGGCATCTCGCGGCTGAAGCCGCGCGACGGCGGCGACTTCGGCACCACCGAGGAGTGGCGGTACTACAACTCGCTGTACTTCCCCTACGTCGTCGGGGTGCGCGCCTACGCGCAGAACGCCACCGCCTCGGGTCTGGATCCGATCGCGCGGCAGGCGTGGCAGTGGTTCGTCACCGAGGTTCCCCAGCGCTCGCTGCACAACTGGCAGAACGCCGCCGCCCGGCTGATCGCCGCCGATCTTCGGGGACGGATCCCGGTCCCCAGCGACTAGCGGCGGGAACCTTCCGTCACGCGACCGTGGTGTCCCGCGGCCCCTGTGACTGGTGGGAACGCTGAGCCCGCCAGGGCTGGCGCGTGTCAAATATTTACCCCCCGGCGGGAATAGCCGGGTGAACCACCTCGTCTTTGTATCCGTGGCATGAGTTGGCAGTGCCACGAGTCGATATGGCAGTGCACGGGCGGCACCCTCAAAGCTGTTCGACCCAACCCGCCACCGCGAGGAGTAAGCACATGAGCTCTGTTACCGGCGTATCCAGCATCCCGGCCCGGCCCCTCTACGACGCGACCGACTCGCTGTTGCGTTTCGCCGTGCGCGCCGACGCGACCCTGACGGGGTTGCTCGGCTTGACCATCGCGTTCCTCGCCGACCCGCTATCGTCGCTGACCGGCCTGACGTCCTTCCAGGAATACGGCGTGGGCGTCCTGTTCGTGCTGTCCGGCCTGCTGGTGTTCAGCCTCGGGGCGCTGCCGGACGTGCGCCGCGTCGGCATCAGCGTGTTGGTGGTCAACGTCGCTTTCACGCTGGTGGCGATCCTGGCCGCGGAAGCGCTGCCGCTGACCCTCACCGGCGTCGCGCTGACCCTGGCCACGGCCGCCTACACCGCGGCGTTTGCCGGGCTGCAGTACCTGGGATTGCGTCGCCTCGAGGCGTGATCCGCCGGCCGCGCACCGTCACAGCTTGCGCAGCCGCAGCCGGTTGATGGAGTGGTCGGCGTCCTTGCGCAGCACCAGGGTGGCGCGCGGCCGGGTCGGCAGGATGTTCTCGACCAGGTTGGGGCGGTTGATGGATCGCCAGATCTCGCGGGCCGCGGCCACCGCCTTGGTGTCGTTGAGCGCCGAATAGTGGTGGAAGTGCGATTCGGGATCGGCGAAGGCGGTGCTGCGCATGGCCAGGAACCGCGAGACGTACCACTGCTCGATGTCTTCGATCCGGGCGTCGACGTACACGCCGAAATCGAACAGGTCCGACACCATCAGGGTCGGACCGGTCTGCAGCACGTTGAGGCCCTCGAGGATCAGGATGTCGGGGTGACGTACCACGTGCTTGGCCCCCGGGATGATGTCGTATTTCAGGTGCGAATACACCGGCGCGCACGCGTAGTCCGAACCGGATTTGACCGAGGTCACGAACCGCATCAGCGCCCGACGGTTGTAGCTTTCCGGAAACCCCTTGCGGTGCATCAGGTTTCGCCGGTCCAGCTCAGCATTCGGGTACAGGAACCCGTCGGTGGTGACCAGGTCCACCCGCGGGTGATGGTCCCAGCGCGCCAGCAGCGCCTGCAGCACGCGGGCGGTCGTCGACTTGCCGACCGCGACGCTGCCGGCCACCCCGATGATGAACGGCACCGGCCGGTCGGGGTTTTGCTGAGGTTCGCCGAGGAATTCGGCGGTGGCGGCGAACAATCGCTGCCGCGCCGCGACCTGCAGGTGAATGAGCCGGGCCAGCGGCAGGTAGACCTCTTCGACTTCCAGCAAGTCGATCTGTTCACCCAGACCGCGCAGGCCGACCAGCTCTTCCTCGGTGAGGGCCAGCGGCGTCGACATGCGAAGCGCGCGCCATTGCTTTCGGTCGAACTCCACATAAGGGCTCGGCTCGCTAAGCCGCGGCATAGTGCAAGTGTTGCAGGGGCGCCGAAAAGCCCGACGGCTGGGCTGGCGAAAGGGCGGCGCTGGATAGACTGGCGGCCGTGACTGCTGCACCTGACGCCCGTCCCTCGACATCCGTGATGTCCGCCCCGTTGGCCGAGGTCGACCCGGACATCGCCGAGCTGCTCGGCAAGGAGCTCGGCCGGCAACGCGACACGCTCGAGATGATCGCCTCGGAGAACTTCGTGCCGCGCGCCGTGCTGCAGGCCCAGGGCAGCGTGCTGACCAACAAGTACGCCGAGGGGCTGCCGGGGCGCCGCTACTACGGCGGCTGCGAGTACGTCGACGTGGTGGAGAACATCGCCAGGGACAGGGCCAAGGCGCTTTTCGGCGCCGACTTCGCCAACGTGCAGCCCCATTCGGGGGCCCAGGCCAACGCCGCCGTCCTGCACGCGCTGATGTCGCCGGGGGAGCGGCTGCTGGGTCTGGACCTGGCCAACGGCGGCCACCTGACGCACGGCATGAAGCTGAACTTCTCCGGCAAGCTCTACGAGAACGGTTTCTACGGTGTCGACCCGACGACGCATCTGGTCGACATGGACGCGGTGCGCGCCAAGGCGCTGGAATTCCGGCCGAAGGTGATCATCGCCGGCTGGTCGGCCTACCCGCGGATCCTCGACTTTGCGGCGTTCCGGTCGATCGCCGACGAGGTCGACGCCAAGCTCTGGGTGGACATGGCGCACTTCGCGGGTCTCGTCGCGGCCGGGCTGCACCCCTCGCCGGTGCCGCACGCCGACATCGTGTCGACCACCATCCACAAGACGCTCGGCGGCGGCCGCTCGGGGATGATCCTGGGCAAGCAGGAGTACGCCAAGGCGGTCAACTCTGCGGTGTTCCCCGGCCAGCAGGGCGGCCCGCTGATGCACGTCATCGCCGGCAAGGCCGTCGCGCTCAAGATCGCCGGCACCCCGGAGTTCGTCGAGCGCCAGCAGCGCACGCTGTCGGGTGCCCGGATCCTGGCCGACCGGCTGCTGGCCGCCGACGTCGCCAAGGCCGGCGTGTCGGTCGTCAGCGGCGGCACCGACGTGCACCTGGTCCTGGTGGACCTGCGCAACTCCCCGCTCGACGGGCAGGCCGCCGAGGACCTGCTGCACGAGGTCGGCATCACCGTGAACCGCAACGCCGTGCCCAACGACCCGCGCCCGCCGATGGTCACCTCGGGGCTGCGGATCGGCACGCCCGCGCTGGCCACCCGCGGCTTCGGCGACGCCGAGTTCAGCGAGGTCGCCGACGTCATCGCCACCGCCTTGGCGGCTGGGACCTCGGCCGACGTCTCGGGGCTGCGCCAGCGAGTGACGCGGCTGGCCCAGGAGTTTCCGCTGTACGACGGCCTCGAAGACTGGGCGCTGGTCGGCCGGTAGCCGGCATCGCCGCAGGCAGGGCGGCCAACGGCGGGGTTTGAGGACCTAAGTCACCAGTTGCCGCGACACGACCGCGTCGATTTCATGAACCTGTGTACGCGGGTTACAGTTACCTCATGGCCGAAAGACCCGTCGCTAACGCACTGACCCTGGAACTCGAGCCGGTCGTCGAAGCGAACATCGACCGCCACCTGTCCACCGAAGAACTCTGGTTCGCGCACGACTACGTGCCGTTCGAACGGGGCGAGAACTTCGCCTTCCTCGGTGGGCGCGACTGGGACCCGTCGTCGATGACGTTGCCGAGGCCGCTGACCGACGCCTGCGAGATCATGTTGCTGCTCAAGGACAACCTGGCCGCACACCACCGCGAGCTGGTCGAGCACTTCATCCTGGAGGACTACTGGGGCCGCTGGCTGGGCCGGTGGACCGCCGAGGAGCACCTGCACGCCATCGCGCTGCGCGAGTACCTGGTGGTGACCCGCGAGGTCGACCCGACCGCCAACGAAGAGGCCCGCGTCCAGTACGTCATGAAGGGCTACCGCGCCGACACCTACTCGCAGGTGGAGATCCTGGTGCACATGGCGTTCGCCGAGCGCACCCACGCCGTGTTCTGCGAGAACCTGGCCGCGCAGCTCGAGGAGCCCATCCTCGCCGGCCTGATCGACCGGATCGCCCGCGACGAGCGGCGCCACGAAATGTTCTTCTCCAACCTCGTCGCGCACTGCCTCGAGTACACCCGCGACGAGACGATCGCGGCGATCGCCGCCCGCGCGGCCGACCTGGAGGTGCCCGGCGCCGACATCGACGCGTACGCGGACAAGGTGCGAAA
Organism: Mycobacterium colombiense; assembly: GCF_003284935.1. Classification (GTDB taxonomy): domain Bacteria; phylum Actinomycetota; class Actinomycetes; order Mycobacteriales; family Mycobacteriaceae; genus Mycobacterium; species Mycobacterium arosiense_A. The sequence goes on from NZ_QMEV01000006.1 coordinate 134,284, forward strand.
CGTCGACAAGGCAGGCATTTTCGGACCGGAGCAGCTGCGCCAGGCGATCTCCGACCGCATCGCCGCGTGGGGGCTCGCCGACGAGCCCCAGCTGCGGCAATTCGTCGCCGGCTGAGCCGGCCGGCACGCTCCTCACCCCAGCGGCCACGCGCGGGGACCGGTCGCGTCCCGCAACGTCGGCGCGCCTGCACAGCGGGCGCACGGCCACGGGAGTAGCGTCGTTCTCGATGGTCAGCGTCAAGCTCTGCTGCCAGGGCGGCACCTCCCGTCATCACAACGGAAGGACCGGCCCCGGTCCTGGTGCTGCGGTTCCCGTCGACATGCCTGTGCGGGTCCGCGCGGGCTCATCCCGCTCGAGGAGCGCTACGTGACCGAAATCCGGACCTACGTGATCGACACTTCTGTGCTGCTGTCCGACCCGTGGGCGTGCAGCCGATTCGCCGAACACGAGGTGGTTGTTCCGCTGGTGGTGATCAGCGAACTGGAGGCCAAACGCCACCATCACGAGCTGGGCTGGTTCGCGCGCCAGGCGCTGCGGCTGTTCGACGATCTTCGGCTCCTACACGGACGGCTCGATCAGCCCATTTCCGTTGGGACACAAGGTGGTTCGCTGCACGTCGAGCTCAACCACACGGACCCGGCGGTGCTGCCGGCGGGCTTCCGCAGCGACAACAACGACTCCCGGATCCTCAGCTGTGCCGCGAACCTGGCCGCCGAAGGTAAACGAGTTACGTTGGTCAGCAAGGACATTCCGCTTCGGGTGAAGGCCGCCGCGGTGGGCCTGGCCGCCGACGAGTACCACGCCCAGGACGTGGTGGCCACCGGCTGGTCGGGCATGCGCGAGATCGAGACCGCCACCGAGGACATCGACGCGCTGTTCACCGACGGCGAGATCGATCTGGTGGAGGCGCGAGACCTGCCCTGCCACACCGGAGTTCGGCTGCTCGGGGGCAGCTCTCACGCGCTGGGCCGGGTCAACGCCGACAAACGCGTCCAGCTGGTTCGCGGCGATCGGGAGGTGTTCGGGCTGCGCGGGCGCTCCGCCGAACAGCGGGTGGCGCTCGACCTCCTGCTCGACGAGACGGTGGGCATCGTGTCGCTGGGCGGCAAGGCCGGCACCGGCAAGTCGGCGCTCGCGCTGTGCGCCGGTCTGGAAGCGGTGCTGGAGCGCCGGACGCAGCGCAAGGTGGTGGTGTTCCGGCCGCTGTACGCCGTCGGCGGCCAGGAGCTGGGATACCTGCCCGGCAGCGAGAGCGAGAAAATGGGTCCGTGGGCCCAGGCCGTCTTCGACACCCTCGAGGGTCTGGCCAGCCCGGCCGTGCTCGAGGAAGTGCTGTCCCGCGGCATGCTCGAGGTACTGCCCCTGACCCACATCCGCGGCCGCTCGCTGCACGACTCGTTCGTCATCGTCGATGAGGCCCAATCGCTGGAGCGCAACGTCCTGCTGACGGTGCTGTCCCGGCTGGGCACCGGATCGCGGGTGGTGCTGACCCACGACATCGCCCAGCGCGACAACCTGCGGGTGGGCCGCCACGACGGGGTCGCCGCCGTGATCGAGAAGCTCAAGGGCCATCCGCTGTTCGCCCACATCACGCTGTTGCGCAGCGAGCGATCGCCGATCGCCGCGCTGGTCACCGAGATGCTCGAGGAGATCGCCGGCCCGCAGTGAGCGCGCCTGACCAGCGCGCTCGGCCCCGGGCGGGGCCGCCTTCGATAAACTTCCACGGTGGCGAAACGACCCGACACCCAGACCTGGCGCTACTGGCGCACGGTGGTGGGTGTGGCCGCCGCCGTCGCGGTGCTGGTCATCGGCGGGCTCACCGGTCACGTGACACGCGCCGACGACCTGAGCTGCTCGGTCGTCAAATGCGTCGCCCTGACCTTCGATGACGGGCCGGGGCCGTTCGACGAGCGGCTGCTGCAGATCCTCAAGGACAACGACGCCAAGGCGACGTTCTTCCTGATCGGCAACAAGGTGGCCGCCAACCCGGGCGGCGCCAAGCGCATCGCCGACGCCGGGATGGAGATCGGCAGCCACACCTGGGAACACCCCAACATGACCACGATCCCGCGCGAGGACATCGCCGCCCAGTTCACCAAGGCCAACGAGGCGATCGCCGCCGCGACCGGGCGCACCCCGAACCTGTACCGCCCCGCGGGCGGGCTGTCCGACCCCGTGGTGCGCCAGACCGCCGGCCAATTCGGGCTGGCCGAAATCCTCTGGGACGTCATCCCTTTCGACTGGGCGAACGACTCGAACTCCGCCGCGACGCGCTACATGCTGATGACCTACATCAAGCCGGGCTCGGTGGTGCTGTTGCACAGCACCTACTCGAGCACCGTCGACCTGGTGTACCAGTTCATCCCGGTGCTCAAGGCCAACGGCTACCGCATGGTGACGGTCAGCGACCTGCTGGGACCACGAGCGTCCGGCAGCAGCTACGGCGGCCGGGAAAACGGTCCGCCCGTCAACGGCCTGCACGACATCCCGCCCGCCGACATTCCCACGCTGCCCAACACGCCCTCACCCAAACCGATGCCCAACTTCCCGATCACCGACATCCCAGGACAGAACTCCGGCGGGCCGAACAACGGTGCGTAAAGCCGATTTCGGTCCGCGCACGACTGTAGGGTGATCATCGTGGGCTGGCTTCGGGATCGGCTTCCGCGACAGTGGCGTGCGTCCGCGCGGCGGCCGGCCGCCGGTTCGCGAAAGTCCTTTCGACGATGGCTGTTTCAATACGGGTTCGATCTGAGCCTGTCCTACGTGTTGGCCGTCGTCGAGGCGGCCGCCATCCTGATTCCGTTGCGGGGACACACTTCCGTCGGCGACAACGCGGACTTCGCGCGGCAGAACACGGTGCCGGTGGCGCTGCTCATCGTGCTGGGCATCGTCAGTGTCGCGGTGGCCGGCGCCGTGAGTCTGGCGCCCACGGTGCGCTGGTACGTCGCGGGTGACGATCCCACCCCGCAACAGCGCGAAGCCGTGATGAAGCTGGCCGGACGTCAGTCGGCGATCCTGGCGACGTCCTGGGCGATGACCGGCGGGATCTTCATCCTGCTGAATCTGACTGGCGGGCCGCGGCTTCTGCTGCCCATCGTGCTCGGCGTGCTGCTCGGCGGATCGGCCGCCGCCGGCACCGGGATGCTGCTCGCCCAGCGCACCCTGCGGCCCATCATGCGCGTCGCCACGCTGGGCGCCGAGCCGCGCCTGGCGGTGCCGAGCGTGTACGCGCGGCTGGTTCTGCTGTGGTTTCTGTGCAGCGCCTTTCCCATCGCCGTGATCGCGACGCTGGTCGTGTTGCGCTCATACGGCTGGCTGATCGAGAAGTCCGCGTCGTTGGACGTGCCGATCCTGGTGGTGTCGTTGGCGGCCCTGGTGCTGGGGCTGCCGACGATGATCTTGACCTCGCGGTCCATCTCGGACCCGGTCGGCGAGGTCGTCGACGCGATGGCCGAGGTCGAGCATGGCCGCATGGAAACCTACGTCGGCGCCTACGAACGTTCCCAAATCGGCCGTCTACAAACGGGATTCAACCGGATGGTGGCCGGGCTCGCCGAGCGCGACCGGCTGCGTGACCTGTTCGGGCGCCACGTCGGGGCCGACGTCGCGCAGCGCGCGCTCCAGGAGGGGGCGTCCCTGTCGGGCGACGTGGTCGAAGCGGCGGTGCTGTTCATCGACCTGGTGGGCTCTACCCAGCTCGCGGAAAGCCGTCCTCCCCAAGAGGTCGCCGAGGTGCTCAACGACTTCTTCCGCATCGTGGTGCACGCCGTCGACGAACATCACGGTCTGGTCAACAAGTTCGCCGGCGACGCCGTACTGGCCGTCTTCGGGGTGCCGCTGCCGACCAGCGACCCGGCATCGTCGGCCCTGGCGACCGCCCGTGCCCTCGGCTCCCAACTGCGGCGGCTGCCGGTCGATTTCGGTATCGGTGTCTCCGCGGGCCGGGTGTTCGCCGGCAACATCGGCGCCGAAAACCGGTACGAGTACACCGTGATCGGTGACGCGGTCAACGAGGCCGCGCGGCTGGCCGACCTCGCCAAGACCTCCGACCGGCGGATCCTGTGTTCGGCCGGGGCCGTCGACGCCGCCGGGGAGGCCGAGCGCGCGCAGTGGGCCGAGTGCTATTCCACCGTCCTGCGCGGGCGATCCGAGGCCACCCACATCTCGGCGCCGACGGGCCCGGCGAGCTAGCCGGGGCGGGTCAGGACTTCGAGACCTTCAGCGCGGCAATGATCTTGCCGACGAGACCCGCCGAGGCGGCGTCACCGATGGGTGTGCTGCCGATGAACACGGTGACCGGCTTGGTGTCGACGGCGATGATGGTCACCGAGTCGCCCTTGACGTTGCGGCTGGGATCGGCGATCGTGACGTCGGCGTCGACGCGGACCGCCTTGGTGCCGTCGACGGTGATCGACGCCGACTTCGTCGGCCCGAGCGTGGGCTGGGCGTTCGCGTAGCCGGGGCCGGCGACGATGCATTGCATCAACTTCGTGGCCTGCGCCGTAAGGTCCATGCTGGCAACGAAATTGGTGACGCCGACCTCGGCGGTCATCATCCACTGGTTGGCCCCGGGCACGTCCTGGGCGACGCCCAGCCCGCCGATCAGGTTGGGGCCCTGGTCGTCGGAGAACACCGTCCACCCGCCGGGCGCCGCGCTGGCCGGGAACGAGAGCTTGCCCGCGGCGATCGAGTCGGTGCGGGGCATCTCCCCGCCGGACACGTTCGGGGTGCAATCGGTCGCGTTCTGCGCGGAGTTCTTCGGTGTGGAGACCGACGTGCTCGTGGTCGACGGGGCGGCGGCCGGTTTGTTGTCGTGGCCGCCGCGCATCACCAGCAGCGTGGCGACCAGCGCGATTACCGCGAGCACGACCAGACCCGCGACGATCAACCACGGCAGCTTGGAGCCGGGCCCACCCGGCGGTGGCCCCGGGGGATATGGGCCGCCCGGCCCGCCCGGCGGAAACTGCTGTCCGGGTTGGGGATACGGCTGGTTCGGGTAGGCGGGGCCGCCGGGCGCATACGGGTACGGCCCACCCGGCGGCGGGTAGCCGTAGGGACCGCCCTGCGGATAGGGACCGGGACCGCCCTGGGGGTAAGGACCGGGCGCGCCGCCCGGCGGCTGGCCACCCCAATTCGGGTCCTGCCCATACGGATTGCTTCCGTAGGGTCCCTGGCCGTAGGGGCCACCGGGAGGAGCCGTCATGGAAAAACCACCCTTACTCTCGTCGGCCAACGCCGTCACCGGATGACGGGCGGCTCAGTCTTCGGGCTTGACCTTGGCCATCGCCAGCACGTCGAGCCGCCGGTCGAGTTCCTCGATCGACAGCTTCTCGCCGATCAGCCCGCGGTCGATCACCGTCTGGCGAATCGTCTTGCGCTCCTTGAGCGCTTGCTTGGCCACCGCGGCGGCCTCCTCGTAGCCGATCGCCGAGTTCAGCGGCGTCACGATGGACGGCGACGACTCGGCCAGCTCGCGCAGGTGCTCCACGTTGGCCGCCAGGCCGACGATGCAGCGCTCGGCGAACAGCCTCGACACGTTGGTCAGCAGCTTGAACGACTCCAGGATGTTGCGCGCCATCATCGGGATGTAGACGTTGAGCTCGAACGCGCCCGACAATCCCCCGACGGCCACCGCGGCGTCGTTGCCGATCACCTGCGCGGCGACCTGGGTAACCGCCTCTGGCAGAACGGGATTGACCTTGCCCGGCATGATCGAGCTGCCCGGCTGCAGGTCGGGCAACTGGATCTCGGCCAGGCCGGTCAGCGGGCCCGAGCCCATCCAGCGGACGTCGTTGGCGATCTTGGTCAGCGACACCGCGATGGTGCGCAGCGCGCCGGACGCCTCGACCAGGCCGTCGCGCGCCGCCTGGGCCTCGAACGAGTTTGCGGCCGTGCGTAATTCGCTCAGGCCGGTGGAAGCCACCAGCGTCTCGACCACCTTGGCGCCGAAGCCGTCGGGGGCGTTCAGGCCGGTGCCGACCGCGGTGCCGCCGATGGCCAGCTCACCCAGCCGGGGCAGCGTCGCGCGCACCCGCTCGATGCCCGCCTCGATCTGGCGGGCGTATCCGCTGAATTCCTGGCCGAGCGTCACCGGGACGGCGTCCATCAGGTGGGTGCGGCCCGACTTGACCACGGTGTGCCACTCGCGGGCCTTGCCGGCCAGGGCGTCGTGCAGCACCTCGAGCGCCGGAATCAGATGGCGCACAGCTGCTTCGGTGGCCGCGATGTGGGTGGCGGTGGGGAAGGTGTCGTTCGACGACTGCGACATGTTGACGTCGTCGTTGGGATGCACCGTCACGCCGTTGGCGGCCGCGATGCTGGCGATCACCTCGTTGGTGTTCATGTTGGAACTGGTGCCCGAACCGGTCTGGAACACGTCGATGGGGAACTGGTCGTCGTGCTGGCCGTCGGCGATCTCGCCCGCCGCGGCGATGATCGCGTCGGCCTTCTCCCGCGCCAGCAGCCCCAGGTCCTTGTTGACCTGCGCGCAGGCGCCCTTCAGCAGGCCCAGCGCGCGGATCTGGGTGCGCTCGAGCCCGCGGCCCGAGATCGGAAAGTTCTCGACCGCACGCTGGGTCTGCGCGCGCCACAACGCTTTTGCGGGTACGCGGACCTCTCCCATGGTGTCGTGCTCGATGCGGTACTCGGTGTCATCGGAGCTGTTCACGGCCATAGATTGGTTTTCCTCGTTCTTCGATCGGTGGTCAGGGCAGGGGATAGGCGGCGGAGGTATCGCCGGTGAAGTCGATGGCGGAGTACTCGTTGAGCTTCGACAGCCGGTGGTAGGCCTCGATCATGCGCACGGTGCCCGACTTCGACCGCATGACGATCGACTGGGTGGTGCAGCCGCCGGGGTAGTACTGCACGCCCTTGAGCAGGTCGCCGCTGGTGACCCCGGTGGCGCAGAAGAACACGTTCTCCCCGGACACCAGGTCCTCGGTGGTCAGCACCTGGTCGAGGTCGTAGCCGGCGTCGATGGCCTTCTGGCGTTCCTCGTCGTCGGTGGGGGCCAGCTGCGCCTGGATCGCCCCGCCCATGCACCGGATGGCGGCGGCGGCGATGATGCCTTCCGGCGTGCCGCCGATCCCGGCCAGCATGTCGGTGCCCGAATGCGGCCGGCAGGCCGAGATCGCGCCGGCCACGTCGCCGTCGGTGATCAGCCGGATGCGGGCGCCGGTCGCCCGGACCTCGTGGATCAGCTGGGCGTGCCGCGGCCGGTCCAGGATGCACACGGTCATGTCGCGCACCGACAACGCCTTGACCTTGGCGACGGCCTTGATGTTCTCGGCGATCGGCGCGGTGATGTCGAGCACGTGGGCGGCCTCGGGCCCGACGGCGATCTTGTTCATGTAGAACACCGCCGACGGGTCGAACATCGCGCCGCGGTCGGCCACCGCCAACACGGAGATGGCGTTGGGCATGCCCTTGCTCATCAGCGTGGTGCCGTCGATGGGGTCGACGGCGAAGTCGCACTCCGCGCCGTCGCCGTTGCCGACCTCCTCGCCGTTGTAGAGCATCGGCGCGTGGTCCTTTTCGCCCTCGCCGATGACGACGACGCCGCGCATGGACACCGTGTTGACCAGCTCACGCATCGCATCGACGGCCGCCCCGTCGCCGCCCTCTTTGTCGCCCCGGCCGACCCAGCGACCTGCGGCCATGGCCCCGGCCTCGGTGACGCGTACCAGCTCCAAAGCCAGGTTGCGGTCTGGGGCCTCACCGCGCGGTCGCCCCTGCGCGGGGGCCCGGCCGGTGGTGGCGGTCGAGTGGTTGCCCTCAACTGTCATGGTTGTTGATTGTCCCAGAAGCGGATCGGTCCGCTGGAACTGGGATACTTGGGGGATGACGGACGAGCGGCCGCTGAATGCCCAGCTTGATGGGAGCGTGGCCGGCGCGCCGTCTCCGCAAGCGGGGCCGGCGCCCAGGCCGGCCAAACCCCGGTTGTTGCAGGACGGCCGGGACATGTTCTGGTCGCTGATACCGCTGGTGATCGGGTGCATCGTGCTGGCCGGCATGCTCGGCATGTGCTCGGTCCAGTTCGGCCACCACCAGGGCCCCGTCCCGTCGTATGACGCGGGCGCGGCCCTGCGCGCGGACGCCTCCGCGCTCGGTTTTCCCATCCGCCAGCCGCAGCTGCCGGCCGGCTGGCAGGCCAACTCCGGTCACCGCGGGGGCATCCAGGGCGGGCGGACCGACCCCGCGAACGGTCAACGGCTCAACGCTCCCGTATCGGTCGTCGGCTACATCACCCCGACCGGGCTGTACCTGAGCCTGACCCAGAGCAACGCCGACGAGGACAAGCTGGTCAATTCGATTCACCCGTCGGCCTACCCCACGGCGACCGTCGACGTCGGCGGCACCGGTTGGGTGGTCTATCAGGGTTCCGGTCAGGACGGCGCGGACGCCGAGCCGATCTGGACGACCCGGCTCAGCGGCCCGGGCGGCGCGACCCAAATTGCGATAACCGGCGCCGGAAACACCGATCAGTTCCGTACGCTGGCGTCGGCGACGCAATCGCAACCGCCTTTGCCCAGCCGCTAATCCACCCGCGCGAGCAGAGGGGTCGCATCGACGTGACTGCACCAGAGGCCGACCTGTCCGGATGGTCGGCGGCCCCTTTCAGCGGCGGCGGATACACCCATGACGTCTACCGCAAGGGCAGCGGCCCCGGGGTGGTGCTGATTCCGGAGATCCCGGGGATCCATCCCGGCGTGCTCGCACTGGGTAATCACCTGGTGGACAACGGCTTCACCGTCGCCATGCCGTCGCTGTTCGGCCGCCCGGGCAAGGCCAAGACGGCGGGTTATCTCCTAGGCGCCATCGGACGTGCCTGCGTGGCAAGGGAATTCGCGGCGCTCGCGTTGAACAAGCAGCGACCTGTGGCGTCGTTCCTGCGTGCGCTGGCCCGTGACCTCAACGCTTCGACGCCCGGCAAGGGCGTCGGGGTGATCGGCCAGTGCTTCACCGGGGGCTTCGCGCTGGCGGCCGCGGTCGACGACAGCGTGCTGGCGCCGGTGCTCTCCCAGCCGTCGGTGCCGTTCCCGCTCGGAGCCGCGCGGCGCAGCGATCCCGGCTTGAGCGAATCCGAGCTGGCCACCGTGGCCGATCGGTGCGCCAATGATGGCCTGTGCGCCATGGGATTGCGGTTCAGCGAGGACAAGATGTCGCCCGGCGAGCGGTTCGTGACGCTCAAACAACGCCTCGGCGACGCCTTCGAGGTGATCGACATCGATTCGGGTCCCACCAATCAGCACGGCTTCGGCAAGATGGCGCACTCGGTGCTCACCGACGAGGTCCGCGAGCTCGATGGCCACCCCGCCTACGAAGCCCGTAAGCGAGTGGTCGAGTTCCTCACGCAACGCCTTTTCTAGGTTCGTCCAGGAGATTTCGCACGCGCATGGCTAACGACGACCTGGTGGTCGAAACCAGCTACGGCCCGGTTCGGGGCATCGAAGTGGACGGCGTCAAGGCGTGGAAGGGCGTTCGGTACGCGGCGGCACCGGTGGGCGAGCTGCGGTTCAAGGCGCCGCAGCCGCCCGCGCGCAGCAGCGAGGTCGCCGACGCCACCGCGTTCGGGCCGGCCTGCCCGCAGCCGGTGTTTCCCAACATGCCACTGGATCTGGGCGCGCCGCAGGGCGAAGACTGCTTGCGGCTCAACGTCTGGGCGTCTTCTGACACCCGGCCCGGCGACACCAAGCCGGTGATGGTCTGGCTGCACGGCGGCGCCTACGTCCTTGGTTCGAGCAGCCAGACGCTCTACGACGGCCGCAGGCTGGTCAGCCACGGCGACGTCGTCGTGGTGACCGTCAACTATCGGCTCGGGGTGCTCGGCTTTCTCGACCTGTCACCGTTCGACTCCGGTGGGCGGCATTTCGACTCCAACGTCGGGCTGCGCGACGCCGTCGCGGCCCTGCAGTGGGTGCGCGACAACATCGCCGCCTTCGGCGGTGATCCGGCGCGGGTCACGCTGTTCGGCGAGTCCGCCGGGGCCGGGATGGTCACCACGCTGCTGGCCAGCCCCGCCGCCGAGGGTCTGTTCGCCCGGGCGATCGCGCAAAGCTCCCCGGCCACTTCGGTGTACGACCGCGAACGCGCCGGCCGGGTGGCCCGGGCGTTCCTCGACCGGCTGGGAATCGCCCCGACGGAATCGCGGCGCCTCATCGACATCCCGATGGCGGCGATCCTGGCCGCGACGCAACAGGTGTTCGACGAGGTGCCGGTGCGCAACCCGGGAACGCTGGCGTTCGTCCCGATCGTCGACGGCGATGTGCTCAGCGACTATCCGGTCAAGCTCGCCCAGGAAGGCCGCTCACAGCCGGTCCCGTTGATCATCGGCACCAACAAGCACGAGGCGGCGCTCTTCCGGTTGATGCGCTCGCCGCTGATGCCGATCACGCCGAGCGCGATCACCTCGATGTTCAACCAGATCGCCGCCGAACAACCCGATCTGCAATTGCCCACCGAGGAGGAGATCGGCTCGGCGTATTCGCGATTGCGGCGCAGGGCAAGGAGTTTGAGCATCGCGACCGACGTCGGCTTCCGGATGCCGTCGGTGTGGATCGCCGAGGGGCACGCCAGGGTGGCGCCGGTGTATCTGTACCGGTTCGATTACGCCACCCCGTTGTTGAAGCTGCTCATGGTCGGGGCCGCGCATGCCACCGAATTGCCGTTCGTCTGGGGCAATCTCGGCGCGCCCAAGGATCCCACGCTGAAGCTCGGCGGCACCAAGGCCGCCAAGGCGGTGTCCAAGAGGGTGCGCACCCGATGGACCAACTTCGCCGCGCATGCCAGGCCCACCGGTCCCGCCGGCGCGCCGGAATGGACTCCCTATGCGGAGGACGACCGTTCCTGCTTGGTCATCGGCCGCAGCGACACCGTCGCGCACGACATCGACGCCAACATCCGCGCCGCCTGGGGCAGCGACATGGTGAGCTTCCGCTAGGCGGATGCCTTGCCCGCCAACGCTTGTCGCTTCATCTGGTCGAACATCTCGACGTAGTACGACAGGCACTCCGACAGCGCCTGTTCGGTGGTGAACAGCGGCTGGTAACCGAGGTCGCGCGAGGCCTTCGCGATCGAAAAGAAATTGTCCAGATACAGCCGCTCGACGGCGAGCGGCTCGAGCAGCGGCGCCGGTATCCCGAACCGGAAATGCAACCGCTGCCAGCCCGTCATCGCCGCACGCACCATCGGCCCGTTCACCCGGACCCGCGGCCACTTCTCCCCGCACGCCTCGACCACCGGCCTGGCGAACTCGAACATGTTGATCGGCTCGGCGTCGTTGATGAAATACGCCTGGCCGGGTGCGGTGCCGCCGGGCGTCAGGTGTTCGGCGGCCAGGATGAAACCGTGAATCAGGTTGTGCACGTAGGAGTTATCCAGACGGGCCGATTTGCGGCCGATCAGCACCTTGACGTGACCGGCGATCACGCTTTCGAACAGCTTGCGGAACATCGTCTGGTCGCCGCGGCCCCAGATGCCGCTGGGCCGAATCGCACACGTCAACAGCCCGTCAACGCCGTTCTGCCCCAAGACGAATCGCTCGGCGAGCACCTTGGTCTCGGTGTAGAGGTCGTTGAACCGGTTGGTGTGGGGCAGCGTCTCGTCACCATTGACGATGTTCTGACCGCCCATGACGACGCTGTTGGACGAGGTGTAGACGAAACGCTGCACCCCGGCGGCCTGCCCGGCGCGGACCAGGTTCTCGGTGCCCCCGACGTTGACCCCGAAGCTGCGCTGCCGGTACTCGTCGGTCACCGACGCGCCGCCCATCAGATCGATGATCGCCGCGGTGTGGAAGACGGTGTCGACGCCGTCGACCGCCTGGGCGCACACGGCCGTGTCGGTGATGTCACCCTCGAGCACCTCGAGCCGCGGATGCGCCGGCAGCGGCGAGGGCACACGGTCGAAGGACCGGACGAAGTGTCCGCGATCGAGCAAGGTGGACACCAGGTTGGCCCCGACGAATCCCGAGCCCCCGGTGACCAGGACGCGGCCGAGTTCGGCCGTCAGCGATGGATCACCCATGGCCGAAGCATAACTGAAACGTGTTCCAGTTCGAAAAAAAGTTTCTCAACAAAACCCCCGATGTCGCCGAATTCAGGCATCCTCAGGCTCGCCGGCCGCGAGCGCATCCTCGATCCTCTTGCGGGCTCCAGCTAAGTGCTCCTCGCACCGTTTAGCCAGCTGCTCACCCCTTTCCCACAATTTCAGCGACTCGTCCAAATCCAGGCCGCCCTGCTCGAGCACCCGCACGACTTCGATCAGTTCGTCGCGGCAGGCCTCATACGCCAGATGACTAATAGGCGTAATCGACCCGCTCTCCTGCGGGGCCGCGGAGTCGTCCCCGCCGTCGTTGCTACGCGCCATCCGACCGCCCTTCGCTCACCGCGGCCACGGCGCCGTCAGCCACCCGCACCCGCAGCCGCGTGCCCGCCGGGGCGTCGTCGACCGACCGCAACACCCGGCTCGTCGCCCCGACGGCCTGCACGGTGGTT
>NZ_QMEV01000070.1 GCF_003284935.1 Mycobacterium colombiense
GCCGAGGATCACGGCAGCTTCTGGGCGAACTCGATGATGTTGCCGTCCGGATCGGCGATGTGCAGCGTTCGTTCGTGCCATGGCCGATCCACCGGTCCGGTGAGGATCTCGACACCGAGCCCGCGCAACCGTTCCGATTCGGCATCGACGTCGTCGATCAGAAAGCCGATCTCGCCGCAGGGCGGTTCTCCGCCGTCGCGACCTATGAGCTCCGGCAGCTTCGAGCGTTCGAAGAGCGAGAACTTCGTGTTCTCCATGTCGAACTCGACGTAGCCGTCGCCCTCGATGCGCACCCGAAGACCGATCACGTCGCGGTAAAACGCCACCGACCGGCTGAGCGACTCGACGTAGTGAATGACGTAGTCCACACGACGCATGCAATGCACCGTATCGGCTCAGTCCACCTTGGGCGTGGCCCACGCGGCATAAGGTTCGACCATGAACGTCCCGCCGGACATTCACTATGCCAAGAGCGGTGGCCTCAACATCGCGTTCTCGGTGGCCGGAGACGGGCGTACACCCGGGTGAGGTCGGGTTGCGCGACGAGGGTTGACGCGATACGGCCTCCGCCGTGCCGCGCTAGGTTTCGGTCCGCCGATGTATCCGTAAATCCCAGATCCGTTGTGTATCAACACCGACCGAGGGGCTGTGGATCTTCTGGAAGTTCCGTCCACCCCGATTGAAGGTGGCGATGACGGCGGCTGGCGCGTCCTGTTCCAGGATTGGGATGGACAGCCACTCACAGGGTCGTATGTGCACCAAATCCACCGCCTTAGCTGTTTCCCCGGCGTCATAGCCATAAGGCCCGCAGATGCGGCCCAGCCAGAACCAGCCGTGCGTGTCGCGGGTCCACACGAAGGAGCCTTCGTCGAGGTCGGCGAATCGGGCGACCCGACGGGCAAGCCGGTCCTGTTCGGCCGAACTGGTCACAAGTCGGCCAAACCCGCACACGCCGAGCCGGCGAGCGCGATCGATGGTGGCTTGTGGCGTGACGGCATCGTTGCGGGATCGCATCGGCGCGCGGTAGACGGCGACCATGAGAGACATGGTGCCCCGACGGTGCGGCCGACCCGATGCGCCCCTCTTCCCGCATCGATTGCGGCCGGACGCAGAATTGATACGGTCAACTCGCGGACGCCAATTTGGCCGCCGTAAATCTCGCGAGCCCACAACCGCACTGGAGGAGTTCATGCGCAGGAGCGTGTCATGACCGATGCCGCCTGGGCCCTCTACACCGAGCAGATGAACAACGTCGACGGCTGGTTCTTCGAGGCCGATGTCGAGCTCTTCAGCAAGCTGCTCGCATGCCAGACGGCCGAGGGCATCAAGGGTGACATTTTGGAGATCGGCGCATACCAGGGCAAGTCCGCCATCTTGATGGGTTACGGCCTGCGTGACGACGAGGATCTGGTGATCTGCGATCTGTTCGGCGCCGTGATGGATCACGCCGACGTGGCGCAGGCGCCGCGCCAGGAGTACTCGGGCCTGGATGAGCAGCAGTTCCTCGCCAACTGGGATCGTTTCCACACTCGCCGGCCAACGCTGGAGGTGTGCGAGTCATCGGCGCTTGATCTGGGGGAACGGTCACTGCGCTTCGCCCACATCGACGGTTGCCACGCCTACCAGTGCGTCGCCAAGGACATCAGCCTCGCCGTGGCTCACACGGGCGAACGGGGCGTGATCGTAATGGACGATTATCGAGGGGTTGAAACCCCCGGGGTGGCGGCGGCCGTCTGGCAGGCGGTCGGCAATGGCTTCGTGTTCCCTTTCGCGGCAACGTATATGAAGATTTACGCCTGCACCTCGGTCGCTGATCAGCGTTACTGGTCAGAGCGGGTTCGGGATCGCGGTGACATCTGCGCCTTCCCCGACTTCGAGTTCCCGTCATACCGAAGCGTTTCGGACATGCAAATCGGTCACTCGGCCGGCGAGCACTGACGGGGTCAGCCGGGGTCTTTGCCGACCGAGGCCTCCAGGAGATCGGCGGCCGTGGCCGCGCTTTCGGCGGGCGTGGCCATCTGGGCGGCCACCTCGAGCGTTCGAGCGGTGCAGTGCGGAGTGAGGATGGCCCGCAGATCGGCGAGCAGCGACTCCGGGGTGGTCGCGGAGAAGTGTCGCCCGATACCGACGCCCAGCTGGCCGACCGCGGCGGCCCACATCGGCTGATCGACCGAAACGGCAAGGGCCAAGGTGGGTTTGCCGGCCCGTATGCCCGCGAAGGTGGTGCCGGGGCCGCCATGGTGGACGACGGCGCGGCAAGCGGGAAACACGGCCGAATGGTTCACCGCGCTCACCACCTTAATGTGGTCGAACCGCGAGGTATCGGCCAGATCGCTTACGCCGCTGCAGATCAGCGCGCGCTCGCCCAACCGCGCGCAGGTCCCGCTGATCATCTCGAGCAGGCCGGCGTGGAACGCGACTCGCGCGCTGCTGCCAAAGCCGAAGTAAATTGGGGACGTTCCCTCGGCAATCCATGACGATACGTCGTCGTCGACGTCCGTCGTCAGCTCCAGCGTCAACCCGCCAACGAAAGGCCGTCGGACACCCCATTTCGCCCACTCGGCTGCCAGCCCCGGGAAGAAGAGTTCATCGTAGGCCTGGATCTCCAGCGGTTGTCGCGCCGAGGTTCCCGTTTCCTCCGGCAGGCCCAACGTTTGGCGCAGGGCGTCTTCGGCCTCCTTGGTGACTTGCGTGCCCGTATCACGCCCGAGGGGGTAGATGTGCAGTGCGGCCTGCGGAATGCCATGGTATGCCGCGACATTGGCGGCCAGTCCCTGCTGGCTCGCGTCGGTCAACAACAAGTCGGCCCCGTCCGCAAGCGAGGTGAGCGCCGTACCCAGCTGCGGCCAGAGTCGTTTGAGATCCTCTGAAATCACCCACGCCATAAAGACCGGGTTCGGCGTCTCCCCGTATTTTCGTGCGATTCTCGCGTTCTGCTCCACCTGATCCGGGCCGTGGGGGACCGCAGCGAGCCCCGCCGATTCGACGAAGCCAACGTAGTTAGGCGGCACGGCCATGGTGACATCGTGACCTCGGCGTTGCAGCTCCCGGCCGATGGTGGCGCACGGCTCGACATCACCCCGGGTTCCCAAGGTTGCCAGCACGAACTTCACCGCTGGACGCCCCCTTGGGAGCCACTTCCGATGACACCCGTGAAGTATTGGATCGTCCGCTCGACCCCTTCTTCGAAGGAGACTCTCGGGACCCAACCGAGGCTGGACTCGGCGAGGGTGATGTCAGGCCGACGTTGCTTCGGGTCGTCCGGCGGCAGTGGCTCGAAGACCGTCGCCGAGGGGGATCCGGTCATTTCCTTGATCATGCTCGCGGTTTCGAGGACGGTGACTTCGGCTGGGCTACCGAGGTTGACGGGTCCGGTGAACGAAGCTGCGCTCGCCGCCATTGTCACAAGCCCGTCGACGAGATCGTCGACATAACAAAAGGAACGGGTCTGGCTGCCGTCCCCGAAGACGGTGATCGGTTCGCCCCGCAGCGCCTGGACGATGAACGACGAGATGATTCGGCCATCTTCGGGGTCCATCCTCGGACCGTACGTATTGAAGATGCGGACGACCTTAATCCGCAGGCCGTAGCGACGCGCGTACTCGAGCATTAGCGTCTCCGCGACCCGCTTGCCTTCCTCGTAGCAGGCCCGCACGCCGAAGCAGTTGGCGTTGCCCCAGTAGGTCTCGACCTGGGGATGGACTGTGGGGTCTCCGTAGACCTCGCTGGTGGAGGCCTGCAGAATCGTCGCCCCCTGTTCGCGCGCGAGTTCCAGCAAGTTCCTGGTGCCGACGTAGTTGGTCTCCAGGGTGAGCAGGGGATCCCGCTGGTAGGCGCGCGGCGATGCGGGGCAGGCCAGATTGAAGATGACATCCAGTGGCCCCGACACGACCTCGTTCACCGACCGGGTGATGTCGTGCTCCGCGAAACTGAAGCCCGGATCGCCATCCAGGTGCATGATGTTCTCGCGCCGGCCGGTGCACAGGTTGTCGAGTCCGACGACGTCGATGCCGTCGCGGCGAAGACGATCGCAGAGGTGGGAACCCAGGAACCCGGCGGCGCCCGCGACGAGGGCTCTCACTGCTCGTTCTCCTTAGTTCCGGCCATCGAACACGACGTAGCTTCGCACGACCGCCATGAACTCCTGCAAGACGGCCGCTGGAAGCGCGTCCGCTCACACCGGCGGTTACCGGCTTGTTCAGCTGCAGTTCAAGGTTTCGGCGCCAGGACGACGACGGGGATGGGTCGCGACGTCTTCTTCTGGTATTCGTTGTACCGGTTCTGATTGTTCTTGTTGACGATCTGCCACAGCCGCGGATAGTCCGGGTCGTCCGACAGCACCGGTCGTGCGGTGACGGCGAAACGCCTTGGGCCGACGTTGATCTCGACGTCGGGATTGGCCTTCAGGTTGTGGTACCAGCCGGGGGACTCGGGCGCACCGCCTTTGGAGGCGACCACCAGGTAATTGTCCCCGTCGCGGGCGTAGCTCAGCGATGTCGTGCGTTGCTTGCCGGTCTTCGCGCCGACGGTATGCAATAGCAGGCTCGGTATCCACAGCGTGCGGTGACCGATCCAGCCGTTCGTCTTGCGATAGACCGTGTCGTGCAACCGCAGCACCTGCGAGAACAGTTTTTCTGCAGGACTCATGGCTCCAGTCTTACTCAGTTTGGGGGCTAGTGGTGATGCGGCGGCTGCTCGTCGCGCAGCCGGCGCTCGTCGGCTGCCTCGCGCGCCTGGTCCTCGTCGGCATACCGTTCCACGTCCTCGGGCGTGACCTGCACCCGTGGCGGCTTAGGGGCGGCCGGCGGTCGATGTGCGGGTTCGCTGGGCATGAAGCGATTGTCTCTCATTTTCGGCGGACGCTAGGTCTCGGCTCTGGCGATGTTCTCGACGATGATCTGACAGGCCGTGTCGTAGAAGGCGCTGATCAGGGTGGAGAAGGACAGCTCGAAGGGGCCTTGACGCGATCGCGTCCTCAGCTGTTGGTCCAGCGGTCGAACGCGGCCTCCATATCGGGGCAGAACGTCCCGACGGCAGCTCCCATGATCTGTCCGGCCTGCACCGAGGCGAAGCCGTTGCCCGCAACCGTCGGATAGATGGTGTCGAAGTCGGTGCCCCCGCGCGCCTGCTGGCAGACGTTGTTGCCGATATCGACCATCCGCCCGGGGTTGTCATACGGCACATGCAGCACGTTCAGCGTGTGAAGGTAGGCGCCGACCGAGATGGGATCGGGGTCGGCGCTGGCAGCCGGCGCAAGCGAAATCAGCCCGGTGACTGCGGCCGCAGCCAGCGCAGGTTTGAACACGGTCGTGCGAATCATGGATGGCTCCCAACGGTGGATGCGGTGGTAAAGGCGAGTGAAAAGCCCTGTCCCCGTGATTGATTCAGCACGATCAACTACGTCGCCGCGGGGATGGTTCCGCGCGGCACGTTCGGGTTCATGGTCAGGGAGCGTACTGCCGTCGCGGGCGCGGCGATGCGGCTTTGCCGCATTCGGACCGCCGACTAGGTCCGTGCGGGCCGCGCGACAGCGAATCTCGCCTCAGGTGTTGTGGATGATCCACGTGGTGGTGAAGCGCAGCATCTCGGGGATGCCCTCGACCAGGCCGGCCCCAATCGACTTTTCGAGCTTGCCGCCCACCAGCGGGATCTTCACCTCGACTCGCAAGGCGGAGCGCAGTTGTGAGCCGCCGTCATCCGTCGGCGCCAGCCAGGTTTCCGCGCGGCCGGACCCCAAACCGCCGGACGCCGAGACGTTGACCTGCCCGCGCACCTGGCGGTCGCCGTCGGGCCGCCACGTCTCGGTCTGCACGATCCTCACGTCACCGGTGACGAACTTGGCGACCAGTCCGGGGAGCAGCTGACGACCCAGATGCTGTGTCGTGCGCACCGTCACCGCGCCGTCGTCGTCGACTTCCAGCGAATCCAGTGTGGTCTGGGCGGCGCCGGCCGCGATGCGGGCCAGCCAATAGTCCTCGCGGCCGAACGCGGCATGGATCTGCTCGACAGTGGCGGGCGACTCGGTCAGGACGTCGAATGAGCGCGACATATGCGTCCATTCTTACAGGACGCCCGGCTCAGGGCCGCTCGAAGTGCTGGTAGTCGACGGGCGCCGCCCAGTGGCCGCCCCACCGCCACCCGGCGTCCGTGAAGGCGTGGACGGCCGGGTCGCCGTCGTGCAAGAGTCCCGGGTCGCTACGGCCGCGGTCCAGGTACTGCGCCGCGTTGTGCGGTTGGAAAGCGCCGGTGGCGTAGACGCACGGGTTGAGAAGCGGATTGAGGTCGATGGCCCGACCATAGGCGTGCGGCGACCAGTGCTCGCTTCCCGGGATGCCTCGGCAGTTGAAGGCCGACGTGTTGTTGTCCTCCATGGATTGCTCGTCGTCGGCGGCCGGATAGCGGTCCGCGGTGCGGATCTTCTCGATGGGGAAGCCGAGCCGGTACAGCTGCGCGAAGATCGCGATGACCTGCGGCACCACGTCCTCGTGCACGATCAGTTCGCCACGGTGGGTCTGGCCGTCGAAACCGATGTGGTCGACGCCGACGCGCCGCAACTGCGCAGGGCTCACCGGGCAGCCCGGCCGCCAGCTCGTGCCGAGCTCCGCGGCGGTGACCGGTCGAACGTCGGCATGGTCGGGCGGGCCCGGCGCGGTGGACGTGGGGCGCGACGATCCGGCCAGCGGGGGCGGCGGCGCGACGGCGCATTGCGTCACGGTCACTCCAACCGCCCACGCGCCCGCCAGCACGGCGACCCACCGCCTGCCGCCAATCAATGTGGATGGGTCCTCACCGCTTGCTCCATCGCGACAAGACCGTCGCGACCGGGCGTCGCGAGACAGGTCCGGCGCCAACGCTACTGCAGGCGGCCAGGCCGTCGACTTACCCTTGCGATATGCCGACAGTCAGTGGCAGGTGGAAGCCCTGGCCGCCCTCGCTGCGCAAGACGGCAGCGGTCGCGATTGCGTTGCTCGCGCTCATCGCGGCTTCGCCGTGGGCGTTCACGGCACACACACCGGTCACCGAACGCCCACCAACAGCGCCGTCGCCGCCGCCGGCGGCGCAGACCTCAGCTGCGGCCCCCGCGCCCGAGTTCGCCGCCGTGTCCAAGCTGATGAACGATGCGATCGCCGCGGACGGGCTGCCCGGCGGCGTGGTGATGGTCGGGCATGGCGGCAGGGTCGTCTTCCATCAGGCCTACGGATCGCGCAAGCTCGCGGGCGAGCCGGGGCTGGATGGTTCCCCCGCACCCGCCGAGCCGATGACCGAGGACACCATCTTCGACATGGCGTCGCTGACCAAGTGCCTCGCCACGGCGGTCGCCATCATGCAGCTCTACGAACAGGGCAAGATCGCGTTCGACGATCCGGTGCAGAAGTATCTGCCCGACTTCAACGCGACGGACGACCCACAGCGGGCCAAGGTCACGGTTCGGATGCTGCTGACCAACACCTCCGGCGAAGGGATCGACGTCAACCTCGCAGACCCGTGGGGACTGGGCGGACCCGACAAAGCGGAAGGCATTCATCGCGCCCTCACCACGCCGCTGCAGTCGGGCCCGGGGGAGCTCTTCCGCTACTCCGACATCAACTACATCCTGCTGGGCGCGCTCTTGGAAAAGACCACCGGCGAGGCCGAGGACACCTACGTCGAGCGCAATGTCTTTGCGCCGCTTGGCCTGCAAGACACCCGGTATCTGCCCGCGGCCAAGGCGTGCGGACCGCATGTGGTGCGCGGGGCGGCGGTCGCCTGGGCCCCCGCGACAGACGGGCCGGCGCCGCCGGCATGCCCCGAGGGGGCGTGGAACACGAACCTCCTGCCGCGCATCGCGCCGACAGCGCGCGACGAGGAGAGCAGAGACGACCCGGGCAAGAATCCGGATTTCTTTGCCCTGCTTCGGGGTACGGTGCACGATCCGACGGCGCGCCGCATGGGGGGAGTGGCCGGCAATGCCGGCCTGTTCTCGACGGCGCACGATGTCAGCGTCTTTGCGCAGGCGTTGCTCGACCGGTTGGCGGACCGCCCGAGTGAATTCCCTTTGCGGCCAGAGACTCTCGAGTTGATGACGACGCCGCAGCAGCCCGGCCATACCGCAGAACAAGTCGAAGCGGCCAACCGCGCCGCCCAGCAAGCTCATACTCCGAAGTATCCGGCGATCGATGGGCAGAGCCTGTTCGGCTTCGGATGGGACATCGACACGGCCTACTCCAGGCCGCGCGGCAAGATCTTTCCCGTCGGCAGCTTCGGCAACACCGGGTTCACCGGCACCACGGTGTGGATGGACCAGGGCTCGGATACCTACGTGATTCTGCTCTCGAACTCGATCCACCTACGGGGCAGCCCGCCGATTTCGAATCTGCGGGGCGCGGTGGCTACCGCGGCCGCACAGGCCCTGCACCTCTACGGCGCCGCGCCAACGGCCACGACTTCGGCACCCGCCCAGCGGAAAACCCGTTAACCCCTGGTCATTTCACGCAGGGAATGCCATCGGTTGTCATGCGTGAGAGGTCGGTGACCGCGGGTCCCTGCGTGGCGGAGCCGGTAGCCGGCACCGTGGTGACGGGCGCCGTGGCCGTCGCGCTCGGTGATTCCGACGAGTAAGTGCGGTGGCGGTCGAACCTGCGGAAATCGGTTCCGACGGTCAGTTGCACGGTGTTGCGCGCGATGCTGTCGGATGCGATGGCGGTGATGTCGTACTGGTCGGCGAGTTCGGTGCCCGCCACCTTGGCTCCAGGCCCGTACATGATGCTGCTGGTTTCGGAGACGGCGTCGGCGGTGCTGACCTTCCCCTCACTGAAGATCCCGGTGGATAACGACTTTTCGAGATTCGCGGCCTCGCCCTGCTGGCCCGAGGCGTTGACGACGTCGAGTGCGACGCTGCCCCCGGTGCTCTGCGCGTCGCTGTCCGGTTGCGCTGCTGTGGTGGCGCTGCCGGTCGGCGGTGTTGCCGACGAATCGGTGCCGATCAGGTTGTGCACGATCGAGCGGATGGTGGGTACGTCGATGAAGTTCACATAGGCGCCATTGGAGATTTCGCCGAAGCCGGTGACGGGCAACGTGTACAGCGCCACCGGCCTGTTGGGAAATGTCAACGCATTTCGCACGAAATCGTCGAAGTCGAAATCGGCGTCCACGGCGACGTTCCGCTTGGCGACGTCCAACAGGGCGCGCAGGCGTGTCGGGTCCGACAACGCTCCACCACGGCGCAGGGCACTGACCACCGAAACGATGAAGGCCTGCTGGCGCCGGCTGCGATCGAGGTCGGTGAACGCCGCGTCGTTGGGGTCGCGGCGTTGCCGAACGAAGGCCATCGCCTGGCCCGCGCCGATCTGCTGCATGCCCTTGTGAAAGTCCGCGCCGGAGTAGTAGCGGTCCGAAGTATCCTCGTTGAGGCACACCGTGATCGGTTCCACCACCCGGGCGATTTCGAAGAACCCGGCCAAGGTGACTTCCACGAAGTGGTCGATCGGGATCTGCAGAAGGCTCTTGACCGTGCTGATCTCGGCCTTGCGGCCCGCCTCCCGCGCGGCCTGCTCCCTCGCCGCGGCGTCCTGGCCTTGCAGCGGGGTCGTACTGGGTTGCGAGCCGGCGGAGGTGTGGCCCGCCATCACCCGTTGGTAGGCGTAGCTGTAGGCCTCCTTGATCTTGCCGCGGCAATCCGAGGTCGGGCATCCGGCCAAGTCGACATAGTCGTCGCGGGGGATCGAGATCGCCGTGGCCGCCGCGTCGCCGGCCGGCAGGTGCACGACGATGAGCGCGTCGGAATCCCCGTCGGCGGAATCCTCGTTGCCCGCGTGCAGCGCGTCGTAGACGTCGGGCGGCAGCGGCCTGCCGTGCTGGTCGCGCCGGCTATCCAGACCCATGATCAGAATGTTCTGGTCACTTCCGGTCGATGCGGGTTCACCGGCCAGCGCCTCGGATTTGGTGATGCCCGCCGAGGCGCTGCGGTACGCGTGCCAAGCGATGCCGATGACGGCGACCACCACCAGTGATATGAGTGCGGCCAGCACCTTGGCACCGGCCACGATCCTGTGGTTGCGGTGCAAGCGATTCCGGGGCTCGGCCGTCGTTGAATCCGATTCTTGGTCGCCGGGCGGCCCCGCTCGACGCGTCATGACAGAACTGAGAATAGCCTGGTAACGGCGTTTCAAACCGGGGGACTGCCGAGCGCCTCGTCTCCCGACCGGAGGCTCGCTACTGCTGCGGCTCAATCTCCAAGAGCCGCAACGGATGCAGGCCGTCGACGTTGCCGACGAACGGCGGGTGGATGCTGTAGCCGAGCATTCGGCGGATGTCGTCGGAAACGGTTCGCGCGATTTCGCGCGACACCGACAAGGTGAAGGCTTCCATCGGGCGCAGCCACGGCTGGCAGTACTGCGCGGTGACGGCGAGCCGCTCACCGTCGGTGTCGTTCGCCCCGCCGCCGTGCCACAGCGTGCCCACGAACAAGACGCACGAGCCCGCGGGCATGACGACCGGCAGAGCCTCGTCGCCGGGGCCCGGCCGGCGCTTGCCCCAGCGATGACTGCCCGGGTAGAGGACCGTGGCTCCGTTGTCGGCGGTGAAGTCGTCGATCGCCCAGATCGTCGCGGCCGCCAACGGTGCGCGGGGGCGCGGAATCGGATAGAAGCCGTCGTCGTGGTGCGCCAGTTGCGCGGCCTCACCGGGCTGAATATTGATGGCTTGCAACGCCGACAGCAGGTAGTTGGGCATCAGCAACCGGTCGAGCGCCGCCAGCACCCGGGGGTGATCGACAAGGGGATCGCACACCCGGGTCCTGCTCAGCACGCTGTAGATGCGCTGGGTGCGCAGGCCCTCGAACGAGTTGCGCCCGGTGTGCCCGAGCCAGGGGCGCACCGCTTCCCGGATCTGCGAGCACTGCTCGGCGGTGATCAGGTTCTCCCAGACGACGTAACCGTCGCGGTCCAGCGCCGCCATGTCCGCCTCGGCGATCGCGCTGTCGACCGAACTTCCGCCGGTTGGCGTCCTCCTGTACCGCTGCGCCAGATCGCCGCGCAGATCCTCCAGCGTGGTGGCGGGTTCGTCGTCGATGCTCATCGGTGCTCGTCCTTAGTCCACTGGCACTTCTGCCCACACTAAGCCGATTTCGCGTCGACCCACACCCCGAATCGCCGACTCGTCAGCCCCGAAGGCCGGTGATGAACCGCTGCACGCTACGGGTCAGCGACCGTGGAACGTGGTCCGGATCCATCAGATCGTTCTCGGCCAGTGGACCTGCCTCATCGGCCACGGTGCGCTCGGTGAATGGCCGCAGCGTCTTGCCATCTCCCCGAAGCGCCTCGATCGCCTTGAAGGCCGAGCGCTGTTCTGCGATCGCCTCTTTCAACTCATCCACCGAAACGCCTAGGTGCTCGGCCACCAATTCGTCTCGGAACGAGGCGATTTCGCGGCGCAGGCCGTCGTGTTCCGGTTCGGCGGGCTGCGCCTCGACGGCCACGTCGCACTCGCTGTCGAAACCCATCGACCGGTTGTTGAAATTCGACGAGCCGATGCGCAGCAGCCGATCGTCGACCACCATGACCTTCGAGTGGACGTAGATCGGTGCACCGCCGTCGGTCACCGGCCAGTAAATGCCCAGCCGGCCGTGCTCGTCGGCCTCCCACAGCAGCTGGATGAGGCGGTGCCGGGCGCTGTCCATCGTTCCGCGCTCGAGCGGATTGTTGCCCCTGCGGGCCAGCACGATGACGATGTCGGGTCCGTCGTCCTCGCGCAGCCGTGCGGCCAGCGCCTCGACGATGGTCCGGGACGCCAGGTATTGGTTCTCCACATAGACGGTGCGTCGAGCCGCAGCGATCGCGGCCAGGTTGAGCGCCTCGACCTCCCGGACCTCCGCACGATCCAGGAGCTCCGGCACGGTGCGTGCGATCCCGACGTCCACGTGGTGCAGGGTCGGCCGCAGCTTGCTGGGCCAGGCGCTGTGCTTGGCCTCGACCTGGCTCAGCGACTGTTTGGTCGCCGTCTCCCACCGCGCCAGCGCTTGTTCGCCCAGCGCCCGCGCCGCCGCGCCGTCAACCGCCAGCCCGACGTCGTGTCGCGGCCCATAGCCGCGTCCCGCCGTGCGCCGCTGGCGATTGTCATGCTCATGGGCACGGGTGTCCCACCGTTCGAGGGTGAGATCGATACCGGCGCAGAAGGCCACGGCATCGTCGATGACCACGAGCTTCTGGTGGTGCACGGAGCCGATCGGGTGCGCGCCGTCGATGGCGAAGTGCAGCCGCCTGCTGCTGATCTGGTTGAGCAGCGACACCGGGGTGAGCGCAAACCACAGCCCATCGAAGGCCGGCAGCAACCGCAGATTGGACTTCAGCACGTAGATGTCCAGGCCGGGGCGTTTCCACACCATCCAATAAAGGAACGCGCCCAACTGATTTGGCCCGGGGAGGGTCTTCTCACCCCGCTCGAACGTCACCCGCGAGTCGAAATCCCAGCCGATCAGCACGATTCGATGACGGGCGCGCAGCATCGCCGCCTTGACGTGCTTGAAGTAGTCGGCCGCGTCGATGATGGGGGCGAACTGGTCGGCGCGCGCCAGGCGCCAGCAGGTCCGGCCGGGAGTCAGAAGTCGATCGTCGTGCACGCCGGGCTCTCAACGATGCTGAGGGGGCAGCGCGGACATAGCCACTGTGTACCACATTGAGGGCGGCCGCCAGGATTCCTGCGCGATCGCCACCCGACGGCTCGACTTGCACGTTTACCGCGGTTATGCGCGGGCGGAAGGGCTCGGCAGGACAATGCCGCCGATCTATATGAGGATGAAGCGATGCGAATGCTGGTAGTGCTTGCGGGCTCCGCCGCCCTCATCGGCGCGGCCGCGCCCGCCTACGCCGATCCGATCGGGACTTCGGGACCGGATGCGAGCTTCATCGCCGCGCTCAACCAGGCGGGCATCACCTATCAGGATCCCGCCGCCGCCGTCGGGGTGGGCAAAAGGGCCTGTGAGCTGATGGACGAGGGCAGTCCCCAGGTCGACGTCATCAAGAGCGTGTCGTCGAGCAATCCGGGGTTCACGGTGGACGGCGCCGCGCAGTTCACCATGATCGCGGCGAGCGCCTACTGCCCGCAGCACCTGGGACAACGTGTCAACCAGGCGCCGACGGCGCAGCCGTCGCCGGTCGTCGCCCTTCCGCCGCTCACCCCGGGCGCCGCTTAACCGTCGACGCGGCCGGTATGCGTTGCGCGGCAATGGGATTCGCCCGGATTCCGCTCAGGCCGCGGCCTCGAGGGTGAGCAGGATGCGTTTGGCTTCCACACCACCGAGATAGCCGCCCAGGGCGCCGTCGCTGCGCACCACGCGGTGGCAGGGAACCACGACCGGTAGCGGATTGGTGGCGCAGGCACTGCCGACGGCACGCACCGCGTTGGGGTTGCCCGCCAGCCGGGCCACCGCGGCATAGCTCGCGGTGTGGCCGTAGCCGATCTCGGGCAGACGACGGAGCACCGTGTTGCGGAATCCGGCCGAGAGCCGCCAGTCCAGCGGCACGCTGAAGTCGTGGCGCTTGGCGGCGAAGTACTCGTCGAGTTGCCGTGCCGCCGTGTCGAGCCGGGCCGGCGCGAGCAGAATGCGGGGGCTGATCCGGTCGGCGAGGCCCTGCAGCACGGCGTCGTGCCCCTCGCTGGCGTAGGCGACGCGCACGAGGCCGAGCTCGGTAGCCGCGATGAGCAGGGCGCCGACCGGGCTGTCGACGAGGCGGTAGGCGATGTCGAGGATGCCCTCGTGTTGGGCGGCCGTGGCAAGCCTGGCGTGCAGCGCGTCGAGGTCGGCGGCGGTGGCGTCGGTGCTCTGCGCCAGCTCGCGGGCCATGTCGTGATCGTTGGTCATCGGCGTTCTCCTGTCCCGGTGGTGCCGGCGGCGATGCCGGGGTACGTGCTTCTGAGGGTGGCGATGCCGTCGGCGGTGGCGCGTCGGGCGGCGTCCGCGCTCCCGCCGAGGATGGCGGCGATCTCGGCGTAGGGCAGGCCGGCCAGATAGTGGTAGGCCACGGCCTGTTTCTGCTTGGCCGGCAGCCTTGCCAGCGCGTCGACGAGGTCATCGTTATTGCCGGGGTCCGCCGGTCCGGCGGTCTCGGGCACCCGATCGGTCGGCACCGCGCGCCGCGCCCTGGCCCGGGTGACGTCGATGGCGTTGCGGTGCGCGATGGTGACCAGCCAGGCCTCGACGTTGGCGTCGGCGGGCAGGTCCGGGTAGCCGCGCAATGCGGACAAGAACGTCTCCGACCAGGCGTCGTCGGCGTCGACCGGCCCGACGATGGCGCGACACACCCGCAATACGGCGGGACCGTGGTCGACGACCACCGCCTCGAAGGGGCGTTTGGCTATCACGCTGAGTAGACGTTTGGGCCGGGGACTTTGTGAGATGTCCCCAGTGTGGGCTACACCGACTGGAAACTGCGCTCCACCTCGGAGCGGCTGCGAACCCGATCGCTGCCGAGCACGTAGGTCGGCAGGGTGTGCGGGACCGTGGTGCCGCCCTTGACCCTGGCCTGGGCCTGCTGAAACTCCGGGGCCGGACCGGACGCGGCGTTGATCCCGTTGATGATCGACCACACCGCGGTGCGACGGGCGGTGCGTTCGACGATGTTGCAGTCGCGGTGCTGCAGCATCTGCTTGGCCCATTTCGGCATGGTGTCGCGAATGGCCCAATCGACGGCCGCCTGCGGCATGGCGACGTTGGGGCCGGTTCCCATCGCTTTGCCATGTGTGACAGCTAGTTTCGGCAAGTACGATTCCAGGCACTCGAGCGTTTCGGCCTTGGTGGTCGGGAGATCGGTGCCGCCCAGGGCGTGCCCAACCCGGACGAACTCGCCGTAATAGCGGTCGAGTTTCTTGCCGCGCAAGGGCATTGGGTGATAGAGCTCGTGCGCGGTGGCCAGACCCCAGACCACCGTCGCATAGTTCCATCGCAGCCATTCGGGGTCGTCGGCGTCGTAGCGTGCGCCGTCGGGGCGGGTGCCCTTGATGGTGTGGTGCATCGCGCGCACCGATTTCGCCAGGCGCTCAGCGGTTTCCGTCGAGCCGTATGCCGTGCCGATGAAGAAGGCCACCGAGTGGCCGAGGCGTGTCGCGGCGCCCTCCGGATCGATGTGGGGCACGTGCGATATCGGGTTGCCGTTGCTGTCGCGCTTGATCAGGCGCGAGTGATGCATGCCCATCCAATAGATCGAGGGGTCCAGGGTCTCCATGAACGCGGCGCATTGCAGGCCGAAGATCAGCGCGGGCAGGTGCGAGTGCACCCGCCACACGGCGCTGTCGGGACCGAACCAACCCGGATCGCCCACGGGGGTGGCGAACTCCATGCCGCGGAAGAAATACCGCCGCATGTTGTCGTCCAATTTCTTGTTGATCAGCTGCCCGACGATCTGGTGTGGCAGAAACACGGCGCGCTCCTCGACATTCTGGTCACGACTGTAACCAGAATAAGTTTTGGCTACAGGTGTGACAAGACCCGGGCCCTCTCGACTTACGCTGTAGGGATGTCGAGTCCCACCCGGTGGGCCGGTATACCGCTCAAGGACCGCCGCGCCGAGCGTCGTGCGCTGCTGGTCGAGGCCGCCTATCGCCTGTTCGGCAGCGGGGGAGAGGCGGCCGTCTCGGTGCGCTCGGTGTGCCGGGAATGCGGGCTGAACACGCGGTACTTCTACGAAAGCTTCGGCGACACCGACGATCTGCTCGGCGCGGTCTACGACCGGGTGAGCGAGCAGCTCACCGAAGTGATCGAGGCCGCCATCGCGGAGGCGGGGGATTCGCTGGGGGCCCGGACCCGCGCCGGCATCGCCGCGGTGTTGGGCTTCTCGTCGGCCGATCCGCGCCGTGGCCGCGTGTTGTTCACCGATGCCCGCACGAATCCCGTGCTGGCCGCCCGCCGTCGCGCGACGCAGGACACGCTGCGCGAGGGCGTGTTGACCGAAGGGTGGCGCCTCAATCCGGATTCCGATCCGGTGGCCGCGGAGGTCGCCGCCGCGCTGTACACGGGTGCCATGGCCGAGCTTGCTCAGCAGTGGCTCGCCGGGCATTTGGGCAGTGATCTCGACGCCGTCGTCGACTACGCTCTCAAACTGGTGCTGCGGTAGCTGGGAGTGCGGTCATGGGTGGAATCGAACATGCGATGGCCCCGGTCCGGCGCATCCTCGGACACAAGGTCAGCGTCGGCGCGCTGATCGAGCTGGTCGTATGGCTGACCATCCCATATCTGTGTATTGGGTTCGCGTGGACCATGTTTCACCCCGAACAGACCCAGCGAATCCAGGCGCGGATAGAAGCCGTGTCGCCCACCGGCGCGGACGCCGTGGCCTTCGGGGCGGCCACAGTGCTGTGGCCGGCGTCGTTGCAGATCGCCGATTCCTGCCCCGCGTCGTGAGCGACTTGCGGACGGAATGCGTGCACGACGGGACGGTTTGCTCCTAGGCTCAACAACCATGTCAATCGACCGGTTCGGCCTCCTTGCGGGCACCATCCGTCTCGCCTCTGGCGTCTCCTTCCTCGTCGATCCCCTCCGGGCGAACAAGCTGTGGGGCGACCCGGAAGAGCCAACGCCCACAGCGCAGCTGTTGTTGCGCTCGATGGGCTATCGCGACGCGCTGATCGGTGTCCTGCTCGCCGGGGCCGCGCTGCGCGGTAAGAACACGCGCGGCTGGTTTCTGGCCTCCGCCGGTGCCGACGTGGCCGACCTGGTCGGCGGGCTGAGCGTGCACGGCGAGCTGAAGCCCTCGCAGCAGATCATCGGCCTCGGCGGCGCCGCGGTCGGCGTGGCCGCCGGCATCTGGGGCGCGGTGCGCCCGAGGACCCGTGCGGCCACACGCGCGGAGATCGAACCACCAGCGCCGTGAGCTGACATACCCGATCGCCGGAACGACGTAGCGCTGACAACCGTGCGCTGATGCGGTTCACTATGCGTCATGGGTTTCGGTGTGCTGACTTTCGTTACGGACGACGGCGTTGGTCCCGTGGATCTGGGCAAGGCGCTCGAGGAGCGTGGATTTGAATCATTCTTCCTCGCCGAGCACTCGCACATCCCGGTCGACGCGAAGACCCCGTACCCCGGCGGTGGGCCGATTCCGCCGAAGTACTACCGCACGCTCGATCCGTTCGTGGCGCTGACTGCCGCGGCGGCCGCCACCGAGCGACTTGTCCTGGGCACAGGCATCGCCCTGGTACCCCAGCGCGATCCGATCCACGCGGCCAAGGAGGTGGCGTCGCTGGATCTGGTGTCGCACGGACGTTTTCGTTTCGGTGTGGGCGTCGGCTGGTTGCGCGAGGAAATCGCCAATCACGGGGTGGATCCCTCGGTGCGCGGACGGGTCGTTGACGAGCGGCTCGAAGCGATGATCGAAATCTGGACACATGAAAAAGCGGAGTTCCATGGCGAATTCGTGAACTTCGACCCGATCTACAGCTGGCCCAAGCCGGTGCAGAAGCCCTATCCGCCGCTCTATCTGGGCGGAGGGCCCGCGGCGTTCAAGCGCATCGCCCGGCTGAAGGCGGGGTGGCTGTCGATGACGCCTTCGGCAAAGGAATTGGCGGCTCCGCTCGAGCAGCTGCGCGAGGTGGCCGGCCAGGACGTGCCGGTGATCCACTTCCACGGTGGCGAACCGACGGCGAAAAACCTCGAGGCTTATGGCGACCTGGGATTGGAGCATCTCTTGGTGGATTTGCCGACGGAGCCTCGCGATCAGACGCTACAACGCCTGGACGGGCTGCGAACCGAGCTCGCCAAGCTCTCGTAAAGTCAAGTCCCGCAGAAGGTTTGGTATTTACCGAAGTCCTCGGGAGCCGGAGTGGCGTAGCGTTCGAGGCCCGGCCGTTCGGCATAGGGCTGGCTGACGGCGGCGAGCAGTTGTTCCAGCGGGCCGAGCTCGCCGGCCGTCGCGGCGGCCAGCGCCTCCTCGACCAGGTGGTTGCGCGGAATGTAGATCGGATTGACGCGATCCATCGCGTCGCCGTCGGGACCTAGCGCGCGCCACCGCGTCAACCAGGCGTCGAAACCGGCGAGATCGGCGAACAACCCGCGGACGGGTTCGGCGTCGGACTTGGCATCTCCTCGCGCGGCGTGGCTGAGCCGGCGGAAGAACGAGGTGTAGTCGACGTGATTTTGCTTGAGCAGAAGCAGCAATTCCTCGACCAACACCGTGGCGAAGTCGGCGTCGATCTCGGCGGGCAGGCCGAGCTTGGCGCGCATGCCGTCGGACCACACCGCGTCGTAGCGGGTGTTGAATATCCCGAACGATGCCTCCGCGAGCGCGATCGCCTCCTCGGTGTTGTCCGAGAACAGCGGCAGCAGCGTCTCGGCGAACCGGGCGAGGTTCCATCCGGCAATCACCGGTTGATTGCCGTAGGCATAGCGTCCCCAGAAGTCGATCGAACTGAAGACGGTGTCGGGGTCGTAGGCCTCCATGAAGGCGCACGGCCCGTAGTCGATCGTTTCGCCCGAGATGGTGGTGTTGTCGGTGTTCATCACCCCGTGGACGAACCCGATCAGCATCCATTGCGCAATCAGCGATGCCTGCACGGCGACCACGGCTTCGAACAGGGCGAGGTAGGGATTGTCCGCCTCGGCGGCAGCCGGATGGTGGCGGGCGATCGCGTGGTCGGCGAGGCGGCGCAGCAGGTCCTCGTTGCCGGTGGATGCGGCGAATTGGAAGCTGCCCACCCGCAGATGGCTGCTGGCCACCCGGGTGAGCACCGCCCCCGGCAGCGTTTCTTCGCGATGGACCGGACGCCCGGTAGCCACCACCGCCAGCGACCGCGTCGTCGGCACGCCCAGGGCATGCATCGCCTCGCTGACGATGTATTCGCGCAGCATCGGCCCCACCGCGGCCAGGCCGTCACCGCCGCGGGCGAACGGGGTGGCGCCGGAGCCTTTCAGGTGGACATCGCGCAGCCGTCCGTCGCCGTCGACCAATTCGCCGAGCAACAGCGCGCGCCCATCGCCCAGCCGCGGAACAAAGCCGCCGAACTGGTGTCCGGCGTAGGCCTGCGCCACCGGAGCGGCGCCGTCGGGCAGCGCATTGCCCACCAGAAAGCGCAACCCTTCGGGGCCGCGCAGCCAGCCGGCGTCGAGACCCAGCGTGGCGGCGAGCGGCTCATTGAGCGCCAGCAGCCGCAGCTCGGGAAACGCCTCCGCCTGCCAGCGAACCGCCATCTCCGGCAACTCGCGGAAGAATCGATCCTGAAGGGCGACGGTGGTATCCGGGGCAACGCTCATCTCATCGAGCCTACGGAAACCCCGGAGCGCTATCCGAGCGCTTTCCCGATGAGGTCACGGGCGCGGTCGAGCATGGACGCGAACGGCCCGAGCGCGAAGTTCAGCTTCGCCGATTCCACGCCGGGGTGCGGACGCGTAGGAGCGATGGCTTCGGCCGCGCGCACCGCCGCGCCCATCCGCTTGAGATCGTCGGCGTCGACTTCGCGCTCCAGCACGGGGAATTCGTCGCTCTCCTCTTGGCGGGCATGCTCGAGTACGGCTTCGCGCAGCTTGCGGAGTTCGTCGATGAATTCCTGGGAGGTGATATCGAGCTTCTCCACCCGGGAGAGCAGCTCCTTGGCTTCGTGCTCTTCCTGCAGACGGGCGTCGACGATCGCGTCGCCGGCGTCGTCCTCCCGCCGCACACGCGGATGCACCACCATCTCCTCGGCGGTTTCATGGACCGCCAGCAACTGGCGCAAGGTGGCAAACGGCTCTTCACGCGCTTTCGGATCCGTAGCGTGCAGCACCTGGTCGAACATGTCCTCGATGAGGTTGTGCTGGGCTTTCAGGAACGCGACGACTTCGTCGGGCGACTGAATGATCATCTCGGCCATCGCCGATACCTCCTGTGATGGGAGTGTGGGAAACGCACGTTGGGCTGTGTGCGGCTTGATCGAGGGCATACCCGCTGCACAAACCGCCAAACGACGCGTCGGCGTGGACGACGAGCTGCGTCGCCCGGCCGGCAAGCGAGATGCCTTGCGGTACAGGATGTTTGGGCGCCAGTGTGCGGGTGCCCAGATCCCCGTCGGCCGGGCTGCGCCCGACGGGGATCTGGGGGAGCGCGGTGGGTCAGACGCCGCGGTCGCGGGTGGTCGTAGCCGGCCCGACGCCGGGGCGGGCCGCAGTGTCCTTGCGACGCATCAGTCCGGCGAGTCCGCCCAGGCCCAGGAGGCCAACCAGGCCCCACAGCCCGGTGTGGTCGCTGTGCTGCTGGTCATTGTTGTTGTCCGCCAACGTCGTTGTGGTGGACGACGGCGCAGGAGCGCCGGGTGCGGCGGCATTGGCGACGCCTGCTCCACCGAACAACAGCGCCCCGGTGGCTGAAACGACTGCAATGGTCTTACGCATATTGACTCCTAGTGAGTTTGCTGGTCGAGCAGAAAGAGCTGATCGACACGCATTTTGGGACCAGGGTGCTCTAGTCTCCGCGAGAAGCGACGCATGGCCGATGGCCGCACGTGGCAAGAGCGGGTCTACCCCGGCCCACCGTTCCCAAACTCGGCGAAGAGCCTCTTTCGTTTGCTGGCCACCGCCTCGGCGAGCCGCGGCCCGCCTGGCATCCTGCGAAAAAAGCGAGATGTGTCACACGTCCGCCGCCGATGTTGAGCGCCCCCGGCGAGTGGGTAGCCGCAGAAACAAGGCGCTCCCGTGCCGACCCAGCAATCAACGCAGGAGGCAAAATCTTCATGACTTCATCGGACAAGACCACGGTACTGGCCCAGCTGCGCGCGCTGCACCAGCTGACGAACACCGAGATCCAGGTCGCCGAAACCCGCATTGCGCAGGCGCGCACCGAAGCGGTGCAGCGCGAGCTGACGCAGAACGCCTCGAACGGGCGCGAGCGGTCCGAGGCCATTGAAAAGGCGATCCGGGAACTCGGCGGCTTCCCCGATCTGGTGGGCCCGTTCCTGGGCCGCGCCGCCGCGGCGGTGAAGGCCTTGACCGAGCAGGCTCAGCCGTTCGACGAGGCGCTGTTGGGCGATCTGGCGCTGGAAAACCAGCTGCTGGACCGCTCCCGCTACCTCAAGGCGCTGGCCGTCGCCGCCGAACTCCCCGACATTGAAAGCTTGGCGACGCGGCTGATCACCGCCCACTCGGCGACCGTCGCCTGGCTGACGACGGTGCTTGCCGAGGACGCCCTCGGCGGGCCGGCCGCGCTGCGACGCACACCCTTGCAGGCCGCGACCGGCACCGCGGTGAAACTGTTCAACCTGCCTGTCGAGTGGTCGACCCGCGGGCTCGACCGCGCCGCGGACGCGCTGCGTTCCGCGCGGCCGGCGTTCAATGACCTGGTGGGCCGGGGCGCGCACGCCGGTGACGTGGCGACGAAAGCCCTCGCCGCATCCCGCAACGCCGCGCTCGAGGCGGCCGAAAGGGTCACCCGGAACGAGGGGGCCCGGCAGACCGCCGATGCCCTGCATTCGGCACGCGCGGCCGTGGGCGTCCTCGACGCCGACGAGTTGCCCATCGCCGACTACGACGAGCTCAACGTCAACGAGGCCGCCGCCGCGGTCAAGGACCTCACCAGCGCGAGCGACGTCCGGGCGATCATCGCCTACGAGGAAGCGAACAAGAATCGCCAGCGGGTCGTCTCAGCTGCCCAAACGCGAGTCGCCGCGATCGCGCAAGAGGTCGTCGGCATCAACTAGTTCGCACATCCGATCAGACGGCGCGGCCGTCCGGCCCGAGTTCGCACTCGGTCGGGCGGCCGAGCCGTCGGCGATATCGCTACGGTTGGGGAATGTACGAGCAGGTCAACAGCAGCGCGCCGGAGTCCGACGACGGCATCGGCTTCCGCATCGACCCCGTTCTGGCCCGAAGTTGGCTGCTGGTCAACGGCGCGCACGACGACCGATTCCAGTCCGCGGCGCACTCGCGCGCCGACATCGTCGTGCTCGACATCGAGGACGCCGTCGCGCCCAAGGACAAGCACGCCGCCCGGGAGAACGTGGTGCGGTGGCTGAACGCCGGGAACACCGACTGGGTCCGCATCAACGGCTTCGGCACTCCGTGGTGGGCGGACGACCTCGCCGCCCTGGCTGGTACGCCGGTCGGCGGGGTGATGCTGGCGATGGTCGAATCGGTGGACCACGTCACCGAGACCGCGCAACGGCTGCCCAACGTGCCGATCGTCGCGCTGGTGGAAACGGCCCGCGGCCTGGAGCGCATCACCGAGATCGCCGCGGCCAAGGGCACTTTCCGGCTCGCCTTCGGCATCGGCGATTTCCGCCGCGACACCGGCTTCGGGGAGGACCCGGGCACGTTGGCGTATGCGCGGTCGCGATTCACGATCGCGGCCAAGGCGGCCAGCCTGCCCAGCGCCATCGACGGGCCCACGATCGGCTCCAACGCGTTGAAGCTAATCGAGGCCACGGCCGTCTCCGTGGAATTCGGGATGACCGGCAAGATCTGCCTGACCCCGGACCAGTGCGCCGTGGTGAACGAGGGCCTGTCACCCTCGCACGACGAAATATCTTGGGCCAAGGAGTTTTTCGCGGAGTTCGAACGCGACGGGGGAGAGATCCGCAACGGCTCGGACCTGCCGCGCATCGCCCGGGCCACCAAAATCCTCGAGCTTGCCCGGGCGTACGGCATCGAACCGTCGGAGTTCGACGACGAAGAACGGGATCATTCGCCGGCGCCGTCGGACACCTACCACTATTGAGCGTCAGGCGGCATGTCGCGCGAGCGCGACGCCCGCGCGGATTTCCAGCTTGCTCACGGTGATCGTGGGGCCGCGCGGCGGGGCCGCGGACCGGTAGGTTTTTCCGGTTGGCGTTGTGAAAAGCGCTATGTGCGTGTGGTTTTCGTCGACGCCGGTGCTTACCGCCCACCCCGCGTTCTCCTTGACGTAGTTGCAGCGCTCGCACAGGCCCAGGCCGTTGTCCGCGGTGGTCGCGCCTCCGTCTGCCCACGGTCGCGCGTGGTCGCGGTGCCGGATCGGCGCGTCGCAGTAGGGAGTGCGGCAGCGTTGATCGCGCAGCCCGATGAACGCGGCCAGGCCGCGCGGAAACAGTCGTGCCCGCGACTCCATGGTCACCAGCGCCCCGGCTGGAGGATGCGTGTAGAGCCTGCGCAGGGTCGCTCGCGAACGGTCGTCGGTGGCGGCCCGCGCGACCATGCTGCGCGCAACCGCGGCGGGGATGGGACCGTAGCCGCACACGTCGGCCGGCGCACCGTCGCCGCCGAGCAGCGTTTCGTCGGACAGCACCAGGTTGACCGCGACCGGCGTGGGGACCGTCGCGCAGCGCCCGGTGACCCTTTCCACCAGCGTGTCCGCCATTACTTGCCCGCGCGGCCGCCCGTCGCCGCAGGTGTCTGCTTCGCGGCGCAGCGCGGCATACACCGAAACCCCCTGAGCCACGGGCAATAACGCGGTGAGATAGGTCATCGTGTCCGGCGCTGGCCGGATGGTGACCGTCCGGTCGTCCTCGGCCTTGGCCGCCCGTTCGACGACGGCATGCGGATCGAGCCGGTAGGCGATCGCCTTGGCGGTCGCGGCGACGCGCGCATCGCCCATGCCGGTCAGGGCGGTCGTGTCGGCGCACATCTCCGAGTCCAGGGCGCGGCGGTCTTCGACGTCCAGGCATGCGCTTTCGCGCACGATCAGCGTGGCCCGCCACTCCGACAGGACGCCGCACTCCAGCGCCGCCAGCGTGTGCGGCATCTCGTGGACCAGGGCCTTGGCGAAGCCCAGATGCCTGCCGCCC
>NZ_QMEV01000071.1 GCF_003284935.1 Mycobacterium colombiense
GTCCCAGCCCCGCGCCACGCTGTGCCAACCGAGCTGACGCAGGAACGAGGCCTGGGTGCTCAGCCCCAACGACGCCAGGCGGCCGGTCGGCGCGGTGCGCCGCAGCACCGCGAGGTCGCGGTAGGCGGCGCCATAGCGACCCTGTCCCCCGGCCGCCACGGCGCGCAGCCACAGCTGGTCCGGGGTCGTCGCCGACGGCAGCGGCCAGTCGGCGGGGCGGTCCCCGAAGGCGGCGTCGGCCAGCCGCCGCCCAATCAAGGAAGTGTGACGAGTTTCAATCACAATGATGTAGTAAACAGTTTGTGGTCTTCATGTTACCGAACCGTTAATCACTATAGCCCATGGATAAATTCGCCTTATCCCCCTCCCGCGCGCTGAGCTGGGCAATCTCGTTTCGGCCAACCGCCTGGTAGCACGGCATAGGTTTCGCATTTTCAATCGAGATGAACGCAAAGTTAATTCCGCTCTAACGCGCACATACTTTGTCGGGCTAAGTGGCTATTGACGGAAATTCACCGTCGCCCCTAACGTCTACGCATGACGGGTAGTCATCGGGGACTCCACTCCACTTAATTTAAGTTGCACCCAACCGCTTTCACGAACCTGACCTCGAGCGGGCGGTGCAGAGAGGGAACGAACCAATGCCACAGCCGGAGCAGCTACCTGGACCCAACGCCGACATCTGGAATTGGCAACTGCAGGGCTTATGCCGCGGCGTTGACTCGTCGATGTTCTTCCACCCCGATGGTGAGCGTGGCCGGGCCCGCATGCAACGCGAGCAGCGCGCGAAAGAAATGTGCCGGCAGTGCCCGGTGATCCAGGAGTGCCGCTCGCACGCCCTCGAAGTCGGTGAGCCCTACGGGGTTTGGGGCGGGCTGTCCGAGTCCGAGCGCGACCTGCTGCTCAAGGGCGACATCGGCCGCGGGCGCACCATCCGCCGTTCGGCCTAGTCCCCCATTCGCCCGCGGTTGAACGATCCCCGGGGCCAACCCGTGTCCTAGTCATGGACCGGGCCGGTTTGGTCGCGTCCTAGTCGACGCGGCGTCGAGCCCGTTGCGTCACGCCGGCTCTCGCCTACACCGGAGGACGCCATGGCGAAACGGTGGCAGCATTTCGACGATCGGATCCGCACGGCCGGGGTCAGCGTTCGGACGACTTTGGGCCGGCAAACGTGGCTGGATCGGCCCGGCTACCGGCTCGAGCACGCGCTCACCTTCGCGTTCGCCGCCATGGGCCGCAACCGCGATCGAATCAGCAACGCGCTGCACGGCACCTGGCTCGGCCATCCGCTGCACCCCGCACTCACCTCGGTGCCGACCGGCGCGGTGGCGACGACGCTCGTCATGGACGCGGCCGGCCTGCTGCCCGGCAGCCCCGCCGGACTGCGGGACGGGTCCCGCTTCGCGTTGGGTGTCGCGCTCGCGGGCAGCGTCGGCGCCGCCGCGACCGGCGTGACGGACTGGCAGCACACCCACGAGCAGTCGCGCCGGATCGGCCTCGTGCATGGCGCGCTGAACGCGCTCGCCACCGGACTGTATGCGGCGTCGTACCGGGACCGGCGCCGCGGCCGGCACCGTCGCGCGATGGCGAGCAGCGCGCTGGGCTACGGCCTCACCCTGGGCAGCGGCTATCTCGGCGGAGCCTTGGTATTCGGCGCGGGCCTCGGCGTGGACCGGTCCGGCGACCGGTTGGGCGGCGACCGCTGGCTGCCGGTGCTGCCGGCGGCCGCGCTGGACGGCCAACCGCAGCGCGTCGCGGTCAACGGCGTCGGCGTGGTGCTGTATCGGGACGACGGCCAGGTGATCGCGGTCGGCGAGCACTGCCCGCACCTCGGCGCGCCGATGAGCGACGGGTGGATCGACCGCGGCCGAATCGTATGCCCCTGGCACGGTTCCCGATTCGCGTGCGGGTCGGGCGATGTGCTGCGCGGACCGGCTACGGCGGCGCTGCCGCATTACCCGGCGCGGATTCGCGACGGGCTCGTCGAGGTGCGCGGGGTGGCGAAATGAACGCCTACGAGGTGCTTTTCGAGCACCACCGGGTCCTGCGCGGTCTGTGCGCGAAGATCACCGAGATGCCGGCGGATAGCGACGAGCGGCAGGACGCGCTCGATGAACTGCTGATCGAGCTGGACATCCACATGCGCATCGAGGACGACCTGTTCTACCCGGCCGTATCGGAGGCCAGCACATTGGTTGCCATCGCCCATGCCGAGCACCGACAGGTGTGGGACCAACTGGCGGTGCTGCTGCGCACGTCGCCCACGGCGCCCGAATACGCCGACGAGTGGCGGTCGTTCGTCACGGTCCTGGACGCCCACGCCAGCGAAGAAGAGCGCGACTTATGTCCGGCCCCAATAGATTTGAGTGAGGACATGCTCGACGCGCTGGGCAACCGGATGGTCGAACGCATCACCCGGCTGCATCGATCCCCCATCAACAGGTTCCGCGTTCGCAGCCGCAAGGCCCTGCTGAGCTCGCTGGGCCGGTAGGCTTGGTCACCGGGGACGCCGAACGGAGGGGAACGCAGATGGCCGACACCGTGTCAGATCGCGCTATTAACAACGTCTTTGAGGCGGTGAACACGACGGCGACGCATCTCGGGCGGATCGTGGGGCTGGTCGCCGGCGCGGCGGGTCGGGCCGCGCACGAGGTGGTCGACCTGGTGTGGGACTACCGCGACCTGGCCAACGAGGTGCGCAAGCCCGCCGAGTAGGCCGTTTCGTCGCGGGCCAATGTGGGTAGGCACCGCAAATGAACAAGGCCGCATGCTTTGCGGTCGCGGCGCTGACCGCGACCGTGGCGCCGCTAGCCGCATGCTCAAACCAGCAAGGCAGCCAGCCCAGCACCTCGACCAGCTCGACCCCGGGAGCGGAGCGGCTGACCACCCAGCTGAAGACCGCCGACGGCAGTCCGGTCGCCAACGCCACCTTCGAATTCGCCAACGGCTATGCGACGGTGACCGTGGAAGCCGGTCCCAACCAGGTACTCAGCCCCGGTTTCCACGGCCTGCAAATCCATGCGGTGGGCAAATGTGAGGCCAATTCGGCTGCGCCGAACGGCGGCTCGAGCGGGGACTTCGACTCCGCCGGAAGCGTTTACCAGGCGGCCAACCACACGAGCTACCCCGCCAGCGGCGACCTGACCGCCTTGCAGGTGCGCTCGGACGGCTCGGCGAAACTGGTCACCACCAGCAACGCGTTCACCTCCGCCGACCTGAGAAACAGCGCGGGTACCGCGCTGATCATCCACCAGACCGCGGATAATCTGGGCACCACCGCCCCCACCGCCGACTCGGGCAAGCGGCTGGCCTGCGGGGTGATCGCGGCGTCGGCGGCGACCACGACCTCGTCGACCACCAGCGTCACGACCAGCACCACCACCACCGTCGTGCCGCCGGCGTCCACCAGCACGAGCACCAGCACCGTCACGGTCACCAGCAGCACCCCGACCCTCACGACATCCATGCCGACCACCACGGTGACGACGCCGCCCACCTATCCGCCCGGGCGCTGACGCCCAAGCCACCGCGAAAGGAACACCCCCGATCCGCAAGGGACCGGGGGTGTTTCGCATCGCCTACCCGAGGGCGGGTAGCGCGGCGGCCGCGGTCACCCAAAAACGAGCATTTCGGGGCGCGCCCGGTCTGCCGCCCCTAGTGTGCTGACATGCAGACGCTGCTGTTCGCGCTCGGGCTGGTCCTGTTCCTGCTCGGGCTGCTCACCGGGCTGGCCGTGCCCGCACTGAAGAATCCGCGCATGGCGCTGTCGAGCCACCTCGAGGCGTTGCTCAACGGCATCTTCCTGGTGGTGCTCGGCCTGCTGTGGCCGCACCTTCACCTGTCCCCCGCGTGGGGGATCGCGGCGGTCGCACTGGTCGCCTACGCCGGCTACGCGAACTGGTTGGCGACGCTGCTCGCGGCGGCGTGGGGTGCCGGCCGCCGATTCGCGCCGATTGCGACCGGCGACCACGAGTCCTCGGTCGGCAAAGAGGGGTTCGTCAGCTTTTTGCTGATATCCCTGTCCCTGGCGATCTTGGCCGGCGTCGTGATCGTGATCGCCGGCCTCTGAGGGCCTACACCGCGTGGGCGTCGGGGGTGCGGACGTGCTCGGGACGGAAACCGCGCCCGACGAAGATCGGCGGAATCGCTTGCAGCGGACCCATTCCCACGATCTTGGGGACGCGGATCGGGGATAGGTCACCGCTCAGGTTGGGCGCGATCGCGTTGTCTTGCATCAGCACCTGGAACGCCTGGACGATCCGGGTTGGTAGCTCGCGGCGCCGCTGCACTTTCGCGAGGTCTTGGTCGGTCAGTCGTCCTTCGCGGAGCGGTGCGCACAGGGCGTTGGCGGCGGCGACCGCGTCGGCCACGGCGAGGTTGATGCCGACCCCGCCGGCCGGCGACATGGCGTGCGCCGCATCGCCGATGCACAGCAGGCCGGTGCGCCACCACGTCGCGAGGCGGTCCACCCGGACGTCGAGTTGGCTGGTGTCTTCCCACGAAGTCAGGTCGTTGACGTGTTCGCGCAGCCGCGGTTGCGCGGTCACGATCCGCTCCTTGAACTCCTCTAGGGATCCCTCCCGCGGGTTCGATCCCTTCGGCATCAGATAGGCGATCTGCCAGTAATCGCCGCGATAAATCATCGCCATCATCAGGCCCTTGCGCAGCACCGCGAATAGTTCCTCGGGGTCGCCCGGGCGCCATTTCAGGCGGAACCACAGCACGTCCATCGGGGAGTGCGCCGCGGCGGTCTGCAGCCCCGCCGCGGCGCGCACCGCGGACTTGCGTCCATCTGCGGCTATCACCAGCTGGGCGCGCACCTCCAGGTTCGGCGTGCGCACCCCGGCCACCCGGTCGCCCTCGACGATCACGTCGGTGACCTCGGCATTGCGAACCAACGTGAATTCGGGGTAGGCAGAAGCCTTTTCGGCGAGGAAGTCGAGAAAGTCCCACTGCGGCATCATGGCGATATAGGGCTGCCGGAACCCGAGCCGCTTGAGCACCTTGAAGTTGCCGAAGGTGCGAATCGAGCCGTCAGTGTCGAAGGCGACGCGGTCGATCTTGGTGTGCGGTAGCCGCAGGAACTCGTCGATGAACCCCAGCTCATCCATGATCCGCAGGGTGCTCGGATGCACGGTGTCGCCGCGGAAGTCGCGCAGGAAGTCGTTGTGCTTTTCCAACACGACAACCCGGATTCCGGCGCGGGCGAGCAGCAGGGCATGGACCATGCCGGCGGGACCGCCGCCGGCGACACACACCTGGGTCTGCATCACTTGCGTCATGGGCGGGACTCCTCGTGGAGTGGGCTACGGTTGCACCCTACGACATCGACACCGTCCGTGACGTCCGCGCCGACCCATTCGTGTGCGCCGTCGCGGCGGAGATTCAGGCGAAGCGATCCGCGGGCGTCGGCCCGATGCCAAACACCTGTACCTCGGCCGACTTTCCCTTCAGGGCGTGAAACCCCCTGTCCCTCAGCCCGATTGGTCGGGAACGCAGCGCGTTGACGGTCTGGTGGGTCAGCAGGATCGCGTCCCCGATGGTCTTGGTGAGCTGCTCGACGCGGGCCGCGACGTTCACCGCGTCGCCGATGAGCGTGAATTCGAGTTTGCCTCCACCACCGATGGTTCCGGCGATCACCTTGCCGGTGTTGATCCCGATGCCGATGCGAAGCTCACCGCCGAATCGCTCGGCCACGCGGCGGTGGATCAGCACGGCTGTGTTCACCGCGGCATCGGCATGATCGGCGAGCTCGTTGGGAGCACCGAACACGGCCAGCGCCCCGTCCCCCAGGAACTTGTTCACGTGTCCCCCGGCGTCGACCACGGCCGGCACCACGATGTGGAAAAGGGCGTTGAGTCGGGCGACCGTGTCCTCGGCGGAGTTCGCCTCGGCGAATGGGGTGAAATCGCGGATGTCGACGAACATCACCGACACCTCGCGACGCTCCCCGCTGAACACGTCGTCGCCCTGCTGCAGTAACCGCGCGGCCAGGATGGGGTCGACGTAGGTGCCGAACGCGCTCTGAAGTCGTTGCCGCTCGGCCAAACCCGCCTGCATTCGGTTGAACGACGCTGCCAGCGCGCCGAGGTCGTCGTCCTGGACCACGGGCAGACGCCGGCTGTAATCGCCCGCCGCAACGCGTTTCGTCCCCTCGGCCAGATCGCGAATCGGCCTCAAGGACGGCGCGAGTGCAGCACCAACGGTCATCGGCATCCCGAATGCGAGCACCAACGCGCACCCGATACCGGCAAAGAGCACCGGTTGCTCACGCGCCCAGCGGAATGCGGCCACCAACATGGTGCCGTCAAC
Organism: Mycobacterium colombiense; assembly: GCF_003284935.1. Taxonomy (GTDB): domain Bacteria; phylum Actinomycetota; class Actinomycetes; order Mycobacteriales; family Mycobacteriaceae; genus Mycobacterium; species Mycobacterium arosiense_A. Next base: position 6,313 of record NZ_QMEV01000071.1, read on the forward strand.
GGCGAACAGAAACGAACTCGCCAGCAGGGCCGCGCTCGACCAAAAGGCGAAAGTCGGCCGGGAGCGCGGCAGGTCGTCACCGACCGGCGTGCCACCGACGATCGCCATTCTGGCCGGCCGCGCCGCCGCTTCCGCCGTGCCGTGCACTCCACTCATCATCACGGCCGTCCCCATCAAGGTGCCCACGACGCCGTACTGGACGCGTTGCGACCACGTCGCCCCGGCAACAGCGGCAGCAACGATGGACCACAGCCCGGTCCACACAGCGTTGAAAGCCACCGCCCGAACGACCGTCCCGCGCGCCCAGGCGTAGGTGGCGTCCAGTGCGCTCACCCGGTCGACATCGTGACCGCCCGCCCACCGCTGCACCAGGCGCCCGAGACCCGCGCCGGGAAGCACTGTCACGTACCACGCCACGGGTGCGGCGATAAGGGCGAGGACAGCCGTCTCGACGTAGCGACCGGATCCCTGCACGGCGACGATCAAGTACAACCAGAACAGGTAGGTCCACAGCATCATGGGGAGTCCGACGGCGTAGACCGCCCACGAGTAGCGCGTCTTGTACCGATCCCACGCCCACTGCCAGATGCGGTCCATGCCGCGACCGTAGACGCTCAACCGCGGATCGCGGGCGGGGTCAGCAAACAAACAAGCGCCCCCGGCCATGCGGCCGGGGGCGCTTGTCGTCGCTCACTCAGTGATGGTGGTGATGACCGTGGCCGTGGTCGTCGGCCTCCTCGGCCGGCTTGTCGACCACCGCGGTCTCGGTGGTCAGCACCATCCGGGCCACCGAGGCCGCGTTGAGCACCGCCGAACGGGTGACCTTGACCGGGTCGATGACGCCGTCGGCGATCAGGTCGCCGTAGGTCAGCTTGTCCGCGTTGAGCCCGTGCCCGTTGGGCAGCTCGGTCACCTTGTGCACCGCGACCGCGCCGTCGAGCCCGGCGTTGGTGGCGATCCAATACAGTGGCGCCGCCAGCGCCTCGGAGAACACGTTGACGCCCAGCGCCTGGTCGCCGCTCAGCGAGCCGCGCAGCGTGTCCAGCGCCGCCCGGGTCTGCAGCAGCGCCGAGCCGCCGCCGGCGACGATGCCCTCCTCGACCGCGGCCTTGGCCGCCGCGACGGCATCCTCGACGCTCTCCTTGCGTTCCTTCAGCGCGGTCTCGGTCGCGGCTCCCACCTGGATCACGGCCACGCCGCCGGCCAACTTGGCCAGCCGTTCCTGCAGCTTCTCGCGGTCCCAGTCGGAGTCGCTCGCCTCGATCTCGGCGCGCAGCTGCTTGATGCGGTTGGCCACGGCGTCCTTGGTGCCGCCGCCGTCGACGATGACGGTGTCGTCCTTGCTGACCACCACGCGGCGAGCCGAGCCGAGCACGTCCGTGCCGACCTCGCGCAGCAACAGGCCCGCGTCGGGGTTGATCACCTGGCCGCCGGTCACGATCGCCAGATCCTCCAGGAACGCCTTGCGGCGGTCACCGAAGAACGGCGCCTTGACCGCGACGGCCCGCAGCGTCTTGCGGATGGAGTTGACGACCAGGGTGGCCAGTGCCTCGCCCTCGATGTCCTCGGCGATGATCAGCAGCGGCTTGCCGGATTCGGCGACCTTCTCCAGCATCGGCAGCAGGTCGGGCAGCGAGCTGATCTTGTCCTGGTGCAACAGGATCACCGGGTCGTCCAGCACGGCCTGCTGGGCGTCGAAGTCGGTGACGAAATACGCCGACAGGAAGCCCTTGTCGAAACCGACGCCCTCGGTGAACTCGAGCTCGGTGCTCAGCGTCGAGGATTCTTCGACACTGACCACGCCGTCGGTGCCGACCTTGGTCATCGCCTCGCCGACCAGCTCACCCAGCAGTTGGTCGCGGGAGGACACGGTCGCCACCTGCGCGATCGCGTCCTTGCCGGAGACCGGGGTGGCCGCGGCCAGCAGGGCCTCGGACACCGCGTCGGCGGCCTTGCTGATTCCCGCGCCCAATTCGATGGGGTTGGCGCCGGCCGCGACCAACCGCAGGCCGCCCTTGACCAGCGCCTGCGCCAGCACGGTCGCCGTCGTGGTGCCGTCGCCGGCGACGTCGTTGGTCTTGGTGGCCACCGACTTCACCAGCTGGGCGCCCAGGTTCTCGAACGGGTCTTCCAGGTCGATCTCACGCGCGACGGTCACGCCGTCGTTGGTGACCGCGGGGCCACCGAATGCCTTGGCCAGCACCACATGCCGGCCGCGCGGACCGAGCGTCACCCGCACCGCGTCGGCGAGCGTGTTCACGCCCGCCTCGATGGCGCGACGCGCGGTCTCGTCGTACTCAATGATCTTGCTCATCAGGCTCCTTGTTTGAATGGCGGCGACCCGCTTCGCCCGGCTTCGCCGCGCTTGTGATCGCCACTAGCCCCAAAACGCATGCCGCCCCGGAAATCACCCGCGCAGGACGCGGGGATCGCCGGGGCGGAACACGGTTCTTACTTGGAGACGACAGCCAGCACGTCGCGTGCCGACAGGATCAGGTACTCCTCGCCGTTGTACTTGATCTCGGTGCCGCCGTACTTGCTGTAGATGACGGTGTCGCCTTCCGAGACGTCCAGCGGGATGCGCTTCTCCCCGTCTTCGTCCCACCGGCCGGGGCCGACTGCGACGACGGTGCCTTCCTGCGGCTTCTCCTTGGCGGTGTCGGGAATGACCAGACCGGACGCGGTCGTGGTCTCGGCCTCGTTGGCCTGCACGAGAATCTTGTCCTCGAGTGGCTTGATGTTCACCTTCGCCACGATTGGAGCCCTCCACTGTTTGGGTCGGGTCCGGGACGCGCCCGGACCGGAGTTGACGGCCGACACGGGTTGACCCCGCACCTTCCGAGTTATCAGGTGTTCGGCATTCGTCCGCGCCCGAGCGCCGTCGTCGCGGGTGCCGACACAGGGCTTGGCCGATTGCCACCTAGCACTCTATACATGCGAGTGCTAGCACTCAAGGGCCCCCCGTTGCTTCTCCAGTGTCGTCGCGTCCGCGCTCAGCGAACATCAGCTCACCTGCGCTTTTACCACCGGCAGTCCCGGGTCGCTGGGCGCGTCCAACGGCGAGGGCGCCGCACCCGCGGCCACCAGGTGCGCGGCGAACGAGGCGATCATCGCGCCGTTGTCGGTGCACAGCCGCGGCCTGGGGATGCGCAGCGTCAGGCCCGCCTCGGCGCAGCGCTGCTCCGCCAGCTCGCGCAGCCGCGAATTGGCGGCCACGCCGCCCCCGATCAGCAGGGTCTTCACGCCGAGCTCGGTGGCCGCGCGCACCGCCTTCTTGGTCAGCACGTCGGCGACGGCTTCCTGGAATCCGGCCGCGATATCGGCGTTCACCGCGTCGGGGTGGCTTTCCAGATAACGCGCGACGGCCGTCTTGAGGCCGGAGAAGCTGAACGCGTACGGGTCGTCGCGCGGCCCGGTCATGCCGCGCGGAAACGCGATGGCGTCGCGATCACCGCTGCGGGCCAGGTCGTCGAGCACCCGGCCGCCCGGATAGCCCAGCCCCAGCAGCCTGGCCACCTTGTCGTAGGCCTCGCCCGCGGCGTCGTCGACGGTGCTGCCCAGCTCGACGATCGGCTCGCCGAGCGAGCGCACGTGCAGCAGGTGGGTGTGGCCGCCGGAGACCAGCAGCGCCACGCACTCGGGCAACGGCCCGTGCTCGTAGACGTCGGCGGCCAGATGCCCACCCAGGTGGTTCACCGCGTAGAAGGGCACCCCCCAGGCGGCCGAATACGCTTTGGCCGCAGCGATTCCCACCAGCAGGGCGCCGGCCAGCCCGGGACCGATGGTGGCCGCGACGACGTCGGGCTTGTCCAGCCCGGCGGTCGACAGCGCGCGGCGCATAGCGGGGCCCAACGCCTCCAGATGTGCGCGCGAGGCGATCTCGGGGACCACGCCGCCGAATCGCACGTGTTCGTCGACGCTGGACGCCACCTCGTCGGCCAGCAGCGTCACGGTGCCGTCGGCGCCCAGTCGTGCGATGCCGACTCCCGTTTCGTCGCACGAGGTTTCGATCGCGAGGATGGTGCTCATGTGGGCTCCCGCCGCATGGTGTAGGCGTCCGCGCCGCTCACCCGGTAATAGCGGCGGCGCAGGCCGATTCGCTCGAACCCAACGCTGGCATACAGCCCGATGGCGGCCTCGTTGTCGGTGCGGACTTCCAGGTACACCGCGCCGCCGTCGGCGAAGGTCAGCAGCTCGTCGAGCAGCCGGCGGCCGATGCCCCGACCCTGATACGCCGGATCCACGCCGATGGTGTGCACCTCGTATTCGTAGGGCGGGGTGCGGCCCAACCGGGAAATGCCGGCGTAGCCGACCAGCGTCTCGCCCACCCGCGCGCCCACGTAATGGTTGTGGGCACTGGCCAATTCGCGGTGGAACGCCGCCGCGGGCCAGGGGTCGTCGCCGTCGAACAGCTGCGCCTCCAGCTCCGCGCACCGCTGGGCGTCCGCCCGGGTCAGGCCGCCGACGGTCAAGGGCTCGCTGTGGGCCGTCATCGCCGCGCCGCCAACGGTGTGGCGTCCGGCCGACGCAGGTACAGGGCCACCAGCGGCTCGGGGTCGGCGGACCAATCAGTCACGGCGCCAACCAATCCGGTCGGCGTCGGGCAGCTCGGCTCGCAGACCGGCAGGCCGAACAGGCGGGCGTGGTCGGGTGAGCCGGCAACGACCGCCGCGGCGCCCGGATCGACGTCCGCCGGGGCGTTGACCGCCGGGCCGTGGGTGCGCACGCCGTCGCGGTAGCGGGCCCAATAGACCTCGCGCCGGCGGGCGTCGGTGACCACCAAGGTTTCCCCGATGGTGCGCACACCGATGGCGTCCAGGCTGCACACCCCGTGCACCGGGATGCCCAGCGCGTGCCCGTAGGCGGCGGCGGTGGCCATCCCGGCCCGCAGGCCGGTGAACGGCCCCGGGCCGCAGCCCACCACGACGGCATCCAGGTCGGCCATCGTCAGCTTCGAATCGGCCAGGGCGGCAATCACATTGGGGGTGAGGCGTTCGGCGTGGGCCCGGGCGTCGACGGTGACCCGCTCGGCGAGCACGCTCAGGTCGTCACGCCGCACGATGCCGGCCGTCACCGCCGGGGTGGAGGTGTCGAGGGCGAGGACGATGGTCACGGATCGCCCCCATCGTCGGCGTTGCCAGCGTTGTCGGCCCACCGCCAGGTGGCGATTCGCACGTCGGATCCGGTGACGCGCTCGAGCCGGATGTCCAGATGCCGCTCGGCGAGCCGCTCGACCAGGCCCTCGCCCCATTCCACCACGACGACAGCGTCCTCGAGATCGCTGTCCAAGTCCAGTGAATCGAGTTCACCGAGCAGATCGGCGCCCTGGTTGCCGGTGTGGTCGAGCAGCCGGTACATGTCGACGTGAATCATGGTGGGGGCGCCCGGGCGCCGCGCCGGATGCACGCGCGCCAACACGTAGGACGGTGAGGTGACCGGTCCGTCGACATCCATGGCCGCGGCAATTCCCTTGGCCAGCACGGTCTTCCCCGCCCCGAGCGGGCCGGTGAGCACCACCACGTCACCCGCCCGCAGCTGTCTGCCCAGCCGCGACCCCAGCGCCATGGTGTCCTCGACCCGGTCGCAGGTCGCGGTGCCGCCGCCACCTTCAGCCACGGCGCCGCAACCTTTCTCGCATCCGCCGCATGCGCAGCGCGGCCTTGCTCGGGGTGGCCCGCCTGACCAGTCGGACCAGTCCCCCGTTGATGGCGTCGGGCTTGTCCAGCAGCGCCAGGTGGCTGGCGCCGACGACGATGACGAGCTCGGACTGCGGCAGGCTGGCGGCCATCCTCCGGGAATATTCGTCGGGGGTGAGCAGGTCGTGGTCACCGCACGCGATCAGCGTCGGGACCCGCAGCAGCGTCCACAGCCCGGCGGTTTCGTCATGCTTTTCCAGCGCGTCCAAAAAGCCGACCATGGTGGGGATCGGGGTGCTGTTCATCATCCGCTGCGAGAAGGCGTCCAGGCTGCGGCTGACCTGCAGGTCGCTGTAGGAGGCGGCCCGCAGCACCGGGCCGATCAGCGATCGCGACACGTTGCGGCCCCGGTGCATCAGCTTGGGCGCGGACCGGGCGGCCACCCGAACCGCTTCCAGCGCGGGGTTTTTCAGGATCTCACCCAGCGGGGAGCGGGAAACACCTTCGGCCGCAGACGAAATCAGCGCGGCACCCACGATTCGGCGTCCGTACTGCTCGGGGAACTGACGGGCGTGGGACAACACCGTCATGCCGCCCATCGAGTGTCCCACCAGCACGATCATGCCGCGCGGCGCCACCACGTTCAGCACGGTCTGCAGGTCCCTGCCGAGTTGGGTCAGCGTGTAGGTCTCCGGATCGGCCTCGCCGGATCTGCCGTGGCCGCGCTGGTCATAGAAGACCATCCGCACGTCGGGGCCCAACTGATCGGGCAGTCGGGTGCGCTGAAAATGGAAGGCTCCCATCTGCAGGCAGAAGCCGTGGACGAACACCAGGGTCAGCGGCGCATCGGCCGGACCGGTATCGCGCACGGCCAGCGGAACCCCGTCGGGTGTGGTCACCACCACGCCGGCATCGTCCTCGAGCCGGTTGAAATCCTCGTTCGCATAAGGGTCTTCGGCCGCGGCGCGCTGGGTCATCGACCGGCGGGCGGACGCGCCGATGATGGTGGCGACGGCCGTCACCCCCGCGCCTCCCGCGAGCCAGGCCCTGCCCCTGCGGCGCCTGCGGGATTCCTCAGGACTCAACGGTTCGCGCCTCGCGGTAGGTCCTGGTGATTCGCCCGCGGGGGCTGGTCACGACTTCGTAGTGGATGGTGCCGACCAGGTCGGCCCAGTCCTGCGCGGTGGGTTCACCGTTTGCGCCGGACCCGAACAGGATCGCCTCGTCCCCTTCGGCCACGTCAATGGGTCCAGGACCGAGATCGACGACGAACTGGTCCATGCAGATGCGCCCGACGCCCGGCCTGCGGCTGCCGTTGATCAGCACCTCGAGCCGCCCGCCCAGCGACCGGAAGACGCCGTCGGCGTAGCCGACGGGCAGCAGCGCGAGGGTGGTGTCGCGCCGCGCGGTCCAGGTGTGGCCGTAGGACACGCTCTCCCCGGCGCGGATCGACTTCACCAGCGCCACAGCGCATTTCACCGTCATCGCCGGTATCAAACCCATGTCGCCGCGCTCGGGCACCGGGCTCAGCCCGTAGATCGCGATGCCGGGGCGCACCATGTCGAAGGCCAGGTCGGGACGGGACATGGTGGCCGACGAATTCGACAGGTGCGCCACGTCGAACCGCACGCCCTTCTCGCGCGCCTGCGCCAGCATGTCGCTGAAGCGTTGGGCCTGAAGGTTGTTCACGGGATTGGCGGGCTCATCGGCGTACACCATGTGCGACATCACGCCGCGCAGCACGATGGCCTCCTCGGCGACGGCCCGGCCCAGCGCGGTCAGCATCCCGGGGTATTGCCCGGGCGGCACCCCGTTGCGGTTCAGCCCGGTGTCCACCTTGACGGTGACGGTCGCGGTCCGTCCGGTGCGGCGCGCCGCGTCCACCACCTCGTCGAGCTGGCGCTGCGACGACACGGCGATCTGCACGTCGGCCAGCAGCGCGGGCCCGAAGTCGATGCCGGGCGGATGCAACCAGGCCAGCACCGGCGCGGTGATCCCGTCGGCGCGCAGCGCCAGGGCCTCGGCGGCGGTGGCGACGCCCAATTCGGTGGCCCCCGCGGCCAGCGCGGCGCGCGCCGACGGGGTAGCCCCGTGGCCGTAGCCGTCGGCCTTGACCACGGCCATCACCTGGGCGCCGCCGGCCTGTTCGCGCAGCAATCGCACGTTGTGCTCAATCGCGCCCAGGTCCACCAGGGCCTCGGCGAGGAGCCCCGGTGTCAGGGATATCGGCGTTGCGGACACGACCGCCATTCTCCCAGACCGTGCGAATGGGCCGTCGAACGTCGACCTGTCCTGCGGAATTCCGCCCTGGTTGGCCCAAGAAGTCGACGTTCGGCGGCAGGCTTTCAGTGCGCGAAGTGCTCGGCGCTGTAGTGCCCGGCCGGCTTGAGCTTGTCCAGCGACGCCAGCGCGGTGCGGGCGTCGTCGTGCAGGGCCCGGGCCAGGTCGGCGGACAGGCCCTCGCGGACCACGATGCGCAGCACCGAGATGTCGGTGGCGTTGTCGGGCATCGTGTAGGCGGGCACCTGCCAGCCATATCCGCGCAGCTCGTGGGAGACGTCGAACTCGGTGTAGCCCAGACCGCGCTGCAGCCGGAAGCTGACCACCGGGATCGCCGAGCCGTCCGAGATCAGCTCGCAGTGGTCTCCAACCCGCAGCTGCTCACCGAGCCAGCGCGCGGTCGACGACAGCGTCTGCATCACCTGCGTGTAGCCCTCGCGCCCGAGCCGCAGGAAGTTGTAGTACTGCCCGACGACCTGGTTGCCGGGGCGGGAGAAGTTCAGCGTGAAGGTCGGCATGTCGCCGCCCAGGTAATTGACGTGGAACACCAGGTCTTCGGGCAGGTACTCCTTGCTGCGCCACACCACGAACCCGACGCCGGGGTAGGTCAGGCCGTACTTGTGACCGCTGACGTTGATCGACACCACCCGCGGCAGCCGGAAGTCCCACTTCAGCTCGGGGTGCAGGAACGGCACGACGAACCCGCCGCTGGCCGCGTCGACGTGCACCGGGACGTCCACCCCGCCGCCGGCGGCCAGCTTGTCAAGGGCCGCGCAGATCTCGGCGATGGGCTCCAGCTCGCCGGTGTAGGTGGTGCCCAAAATCGCCACCACGCCGATGGTGTCCTCGTCGACGGCGTCGACGACCTGCTCGGGCGTGATGACGTAGCGCCCCTCCTCCATCGGCAGGTAGCGCGGTTCGACGTCGAAGTAGCGGCAGAACTTCTCCCAGACCACCTGGACGTTGGAGCCCATCACCAGGTTCGGGGTGCGGCCCTTCCAGTCTTTGCCGACCTTCTCGCGCCAGCGCCACTTCATGGCCAGCCCGCCGAGCATGACGGCCTCGCTGGATCCGATGGTGGACACGCCACACGCGCTGGACGGGTCGTCGTCGCGCAGCCCGTCGGCGTGGAACAGGTCGGCCACCATGCAGACGCAGCGCTGCTCGATCGCGGCGGTGGCCGGGTATTCGTCCTTGTCGATCATGTTCTTGTCGAACGTCTCGGCCATCAACCGCCCGGCCTGGGGATCCATCCACGTCGTGACGAAGGTGGCCAGGTTCAGCCGAGAGCTGCCGTCGAGCATCAGCTCGTCATGGATGAAGCGGTAGGCGGCGTCGGGATCCATCGACTCGTCGGGCATCCGCAGCGCCGGCACCGGCGCGGTGAACAGGCGACCGGTGTAGGCGGGCGCGATCGAGTGGGCGGGCATGGACGGGTGTTGGGGCACAACGAATCCTCTCTATAGGGCGGCCAGGGCGGCTCTGATGTGCGGCACCATCCGCGATGCCGAGGTGGGCGCGTCGCCGGGGCCCGGGTCGGCGGCCGACAGGGCCGCCGCGCGCGCGTGCACGAAGGCCGCGGCGGCGGCCGCCTCGACCGCCGGCAGCCCGGCGGCCAGCAGCGCGCCGATCATCCCGGACAACACGTCACCGGAGCCGGCGGTGGACGCCCAGGACTGCCCGGCCGGATTGAGATACACCGGGCCGCCCGGATCGGCGATGACGGTGACGTTGCCCTTGAGCAGCACGGTGGCGCCGAAAGCGTCGGCCAGCTTGCGGCACGCGCCCACCCGGTCATCACCGGGCGGGTTACCCGCCAGCCGCGCGAATTCACCCGCATGCGGCGTCAGCACCGTCGGCGCCGCGCGGTTGGCCACCAACTCGGGGTGCGCGGCCAGGATGGTCAGCCCGTCGGCGTCCACGATCACCGGCAGGTCGGTTTCCAGCGCGAACCACAGCGCCGCCGCCCCGACGTCGTCGGTGCCCAGTCCCGGGCCGACGATCCAGGACTGCACCCGCCCGGCCGAGGCGGGGGTGGGCGAGGCGATCACCTCCGGCCAGTGCGCGAGCACCTCGCGGTGCGCGCTGCCCGCGTAGCGGACCATGCCCGAGGTGGCGGCGACGGCGGCGCCGGTGCACAGCACGGCGGCGCCCGGATACGTCGACGAGCCGGCCATCACGCCGGTGACGCCCTGGGAGTACTTGTCGTCGTGGGGCCCGGGCACCGGCCAGCGGGCGGCCACGTCGGCGGCCTCGAACCCCACCAGGTCGGTGTCGGGCAGGTCGAGCCCGATGTCGATCAGCTTCACCCGACCGCAATCGCCCAGCGCGTGCACGGGTTTGAGGCCGCCGAAGGTGACGGTCAGCGCGGCGCGCACGGCGGGACCGGTGATCGCGCCGGTGGCCGCGTCGATGCCGCTGGGGATGTCGACGGCGATCACCGGGATCCCGGCATCGTCGACGGCGGCGAACACCTCGGCGGCGGCGGGCCGCAACGCCCCCGAGCCGGAGATGCCCACCACCCCGTCGATGACGAGATCGGTTGTCGGTGAGACGGTTTCGACGATGCGACCGCCGGCTTGCCGGAACGCCGCCAGGCCCTTGCGGTGGGTGCGCTCCGGGTTGAGCAGGATAGCGTCGGCGGCCGCGCCGCGCCGGCGCAGGAAGGTGGCCGCCCACAACGCGTCTCCGCCGTTGTCTCCGGAGCCGACGACCGCGCACACACGCCGCCCGGTTACCCCGCCGGTGCGCGCCGCTAACTCACCGATGATCTCGGTCGCCAGCCCATAGGCCGCGCGCCGCATCAAGGCGCCGTCGGGCAGGCTGGCCAGCAGTGGCGCTTCGGCCTGGCGGATCGCGTCTACCGAGTAGTAATGCCGCATCAGAGCCAGATTACGTGGCAGCGTCGCGGGCGCTTGGCGCGCACGGTTTTTCGTTCCTGGCCGGTGCCGACATCAGCTCGGGGTGGCCGGCGGCACGCGGCGGCGCACGATGGCCCGCAGGCGCGCCGGACTCAACTGCCGGCTGCCCTTGGAGCGCGTGCGCGTCATCGGGTAGAAGCACAGGCCGATGAGGATCGAGGTGAAGTGCCCGATCGCGGTGAAGTTCAGCTCGTTGCCCATGGTGATCAGCGGGAAACCGAAGATGACGAACAGCACCCCGAGATAGCCCCAGCGCCACGGCCGGGCGATGTGATAGGTCAGCACGGCCATCACGCCCACCAGGAAATAGCTCACCCCGATGTCGCGGGCGTGCACCAGCCGTTGCGACACGTCGTGTTCCTCGATCGCGAAGTACAGGATGCCTTCGCTGATGTAGGTGGCCAGGATGTGCGAACTCAATCCCACAGTGAGCCAGCGCAGCTGGCCCAGCCAGTGTTCGGCCGGCGCGAGGAACAGGGTGAACAGCAGCAGGTAGGGCTCGAAGTTCTTGCCGTCGATCCACAGCAGGCTGGAGAACAGGACGTCGAGCGGATCCCTGCCCAATTCGTGAATGTTGGTGGAGCGGTGCAGGAGTACCGAATGCAGTTCCCGGCCGGTGAGATGGGTCTGGATGATCGTCGTGATCATCAGCACCAGCAGCCAGCCATAGGTCAGCGGCGCGCTCGTGACGTAATGCCACACCGCCAGCGTCATGCTGCGCGCGCGGGAGCGAACCGATGGATGCGCCACCCCTCAACCTTCGCACGCGCGGCGCGGCGCCGGAGGGCTTCGGCGGCAAACACGCCGCCGGCGTCCGGCTACTTCGCGGGCGCGGGGGCCGGTTCCGCCGGTGTTGGCGCCGGTTGCGCCGGCGCGGGCGCGGGCGGCGGTTTCAAATGCCGCCACCAGCAGCCGATGTAGAGCATCATCGAGACCGCCAGCGCCACCAGCACCCAGATGACGACGGTGATGTCGACCCAGCTGCCGAACGGCGGCGAGCCGGGTAGCGCGTTGCGCAACGGCACCACCGCGAACAGCATTGCCGCGTACCAGGTTGTCATCGGCGGCTGAAACGGCCGCCGGTCGCGCGCGGTCTGGATCGCGACGACGAGGGCCAGGCTGGCGATCGTGATGAGCACGCCGAGGATGACGATGGCGAACGCCGCAGTGCTGAGCGAGCGCCGCACGTTCAGACGGTAGGGACCGTCGGCCTGGGCCCTGGTGGCCGAGAGCCGCCACCCCGACAGGTGGTCGACGAAGGTGACCGGCACATGGTCGGGCGCCCGGTCGGTGTCGGGGCCGTAGAAGATCTCGACTTCGATCGGCCCCGAGCGGTATTCGTCGAACGGCCACCGCTCGATCTGGCCGGCGATGGTCAGCGGGACCGCCATCAGCCCGGGCAGCATGCCCTTGGTCCAGGTGTGCCGGGACGGCATGGCCGACGAACGCACCCGCAGGCTCAGATCGTCCTTGAGGTGGTGGGTTTTCGGGTCCAACGACGCCGATCCGGGATTGAACGCCAGGTTGACGGCGAGCACGCTGTTGTTGGACTGGATGTCTTCCACGTTGATGGTCGCCGACGGCCTGTCGCCATCGACCGATGGGGCCGTGACGTCCAGATGCCGTCCGCTGCCGCTTTGCGCGTACATCGCGACCGCCACCACGTATGCCGCGAGGATGAGGACGACAAGACCCACGACGCCGTACTTCGTGCCGGCCGATCGCATACTGCCTCCCGTGGGGACGTAGCCCAACCCACCTGCCGCAAATGCCGCCCCAGGGCAATGTAATGGATCGGCCGCGTGTGCGCCGGTGATACGGCGAAGCGGCGCGAGCTGCGCTCGCCTACTCGACGGTGACGGACTTCGCCAGGTTTCGCGGCTTGTCGACGTCGTAGCCGCGGGCCTGCGCCACCGACGCGGCGAACACCTGCAGCGGGATCGTGGACAGCAGCGGCTGCAAAAGCGTTGATACCGCAGGGATTTCGATCAGGTGATCGGCGTAGGGGCGCACGGTGTCGTCGCCTTCTTCGGCGATCACGATGGTGATCGCGCCGCGCGCCTGGATCTCGCGGATGTTGGAGAGCAGCTTGGCGTGCAGGGTCGCGGAGTTCTTGGGGGACGGCATGATGACGATGACCGGCAGGTCGTCTTCGATCAGCGCGATCGGGCCGTGCTTGAGCTCGCCGGCGGCAAATCCCTCGGCGTGCATGTAGGCCAATTCCTTGAGTTTGAGCGCACCTTCGAGGGCCACCGGGTACCCGACGTGGCGGCCCAGGAACAGCACCGTCGGCGACGAGGCGAATTGGTAGGCCAGGGCGGCCACCGGCTTGATCGTCGCGATCACCCGGGCGACGAGGTCCGGCATCGCTTCCAGCTCGTGGTATTCGCGCTGCACCTCGTCGGGGTACTTGGTGCCCCGGGCCTGCGCCAGAGCCAGCCCCACCAGATAGTTGGCGGTGATCTGCGCCAGGAACGTCTTGGTGGAGGCCACCCCGATCTCCGGTCCGGCGCGGGTGTAGAGCACGGCGTCGCACTCGCGCGGGATCTGCGAGCCGTTGGTGTTGCAGATCGCCAGCACCTTGGCCTTCTGCTCCTTGGCGTGCCGGACCGCTTCGAGCGTGTCCGCGGTCTCGCCGGACTGCGAGATGGCGACCACCAGGGTGCTGCGGTCCAAAACCGGGTCGCGATACCGGAATTCGCTGGCCAGCTCGACCTCGACCGGAAGCCGCGTCCAGTGCTCGATCGCGTACTTGGCCAGCAGCCCGGAGTGATACGCGGTGCCGCAGGCGACCACGAACACCTTGTCGATCTCGCGCAGTTCCTGGTCGGACAGGCGCTGTTCGTCCAGGACGATCCGGCCGTCGACGAAGTGCCCCAGCAGGGTGTCGGCCACCGCCGCGGGCTGCTCGGCGATCTCCTTGAGCATGAAGTACTCGTAGCCGCCCTTCTCGGCGGCGGCCAGGTCCCAATCGATGTGGAACTCCCGGTAGGCGCCGGGCCCCAAGTCCTCGTTGCCGTCGAAGTCGGTGATCCGGTAACCGTCGGCGGTGATCACCACGGCCTGGTCCTGGCCGAGTTCGATGGCGTCGCGGGTGTGCGGGATGAACGCCGCGACGTCGGAGCCGACGAACATCTCGCCGTCGCCGATGCCGATCACCAGCGGGGTGGAGCGCCGCGCGGCGACGATGGTGCCGGGGTCGTCGGCGTTGGCGAACACCAACGTGAAGTGGCCGTCCAGCCGGCGCAGCACCGCGAGCACCGACGCGGCGAAATCGCCCGCGGTGTCGCCGTGCCGATAGGCCTGCGCCACCAGATGCACCGCGACCTCGGTGTCGGTGTCGCTGGCGAACTCCACGCCCTGGGCCTCCAGCTCGTGGCGCAGGTTGGCGTAGTTCTCGATGATGCCGTTGTGGACCACGGCGATCTTGCCGGCGGCGTCGCGGTGCGGGTGGGCGTTGCGGTCGGTGGGCCGCCCGTGGGTGGCCCACCGGGTGTGGCCCAGGCCGGTGGTCCCGGTCAAAGACGACGGCGGCATCTGGGCGACCGCCTCTTCCAGGTTGGCCAGCCGGCCGGCGCGGCGGCTGACCGTCAGCGTGCCGTCACCGTTGGCCAGGGCGACGCCCGACGAGTCGTAGCCGCGGTACTCCATCCGGCGCAGCGCGGCCATGACGACCTCGCAGGCGGGCTGCTGCCCGACGTAGCCGACGATTCCGCACATTCTGAACAGGGTAGTGCAGGTGCCGCACCAACCCCGCACTCCGCGGCCGGGATCAGGCCGCCCACCTGCGCAAAAGGCCCGCTGTGACCTTCCTCCATCGCCGCTTCTGGGTTCGCCGCCGCTGGGCGGTGGCCCCGACCCCGTCCATCATTCACTCAAACGTCATAAACCACGGAAATGTTTTTCACCTCATGTATTTGCGACGTTTTCGTGTCGCGGCAACCCCCACGGGGACATGCCGCCTTACATTCGAAATGTCAGCAAAGACTGGAGAGGACCGGATCCAGCGAAAGGACGAGCTACGTGAAGCCCGCCCGATCACGATCACACTGCGTATCGACTACGACCCCGTGGTCAACGATGCGCGGTCCGGTCTTTATTGGGCGCAGGCCAGATATTCTGGCTACCTGGGACCACGCTTTTAGCCGAGACGCGAATTCTGCTCGTCAGTGGTTGTTAACCGGGAATTGTGCAACGGGTCGTATTGAGGTGCGTAACTTTCTCCGACCGCCCGCCGGGCGCCATGGGAGGCCATCATGACCGCAGTTCGCTACGACGATGTGGTGCCCGCCCCGGTGGCGCCGGCACCCAGGCAACCAGCCGAGCCGCGCCGGCAGCCGTCGGCGGGTTCCCCGGACCCCCTGATGGACATGACCACCCGGTTGCTGTCCATCCCGCTGCGCCAGCTCTACGCCGCGCTGTGGCGGGTCGGTCTCATCGAGGTCAGGGGCTAGAAAGCGCCCGGTGGGGCCCCGCGGGGCCGGGCCGGCGTTGCTTGTCCCCCGGCGCCCGATTCCGATGCGCTAACGTCGACGCGTGGCCCGCATCCGCAAGCTCGTCGCAGCTCTCAGCCGCCGTGGTCCGCATCGAGTCTTGCGTGGTGACCTGGCCTTTGCCGGCCTGCCCGGGGTGGTGTACACCCCCGAGGAGGGGCTGAATCTGCCCGGCGTGGCGTTCGGCCATGACTGGCTCGCCGGTGCGGCCCGGTACGCGAACCTGCTCGAGCACCTGGCGTCGTGGGGCATCGTGGCCGGCGCACCCGACACCCAGCGCGGCGTGGCTCCCTCGGTGCTCAACTTCGCCTTCGACCTGGGCACCGCCCTGGACATCGTGTCGGGCGTGCGCCTGGGCCCGGGCAAGATCAGCGTGCACCCGGCCAAGCTGGGTGTGGCCGGTCACGGCTTCGGCGGCTCGGCGGCGGTGTTCGCCGCGGCCGGGATGCCGGCCAAGCCGGCCGCGGTGGCCGCGATCTTCCCGAGCGTCACCAGCCCGCCGGCCCAGCAGCCGGCCGCGACGCTGAAGGTTCCCGGGGTGATCTTCGCCGCGCCGGGCGATGCGAAAACGCTGAACTCGCACGCGTTGCCGCTGGCCGACGCGTGGGACGCGGCGACGCTGCGCATCGTCAGCAAGGCCGAACCCGGTGGCCTGGTCGAGGGGCGGCGACTGACCAAGGTGGTGGGCCTGCCCGGCCCCCACCGGCGCACCCAGCGCTCGGTCCGGGCGCTGCTGACCGGCTACCTGCTCTACACCCTGGGCGGCGACAAGACGTACCGCGACTTCGCCGATCCCGACGTGCACATGCCGGGCACGGACGCCATCGACCCCGCGGCCGAACCGATTCCCCTGGAAGACAAGATCGTCGCCCTGCTGAAGTGAGCATCCCTCGCCTGGCCTGAGCGGCCCGGCCGGCGCGGCAGCGTGGTAAGTGTCATTGATGAGAATCGGGATCGCTCTGAACTATTCGGGCGGCTTTCACGAGGCCGTGGACCGCGTGGTCGAACTCGAGAAGTCCGGCATCGAGGTCGCGGTGGTGGCCGAGGCGTATGCCTTCGACGCCATCAGCCAGCTCGGTTATCTGGCCGCTAAGACCGACACCGTCGAGTTGGCGTCGGGGGTGCTGCCCATCTACATCCGCACGCCATCGCTGTTGGCGATGACCGCCGCGGGGCTGGATTACGTGTCCGACGGGCGATTTCGCCTCGGCATCGGCACCTCCGGGCCGCAGGTGATCGAGGGCTTTCACGGCGTCCCGTTCGACGCCCCGATCGGGCGCACCCGCGAGATCGTGGAGATCTGTCGCAAGGTGTGGCGCCGCGAACGCGTGCGGTACGACGGCAAGCACTATCAGTTGCCGTTGCCCGCCGACCGCGGAACCGGGCTGGGCAAAGCGCTGCAGCTCATCAATCACCCTGTGCGCGAACGCATTCCGGTCAGTATTGCCGCGCTGGGTCCCAAGAACGTGGAACTCACCGCCGAGATCGCCGAGGGCTGGCAGCCCGTCTTCTACCTGCCGGACAAGGCCGGCTCGATCTGGGGCGAGGCGCTGGCGGCCGGCACCGCCAAGCGGGATCCCGCGCTGGGGCCGCTCGATGTGATGGTGCACGCGTCGCTGGCCATCGGGGAGAACCTCGACGAGCGCCTCGCGTGGGTCAAGCCGCAACTGGGGCTCTACATCGGCGGGATGGGCGCCAAAGGCCGCAATTTCTACCACAATCTGGCGACGCGCTACGGGTTCGGCGAGGTCGCCGACCGCATTCAGGAGCTGTACCTGTCGGGCCGCAAGCAGGAGGCCATCGACGCGGTCCCCGACGAGCTGGTGCGCGGCATGTCGCTGATCGGCCCGCCCGGATACGTCGCCGAGCGCATGGCCGCCTTCGCCGAGTCCGGCGTGACCACGCTGCTGGTGAACCCGCTGTCCACCGACCGCGCCGAATCCATGCGTTTCGTCGAGGAGGCCCTCAAGCTGCGGCCCTGAGCGGTCACTGCCCCGCCTGCGGAAGCTGGTCGGCGGC
>NZ_QMEV01000072.1 GCF_003284935.1 Mycobacterium colombiense
GGGAGACCTTTACGCCTACCTGGTGGGCTGGCGCAACCCCCGGTTCACCCTGTCCAGGGGTGCCTTCGAAGACCACGTCGGCGACATTTCCGACCCGATCGATCTGGCTCTGGTGGACGGTATCCACACCCAGGATTTCGTGACCCGGCAATGGCAGATACTGAAACCCCGGCTGGCCCCGGGTGGTTGGGTGCTGTTCGACGACATCGACTTCAATCGCGGAATGGGCGAGGCCTGGCTGGACATCTGCGCCGATCCGCGCGTGGTCGGGGCGGTCGAGGTGTCTAAACGGCTGGGCCTCGTCGAATTGGCCTCCTAGGCACCGGACGCCTCGCCACCGTGCTGACCTGCGCACAATGGTGATCTCCGCACGGCCGCTCCATGGAACCGGCAATAATGGCCCCGGCGTTGCCCACAGCGCGACAACTGGAAAGGCAGGATGTTCGTGAAGTTTGCCCTGGCGAGTTACGGAACTCGCGGCGACATCGAACCGGCTGCCGCCGTTGGCGTCGAATTGCTTCGCCGGGGGCATGAAGTTCGCATGGCCGTGCCGCCCGAACTCGTCGGCTTCGTCGAGTCGGTCGGGCTGGCCGCGGTTCCTTACGGGCCGAAGGTCCAGGAGTTTATGGACGAGGAATTCCTTCGCAACATGTGGAGGGAAGTCTTCCGCAATCCGATCAGGCAGGTGCTCAGAGTATGGGAGCCCATAATCCGATACTGGAGCGACGCGAGCGCGACCTTGAAATCGCTGGCAGAAAGTGCCGACCTGCTCGCGACGGGTCTGAATTTCGAACAGGCCGCGGCCAACGTCGCCGAGTATTACGACATCCCGTTGGCCTCGCTACACCACTACCCGATGCGAGCAAACGGCCAGCTCATCCCGAGCATGCCATCGCCTGCGGTCCGCTCGACGATGACGGCGATCGAATGGCTGTTCTGGCGCTCGACGAAGAAGGCCGATAACGAGCAGCGCCGCCAGCTCGGCCTGCCCAAAGCGACACGTCGCTCGCCGCGACGGATGGCCGAACGCGGGTCGCTGGAAATACAGGCTTACGACGAGGCGTGCTTCCCCGGCCTGGCTGACGAATGGGCCAAGTGGGGCAGCCGTCGGCCCTTCGTCGGCGCCCTGACGATGGAATTGCCGACGGACGGCGACGACGACATCACGTCGTGGATTTCCTCAGGAACAGCCCCAATTTGCTTCGGCTCTGGGAGCATACCGCTCGAATCCCCCGCCGCCACCGTAGAAATGATCAGCGCCGCGTGTGCACGGTTGGGCGAGCGGGCGCTAATCTGCTTCGGCGGCACCGACTTCAGCGACGTACCGCATCTCGACCATGTCAAAGTAGTCGGCACGGTGAATTACGCGACTGTTTTTCCCGCCTGCCGTGCTGCCGTTCACCACGGCGGAGCGGGCACCACGGCCGCGAGCCTGCGCGCGGGGACCCCTACGCTGATTCTCTGGAGTTCGGGAGATCAGCCGTATTGGGCAGCCCAAATCAAACGGCTCAAGGTTGGCATGGCACGACGCTTTTCCGCCACGAGCCAAGAATCGCTGGTTGCCGACTTGCGCACCATCCTTGCGCCCGAATACGCCACCCGAGCCCGCGAGCTCGCCAGTCGGATGACCAAACCCGCCGAAAGCGCGGCCACCGTTGCCGACCTTTTCGAAGAAGAAGTCCGCCGGCTGACCGGCTAACTAGACCAGCACGGTAGCGCTCTGGCGAATGTCCGCGGAAGCCCCCATTGACGATCGGTGGCTGCCGCGGAGGTTTACGCTGATTAAAAGTGGTATTCACCTTCTGGACAGGGGGCCGCTTTGACTGAACGCAGGTGCCGGCTGTGCGGCGGAGCTCTTCGAAAGATCCTTGACCTCGGACGTCAGCCGGTATCGAACGCATTTGTGCGACCCGACGAGACCGCTAAGGTGCCCTTCTACCAGCTTGAAGTCGGTATCTGTGCATCCTGCACCATGGTGCAGCAACTAAATCAGGTTCCCGCTAACGAAATGTATCGCGCGGATTACCCCTATCGCGCCTCAGGCTCCGCCCTGATCCGCAGGCATGGTGAAGACGTTGCCCGCCAGATCATGCAGATGTGCGCAGGCGAACGAGGGGATCCGTTCGTCGTTGAGATCGGCTGCAACGACGGCGTCATGCTGAAGACACTCAGTAGCGCAGGGATACGACACTTGGGAGTGGACCCCGCCACCAGCGCGGCCGATGTCGCCCGTGCGCAGGGCATCGCCGTGCGTACCGACTTCTTCGACGAGTCAACGGCCGGCCAGATCCGCGATGAGCACGGGCCGGCCAACATCATCTATTCGGCGAACACGATCAGCCATATCTCCGACCTTGAGTCCATATTCCGTGGAATCGATTTGCTGCTTGCCCCCGACGGGTTGCTCATAATCGAGGACCGCTACCTAGCCGATATCCAGAAGTGCGTCTACTTCGATCAGATCTACGACGAACACATCTACATCTTCTCAGTGGGCTCGGTCCAAGCCTTGGCAGCTCGTTTCGGCCTCGAATTGATCGACGCCCAACATCTCCCGATACACGGAGGTTCGATTCGTTACACCCTGGCCCGCGCCGGCGCTAGAAATGCCGCCGCCAACGTGGCCGAATACTTGGCGCAGGAAACAGCCGAAGGGATTGCTGAAGACGCAACGTTCGTTCGGTTGACGGCCAACGTCGAACGCATCCGCGCGGGCCTACTCAACCTGCTACGCGACTTACGGTCCGACGGCAAGCGCATCGTCGGGTATGGAGCCACATCTAGAAGCGCTACGGTGATGAACTTCTGCCATATCGGCCCGGATCTCATTCCCATGGTGTGTGATTCGACCCCCGAAAAGCAGGGGTGCCTGACACCCGGCTCAAATGTTCCCGTGTGTTCGCCTGAAGCCTTCTCCCACCCCTATCCCGATTACGCTCTGCTGTTCGCCTGGAACCACGCCGATGAGATCATGACGAAGGAGCACTTGTTTCACGAGGAGGGCGGACGCTGGATCCTCTACGCACCGCAGGATGTCCGCCTCGTCTGATCCTTTACGCCGGGGCGGTATTGCAAACGCATTGAGCGACAGCCACTCTCGCCAGCGCAGCGGTTGGAGCTCAGCGCGCAGGTTTGATGAGCAGGCCCTGACCGGTGGGCAGCGAACAGATTTTGACGCCCAGTTCCCCGGCAACCTCATCCATCGCGGCGCGCTGCTCGTCGCGTCCCCGGTTCGCGTAGTCGTCCAGCAGGACGAAAGCGCCGGGCGTGAGGCGCGGCCAAAAGAACCGCAGGGCAGCGACTTCGGGGGGAGCGCAATTCATGTCGATGTGCAGGTAGGCCACCGACGACGCATCCACCTGCTCGAGGGTCTCGGGGACGGCACCCACGATGATGCGCTGGTTTTTCCACTGCGCGAAGTTGGCGCGCACGCTGTCGACCCCGTTGGCGTACATCCCGTTGCGCAGGTGTCCTTCGCTGGTTTCCAGCGCCCCAGCCTTGCGTTCGTTGTCGGTGACAAACCGCGGGTCGATTCCCGCGAAGGTGTCGAGAAGGTAGAACGTCTTACCCAGCCGATCCCAGTCCAGGTACTCCATGATGGCGCTGCTCAAAAAGCCGTAGCTGACGCCGCACTCGACGAAATCGCCCTCGAGCTTGCTGGCACTCGCCGCGGCCCACAGCCCGACATGGACGCGCCACTGCCACTGGTACCAGTCCTCGTTGCCAAGAGATTTGGCACCCCGCTTGTACGCGCGCTGGAAGTCGGGATCGTCGAGGAACCCGTGAAAATTGTTGAACGTGATCAACGCGTCGTTGGCGTAGACATCGGGCAGCAGAGTGCGCGCGAGCCAGTATTCGGTGCGCACCCACCACATCCGCAGGCGGGTGCCGGTTGTCAGCCCTGGTGCCACGGCGGAAACCTTAGCATCGGCGCGCACCGCGTCCCGGGGAAACGCGACGGGCACGCCGTGATCACGCCGCTACCATCCCTCGCACGAGGACAAACCGTTTCGTACACCTAAAGTTTCAGCAATCTCACGACTTGCGCCATAGCACGCCGGTGCCGTCGATCTCTACGATCTCGTCGGTCACGCCGTGCTGTTGGCGGTAGTCGGTCACGGCCTGCGCACAGGCCTTGATCGCGTGGTAGTCGTCGACGATGCAAAAACCCCCGGGCGACAGCCGCGGGTAGAGCGCATCGAGCGCCTGAATCGTCGACTCGTACAGATCGCCATCGAGCCGCAACACCGAAATACGATCGATCGGCGCGTCCTGCAGGGTGTCCTTAAACCACCCCGGCAGAAACCGCACCTGGTCATCGAGCAACCCATAACGCTCGAAATTCGCCTTCACGTGTTCTTGTGGCACGCCGAGGATGCGTGCGTGGCGGTGCAGCCTAATCCCTTTGTCCGCCTTGTAATTCACGGTGTCCGGGGGCGGCACTCCGGCGAAGGAGTCGCAGAGCCATACGGTGCGCTTCTCGTCTCCGTGGGCCGCCAGCACCGCGCGCATCAGGATCGACGCGCCACCCCGCCACACCCCGCACTCGACCAGATCGCCGGGAACGTCCTCTTCCAGAACCGTCTCGATGCAGTTCTGCAAACTGGTCAGGCGCTGCATGCCGATCATCGTCAAGGCGTCCGCCGGCCAGTCCAGCCCGAGATCACGCGCCTGCTTGTTGAACGGACGCTTGCGCACCAGCATCAGGTTGCGAGTGCTGAACAGGGGACGACCCAGGCGGTACAACCCCACCGGGACAAGCTCGTCGCTGCCGTACCTGGTGAGGTCGCGCCGGAGCAGGTCGAGGTAAGCAAACCGCGTGTCGTGATCGGTCACGGCCAAAACTGCCCCTTACTCCCTGATGCCAGTGGTACCGGTTGAGAGCCTAGACGTCCATCGACGCCGTCAATGCGTTTCGCAGTGTATCCGTCACCCGAGGCTCAGCGACTTCGCCCAGCCTGAGCGTCGGGGACACAGCGCCCCGAGCGCGCGAATTCCTCCAGCAGATCGACGGCGCGTCCAGCGCTCTCGGAGGGCTTGCTCATCCGGCCGGAGAGCTCACGCGCGCGAGTGAGGTACTCCGGGGCGAGGATCTTGCGCAGGTCCGCAACGAGAGATTCGGGCGTGGTCGCCGCGAACCGTCGCGACGTCCCCACCTTCAGCTGCTTGACGTGCGACCCCCACATCGGCTGATCGCCCGCCGTCCAGAGGATCAGCGTGGGAACGCCGGCACGCAGGCCGGCGGCCGTGGTGCCCGATCCGCCGTGGTGCACGACGGCCCGGCAGGCGGGAAAAATCTTCGTGTAGTTGACCACCCCGACGACCTTGACGTGCTCCAACTGCGGAACGTCGCTGAAGTCGCTCCAGCCCGAGCAGATCAGCGCCCGCTCCCCTAGCTCCGCGCAGGCCGCGCCGATCATGCGGACCGTGTCGGCGGGGGTTTTGGCGACCGGCATGCTGCCGAAGCCGAAACAGATCGGCGGCGTCCCCCGGGCGATCCACGACAAGACCTCATCATCGGAGTCCGTCGGCAACTCCATGGTCAGCGAGCCCACGAACGGCCGCTGGCCGCCCCATTTCGCCCATTCGTCGGCCAGCCCCGGGAAGCAGACGTCGTCATACGCCTGAATTTCCAGCGACCCGCGCTCGGCGATCCGTCGCGGTGAGGCGACCGTGGCCGTCGGCAGGCCGAGCTCGCGGCGCTGCCGATCCTCGGCCTTCTTGTTCATGCGCCAGCACATCCAGTCGTACACCGACATTCCCGTGCGGCACAGGGGCGCGGGCACCCTCGGCAGGAGCTGGCCGTTGGGGCGCATCGGAATGTAATGCAGGGTGGCCATCGGGATGCCGTAATAGTCGGCGACGTTGATCGCCAGGTCCTGGTAAAGCTGGCCGCTGAACAGCAAATCGGCGCCCGCCCCCACCGACATCAGCGCCGAGCTCATTTCCTGCCAGTTCCGCAGCACCGGTTCCCAGGCTTCGCGCATCAGGCTGATGGGCCCCTTGACGAAGTTCTTCCAAAAGTCCCGAATGAACTCGTCGCTCCAAAAGTCGTGCATGTCTGGGCCATAGCCGATCGCCGGAAGCCCGGCCGATTCGGCCAGATCGACGAGATTGGGCGGAACGGCCATCCGTACCGAATGGCCCCGCCGCATCAGCTCACGACCGATGGTGAGACAAGGCTCGATATCGCCACGCGTTCCATAGCTTGCCACAGCAAATTTCATCGCGATGGTTACCTTAATCAATCTCCGACGGCACGAGCAACCTTGGTTGCGGCGTTTCCGCTCGGTAATCGGCGGCTCGCCATTGGCACGGCGATGCGGTCAGAGTTCTGGTTGTAGTTGTTTCGCAACGGATTTGGCGGCCCGAGACCATGCTCGATCGTGGGAGCGGCACCGGTGCAGTCGAGTGCGACAAACCCAACCTCATCGGCCTTTCCCCCCGACCGTAGAAGTATGACGACGCTGGGTGGTTTAGGTGAACCCCAAGCGTCATCGCCTGATCTTATGCAAGTCTGCCAGACTATCGACACCATGTCTTGAGAAAACGGGAAGTCGATCCCGAGCGGGCCGCGCACCGATTTTCGATTAGCAAGGTCCGCTATTTCCCCAGCGCAATTCCGGTAAGCCCGTTAGCTGGATCGGGTACGACTGCGCGAGCTGACGAAGTTCTCCACCACGTCGGCGGCCTTGACCACGCTGTCGGCCGGCTTCGTCATCCGGGCACCGATCTCGCGGGCGCGCGCGGCGTAGTCCGGGGCCAGGATCCGCCGCAGGTCCGCCACCAACGATTCCCGGTCGGTTGCCGAAAACCGGCGTGTGGTACCAACTTTCAGCCGTTTGAGCTGCGCTCCCCAGACGGTCTGATTGGCGTCCATCGACAGGATCAGGGTGGGAACCCCGGCACGCAGGCTCGCGGCGGTGGTGCCCGAACCGCCGTGGTGGACCACCGCACGGCAGACGGGAAAGATCGTCGCGTAGTTGACCGGGCCCACCACCTTGACGTGATCGGCCAGGGGCACGCCGCTGAAGTCGCTACGGCCGGCGGCGATCAGCGCCCGCTCCCCCAGCTGCGCGGACGCCGAGCTGATCATCTCGACGGTGTCGGCCGGGGATTCGACCGGCATGCTGCCGAAACCGAAGAAGATGGGCGGGGTCCCGCCGCGAATCCAGGACATCACCTCGTCGTCGGCTTCGGTGGTCAACTCCATCGTCAGCGGGCCGACGAAGGGCCGCAGGCCATCCCATTTCGCCCACTCGGCGGCCAGACCCGGGAAGCAAACCTCGTCGTACGCTTGGATTTCCAGCGATTCACGGTCGGCGATCCGCCGCGGTGACGGTCCCGTCGCCTTGGGCAGCCCCAGTTCCCTGCGCTGGGTGTCCTCGACCTTTTTGTTCAGGCGCCAACAGAACCAGTCGAACGCCGTCATGGCCGAGCGGGCCAGCGGCGGCGGCAGGATCGAGACGACTTGGCCGTTAGGCCGCATGGGGACGTGGTGCAGCGTGGCCAACGGAAGGTCGTAGTACTCCGCGACGTTGGCGGCCGGCTCCTGGTAACTCTGCCCGGCGAACACCAGGTCGGCCCCGTCCGCCAGCGACATCAGCGTGGTGTTCATCTGCGCCCAGCACTGGTCGCTGAGATCCCACATCTCGCGCCACATGCCGCGCATCTCCCGGATCTTCCAGAACCCGCGGAAAAAGGACGTCCAGAAGTCGCGGTACACGTCGAGCCAGGCCTGCGATTCCAGTCCGTACGGGACGGCGGTCAGCCCGGCGGCCTCGGTGAAGCTGACGGAATCGGGTGGGACGGCCATGACCATGTCATGGCCGCGGCGTTGCAGTTCGCGCGCGACAACCAGGGAAGGCTCGATATCACCGCGCGTTCCATAGCTGGCCAGCACACATTTCATCGCGTATCCACGCCCTTCGGTTGCGCCATCAATCGGGGTGAAGCACCGACCTCACTGTAAATATCGACCAATCCCCACAGCACCGGTTTGCGCGACTACGCCGAGGACGAACTACGCGCGGGAGGGGCTTAGGGCTTGCGCCACAGCACGCCGGTGCCGTCGATCTCCTCGATGTCCGCGGTCACGCCGTGCCGCGTACGGTAGTCCGTCACCGCCTGACGGCACGCATCGATGGCGTGGTAGTCGTCGATGATGCAAAAACCCCCGGGCGACAGCCGCGGGTAGAGCGCATCGAGCGCCTGAATCGTCGACTCGTACAGATCGCCGTCCAGCCGCAACACCGAAATGCGTTCGATCGGCGCGTCCTGCAGGGTGTCCTTGAACCACCCGGGCAGAAACCGCACCTGATCGTCGAGCAACCCGTAACGCTCGAAATTCGCCTTGACCTGCGCCTGCGGTATCGCCAACACCCCGGCGGCGCGATGCAACTTGATGCCCTTGTCCGCCTCGTAGTGTGCGGTGTCCGGGGGCGGCACCCCCTCGAACGAATCGCACAGCCACACGCGACGTTCCCGGTCGCCGTAGGCCGACAGCACCGCGCGCATCAGGATCGACGCTCCGCCCCGCCACACCCCGCACTCGACCAGATCGCCGGGAACGTCGTCGTTCAGGACCGTCTCCACGCACTGCTGCAAACTGGTCAGGCGCTGCATGCCGATCATCGTCAGTGCGTCCGCCGGCCAATCCAGGCCCAACTTGCGGGCGTGCTCGTTGAAAGGACGCTTGCGCACCAGCATCAGCTTGCGCGTACTGAAAAGGGGACGCCCCAGATAGTTCCAGCCGACCGGCACCAATTCGTCGCTGCCGTACCGGGTGAGGTTACGTCGAAGCAGGTCAAGGTATGCGGATCGGGTGTCGAGAAACGGGGATCGCATGTCACGATCGGCCACGGTCAAAGCTGCCCCTTAGTTCAGATGAAGTACTGGCGGTGATGACCTCGGCAACGTCGAGGCCGTCAATGCGTTGCGCATTTCCAACTAGCTCGCCTCACCGGCCTCCTTGACCTACCCCGCTCCTACCGGCTGAGCTGTCGCTGCCCTACCGAGTAGTAGCAACCATCATAGGGGTTAATTTGCACTGCCTCGGTCGCCGGGTTTGCTGGCGCGGGTGGCTGGGCCACGCCCCTCAACGGCGCCCTATATGGTCCACGACCGGACGGCCCGATTCGTTCGCCGGGGCGGAGGCGTCGGATTGGCCGCCGATCCAGTCGAGCAGGGCGGACAGACCGTCATCGAGGGTGGCCTTCGGCTGCCAGCCGAGCTCGTCCCGCGCCGGCTCGATGTCGCAGCTCGCGGCGCGCACGTCGCCGTCGCGGAATTTCGCGACGACGACCGGTTCGGGGGCGTCGCACATGGCGGCGATCTTGTTGGCCAGCTCGTGGATGGTGGTGGCGTTGCCGGATCCGATGTCGAGGCAGCGCGGCTTTGTCGCGGGTCGCCCGATGGCGGCGAACAGCGCGTCGACGACGGCGTCGATGTAGACGAAGTCCCGCACGATGCGGCCGTCTTCGTAGACCTCGAGCGCTTGTCCCGCCCGCGCCAGCCGCGCGAACAGCGCGACGATCCCGGTGTAGGAGTTGGTCAGCGACTGACCGGGGCCATAGACGTTCTGCAGGCGCAGCACGCTGAGATTGGTGTCGTGCGCGGCCGTCCACGCGGCCAGCAGGTGCTCCTGGGCGAGCTTGGTCGCCGCGTAGACGTTGGTGGGCCGGGGCTCTGTGCGGTCGGCGCGGCTGGGCAGCGGCACCGCCTGTTCACCGGCCGGTCCTTGCGGATCCCAGGCGCCGGCCAGCAGCTGTGCGTGGCTGCGGGGTTTCGGATAGAAGACGTGCGCGCCGGACTGCCACGCGCCCTCGCCGTAGACCGCCCGCGACGACGCCAGAACCAGTTGCTCGGGCACGATGCCCGAGCGGCTCAATGCGTCCAGAAGCTGAGTGGTGCCCACGACGTTCACCGAGCCGTGGCGCGTCGCCTCGGACAGCGATTGCGCGGTCCCGGTCTCCGCCGCCAGGTGGACGATCTGGGAAGGACGGAACAACCGCAACACGGCGTCCCAATCGGGCGCGTGGGTGACGTCGCCGGTGAAAAACCGCA
Source organism: Mycobacterium colombiense (assembly GCF_003284935.1). Taxonomy (GTDB): domain Bacteria; phylum Actinomycetota; class Actinomycetes; order Mycobacteriales; family Mycobacteriaceae; genus Mycobacterium; species Mycobacterium arosiense_A. Next base: position 10,066 of record NZ_QMEV01000072.1, read on the forward strand.
CGCTGGACGGCAGCTCGATCGGGCGGCCCCCGCCGTGCACCTGCGGATGCAAGACGTCCATCACCGCGACGTCGTATCCGGCCTCGACGAGACGGTGTGAGAGCGCCGACCCGATGAATCCTGCCCCACCACTGATGAGCACGGACGCTGACAAGAATCGACGCCTTTCTTTCGTGTGCAGAAGAAATTACCGGCACCCACGGCGCGCGGTCCGGTCGATCATATCGGGCGCTCCCCGCGGCATCAGACGATTCGCGAAGCGTACGGCGGCGCACCGAATGCGCACGAAAAGCGAGAAATCAGGCGGCGGCAGAAACCCTAGGCCCAAGTCCCTTTGTGCCGATGCGCCATTGCGATGGCCTCCATCACCGGCCGTGCGATGCCCGGCCGGAAAATGCGGAAGAGCATGCTGTTCGACAAGCCGTGAAAGTCCTCGAACGCCTTGCGGAAGTCCCGCTCGCTTGCCCGGTAGGACGCGAAAACGCGGTCCAACGTTGACATGTCGAGGGCACCGTCCTGCGCGGCCTCGTGCAGCGCCTCGTAGACCTGAGATATCCAATTCGCGCCGAATAGATCCGTCACCGGCCCGCGGTGCCGCTGGCGATGCAGGCCGGGGGTGATGAACTCCTCAATAGCGTCCTCATCCTGGGTGTGCAGGTCGATCGGCAACTCTGCCGAGATGCGCTTGACCTCCCGGCGCCAGTCCTCGAGAAGGTTCGCGTAGTCGACGAATACGCGCGGTACGGCTCGGGTGTTTCGCTCGGCGAGGAAGTTGCATTTCAGCCACAGGGCGCTCGCCAGCGCCGGAGAGACGTGCCAGGACTTCACAATCGACGAGATGACCTCCTGCGGATGACGAACCGCGATCACCGATGCGACCTGGAATCCCGCCTCACGTGCCGCCGCGAACCACAGGTCAGACAGCGTGGTGATCCTGGGCTCCTTGATCACCACGAGCGGGGCCGCGGGAAGGGTGGACAGATACGCGGCGATTTTTGCGGTGCAGGCCTTGCTCTTCTCGGGAGCGACCGCGCCGTCGTCCAAGAACCGCAATGACGGGTCGTACCAATTGGTCCCGAGTCGGCGCAGGATTGTTTCGTTAAGCGAGATGGCCGCGCGTGGCTCCCAGTAGCCAAGCGGGTTGTTCGCGTCGGCACCCAACATCGCGGGCGGGAGCGTGCCGCCGGAGAGCGAGAGCACCCTGGTCAGCGCCGAGGTTCCGGACCGTTGCGGCCCTAACACGAACAGAGCGACCGGACGCGTGTTGTCAACGGAATCGGCGGGTTTACTCGTCGGGGCCCATCTCATCGCGATTCGAAAACCTTTCACCTGTCGCCCAACTGGCCGAGTTTCGGAATTCTCTTGTGATCCATGCCTTTCCGAATTGACGCGGACCGTCGTCGACGGCGCGCACCAATCACCGGAGCCAACCCCGTTACGCGAACTACCAAGTCGGAGGACTGAATCTCAGCCCTCTGAAACATCTTTGACCAAAGAGGAGGATTACCGAGCTCCCCCATACAGAGTCAACTTTGACTTGTGACCGTCAACTTCAGCCCCCGGGTCAGTTTCATCGGATCATTGCGCCCGCTAAGGACTATAGCCCGCCAATAGCATCAGGGGCGCCATTTTTACGAATCCGTGTCGCTTACTTAATGTTTGGATAACACGCGCAGGCGGATTCAATGTAGGACGTCCGTCCGGTAAGCCACATCGGAGAGCTTTTGCGGGCGTGTCGACAGACCAGCGGTCATTCCCACGAGCGCGGCATGGTCACTCTAACAAACAACTTCGGCCGCAGGCCGCAAACCGCCCGAAGGCGGACACGTTCAACGGGAGGCCGCCGCTGACCAGCGCGGCACTAGGCCCAGGCGCCCCGGCGCCGGTGCATCATCGCGCCGATCTCGAGGATCCGCTTGACGATGAACGGCCTGAACACCCGGCGAACCACACTGTGGGTTCGGGTATGGAATTCGGTGAAGGCCATGCGGAAATCACGCTCACTGGCCTGATACGACTCGAAAACCCGATCCAGCGTCGACACATGCAGGGGGTCATCCTGCGCGGCGCCGCGCAACGCTTCATAGACCGCGGAGATCCAGTCGGTGCCGAAGTGGTCCGCCACCGGTCCGCAGTATCGCTGGCGACGAAGATCGGGCGTCAGGAACTCCTCGATCGCGCTCTCCTCGGCGGTGTCCAGATCGATTTCGAGCGTGGTGGCAATGCGTTTCGTCTCGCGGTGCCAGTCGTCGAGGAGGTTGGCGTAGTCGACGAACACGCGCGGCATCCCGCGGGTGTGCCGCTCGGCCAGCAGGTTGTATTTGAGCCACAGGGCACTCGAGAGCTCGGGTGAGGTTTGGACGTACTTCGCCGCCGACGCCACGACCTCCTGCGGGTGGCGCACCGCGATCACCGCGGCGACGTCGAAGCCGACCTGGCGCGCCGCCTCGAACCACAGTCCGGACAGCGCCGTGATCCTCGGCTCCTTGATCACCACCAGCGGGGCCGCGGGCAGCGTCCCCAGGTAGGCCGCGATCTCGGCGATACAAGCGTTCTTTTCCTCGGCACCGAACGCGCATTCCTCCTGCAGGCGCATGGTCGGGTCGTACCAGTTGCTGGCGTGGCGGCGCAGGATCGTCTCGTTGAGCATGATGGCCGCGCGTGGCTCCCAATAGCCGCGCGGGTTGTTGCCGTCGGCGCCGCACATGCCGGCCGGCAGGGTGCTGCCGCACAGCGACAGGACCCGGGTCAGCGCCGACGTTCCCGACCGCGCCATGCCCAGCACGAACAGCGCGACCGGGCGGACCGTCGTGGCCGAGCGAGAGGAACGGACCGGGAGAGCGGCGCCATCGGCGGCGCATTCGGCGGAGTGACTCGTCCGGGCAGGCGTCATCGCGGAACCCATACCTTTCAGTTCGCGTCTGGCGGGCCCCCGGATCTCGGGTCATTATGCATGACTTTGCCATTTCTCGGGCGATGTTCAATTACACGTTTTTCGGCAACGACACCGGCGACATCAGATGTTCACAACGACGTCAATTCACCAGGAAGCGGCCGTGAATCGTGCGCTGTGCACTGTCTTCGGGTAAAGGTGACTTATTCGGCCCGGACGGCGTCCGCGGCCGGTTGCGCGCCAACCGTCGCATCCCAGCCGCGCGTTCGGCGCTTGAAGCGGGATTTGAGGGACAGCGCCCGCTTCTCGACCAGGAACCAGCTGAGGGCGGCCAGCGGCAGCGTGGCGACGCCGGCGACGACGGCGAAGGCCAGCGGGGGCAGGAAGGCGAGCCCGCAGATGACCAGCAGCTGCTGCATCGGCCAGGCGTAAATGTACACGCCGTAGGAAAGGTCGGTCCGCAACCGCAGGCGTCTGTTGTGGATCAGCGCACCCGAGACGACGACGGCGTAGGCCAGCGGGAGCGCGGCGAGTATCCGATAGTTGGGCACCAGCAAGCCGGCCACCACGACGATGACGCCGCTCAAGGCCACCAGTGACCATCGGGCGGGGACCACGTCCCGGAATTCATGCAGCACCGCGCCCGCCGCGAACACCAGCGCGAACCGCGTGATCATCTGGGGCAGCGTCGGCACCGCTTCAACCGGATACGACACGAGCACCGCGGCCACCAGGAAGAGCGCGAACACCACCGGCGCGGGCCACCGACGATTGGAAAGGCCGGCTACCCCGGCGACGGCGATGGCGATGTAGCAGAACATCTCGAAGATGAGGGTCCATAGGACCCCGTCCCAGACTCCCGGGAAGGGGACATTTTTGGGCGTTCCATCGATGCCCTCCTGGTAGATGTTCAACACCGCGTTGTTGAGCCAGTAGGTGATCGGTGCGGGGGACAGCAGCAACCTGGCGGCCGAACCCCCTTGGATCGCGACCCCGATGGGGGCGATGACGAACGCCACTACCGCCAGGCAGACCCACAATCCAGGGAAGATCCGCAGGATTCTGGCGACGAAGTACTCACGAAGTCGGGGGTTGCGAACCCAGCTCGAGGTGATGAGAAACCCCGAGACGACGAAAAACCCGTCGACCCATACCTGGGTGAGCAGCTGGTCGACCAGCGGGGGCAATTTGCGACCGGTCAGCGGCCACGAGTGTTGCAGGATCACGCCCGACGCCAGCACCAGTCGCCACGCGTTCAGCGCGTTGTTGCGTGCGTCGAATACCTGCGCGAGCCTCGCGCTAGCCGCCCGCTTGGGCCGGCTGCCGGTGGGCGCAGGGGGGCCGGGACCGGGAACTTTCGGGTTCGCACTCATATACGGGTTTCGACTCCGATGCGTTCGACCAGGCGACCTGAGTTTGCCGCTTTCCTGGCTGCGAATATCGCCGTCCGGCCATCAGCGCGCCCCCAGAGCGCAGATCACTGACCGGCATTCCGGCAACAACGCGGAATGCACGGAAATGGACGGGGCAAACACCCGCACAGAGTACAACGCCCGCACTTCACCCGCGCGGGTGCGGCAAAACTCGTTGAGCGCCTTGCGGCGCCGTGCGGCCTCAGCCCACTGCGGCTCCCGGCTCGGCGAACGGCGCCCCGAACTCGGTGACCGGGCGGAAGCCGCGCTTGCGCACCTTCTCCGCAGCCCGGCGGATCAGCGCATAGATCCCGACGAACGCCGCGTGATCGGTCATCACCAGGGGCGTCAGCAGCCGGTTGTGCACCAGCGAGAACGCCACCCCCGAAGCCGGGTCGGCCCAGCCGAGCGAGCCACCGAGCCCGACGTGACCGAAGCCGGGCATCACGCTGCCGATCGGCAAACTGTGATATCCCAGGTGGAAAGCCAACGGCACGTACAGGTTTCGGTCCGGGCGCAGGCTCCGCTCCCCCGTCAGGCCCGCGACCAGCTCACGGGACAGGAAGCGGACGCCGTCCACCTCGCCGCCATTGGCGATGGCGCCATACATTCGGGCCAGCCCGCGCGCCGTGGCCACGCCGTTGGCCGCCGGGATCTCCGCGTCCAGCAACGGGGTGTCACCCTGGACCGCGGCGACCAGACCCTTGAAGTACATCGACCGGTACGCCCCGGACATCTCGTTGGCGACCTTGCGCGTCACGTAGCTGACGACCGGATTGCCGATCAGGTGTTGTGGACCGATGATCTCGGCGACCCGCGTCGGAGCGTAGGCCGGCGGCCGGCCGAGGTGCAGGCCGTCGGTGCCCAACGGCTCGGCGAGCTCCTCGCGGATCAGCGTGCCCATGCCCTTACCGGTCACGGCCCGACCCAGGCCCGACATCAGCCAGCCGAACGTCAGCGCGTGATACGCCGACTTGCCCAGCAGGCGCCCGGGCGCCGCGGCGGCCAGCTTCTCCTCCATCACGACGTGATCGAGCAGTTCTTCCTTGGTGGCGCCGCGCAGGCCGGACAGCCCGGCCTGGTGCCGCATCACCTGGCGCACGGTCATGTCGGCCTTGCCGTTGGCCGCGAACTGTGGCCAGTACTCGGCGACCGGCGCCTCGTAGTCGATGAGCCCCCGGTCAGCGAGCCGGTGGATGACGGTGGCGGCCATCCCTTTGGTCGCCGAGAACACCATCGGGGCGGTGTTCTCCGTCCACGGCCGCTGCCCGGCTCGGTCGGCCCAACCCGTCCACACGTCGACGACGGGCTGGCCGTCGACATAGACGGCCAGCGCCCCGCCACCGAACCGGCGCGCGGGGAACATGCTGGCGAAACTACGAACGACGCAACCGAAGTGTGAGTCCGCCGCGCCGGACACACGATGACCTGCGTCAAGGTCATCGTGGACACGGACCGCGCGGCGATCGACTCGGGTATCCACCGTCACAACTTTGAATTTACTTGAATTACACAACCGGTAGGAGCGAAATCGGCGATTATTGACCTAACCGTTAGCCCGACGCGGCCGTCAGTATTTGCTGGGCCGCCAGGGCGGGCGTCAGCTCGCCCGCCTTGACCTTTCGCTCCACGTCGGCGCGGATCCTGCGCACCGCCGGGCTGGACAACAGCCGGTCCAGCACGGTGTCGCGCACCATCTGCCAGGTCCAATCGACCAGCTGATCCCGGCGGCGCGCCTCGAACTCGCCCGCCTCGCTGAGCACCTGGCGATGCCGTTCGATGGTCTCCCACAGTTCCTCGAGGCCGGTCCCCTCGGCCGCGCTCATCGTGAGAACGGGCGGCCGCCAGAGCGTTTCACGCGGATGGATCAACCTGATCGCCCCGGACAGCTCGCGCGCCGCCGCCCGGGCCTCGGCGAGGTGATCCCCGTCGGCCTTGTTCACCACCACGATGTCGGCGAGCTCCAGCACACCCTTCTTGATGCCCTGCAGCTGATCGCCCCCGCGCGCCAGGGTCAGCAGCACGAAGGTGTCGACCATGTTGGCCACCGTCACCTCGGACTGGCCGACCCCGACGGTCTCGATCAGGATGACGTCGAAGCCGGCGGCCTCGAGCAGCACCGCCGTTTCCCGGGTGGCCTTGGCCACCCCGCCCAGGGTGCCCGACGTGGGTGACGGCCGAATGTATGCATCCGGATGCATGGCCAGGCGCGCCATCCGGGTCTTATCGCCCAGGATCGAGCCGCCGGTCCGCGTCGAGGACGGGTCGACGGCCAACACCGCCACCCGGTGCCCCAGCCCGATCAGATGCATGCCGAGGGCCTCGATGCTGGTGGACTTGCCCACCCCGGGGATTCCGGTGATGCCGACGCGATAGGCGTTGCCCGAATCCGGCGTCAGCTCCAGCAGCAGCTGCTGCGCCTTCTCGCGGTGGTCGGCGCGGGTGGACTCCAGCAGCGTGATCGCCCGCGGCAACGCCGCGCGGTCGCCGTTGCGGACCGCCTCGGCCAGTTCCGAGCTCATTTCCAGTTCTCCTGGCCCGCGAGCGTAAGCACACTGCGGATTCGGCCGGGATTTTTCGCGGCGTGCTTACGCTCGCGGAAGAGATCGTCAGCCATTTAGCCGAGGTCGTAACCCAGCCGCTCGGCGAGCTTGTGCAGCAAGCCGATTGCGGCGTCGGCGATCACCGTCCCGGGCGGGAAGATGGCGGCGGCCCCGGCCTCGTACAGCTCGTCGAAGTCACCCGGCGGGATGACGCCGCCGACCACGATCATGATGTCGGGCCGCCCCACCTCAGCCATCGCCTCGCGCAGCGCGGGCACCAGGGTCAGGTGACCGGCCGCCAGCGAGGACACCCCGACCACGTGCACGTCGTTATCGGCGGCCTGGCGGGCCACCTCCTCGGGCGTGGAGAACAGCGACCCGACGTCGACGTCGAATCCGATGTCCGCGAACGCCGTCGCGATCACCTTCTGGCCGCGGTCGTGGCCGTCCTGGCCCATCTTGGCCACCAGAATCCTAGGGCGGCGACCGTCGGCTTCCGCGAACTTCTCGACGAGTTCGGTCGCGGTTGCCATGTTTGTGGCCTTTCCAGCTTCGTCGCGGTAGACCCCGGCGATAGTACGGATCTCCGCCTGGTGACGGCCATACACCTTCTCCAGCGCGTCGGAGATCTCGCCGACGGTGGCCTTGGCCCGGGCCGCATCGATGGCCAGCGCGAGCAGGTTGTTGCCCAGGCCGTCGTCACCCGCGCGGCCGTGGGCCGCGGCGGCGCGCGACAGCTCCGCCAGTGCCGCATCGACGGCCTTCTGGTCCCGATTCGCCCGCAGCTCTTGCAGTTTCGCCAGCTGCTCGGCCCGCACCCGGCTGTTCTCGACCTTGAGGACCTCGACTTCCTGGTCCTCTTCCACCTGGTACTTGTTGACCCCGATCACCGGCTGGATGCCGGAGTCGATGCGGGCCTGGGTGCGCGCGGCCGCCTCCTCGATGCGCAGCTTGGGGATGCCGTCGCTGATGGCCTGGGCCATGCCGCCGTGCTCGGCGACCTCGGCGATGTGGGCCCGGGCCTTCTGCGCGAGTTGATGCGTGAGCCATTCGACGTAATACGAGCCCGCCCACGGGTCGATGGGCCGCGTGGTGCCCGACTCCTGCTGCAGCACCAGCTGGGTGTTGCGGGCGATGCGCGCCGAGAAGTCGGTGGGCAGCGCCAGCGCCTCGTCGAGCGCGTTGGTGTGCAGCGACTGCGTGTGCCCCTGCGTTGCGGCCATCGCCTCGATGCAGGTGCGGGCGACGTTGTTGAACGCGTCTTGCGCGGTCAGCGACCACCCGGAAGTCTGCGAATGTGTGCGCAGCGACAGCGATTTGGCGTTCTTGGGCTCGAACTGCGAGACCAGCTCGCTCCACAACAGCCGGCCCGCCCGCAGCTTGGCCACCTCCATGAAGAAGTTCATCCCGATGCCCCAGAAGAAGGACAGCCGGGGCGCGAACTTGTCGATGTCCAGCTCGGCGTCCAGGCCGGCCTTGATGTAGTCGACCCCGTCGGCCAGCGTGTAGGCCAGCTCCAAATCGGCTGTCGCACCGGCCTCCTGGATGTGGTAGCCGGAGATCGAGATGGAGTTGAACTTGGGCATCTTGGCGCTGGTGTAGGCGAAGATGTCGGAGATGATGCGCATCGACGGCTTGGGCGGATAGATGTAGGTGTTGCGCACCATGAACTCTTTGAGGATGTCGTTCTGGATGGTGCCGGCCAGCTTCTCCGGCGGCACCCCCTGCTCCTCGGCGGCCACCACATACAGCGCCAGGATCGGCAGCACCGCGCCGTTCATGGTCATCGACACCGACACCGTCGACAGGTCGATGCCGTCGAACAGCTGGCGCATGTCGAGGATGGAATCGATTGCCACACCGGCCATTCCGACGTCACCCTGCACGCGCGGGTGGTCCGAGTCGTATCCGCGGTGGGTGGCCAGGTCGAAGGCCACCGACAAGCCCTTCTGGCCCGCGGCCAGGTTGCGCCGGTAAAAGGCGTTGGACTCCGCGGCGGTGGAGAAGCCGGCGTACTGCCGAATCGTCCACGGCTGGTTGACATACATCGTCGGGTAGGGACCGCGCACGAACGGCGGCTCGCCGGGGAAACTGTGCAGCGGATACCCGTCGGCTTCCACCGCGGCGCGGTCCGCGCCGATGTAGACCGGTTTGACGTCGATGTCTTCCGGCGTCTGCCATTGCAGTTGATCGGGCGTGTACGAGTGCGCGGCAGCGGCGGCGGCCACGTGTTCGTCGACGGCGGCCTCGGTCGCCGGGGCAATCGTCCGCTCGCTGTGCAGCGGAACATCGGCGAAGCTGCCGACAGCGGGTGCAGTGGTCGTCATCGTGCCTACGCCCCCAGCCTGGTGAGGAGATCCGACAGAGCTTCGACCGCATTGATTTTCGCGGTCAGGAATTGGTCCGGTTGGTGCTCGGCCTCGGCCACGGCCTTGTCGGGCCCGGCCAGATAAACCCGCGCGACGCCGGCGTCCCGCGCCGCCTGCACGACGCCCGAGGCCTCGTCCTGGTAGCGCTTGTCGGTGCCGCAGATGACCGCCACCGCCGGCGACCCCGCGTCGGACACCGCCGAGGCAACACCGTCGGCATCGACCGTTCCCGGGTTGATCGCCTCGATGCCCCCGGAAGCCAGCAGGTTCGACGCGAACGTCGCGCGGATGTTGTGCTCGGCCAGCGGACCCAGCGGCAGCAACAGCACCCGCGGGCGGGATCCGGTGCGGGCCAGGTAGGCGTCGGAGCGGTCCCGCAACGCCTCGAACTCCGCGGCATAGCGCACCAGCTTTCCGGCGGCGAGCGGCGAATACGTCGAATCGCTTTGCGGCAGAGGCGGTTCGGTGAGGTCAGGGAACTCGTTGACGCCGGTGATGGCGGTCCGGCGGTGCGCGATGTCGTCGCTGCGGCGGGCGGCGACCTCGGCGATCTGAGCGGCGATGAAGTCGCGGGCCTGGCTGAATCCGCCCTGCGCCTCGATGGCCTGGAAGTGCTCCCAGGCCTGCTCGGCCAGCCGGCGGGTGAGGTCCTCCACGAACCAGGAACCGCCGGCCGGGTCCAGCACACGGCCCACATGTGACTCTTCGAGCAGCAGCAGCTGGGTGTTGCGCGCGATGCGGCGGGCGAAACTCGTTGCCACGTCCGGGAACCCGCCGTCGATGGCGACGTCGAAGGGGAACACCAAAAGGGAGTCGGCGCCACCGACGCCAGCGCCGAAGGCGGCCAGGGTGCACCGCAGCATGTTCACCCACGGGTCACGCTGGGTCATCATCGGCAGCGAGGTCTCGGCGTGAATGACGGCGGCGCCGGCGTCCGGTTCACCGACGACTTCGGCGACGCGCGCCCACAGGTTGCGCGCGGCGCGGAACTTGGCGATCGTGATGAACTGGTCGTCGTCGGCGGCGAACCGGAAGCTGATCTGCCGCAACGCCTGACCGATCGGCAACCCCGATTCGGTAAGCAGCCGTAGGTAACTCACCGCGGCCGCCACACTCGCGGCGAGCTCCCACGTCGCGTTCGCGCCGAGATTGTGGAAGGCGGGCCCGTCGACGGTGATCGCACGCACCCCGGTGTGCTCGACGGCCCGCTTCGCCGCGGCGATAGCGTCCTCGATCTTCGGCGCGGGCCGCTCACTGAGGGCGGCACTGAGCGGGTCACCGCCCAGGTCGATCGACAGGGTGGCGCGCTGGTCGGGTTCCACCGCGTCCGCCAGCGCCAGCACCACGTCGCTCACCGCCGCGTAGTCGGCGCCGGCTTCCAGGATCAGCGGCGCCATGCCCAGGTAGACACCCTCGAGGGTCTGGCCCAGCTGGTCGGGCGCCACGCCCGACTCCCCGATCCGCATAACCAGGGCGCCGGCCCCGTTGCCGAGCGCGTCCAGCACCGCGGAGTTGACGTCCTGTGCCGCCACACCGGGCACCGGCGTGGCGGGGAAAGCCTCGGCGACCTTCCAGCCGGACTTGACGTCGCGCAGCGCGTCGCCGCCGCGCACGAAGGGCCACTCTCCCGGCAGCGGCGGTTCGGGCAATTCGTCGAGCGCGGTGTAGAGCGCGCGGATCGCGATCCCGTCGTACGTCGGGGTTTCTAGCAGCCGCTCGGGCGCGTCCCCCAACTGCTCGGGGTCCTTCCGGGTGCTTTTGGCCAGCACACCGGCGACCGCACTGCGCCAACGCCCGCGAACCTGTTCTAGGTCGGCGAGTTCGGGTACATCAATGGACACCGATTGCTCCCTTTTCCCAGCATTTGGGCTACAGCTCTGGGGATACCACTTAGCTACTGAGGCTAATTGATGACCGCTCGTCGCTAAAAACCGCCAGGTGCCGCGAGCGGGTTCGATTGCCGATGAAACACCAGCGTCGGGAAAGGCCGTATTCACCTGCGCCCCGTACCCTAGGGAGCCGTGACGGGTTCCGCCACCAGCAAAATCGCCGAAACGGCGCGCGATCTGGGCTGCGCCATCGGCGTCGCCGCGCGAAGCGTGTCCCGGTCGCGGATCGCCTGGACAGTGGTGGGCATCACAGCGCTGGTGGTGCTGGCGTCGTGGCTTCCGCTGCCCTCACCGGTGCAGATGCGCGACTGGGCGCAATCCGTGGGACCGTGGTTCCCCCTGGCATTCTTGATCGCCCACATCGTCGCGACCGTGGTGCCGATTCCGCGCACCGCGTTCACCCTGGCGGCCGGACTGCTGTTCGGTCCCCTACTCGGCGTCGCCATCGCGGTGGTCGCCAGCACGGCCAGCGCCATGATCGCGCTGCTGCTGGTGCGCGCGGCCGGATGGCGACTGAACCGGCTGGCGCGCTACCGATCGATCGAAACGGTGGAAGAGCGCCTGCGGCAACGTGGCTGGCTGGCCATCTTGTCGCTGCGGCTGATTCCCGCGGTGCCGTTCTCGGCGCTCAACTACGCCGCGGGCGCGTCGAGCGTGCGGGTGCTGCCCTACGCGGTGGCGACTCTGGCCGGGTTGCTGCCCGGCACCACCGCCGTGGTCGTTCTCGGCGATGCGCTCGCCGGGCACATCAGCGCGCTGCTGTATCTGGTGTCCGCGATCACCAGCGCGCTGGGACTGGCCGGGCTGATCATCGAGATCCGCCACTTTCGCCGCCACCACCGCCGCGCGCGCCGTCCCTTCCCCGACGAAACCTCACCCGAGCCGGCCACCATCAGCTGATCACCAACTTCGGTAAGACCGCCACGCGGCGCGGCAAAGATCGATCTAATGGTGAAGGTGTACGCGCTCGAGGTCGTGAGCTGGGGGACGCCGTACTCGCCGGCTCGTACCGTCGCGCTGCCACTGAGCGCCCTGGTGTTGGCGGTGCTCGCCGTGCTAGGCCTGCTGCCCAGCCGGGAGGTGCGGCGCCGCAGGCCGAGGAGGAACGCCTTCGCCGCGCTGTTCGCGCGGCCAGAGCGCGCCAAGTTGCACACCACGTTGCTCACGCTCGCGGCGGTGTGCAGCATCGCCGCACTGGTGGCGGCCGTCTGCCTGTTCCCCCGGGCGATCACCCCGGCGCACCAGCCGACGCCGCCACCGCCGATCCTGGCGCCGATCGATCTGCCGGCCGCGAGCGCGGTAGGCCCGGGCGCGGGAATCTACGTCGCCTACGCCGACGGATCCAGCGGAATGGGTTGCACCGCAGGCTTTCTGGTGCACACCAGCACCGGCGCGCCCGGGATTCTCACCGCCGGTCATTGCAACCGCCCCCGGCAACCCAGCAAGGTGACGATGAACCTGGGCGGCGTGCTGCCCTACGCGACGGTGGGCACGTTCCGCGAGACGATCAACGAGGGTGTGCACAACGAGCAGCACGACATCGGCCTGATCACGCTGGACGGCGACAACATTCCCCAGTCCTCGGCGATCGCCTCGTCGTTGGCCGTCACCGGTGTCGCCACCAACCTGCAGATCGGCCAGCAGCTGTGCAAGTTCGGCATGGGTTCCGGCGCGGACGCCTGCGGGCAGATCGTGGAGATCACCGGCAGCAAGGTCATATTCCTGGCGAGCGGTCAGTGCGGCGATTCGGGCGGCCCGGTGTATCTGTACGAACGGGACGGCACCGTCAGCGCCGTCGGCATCCTCATCCGCGGCGGCGACCCCTACACCGTCAAGGCCGGATGCGCGGCCCGGGCCAAATTCTCCGTCGCCGAATTGGTGCGGCCCTGGCTGGACAACTGGCACCTGACCGCCGTGACCGCGCCCGCGTCCCCGCGCTGACCGGCGCTGCCTGGCGCCGCGAGGCGCGGCGTTTCATCTTCAGGTCCGCTTCAGGCTGACTGCCTACCGTCGCGGCATCGCCTCCGACTCGCCGACGTGGGGGCGCGGTGACCGGTAAACGCGGTGCGAATAGGCCGATTTCGCGCCGCCCGGGTGAAGGAACCGTCGACAGAGAGGATGGATGGACCCAGTGAAGATCAGAGAACTAATCGCTGGTTCGTTGCTCGCGAGTGCCCTTGGGGTGGCCGCGGCGGGCTTCGGTGCCGCCGTGGCGAGTGCGGAT
>NZ_QMEV01000073.1 GCF_003284935.1 Mycobacterium colombiense
AGATACCGGCTTCACTGGCCGGAACACCCTTGGCGACCAGAACCCAAAACTCACGTACTAACGAACGCGACGGTGGCAGTGAGCCTTGCATGCAACACTCCTACGGGAAAGTGTTGCATCCATCCCTTGGACTCAAGCGGCGTGTCGTCGCAACTGATTAAGTGTCGCGGACTTCGCGCGGCGCAGCCAAGCGACGGACGGCGCCGCGCGCTCAGCCGTCGAACGCGAGGTCCTTGCGGAAGCGCTGCATGCCGTCGATCTTGTCGTCCAGGCTGGCGTCGGGCCCGGCATAGAACATCCACGGCATGGTGATGATGCCGGTGATGCCGGCGTCCTCGACCCGCCGGTAGTCCGCGGCGGTGAACGCGTCGGTCAGCGGCGTCAGGATGGTGAAATCGTCCATGGTCAAACCGTTTTCGGCGCGCAGCTCCCGCAGCCGCCCGACCGCCTCGATGGCCCGCTCGGTCTTGATCAGATCGCCGATCCAACCGTCGTTGCGGGCGGCGCGGCGCAACGCGATCTCGCTGAGCCCACCGACATACACCGGTATCGGCGGCGGAGTGGGTTGCATCTCGAGGCGCGGCGCGGAAAAGAACTCGCCCTCGAACTCCGTCCAGCCCGGCGCCCACAGCGCCCGCATCAGCTCGATGATCTCGTCGGTGCGCTTGCCGCGCGCCTCGAATCGCTCACCCATCAAAGCGAATTCCTCGCGGCACCAGCCCACCCCGATGCCCAGCTCCACCCGGCCGGACGCCAGTACCGCCGCCGTGCCGATGGCTTTGGCCGCCGAGTACGGGTTGCGCATCGCGGGGATGTAGACGGTGTTGACGAACCGCAACCGCGTGGTGACCTGAGCCAGCGCACCCACGAGGACCCAGGGATCGGGCCAGTCGGTGAACGGTTGCCAGCGCCGTTGTCCGTCTTTGGTGTACGGGTACGGGGTCTGCAACGTCTCGAGATTGACCACGTGGTCGGGAATGCCGATCCCGTCGTAGCCGAGCTCGTCGGCCGCCTTGGCCAGCTCGATGATCTCGCGGGTGTTCAGGAAGGCGCTGCTGATGTAGAACTTCACTGCCCCTCCTGCGCCCAGGCCGGCTCGATGAACACGCCGTCGGCCTCGACGGTGACGCCGGCGGCATCCGAAATGGTGCCGCGCGCAAAGACTTTGCGGCCCTCCTTGCCGTCGACCCACGCCTCGCAGCGCAGCGGACCCAGCGGCGTGCCGCGCAGATATTTCACGGTGATGGTGCCGGTGAACCGCGCTTTGGACAGCCCCTCGCTGGCCGCCTCGCCGAGCATGTGGTCGAGCACCAGGGCGCTGACGCCGCCGTGCACCAGTTTGGGCGGGCCCTCATAAGCCGAGCCGAGGGTGAACTCGCTCCAGCAGCGCCCCTCGCCCTCGTGGTGCACGACGATCGGCGGCGCGATGGGATTGCACACGCCGATCGCGGCGTTGCCCAACGGCAGCGGGCGGCCGTTGACGCGGTAGCTCACCCCCATCGGGCGGGTGCGTCGCCGCAGCGCCGCGGTGACGGCCTCGATCGCCTTCCGGGCCTCGGCGACGACGTCGTCATCGGCCTCGGTGCGGATGGTGGCGTCGACGAGTTCGCGCACCGCGTCGGCCAACGGAGCGTAGAGCGCCGTCACGCGCTCGGCCTCCGCCGCGCTGAGCACCTCGAATACGGCGTCCAACGCGCCGGCCTCCTGACTCAACTTCCGAACACCTTGCGCACCACCGCTTTTGCCCTTCTCGTCACCCGTAGATAGTTGTCCAGGAACTCCCCGCCCTCGTCGGTGGGCCAGCCCGCGGCCACGGCCACGGCGTTGAGCTGGCGTCCGGGCCCGGGCAGCTGATCGGTGGGCTTGCCGCGGACCAGCACCAGCGCGTTGCGGGCCCGGGTGGCGGTCAGCCAGGCCTGCCGCAACAGGTCCACCTCGTCGGCGGGCACCAGCTCGGCGGCGGCGATCGCGTCCAGGCATTGCAGGGTCGACGTGTTGTGCAGGGCGGGAATCTCGTGCGCGTGCCGCAGTTGCAGCAGCTGCACGGTCCACTCGATGTCGGCCAGTCCCCCGCGGCCCAGCTTGGTGTGGGTGTTGGGGTCCGCGCCGCGCGGCAGCCGCTCGGAATCGACGCGGGCCTTGATGCGCCGGATCTCCTGCATCGCCTCGGTAGACACCCCGTGGGGTGGATAGCGGGTCTTGTCGGCCATCAGCAGGAACCGCCGCCCCAGCTCCGCGTCGCCGGCGACCGCGTGCGCCCGCAGCAGCGCCTGGATCTCCCACGGCTGCGCCCACTGCTCGTAATAGGCGGCGTAGGAGGCCAGGGTCCGCACCAGTGGGCCCTGGCGACCCTCGGGCCGCAGGTTGGCGTCGACCTCCAGCGGCGGGTCGACGCTGGGGGTGCCCAGCAGCGCCCGCACCTGCTCGGCGACGCCGGTCGCCCAGCGCACCGCCGCGGAATCCTCGACTCCGGGCGCCGGCTCGCAGACGAACATCACGTCGGCGTCGGACCCGTAGCCCAACTCGGCGCCGCCCAGCCGGCCCATGCCGATGACCGCGATGGCCGCCGGCGCCCTGCCGCTCACGGGCAGGTTGGCCCGGATCATCGCGTCCAGCGCGGCCTGCAGCACCGCCACCCACACCGAGGTCAGCGCCGCGCAGACGTCGGTGACCTCGAGCATGCCGAGCAGGTCGGCCGATGCGATGCGGGCCAGCTCGCGGCGCCGCAGGGTGCGCGCCCCCGCGATCGCCCGGACCGGGTCGGAGTAGCGACTGGCCGAGGCGACCAGCGCGCGGGCCACCGCCGCGGGCTCGGCGTCGAGCAGCCTCGGCCCCGACGGCCCATCGCCGTAGTCCTGAATCACCCGGGGGGCCCGCATCAGCAGGTCCGGCACGTAGGCGGAGGTCCCCAGCACGTGCATGAGCCGGCGGGCCACGGCGGGCTTGTCGCGCAGCGTGGCCAGGTACCAGCTCTCGCCGGACAGCGCCTCGGACAGCCGCCGGTAGGCCAGCAACCCGCCGTCGGGGTCGGGCGCGTACGACATCCAGTTCAGCAGCCGCGGCAGCAGCACCGACTGCACCCGCCCGCGCCGGCCGCTCAGGTTGACCAGGGCCGACATGTGCTTCAGCGCGGTCTGCGGACCCTCGTAACCCAGCGCCGCCAGCTGGCGTTCGGCGGCTTCGGAGGTCATGCCGTGGGCGATCTCCAGCCCGGCCGGGCCGATCGATTCGAGCAGCGGCTGATAGAAGAGCTTGGCGTGCAGCTGGGACACCCGCAGGTTCTGGTGGCGCAGCTCCTCGCGCAGCACCCCGGCCGCGTCGTGGCGGCCGTCCGGCCGGATGTGGGCGGCCCGCGCCAGCCAGCGCACCGCCTCCTCGTCGTCGGCCTCGGGCAGCAGGTGGGTGCGCTTGAGGCGCTGCAGCTGCAGCCGGTGCTCGAGCAGCCGGAGGAACTCGTAGGAGGCGGTGAGGTTGGCGGCGTCCTCGCGTCCGATGTAGCCGCCCTGGCCCAGCGCGGCCAGCGCATCCACCGTCGACGCCACGTGCAGCGAGTCGTCGCCGCGGCCGTGCACCAGCTGCAGGAGCTGCACGGCGAATTCCACGTCGCGCAGCCCGCCGCTGCCCAGCTTGATCTCGCGGCCGCGGACCTCGGCGGGCACCAGCTGCTCGACCCGGCGGCGCATGGCCTGCACCTCGGGCACGAAGTCCTCACGCTCGCAGGCGACCCACACCATCGGCATCAGCGCGTCCAGGTAGCGCCGTCCGAGCTCCGCATCGCCCACCGCCGCACGGGCTTTCAGCAGCGCCTGGAACTCCCAGGTTTTGGCCCAACGCTGGTAGTAGGCGATGTGCGACTCGACGGTGCGGACCAGTTCCCCGCTGCGACCCTCGGGCCGCAGGCCGGCGTCGACCTGAAAGAACGCCTCGGAGGCCAGCCGCATCATCTCGCTGGCCACCCGGGTGGTGACGGTGTCGGCCTGCTCGCCGACGAAGATGACGTCGACGTCGCTGACGTAGTTCAGTTCGCGGGCACCGCATTTGCCCATCGCGATCACCGCCAGCCGCGGCGGGGTCCGCTCGCCGCACACGCTGTTCTCGGCCACCCGCAGGGCGGCGGCCAGCGCGGCGTCCGCCAGGTCCGAGAGGTGGGCCGCCACCACGGTGAACGGGACCACCGGCTCGTCCTCGACGGTCGCGGCCAGGTCCAGCGCGGCCAGCACCAGCAGCTGGTCGCGATACAGGGTGCGAAGGCGCACCATCGCCGAACCCGGCGCAGCCAGCGCCTCGTCCACGCAGCCGGTGAACATCGCGCGCAGCTCGTCGCGGGTAGGCAGTGTGACGTTGCCGCGCAACAGTTTCCAGGACTGCGGTTGGGCGATCAGGTGATCGCCCAGCGCCAGCGACGCGCCGAGAACGCCGAACAACCTGCCGCGCAGCGGGCGTTCGGCGAGCAGTGCGGCGTTGAGTTCGTTCCACCCCGAGTCGGGGTTCTCCGACAGCCGGACCAAGGCCAGCAGCGCGGCGTCGGGATCGGCCGCGCGCGACAGCGACCACAGCAGGTCGACGTGCGCCTGGTCGTCGTGCTCGTACCACCCCAGCTGCGCCATGCGTTCGGCCGCTTGCGGATCGACCAACCCGAGCCGGCCGACGCTGGGCAGCCTGGGGCGCTGCGTCGCGGGTTTGGTCACGACCACGACCGTAGCGCAAGCCGCCGGTCTTCCGACTGATCGGCGCTCGGTGGGACCTACAGGGACAGGTAGGTGCTCAGCTCGTACGGGGTGACGTGGCTGCGGTAGTTGGCCCACTCCGTGCGCTTGTTGCGCAAGAAGAAGTCAAAAACGTGCTCCCCCAAGGTTTCCGCGACCAGCTCGGAGGACTCCATGGCGCGCAGCGCGCTGTCCAGACTCGTCGGCAGCTCGCGGTATCCCATCGCGATGCGTTCCTCGGCTGTCAGGTCCCACACGTTGTCCTCGGCCTGCGGTCCCAGCACGTAGCCCTTCTCCACCCCGCGCAGCCCGGCGGCCAGCAGCACGGCGAAGGTCAGGTACGGGTTGCAGGCCGAGTCGGGGCTGCGCACCTCGACGCGCCGCGACGACGTCTTGTGCGGTGTGTACATGGGCACCCGCACCAGCGCGGACCGGTTGGCCGCGCCCCACGACGCGGCGGTGGGCGCCTCGCCGCCGCCGACCAGCCGCTTGTAGGAGTTGACCCACTGATTGGTGACGGCGCTGATCTCCGAGGCGTGCTCGAGGATCCCGGCGATGAAGGACTTGCCCACGTCGGAGAGCTGCAGCGGGTCGTCGGGGCTGTGGAACGCGTTGACGTCACCCTCGAACAGGCTCATGTGGGTGTGCATCGCGGAGCCGGGGTGTTGCCCGAACGGCTTGGGCATGAACGTGGCGCGGGCGCCGTTCTCGATCGCGACCTCCTTGATGACGTAGCGGAACGTCATCACGTTGTCGGCCATCGACAGGGCGTCGGCGAAGCGCAGGTCGATCTCCTGCTGGCCGGGCGCCCCCTCGTGGTGGCTGAACTCCACCGAGATGCCCATGAACTCCAGGGCTTCGATCGCGTGGCGGCGGAAGTTGGAGGCGGAGTCGTGGACGGCCTGGTCGAAGTAGCCGGCATTGTCGACGGGAACCGGCGGGGTGCCGTCGTCGGGGCCCGGCTTGAGCAGGAAGAACTCGATCTCGGGGTGCACGTAGCAGGAGAAGCCCAGGTCGTTGGCCTTTTGCAGCTGGCGACGCAGCACGTGCCGCGGGTCGGCCCACGACGGCGATCCGTCCGGCATGGTGATGTCGCAGAACATCCGCGCCGAGTGGTGGTGGCCGTTGGGCGAGGCCCACGGCAGCACCTGGAAGGTGGACGGGTCGGGGTTGGCCACGGTGTCGGATTCGGAGACCCGCGAGAAGCCCTCGATGGAGGATCCGTCGAAGCCGATGCCCTCCTCGAAGGCGCCTTCGAGCTCGGCCGGGGCGATGGCGACCGACTTGAGGAAACCGAGCACATCGGTAAACCACAGCCGAACGAAACGGATGTCTCGTTCCTCGAGGGTGCGGAGGACGAATTCCTTCTGTCGATCCATAACCCGAACAGTATGCAACCGCTGTTAATTCTGTGTTACCGATGCCCGCTCAGAACCATTGCGAGGCGCGCCGGGCGCTGGTCAGGACTGGCAGTGGTAGCCGGCCGGCGGCGGCGTGCCGGCGACGAAATAGCGGACGACGGCGTTGTCCACGCATTGGTGGCCGTTGAACACCGCGGTGTGCTGGGTCCCGTCGTAGGTGATCAGCGGGCCGCCGAGCTGGCGGGCCAGGTTCACCCCTGCCTGATACGGCGTGGCCGGGTCGTGTGTGGTGGAGACGACGACGACCTTGCCCGGCGCCATGGGCGGCGCGGCGTGCGGCGCCGACGTCGCCGGCACCGGCCACAGCGCGCACAAATCGCGCGGAGCATTTCCGGTGAACTGCCCGTAGCTCAGGAAAGGCGCGGCCTGTCGGATCCGCTGATCGGCGTTCACCCAGCTGGCCTGGTCGGTCGGGTTCGGCGCGTCGACACAGCGGATCGCGTTGAACGCGTCCTGGTCGTTGGAGTAGTGCCCGTTCTTGTCGCGCCCGTCGTAGTCGTCGGCGAGCAACAGCAGGTCGCCGGCGTCGGTCCCGCGCGCCAGCCCAAGCAGCCCGCTGGTCAGGTATTTCCAGTGCGCCGGCGTGTAGAGCGCGTTGATGGTGCCGGTGGTCGCGTCGGCGTAGCTCAGGCCGCGCGGGTCCGCGGTGCGGCCCGGCTTGGTGGCCAGCGGGTTGACCAGCGCGTGGTAGCGATTGACGAACTGGGTCGGGTCGGTGCCCAGCGGGCAGCCCGGCGAGCGGGCGCAGTCGGTGGCGTAGTCGTTGAAAGCCGTTTGGAATCCCGCCATTTGGTTGACGTTCTCGTCGATCGGCCCGACGGTCGGGTCGATGGCGCCGTCGAGCACCATCGCCCGCACGTGGTTGCTGAACTTCTCCAGGTAGGCGGTGCCCAGCTCGGTGCCGTAGCTGTAGCCCAGGTAGTTGATCTGGTCGTCGCCGAGTGCCTGGCGCACGACGTCCATGTCGCGCGCGACCGAGGCGGTGCCGGTGTTGGCCAAGAACGCCGCGCCCATCCGGTTGGCGCACTGCTGGGCCAGTTGCCGGTAGAGCTGCTCGATGTGCGCGACCCCGCCCGGGCTGTAGTCGACCATCGGCTCGCGCCGGTACGCGTCGAATTCGGCGTCGGTGCGGCAGCGCAGCGCGGGCGTCGAATGACCGACGCCTCGGGGGTCGAAGCCGACCAGGTCGAAGTTGCGCCTGATCGCGGAGTTCTCCAGATCCGGGGCCATCGAGGCCACCATGTCGACCGCCGAGCCGCCGGGGCCGCCGGGATTGACCAGCAGCGCGCCGACCCGTTGCCCGGAGGCCGGGATCCGGATCACCGCCAGCTTCGCCTGCGCGCCGGCGGGATTGTTGTAGTCGATCGGTACCGACACGGTGGTGCACTGCGCGGTGGGGATTTCGCTTGTGTCACCGACGAATTGGCCGCAGCTTCCCCAACCCTGCGGCACCGCCGCCGACGGCGGGTTCGGGCCCGGCGTCTGCCCGGCGCCGGGTTCGGGCGTGGCGACGGCCACCGGCTGCGCGACGACGCAGGTGCCACCGAGCAGCAACCCGAACGAAAACAGCGCCGAGCTCAAGGATCTCAGGCGCGACATGGCTGTCATCGTTGCAGCCCCCGGTACCCGTCACAGCGCGAAACGATTACGCCTTGGTCTCGGCTCTCAATGGGCGCGGGCCCTCGCCGAGCGTGCGCTCACGGCGAAGAATCGACGAAAATCCCGCTCTGAGTGCACGTTCGGCGCCAGCGACGCGGGCCGCGTCGTCAGCGGCCGGTCAGCACTTGGCGCCGCTCGGCGGGATCGAGCCGCTGACCAGATACGCCGTCACGTAGTTGTCGATGCAGCCGTCGCCCTGGAACACCACCGTGTGCTGGGTGCCGTCGTAGGTGAGCAGCGAGCTGCGCAGTTCGTTGGCCAGATCGACCCCGGCCTTGTACGGGGTGGCCGGGTCGTGGGTCGTCGACACCACCACGGTGGGCGCCAGGCCGGGCGCGGAAATGGTGTGCGGCTTGCTGGTTGGCGGCACCGGCCAGAACGCGCAGGTGCCCAGCGGCGCGTTGCCGGTGAACTGCCCGTAGCTCATGAACGGTGCGACCTCGCGGGAGCGGCGGTCCTCGTCAATCACCTTGGCGCGGTCGGTGATCGGCGGCTGGTCGACGCAGTTGACCGCCACCCGCGCGTCGGTGGCGTTGCTGTAGTGGCCGTGCGAGTCGCGGCGCATGTACATGTCGGCCAGCGCGAGCAGGGTGTCGCCGTGGTGGTCGACGAGTTCGGCCAGGCCGTCGGTGAGGTGATGCCACAGGTTCGGCGAGTACAGCGCCATGATGGTCCCGATGATCGCGTCGCTGTAGCTCAGTCCGCGTGGGTCGTTCGTCGGGACGGGCCGGCCCACCATCGGGTTGTTCGGGTCGACCATCGGGTCGACCAGGCTGTGGTAGACGTCCACGGCTTTGGCCGGATCGGTGCCCAGCGGGCAGGTGGGTTGCTTGGCGCAGTCGGCGGCGTAGTCGTTGAACGCGTCCTGGAATCCCTTGGCCTGACGCAGGTCGGCCTCGATCTGGTCGGCGTTGGGGTCGACGGCTCCGTCCAGGATCATCGCCCGCACGTTGTGCGGGAAGGCCTCGGCGTACGCCGAGCCGATCCGGGTGCCATAGGAGTAGCCGAGGTAGGTCAGCTTCTCGTCACCGAGCGCCGCGCGGATGGCATCGAGATCGCGCGCGACGTTGACGGTCCCGACGTTGGCCAGGAAATCCTTGCCCATCTTGTCGATGCAGCGGCCGACGAACTGCTTGGTCTCGTCCTCCATGTGCGCCACACCGGCCGGGCTGTAGTCGACGTTGGGCTCGGTGCGCAGCCGGTCGTTGTCCGCGTCGGAGTTGCACCAGACCGCCGGGCGCGACGCCCCAACCCCTCGGGGGTCGAAGCCCACCAGGTCGAAGCGTTCGCGGACCTTCTTGGGCAACGACTGCACGACGCCGAGCGCCGCTTCGATGCCGGACTCCCCCGGCCCGCCGGGGTTGATGACCAGCGAGCCGATCTTGTCCCCGGTCGCGGGGAAACGAATCATCGCCAGCGTCGCCACGTCGCCGTCGAGGTGGTCGTAGTCGACCGGCACGGCCAGTTTGCCGCACAACGCGCCGGCCGGAAGTTTGACCTTCGGGTTCGCCGCCCGGCACGGCGTCCACTCCACGGCCTGGCCCAGCTTCGGCCCGGACATGACGGCACGTCCCACCACCACGCGGACGCAGCCGGCCAGCAGCAGCGCCACGGCGCCCATCGACGTCCAGATCAGCAGCGTGCGCGCGATCTTGGCGCGGCGAGACGGGCCCATGCCCACCTATGCTGCCAGAGGAAACCTGAGATCCTGATTAGCGGCACCGCCTCCGGAGCTACCGCGCGAGCGCGAGCAACTCCTCCAACCCCACCGCGAACTCGTCGGCCATCTCCCATAGGTCCGGCAGCAGATCCGGGCAGGCCACCAGACCGATGTCGAGTTTGCCCCGCAGCGACATCGCGGTGATGTTGAGTCCGGAGCCGTGAAATATCGGCCCCAACGGATACATCGATTTGACCTCGGACCCCAGCATGTACAGCGGAACCTGCGGGCCGGGCACGTTGGAGACCACCAAATTGTGCACCGGCATGCTGTCGGTGAACCGGGTCCTGGCATACAGCCGCATCGCAATACCGAAAACCGCCGGCGCGGCGAATTGCGACCAGTCCTGCAGCAGCGACGCGCCGATAGCCGAACTGTGTTCTTTGGCAATCGAATTCGCCTCGGCGATGGCTTTCAGGCGTTGCACGGGATCGGCGATCTCGGTATGCAAACTGGAAAACATCGCCGATACCTGATTGCGGCCGGGCCGGTCGGATTTGCCGTGCACCGAAACGGGGACCGAGGCCACCAGCGACGATTTCGGTAATTCGTTGCGGTCGGTCAGGTATTGGCGGAGCACCCCGGAAACCAGTGCCATCACGACATCGTTGACTTTGACGTCGAATTTGTTCTTCACCGTTTTGACGTCGTCGAGATCCAATTCGGCATAAGCGACGTTGCGGCGGTCGCTGATTTTGGCATTGAAGACGGTTCGCGGCGCCGCGAACGGGCGGGCCATGGCCAGGCCATCGCGCGCCCGTCGCACCGTGGCGAGCACCGACGAGACGGTGTCGGGCACCATGTTGGCCAGGTGCAGCGGCCGGGTCGCGAAGCGGACGAGCCCGCCGGCCGCGATCCGCCAACCCTGGGCTCCGCCGACGCCCTCGACCGGCTCCGGGGGCGGGGCGTCGGCCTCGGTCGCGCACAACTGCGACATCAGGTCGGCGCCGGTCACCCCGTCGACGCCGGCGTGGTGCACCTTGGTCACCACCGCGAGCCGGCCCCCGACACCGTCCGAGCGGTGGCAGTCCGTGCCGGCCACGCCTTCGATCACCCACATCTCCCACAGCGGCCGGCCCCGGTCCAATGGCGTCTCGGCGATGTGGCCGCAAATCTCGGAGAGCTCGGCCCGCCCGCCCGGCGCCGGCACCGCGATGCGATGCAGATGCCGGTTAATGTCGAATTTCTCGTCGTCCACCCACACCGGGTGGTCGAGGTTCAGCGGGCTGTTCGCCAGCTTCTCGCGAAACGCCGGGATCGCCTTGATGCGCAGCGCGAGGGCGTCGCGCAGCCGGTCAAAGGCGTAGCCGCCCGGCACCGTCGACGTGTCCAGTTCGATGATCGAGCACACATGCAGGGGCTGTGACGACGTCTCGAGGTACAGGAAGCTGGCGTCCAGTCCACTCAGCCGCTGCATGCGCAGCATGGTATGTCTCACACCGCCGCGGCGGTGCAACTGCGCAAAAGAAATGGCAGAATCAAGTGGTCAAACGAACCCGGGGACCTTGAAGGCCACGAGGATCGAACCGACCACCTCTAGGGACAATGATGTCTGAGCACAACGTTTATGGTGCCAACCCGCCCGAGCAGCCCGACAAGCCGCGGCCCAAGATTCGCACCCATCACCTGCAGAAGATGAAGGCCGAAGGCCACAAGTGGGCCATGTTGACGGCCTACGACTATTCGACCGCCCGCGTTTTCGACGAGGCCGGCATCCCGGTGCTACTGGTGGGCGACTCGGCGGCCAACGTGGTCTACGGCTACGACACCACCGTTCCCGTGTCGATCGACGAGCTGATTCCGCTGGTGCGCGGCGTGGTGCGGGGCGCCCCGCACGCGCTGGTGGTCGCCGACCTGCCGTTCGGCAGCTACGAGGCCGGACCGGCCGCCGCGTTGGCCGCCGCCACCCGCTTCATGAAGGAGGGCGGCGCGCACGCGGTCAAGCTCGAGGGCGGCGAGCGGGTGGCCGAGCAGATCGCCTGCCTGACCGCCGCCGGCATCCCGGTGATGGCGCACATCGGGTTCACCCCGCAAAGCGTGAACGGCCTGGGCGGATTCCGGGTGCAGGGCCGCGGTGACGCGGCGGAGCAGACCGTGCACGACGCGATCGCCGTCGCCGAGGCCGGCGCGTTCGCCGTCGTGATGGAGATGGTGCCCGCCGAGCTGGCCACCCAGATCACCGGCAAGTTGACCATCCCCACCGTCGGGATCGGGGCCGGACCGAACTGCGACGGCCAGGTCCTGGTGTGGCAGGACATGGCCGGCATGAGCGACGGCAAGCCCGCCCGCTTCGTCAAGCGGTTCGCCGACATCGGCGCGGAATTGCGCCGGGCCGCAACGCAATATGCGCAAGAGGTGGCCGGCGGCGTGTTCCCCGCCGACGAGCACTGCTTTTAAACCCACCGCGGCGCATTCATCACCGGCACGCTTCACGCCTGGTCGGCGGGGTTATCCCCGTCCCAATCAAACCGCTGAAAAGCGTTGCGGTACAGCGCTGTACGATTGCCCGCAGAGACGAACCGAACTCTGACGAGCAGGGGTGGACCACATCGACCGGGGGAATCGCGGTGACTTCGTGCACCGTCGAGCGGTGTTGACGTTGCCGCTGCTGGTGGCAGGAGGCATGGCATTGGCCCAGACACCGCGCGCGTCCGCCCAACCGCCCCGCACCTCGCCGCAGGCCGCCCGGTGGTCACCCGAGCGCGCCAACCGCTGGTATCAGGCGCAGGGCTGGCCGGTCGGCGCGAACTACATCACCTCCACGGCCATCAACCAGCTGGAGATGTTCCAGCGCGAAACCTTCGACCCCCGGCGCATCGACACCGAACTGGGCTGGGCGCAGAGCAACGGGTTCAACGCGATCCGGGTGTTCCTGCACGATCAGCTCTGGGCGCACGATTACCGCGGGTTCCAGGGGCGCCTCGCGCAGTTCGTCGACATCGCGGCGCGCCACGGCATCAAGCCGCTGTTCGTCTTGTTCGATTCGTGTTGGGATCCGTTCCCCCAGGCGGGTCCGCAGCGCGCGCCGCGGCCGGGCATCCACAACTCCGGCTGGGTGCAGAGTCCGGGGGCGGCGCGTCTCGACGATCGCGGCTACCTGCGCACCATGCGCGGCTATGTCACCGGGGTCCTGACGCAATTCCGCAGCGACGACCGCGTTTTGGGTTGGGATCTGTGGAACGAGCCGGACAATCCCGCCGACGCCTACGCCACGGTCGAGCGGAAAGACAAGGTGGACCTGGTCGCCCACCTGCTCCCCCAGGTGTTCGAGTGGGCGCGGCTCGTCGATCCCTGCCAGCCGTTGACCAGTGGCGTCTGGCACGGCGAGTGGGCCGATCCGGGTCGCCGCAGCGTCATCAGCGGCATCCAGCTCGACAACTCCGACATCATCACCTTTCACTCCTACGCCGCGCCGGCGGAGTTCGAGAGCCGCATCGCCGAACTCGTCGGTCAGGGCCGGCCGATCCTGTGCACTGAGTACATGGCCCGGCCGCTGGGCAGCACCGTCCAGGACATCCTGCCCATCGCGAAGCGCGCAGGCGTCGGCGCGTTCAACTGGGGGCTTGTCGCCGGGAAGACGCAGACCTACTTCCCCTGGGATTCCTGGGACCAGCCGAACCCGGACCCCGCGATGCCGCAGGAGTGGTTTCACGACCTGCTGGGCCCCGACGGGCGGCCGTTCCGCGACACCGAGATTCAGACGATCCTCGAGTGCGGCGACCTGGCGATGCATCTGCAGCCGCCGCCACCCCCGCCCGGCTGACGGAGCTCGGTCAGCGGCACCGATTCTGGAAGTCGGTCAACGGCTGGCGGATGCCCTCGAGGTCGGCGTGCGTCTGCGGGTTGGCGTCCATGTACTGCTTCAACTGCGCACGCATATCCTCGCGCGGCTGCCCCTTCAAACTGGTGAAGTAGGCGTTGACGTCCGGGTGGGTGAACAGGTACGCCGACGTCGCCGCGGCGACCCCCGACGACACCTGGGCAAGGTCGGCCGCCGTGCAATTCGGTTGCGACGAGGGCGCCGGTTCCGGGTCGTCCGCCGGCCAATCCGCGGCGGCCGAACCCGCCGTCGCGAAAAGCATTGCCACGCTGAGCGCGCCGGCCGCCATCGCGCCGCAAACGATTCGGGCCGCCGGGCGAACAAAAGACACCATGGAAAAGCTCCTTCGTCTTCGCGTCCGCAGGCGCGGCCGTTATCCGTACCGCAAACCATAAGGGGTTTTCACGCCGCGCATGCGCCAATTCGGGCGGGCAAAGAAATTGCGGAGCCATTCGTCAATCTGGCCCGCCCACCGCGCTGCGACGGCACAATGCATCCAGGGTGGCTGGAAGGAGACCGCAGATGAATCGGCGCCGCTGGTTTGCCGCGTTGCTGGCGTTCGCGGGCTTGGCCGCGACCCCCGCCATTCTCGTTCCGACCCATTCCGCCGATCGGGTGGAGGCGACGGTCTGCGTGGGCGCGGGCCGACGCATTTCGGTGAGCGGATGCACCAACATCGCCGACAACATCCAACGCTATGTGCCGCCGCCGGCGGTTTATGCGCCGCTGCCCGAAGACGACACGACGGCCCCTCCGCCGCCGCCGCCGTAACGGCGGTCGCGCCGACAGATCCGCGGCGGCCTCGTCGCTTTCATATGGCAGGCTATGGGTGCTCATTTCCACCAACCACCCACGTCCACGGCCGCGGTGACGCGCCCCACGCGCCCTTAACGGAGCCGAAGATGCCTGCAAAAGCGCCGCAGACCTCGCGTCATCTCGAGGTCGAGCGCAAGTTCGACGTGGTCGAGTCCACCGTGTCGCCCTCGTTCGAGGGGATCGCCGCGGTTGCCCACGTCGAGAAGTCGCCGATGCAAACCCTGGACGCGACGTACTTCGACACGCCCGTACACGACTTGGCGCGCAACAAGATAACCCTGCGCCGCCGCACCGGTGGCACCGACGCGGGATGGCACCTGAAGCTCCCGGCCGGACCCGACGCCCGCACCGAGGTGCGCACACCGCTGGATGCCTCGGGCGCCAACGACACCGTGCCCGACGAGCTGACCGACGTGGTGTTGGCGATCGTCCGCGACCGTCCGCTGCAGCCGGTCGCGCGCATCACCACCCGCCGCGAGAGCCAGGTGCTCTACGACGCCGCGGGCACCGCGCTGGCCGAGTTCAGCAACGACCATGTCACCGCGTGGTCGACGCGGGACTCCGAGGACGCCGACGCGCCGACCGAGCAGGAATGGCGCGAGTGGGAATTGGAGCTCCTGGAAGCCAGTGGCCTGTCCAACGGCACGGCCGGCGTCGAGCTGCTGAACCGGTTGAGCAACCGGCTCCTGGACGCCGGCGCCGCGCCTGCCGGTCACGGCTCCAAGCTGGCGCGGGTGCTCGGCACCACCCCGGCGCCCGACGGCGCTGCGCCGCCGGAAGATCCGCTGCAGCGCGCGATCGCCGAGCAAGTCCGCGAGCTCCTGGTGTGGGATCGCGCGGTGCGCGCCGACGCCTACGACTCCATTCACCAGATGCGGGTGACCACCCGCAAGCTGCGCAGCCTGCTGCGGGACTACCAGGAGTCGTTCGGGCTGCCCGATGACGGCTGGGTGCTCGACGAGTTGCGCGAGCTCGCCGGAATACTGGGCGTGGCGCGCGACGCGGAGGTGCTCGCCGAGCGATACGAACGCGACTTGGACTCACTCGCACCGGAATTGGTGCGCGGACCGGTGCGCGAACGTCTTGTCGGGGGCGCCCAGCGGCGTTACCAGACCGGGCTGCGCCGGTCGTTGATCGCGATGCGCTCGCAGCGATACTTCCGCCTGCTCGACTCCCTCGACCTGATAGCGGCCGAAATCCCGGGTGCCGCCACCGCCGAGACACCCGCACCGGTGACCATCGACGCCGCCTACAAGAAGGTCCGCAAGGCCCAGAAGGCGGCCGCGGAGGTCGACCGCGAACACCCCGACGACCACCACCAACGCGACGAGGCGATCCATCGAATCCGCAAGCGCGCCAAGCGACTTCGCTACACCGCGTCGGCCACCGGCGCGGACGGGGTGGCCGCGCAGGCCAAGGCGGTCCAGTCGCTGCTCGGCGATCATCAAGACAGCGTCGTCAGCCGCGAGCATCTGCGTCAGGAGGCCGAGACCGCGCACGCCGCCGGCGAGGACACCTTCACCTACGGGCTGTTGTATCAGCGCGAGGCCGACCTGGCCGATCGGTGCCGCGACGAACTCGACGACGCGCTGCGCAACCTGGCCAAGGCGGTGCGCAAAGCGGGCCATTAGAAGGCGGACGAGTTGGCCTGTAAGCCGGATTCTGTTCCCCGCCGCCGCGCATGAGCAACGGCGACGCGGCGGCGACCATCCATCTGGACACACCGTCACCGGGTGCCTCGAGCGGCCTACCCGCAGGCTCGGGCGAGCAACCCTCGAACGCCTGCGCGGCCGCACCACAAGGTGCGGCCTTCTTGGCCTTGCTTCGGGTGGGGTTTGCCGAGCCACCCCGGTCACCCGGGATGCTGGTGCGCTCTTACCGCACCGTTTCACCCTTACCACCGCGTGGGTGGCGGTCTGTTTTCTGTGGCACTTTCCCGCGAGTCACCTCGGATTGCCGTTAGCAATCACCCTGCTCTGTGAAGTCCGGACTTTCCTCGAACCGCCTTGCGACGGTCCGCGGTCGCCCGGCCAACTCGTCCGCGACGAACCACGGTACTACCTGCGGCAAGCCGGGGCCAGCAACCGCGGCTCGCGCGGCTCTATCGTGGACCTGGTGGACCGATGGGAAAAGCGCGTCGGCTCCGGCGACTGGAATGCCATCGCCGCCGAGGTCGACCAGTACGGCGGGGCGCTGCTGCCGCGGCTGCTCACGCCCACCGAAGCGGCCCGGCTGCGCCGGCTCTACCCAGACGACGACCTGTTCCGGTCGACCATCGACATGGCGCCCAAACGGTACGGCGCCGGGCAATACCGCTATTTTCACGCGCCCTACCCCGAACCGATCGAAGCGCTCAAGCAAGCGCTGTATCCCCGGCTGCTGCCGATAGCGCGCGATTGGTGGGGCAGGCTCGGCCGCGACGCGCCGTGGCCGGACAGCCTCGACGACTGGCTGGCGGCCTGCCACGCCGCCGGCCAGCGCAGGTCCACCGCCCTGATGCTCAAATACGGTGCGGGCGACTGGAATGCGTTGCATCGAGATCTGTACGGCGAATTGGTCTTTCCGCTCCAGGTCGTCATCAACCTGAGCGACCCCGACACCGACTACACCGGCGGTGAATTCCTGCTCGTCGAGCAACGGCTGCGGGCCCAATCACGCGGCATGGCAACACAACTGCCGCAGGGACACGGCTATGTGTTCACCACCCGGGAACGGCCGGTGCCCTCGGCGCGGGGTTGGTCTGCCGCGCCGGTGCGCCACGGCGTCTCGGTGGTCCGCTCCGGCGAGCGCTATGCGATGGGGCTGATCTTTCACGACGCGGCGTAACGGGTCTATCCGGTTCGTCGCAGGACCATCACGTTGTCGGCCATCGTTCCGGCTTCCCCGTTGGGGCCCACCATTTCGCGCTCGACGGCCTCCGTCCGCAGTCGCGCCCAGCGCGGCGCGTCCAGGCGCAGCGACGCGAGGACCTCCTCGATGCCGGCGAAGTGGTGATCGTGATGCTCCGCCCACGGCGGCGGCGCGCCGTGGTCGACGATCAACAGCACACCGCCGCGATTCACCCGCTCGGCCGCGCGTTGCAGCACTCCGTCGCGTTCCAGCCGAGCCGGCGAATGCAGGTATTGCGCGGACACCAGATCGAAGGTCCCGTCGGGGAAGCTCTCGTTGAGATCATGGCGTTGGAAGTCGATGCGCGTGAGCACATTCCGGGCCGACGCCGCCTCCGTCGCCCGGCGCAGCGCGGTGGCCGAGACGTCGACGGCCACCACCTGCCAGCCGCGCTCGGCGAGCCACAGCGCGTCGGCCCCTTCCCCGCAGCCCAGGTCGAGAGCCCGGCCCACCGGCAGGTCGGCGGCCACCTCGGCCAGGCGGGGATTGACCCGCCCGCTCCACACCCGTTCCGCCGAGCGGTAGCGCTCCTCCCAAAACTGCACAGCATCATCAGGTTTGCATGAATTCTCCATGCCGCGAGCTTGCCTAGACCGGGTGATGTTTGCCAAGCTGAATTGCCATGCAGGCAAAAACTATGCCCGACATCGACCTCCTGGTGCGTCGGCGGCTCCGGGAACTGCGCGTGCAGCGCGGCCTGACGCTGCAAGAGGTCGGCGAGCGCGCCGGCATCGACGTCTCGACGCTGAGCCGCCTCGAATCCGGGAAGCGCCGGCTGGCCTTGGATCACCTGCCCCGGCTGGCCCGGGCCCTGTCGGTCAGCACCGACGAGCTGTTGCAGGCCCCGCCGGCCGCCGATCCGCGGGTGCGCGGCACCGCGCACACCCACCACGGCGTCACCTATTGGCCGCTGACCCGGCAGGGCCCGGCCGGCGGCCTGCACGCGTTCAAGGTTCGGGTCAGCGCGCGGCGCCGCAACCCGCCCGCCGAGCTGCCGGTGCACGAGGGCCAGGACTGGATGTATGTGCTGTCCGGGCGGATGCGGCTCATCCTGGGCGAGCGCGACTTCACCATCGACCCCGGCCAAGCCGTCGAGTTCTCGACGTGGACGCCGCACTGGTTCGGCGTGGTGGACGGCCCGGTGGAGGCCATCGTGATCTTCGGGCCGCACGGCGAGCGGCTGCACCTGCACAGCTGACCGGTGCGGCGTTAGCGTGGTGGGGTGGACCGGGGCTCGGAATATCACGTGGCGGCGCCGCACAGCGCGCCGGGCGTGACGTCCATGGTCGGATACCGGACCCTCGACGTTCCCGAGACCGTGCACCGCGGCATGCCATCCTCGTTGTTGACGTTCATCGTCAGCCTCGACGACGGGGTCGAGGCGGGCGACACCGCCGGCGCCCTGGCCGTTGCGCGCCCCAACCCGTTGCTGCTGAGCGGCCTGCACGTCCAGGCCAGCCACGTGCGGCAGCGCCGCGGCCAGGCCGGCGTGCAGCTGGCGGTGCATCCGCTCGCATCACGCGCGCTCTTGGGCGTGCCTAGCGCCGAGCTACCCGTCGCCGAATACGATGCGACCGCCGTGCTGGATCGCGGCGCCCTCGAATTGCACGATCGCGTGACCGAGGCGCACGGCTGGCCGGACGTGTTCGCCTTGGTGGCCGACTACCTGATCAAGGCACGGCGGCGCCGCGAGCGTGCGAGCGTGCGTCCCGAGGTCGCGTACGCCTGGCGCCTGCTGGAGCGCAGCCGGGGCCGGATACCGGTGGCCGCCGTGGCGGATACGGTCGGCGTGACCACCCGGTACCTGACGACGCTGTTCGGCCAGGAGGTCGGCCGCTCGCCCAAGACGGTGGCGATGCTCATGCGCTTCCAGCACGCGACGGCGCGCATCGCCGCGTCGGCGCGCCGGTACGGGCGCGTCGACCTGGCTGCGGTCGCGGCCGCGACGGGGTACAGCGACCAGGCGCACATGACCCGCGAATTCGTCCGGTTCGCCGGTGTGCCGCCGCGACGGTGGCTGGCCGACGAGTTCCGAAACATTCAAGACGGCGGCCATTCGTTCGGCGCACAGTGGGACCATGACCGCTTCGAATCCGACCGTCTGGTTGACACTGCAGGCCCATGACGCACCCAAGCTGATCGATTACTACGTCGACACATTCGGCTTCGTCCTCGCGGCGCGCTACGGCGAGGGCGAGACCGTCGATCATGCGCAACTGAACTGGCCGCACGGCTGCGGAGGCATCATGCTCGGCAGCCATAAGCCGGGCGCCGAATGGTGCCGCGAACCGGGCACCGCCGGCGGCTACATCGTCACCACCGATCCCGACGCACTCTACGAGCGGGTACTGCAGCGCAAGGCCGAGGTCGTGCGTCCGCTCTGCGAAACAGATTACGGTGCCAACGAATTCACGGTGCGCGATCCAGAGGGCAACCTGTGGTCCTTCGGCGACTACCGCGGCGAGCCAGCGCCGGCGTGACGCCGTGAACCCTCGCCCTCAGCCCCCGAGGTACGCCGTCTGGTTGACCAGGCGCACCGAAGACGCTCCGTCGGAATAGAATTCGGCGATGCTCAACGACGCCAGGTCGAGGTGCAACCGGTACAGGATGCCTGGCCCGGCGTCCAGCGCCTGGCGCAGCAGCATCTTGATGGGGGTCACGTGCGACACCAACAGCACCGTCGTGCCCTGCTGGGCGGCGACGATCCGGTCACGCGCCCTCGACACCCGATCGGCCACCGCGTCGAAGCTTTCCCCGTCCGGCGGGGCGGTGCTGGTGTCGCGCAGCCAGCGACCGTGCAGTTCGGGGTCGCGCTCGGCCGCCTCGCCGAATGTCAGCCCCTCCCAGGCGCCGAAGTCGGTCTCGATCAGGTCGTCGTCGACGGTCACGTCCAGTCCCAGCGCCTTGGCGGCCGCCGCCGCGGTGTCGTAGGCGCGCTGCAGCGGTGAGGCGAATACCGCCGAAATGCCGCCGCGCTGCGCCAGATAACGCGCCGCCGCGTCGGCCTGCCGGCGCCCCAGTTCGGTGAGCGCGGGGTTGCCGCGCCCCGAATACCGGCGCTGCACCGACAGCTCGGTCTGGCCGTGGCGCAGCAACAGCAGCCGGGTCGGGGCGCCGCGCGCGCCGGTCCAGCCGGGCGCGGACGGGGACGGCGCCGCCACCGACTCAGCCGCCACCGACTCGGCCGGCTCGGGTTTCGGCGCCGGCTCCGGTGTCGGCCCCGCCTCGGGGGTGTCCGTCACGGCCTCGGCGGCGGCGTCCATCGCCTCGTTGGCCAGCCGGTCGGCGTGCGTGTTGCGCTCCCGGGGAATCCACGAGTAGCTGATCCGCGCGAACCGCGCCGCGCGGCTGCGGGCCTGGTTGTGCAGCTCGATCAGGTCGGGGTGCTTGACCTTCCAGCGCCCGGACATCTGTTCCACCAGCAGCTTGGAATCCAGGTACACCGCGGCCTCGGTGGCGCCGACGTTCAGGGCGTCGTCCAAACCGGCTATCAGACCCCGATATTCGGCGACGTTGTTGGTTGCCCGGCCGATGGCCTGCTTGGCCTCGGCCAGCACGGTCGTGCGGTCCTGGTCCCACACCACCGCGCCGTATCCTGCCGGTCCGGGGTTGCCGCGCGATCCGCCGTCGGCCTCGATGACGACCTTCACTGATCAAAACCCTTGACCCGCAGCAGGATCGCGCCGCACTCCGGGCAGCGCACCACGTCGTCCTCGGCGGCGGCCGAGATGCGGGACAGCTCGCCCCGGTCGATCTCGAGCCGGCAGGCCCCGCACCGGCGCCCCAGCAGCTGCCCGGCGCCCGGGCCTCCCCCGGCGCGCTGACGTTCGTACAGGGCGGACAGCGCCGGGTCCAGTGCGGCGCTCAGCGAGTCGCGCCGCGAGGACTGACGTTCGCGGGCCTGGCTGATCTCGGCGACCGCGGCGTCGAGAGCCTCGCGCGCGCTGGTCATTTCGGCCTCCAGGGACGTGAGCGTCCGCTGCTCACCGTTGAGCTGGGATTGCAGCTCCTCGCGACGTTCCATCACCTCCAGCAGCGAGTCCTCCAGGCTGGTTTGACGGCGCTGCAGGGTCTCCAGCTCGTGCT
The DNA here is from genome assembly GCF_003284935.1 of Mycobacterium colombiense. Taxonomy (GTDB): domain Bacteria; phylum Actinomycetota; class Actinomycetes; order Mycobacteriales; family Mycobacteriaceae; genus Mycobacterium; species Mycobacterium arosiense_A. The sequence goes on from NZ_QMEV01000073.1 coordinate 21,118, forward strand.
GAAGGTCCGACAGCTGCTTGGCGTCGATCGTTCCCGACTGCAGCAGCGAGCGGTCGCGATCCTCGCGCTGGCGCACCGCGTCGATCTCCCCCTCCAGCCGCGACACGTGCGCGTCGATGTCTTCCAGGGCGATGCGCACGGCGCCCAGCCGGTCACCGGCGGCCTCGTAGTCCGCCTGCAACCGCTCGCAGGCCTCTTGCTCGGGCAGATGAGTCGCCCGGTGCGTGATGCGCGACAGCTCGGCATCGAGTTTCGACAATTCGAGCAACGAACGCTGCTGCGCCACTTCGGCTTTCACGACTTCTCACCCCCGGACCGGTGCTCGACGTTCCAAGGGTCGGTGCGAATCGAGCTCACCCGCACCGCAAGCTCCGCACCGAAACGCGACCGTAGCAGGCCCGCGGCCTGTTCACACCATGGGAATTCACTTGCCCAATGTGCCACATCGATCAACGCCACCTCGGAGGCCCGGCGGTGTTCGTCGGCCGGGTGGTGCCGCAGGTCGGCCGTCACGTAGGCCTGCACGCCGGCACCGGCCGCGGCGGACAGCAAGGAATCCCCAGCGCCGCCGCACACGGCGACCCGCGACACCGGCATGTCGGGGTCCCCCGCCGCCCGCACCCCCCAGGAGGTCCGCGGCAGCGCCGCGTTCACACGGGACACGAAGTCGCGCAACGGTTCCGGTCGCGGCAGCGTCGCGACGCGGCCCAGCCCGGTGTCGCCGGGCGGAGGCACCATCGCGAAGATGTCGAAGGCGGGCTCCTCGTAGGGATGGGCGGCGCGCATCGCCGCCAGCACCGCGGCCCGTAAACGAGCGGGCGCGACCACCTCGAACCGGTCCTCGGCCACCCGCTCGACATTGCCCACGCTGCCCACCGCCGGTGCGGCGCCTTCGTGCGGCAGGAACTGCCCGATGCCGCTGACGCTCCAGCTGCACTGCGAATAGTCACCGATGTGGCCGGCCCCAGCCGCAAACACCGCCGCCCGCACCGCATCCGCGTTCTCGCGCGGCACGTAGACCACCCACTTGTCCAGGTCGGGTGCGCCGGCGGCCGGCTCGAGCACGGCCTCGACGTCCAGGCCCAGGGCCGCGGCCAGCGCGTCGGAGACCCCCGGGCAGGCGGAGTCGGCGTTGGTGTGCGCGGTGAACAGCGACCGCCCGGTCCGGATCAGCCGGTGCACCAGCGCGCCCTTAGGGGTGCTGGCCGCCACGGAGGCCACGCCGCGTAACAGCAGGGGGTGGTGGGCCAGCAGTAGGCCGGCGTCGGGAACTTCGTCGACGACCTCCGGCGTGGCGTCGACCGCGACGGTCACCGACCGCAACTCGTCGTCGGGGTCCCCGCACACCAGCCCCACCGAATCCCAGGACTCGGCGAGCCGCGGCGGATAGGCCTCATCGAGCACCGCGATGACATCGGCCAGCTGCACGCTCACCGCTGCCCCCCAAGATGTCCCGTCGTTTCGGAGATGGCTTGCGCCAACTGCGGCCACTCGGGGCGCACCGCGGCCCGCAGGTACCGCTCGTCCAGGCCGACGAACGTATCACAGCGCCGAATGGCAATTCCCCTGTCATGCAGATGTTTTCGTAGCTCGACGGCGTGGGGTGTGCGGAACAGCACGAACGGAGCCTGCCCGTCGACCACCTCGGCCCCCACCGACGCCAGGCCGGCCACCATCTCGGCGCGTAGTCGCGCCAATCGCGCCGCCCCGGCCGCCGCGTCGGCGACCGCCTGCCGGCCGCAACATTCCGCGATCGCCGTCAGTTGCAGCGTCCCCACCGGCCAGTGCGCCCGCTGAGCCGTCAGCCGCGCCAGCACCTCCGGGGAACCGACCGCGTACCCCACCCGCAGCCCGGCCAGCGCCCACGTCTTGGTCAAACTGCGCAGCACCAGCACGTCGGGCAGCGCATCGCCGGCCAGCGAGTGCGGCTCACCGGGAATCGAGTCCGCGAACGCCTCGTCGACCACCAGGATCCGCCCGGGCCGGCGCAACGCCAGCAGCTGCGCCCTGGTGTGCAGCACCGAGGTGGGGTTGGTCGGATTTCCCACGACGACAAGGTCCGCGTCGTCGGGAACGGACGCATCGGCCAGGCCGAACGGCGGCTCCAGCACGACGTGGTGCACCGGCACCCCGGCCGCGGTCAGCGCGACGGCCGGCTCGGTGAACGCCGGGGCGATGATCGCCGCCCGCCGCGGGCGCAGGTTGCCCAGCAGGGCGAACGCCTCGGCCACCCCGGCCAGCGGCAGCACCTCGTCGCGGACCCGGCCGAAG
>NZ_QMEV01000074.1 GCF_003284935.1 Mycobacterium colombiense
ACCATCGGCGGCAGCAACTTCGGCTGCGATGCCAACTACACCGGCCCCGGCCCCACCGAATTTTCGTTGTTCGCCAAAGTGATCGGGCCCGCCGGCGTGAAGGGGCAGATCTCATCGCACACGCCGGAGAGCTTTGGCGAAGCTGGGGCATCACGGTGATCGAGCGCGACGGCTTCGAAAAACCCAACCAATTCGGTTACTTCCCGGACGGATACCACATACAAATCAAGGCGGCATATCCTCCCGACTATCCACCGACCATCGTCGCAACATCGCCGTGCTTCCCCGGCGACCTACGTCGAGATGGCCTACCGGTTCCCAAGGTGATCCAGCAAGGCTCGCCGGGCAGCTAGTTGTTACCGGTCGCCGCCGGAAAACGGTCGGCGACCCTATTGCGCCCGCTATTTCACGCGGGCCAAAGGTGTCAGCGATGGCCGGTCCTGCGGTGCTGTCGGTAGGTGCGGGCATACTGCTGAGCATGTCCGACGTTGAGCCATCAGCCCTAGCCGCGGTGTTGGCCGGTGAGGATTCGTCGGTTCGGCGGGCAGTGCAGTTAGTCGGCCAAATTTTGACGGGGTCGGTAACCACGCAAGTCACCCTCGCGGGGTTTCTGCATGCGATGTTGGGCCGATCGGGGTCGGATCTGGTATGTGAGTCACGGCGGCTGTCCTCGATCGGACACGTCGCGGCCGGGTTGGCGCTGGCCGCGTTGATCGACCGCTTCGATCCCCCGATCGGGCCCAGCGACGACGATGAGCCACCGACCTGGGCGCACATCGAGATTGGCGACAAACACCTTGCGCCGCCTGCGCGGCTGTCGGCGTTCTTCACCGCCGGCCAGCTCGCCCCCGCGCCCGTCGTGGTCCGGCTAAGTTCATCGACGCTGTATTCCGATACGCCACGGCTGCAGGTCTACACCACCCCTGCTGATCGCGGTCATGCCGTCGCCGTGATCGAGGCGATCATGACCGACGCCGATGGCGCCAAAAACCTCTACCGTGGCCGAGCGTTGACCGCATCCGAGAACAACGGCCTGGTTCTTGAGGTCACGGACATCCCAACCCTTAGCCGCACGAACGTGGTTGTGCCCGAGTCGGTATGGGAAGAGATCGACCTCAATATCGCCGCGTTGACCACCCACCGGCAGTTGATGACCCAGTTGGGGCTGGGAGTACGCCGCGGAATCCTGCTCGCCGGGCCGCCGGGCGTCGGCAAGACCGCGATCTCGCAAACCATCGCCGCCGAACTCGTCGGGCCGTTCACCGTGATCAATGTCGACGCCCGCGCCGGCAAATCAGTGCTGTCCGCCGTGTACAAAGAGGCCCGTGCACTAGGGCCCACCGTGATCGTGCTCGAGGACATCGACCTCATCGTCGGCAATCGCCGCCACCACGGCGAGGTTCGTCCTCTCTCGGAGTTCTTGGCTGTCATGGACACAGACCCCTCAGCGCCGATCTTGACGCTGGCTTCCACAAACGACGTCGCGGCGTTGGACGCGGCGGCGATCCGGACCGCACGATTCGACTCGATCATCGAGATCGGTTATCCCACAAGCGAGGCGGCCGCACAGATCCTGACCACCTACCTGCGGGGCATTCCCGGAGCCGAATCCATTGATGCCAGCCAAGTCGCCGCCCACTTCAACGCCGAAACCAACGGCGCCGACATCCGCGAAATCGTTCGGCGTACCGTCCTAGCCACCGGGACGGTCAGCGACACCGCGCTCCTGGCCACCATCCGGTCCGGCCGCTTCAAACCCGAACTACCCCAGGGCAACTACCTGTGACCAACAGCGCAGTCCTAGGCTCAACCAGTCACTGATCGGCGCCGCGGACTCGCAGAAGCGCACGGATCAGCGCAGCTAGGGCTGGAAGACTTGGTCGATTGGGAAACGATGGCTGAACTCCTGCGCGGTCATGTTCTTGTCAACCGACGCGACGCGCCGTAAATCGTAAATCGGATTGGCGTCGCAGATTGGCGGCCAAGGCGATCCGAATAACGTGATCGCAAGCGCTTTCGTTCGAGCAACGGATGTGATGTAGCACTACTAGTAGTACGATCGAGAGTGCCCTGGGTGTGGCTGTTCCGAAGAGTCGGCGTTCGGGTTGGAACCGACCGCGCAGGACGACCAAAGTAATCGACGCACCCGCCTGCCCTCCCAGGGCCTGACGAACGTACCGGCGCCTTTCGAGGAGAACCGGACGTTACATCGGCCCTGCGCCAAACAGACCGCTGGTTGCGTCAAAACACCTGCTTAGCGCTTGTTTCGGCGCCGCGCACGCGCAACCAATAGCTCGTTTACCGGAACTTGCAGGGCCTCGGCGATGTCGAAAAGGCGCTCATAGAGCAATCCGCGGCGGCCGTGCTCAACATCGATGAGGACATTGCGTGTAACGCCCGACCGCAATGCAAGCGCCTCTTGAGTCATCCCTTGCTGGATCCGTAACTCGCGGATGTTGTGGCCCACGACGGATCGCCAGCGTTCCCACTGGGCGACCCGCTCCGGACTGTTTTGGCTCGGGCGCGTGGGCACGCTCTCAAGTAATCGGCGTCAGCGCTCAACTGTCTGCCCTACTAGTAGTGCATTCCGCCGCCAGCCTTTGCGTCTTTTAGCCCCGACCGACATCAATCGGGTCTATCCGTACTTTTTCCATCCGACTTCAAACTCATGGCCACCCGAGGGTGAGGCGCTCAGCTCATGGCTGGAGGCACGGGCTACTCGTTGCATTACCGCATCGGGCCAACTCGGTTGCCGGCGTTGAGCGTTGATGCCCTTGACCGGCTCACGGAGTCGATCTGCTACCTCGACGAAACTGGTAGCTGGAATCGGCGTTGGGGGCATCCGAACATTTGCGCAACCAATGGGTGCCGATCCCACTGCGATTGATGCGATGACGCTTGATCAATTTCAGGAGGAGGGAGACGCCGGTCGGTCATGGCACGTATGCAGCCAAAGTGCCGCCAGGCCGGGATGTATTCGTGCGCATCACGATACTGCCCGACCGAGGTGCTGGCCGCTGGAAATCATGCTGGCGCCGAAATTGGGCATTCGCCTGCCCAGTGCATGTAAGAGCCTCACTGAGGCAGCGAGTACGTCAGTCCTGTCCCAGCGGCACAACCACCTCTTCGGCGTAGGCACTGTCAGCGGTTGCTGAACCCCGCTCACTCTTCTTGATGTTCGGTGGTCCATTCCGTTCGCCAGTCGCCAGCACCGGCTCGCGGATATGACCGTTGATGGACTCGCGCACGAGGCGGACGATGCTAATGCCCATCCGCGCCGCCGCTTCTTCCAAGATCTTCTTTTCAGCCGGTGCAAGGCGAACGACAACCGTCTCAGTCAGACGTCGGCGCTCGGAGCCGCTACGTCGCCCCCGTTTGGAACCACTCATAACGCGCCTTCCTGAAGCGATCCGTACAAGCACGGGAGCAACCCTTTCCGGAGCCGAATGTACTACTAGTAGGGCGCGCTTCGATTGGCGGCCTTCTCCGGCAGCGTTTCCAGAACCGGAAACGACGCATCGCCCACGGTCGGCAAGGCGCTCGGACCCCGCTGCGCCGGCCGACGACTCCCCCAGTGGGTCAGCATGCCGGGCGATATTCAAGCCTTCGTTCGGTCCGGGGCTGGAGCCGCTAGGTGTTCCGCTGCCCGCTCCGCACTCTGCGCCGCTCCGCGAGCCAATCACGACCACAGTCCCGCCAGCCGTCGCCATCTCGCGCCAACATGCCGCCATCATTGTTCGGGACCACCGCCAGGGTGGCGCGTTAGCTCGGAAAAGCCGCCACTGCGCGCCGCTCCCCTGCCACTCGTACATCGTGACACCCGACCTCGCGTTTCACCGGCCAAGAAACCGGGCGGGTGCGAGTTGAGGCTTCCACGTGTCGCGGACCGCGTGTTGGCACACGCGGTACCCGCGTTCGGGCCCGAGGCCCTCGGTAGTCTGCCGCTGATGGAGCAAGCGTTAGCGCGAGCCTTAGTTGCGATGGACCCTGTGCCGCTGTCAGTGGTGCACGGAATCGTCAGCGACGACTGGCTCGCTGCGGACCAGCCTCATTTCGACGTGTGCTTCCCGCAATTGACGTTCTCGGTGTAGACCTCGTCGACGGCCGAAACGAAGGGCGAGAAGGCCGTTCGTCTCCGCGTGCCCTGTGTCGTGTCCGTGCCAGAGCCGCTCCGCCGCCTCGAGCGTGGTGGGATAACCCGACGCGCGGTTTTTCGAGGTCGCACGACGGAGGACCATCGGTTCGCGGAAGCGCCGCGCGCCGGTAAGAACCATCACCGCGCCTTCGCGCAGCCATCCGCGCCCCAATTATTTCGGTTCACATTCAACCGCTCCTGGCGGTCAACCGGCTAAACGCTCTTTGCCCTGCAAATGACCCGTGCGCTCGGGCGCACTTACTTGGAATTTAGCGCTGCTAATTTTCACTATGCGCCGAACATCACACCTCTTGCACTAAGGTCTCGTATTGATAACATTTCGTCCAGACGTTTTCGAGGAGCAGCGTGGTAAGGGGCGTTGACGCAGTGGTCTTGGAGGCAAGAACGGTTTCGGAACGGGTGTGCCCGCGCTGCGGTACGTCTTTCGAAGTACCCGATAAGGGGCCAGGTCGACGGCCTTTGTGGTGCTCCGCGCGTTGCCGGCGGCGAGCATCCGCGGAGCGCATCGCAGCCCTTGATTCCGGCGCGGCGGTGCGTGTCGTCGAGGTGCCTCGCGCGCACCGCCCCGACCCTGATGCGCGCCTACCGCTGCCCTCCATGGAGACCTTGGCGCGCCTGTTTCTTAGCTCGGACTACCAATGCAAAACCCTCCTGCAATCCCTTGTGCACCGGCACGCGTCGGGCGACATCGGCGACGAGTTGCGGTCCGCGATGGAGCAGTTCGCGGCCTCGGTAGATCTCCACCGGGTCCTGTCGGAGGATCCGTCGTACCGGCAGGCCCGCGACGAGATCGAGACGCTCCGCAAGCGTCTCCGCCTTGACGTCGACGCTGCCGATCAGCGCGACCAGGAACTGGCCCGCCTGCGCCGTGAGTCTGAGGAGTTGCGGCGATTGCGAATCCGCGTGGCGGAATTGGAGTCTGTCGTGGCGAGCGCCGCTTACCCACTGCACCAAGCTGGCCAGCACGACGTCATGCTCAGCCGCCAGCAGCGCCGCGCAGTAGAACGCGCGGCCCGCAAAGGTCGCTACTAAGCCGGCGGCCACACACCGAGCCGGAGTGGAGCGGCGGCGCACGACGGCCGACCGAACCGGTGAGCGCGGGAACATGCGCCAATTCTCGTTACGGCCGACCGTCGCGTAACGCCACCGCCGGCTCTAGCCTTTAGAAACGAGGTACCGCACGACACTGGCGCCCGAAAGCTCGCGCCGGCCGATGCGGGAAGGGAACGCAGCACGATGGCCTTGCTAGACGGGCACTGGTACAGCTCAGCCGAACTTGCCGAGCTGCTCCACGTCGACGCATCCACCATTCGACGCTGGCGTACGTCGCATCCGCCCAAAGGCCCGGCCTTCGTACGCGTTTCGGACCGGGTGTACATGTATAACTCCAACGATGTCGAGGCCTGGTTGTCTAGTCGGCATGTTGACCCCGGCGAGGTCGCGTGATGGCCGAAGAACTGACACTTCCACTTGGCGTTTCGTTATCAGTTGACATCGAGGAGCGCCCCAGCCGGGCTGCTCCCTTCCGCGCTCGGGTCCGGTGGATCGATCCGGCCACCAAGGGCCGGACCTCGAAATCCGCGTCCTTTGCAACGCGTGAAGCGGCAATCGACTGGGCCGCCCGGATGGAACGCGCCGCGGCGCACGGGGTCGACCCGAAGACGGCCACGACGACGCTGGCGGAATACGGCACCACGAACATGGCATTGGCGCTGCGGGGGCTTGAGTCCAAGACCACCGATCCCTACCTGGCCGGCTGGCGCAAACGCGTTGTCCCGACGCTTGGGCACCTGCCCATTGCCATGGTCACCAACGGTGCAGTGGATCGAGCTGTGCACGCGTGGATCGCGGACGAATGCAGTCGATCAACTGTCAAGAACAGCCTCGCCGTGCTCGTCCGCATCATGGAACAAGCGCTGCGAGACGGCATCATTGACCGCAATCCGGCTCGAGTCTCCGGTTGGCAACGCCAATACAAGCTCGCCGAGGACGAACTCGACGATCCACGGGCACTTGCGCTCCCGAACTGGACTGCCCTCACCACCCTCGCCGATGCACTCGTCGCCCGGTCGGCGGGCCGTTATCGGGGTTGGGGTGACGCAGTCATCTTCGAGGCGTGCACGGCCGCCCGCATCGGCGAAGTGGCCGGATGCCTGGTGCGCGACATCAACACCCACGAGTGGATATGGACGGTACGCCGTCAGACCACCCCATCGCCGGGTGGCTTGGTGGACAAGAACACTAAGGGCAAACGTGCGCGCGAAGTCCCGTTGATCCCGGCTGTCCGCGAACTCGTCCAGCGACGGATGGACGTCGTCGCAAGCAACCCCGATGCGCGGCTCTTCGTCGGCCCCAGGGGCGGAAGGATCACCACAGCCACGCTGCGCGACGCAACCTCTTGGGACGCCGTGGTCACCCAGCTCGGCTACGAAAAGCTCACGCGCCATGGCTTACGGCATACGGGACTGACGTGGATGGCCGATGCAGGTGTCCCGGTACACATCCTCCGCAAGATCGCCGGTCACGGAGCGCTGACAACGACCCAGCGCTATCTGCACCCCGACCGGCAATCCGTCATCAAGGCGGGCGACCTGCTTGAGCGGCACTTGTGGTCCCCAAATGGTCCCCAACTCCGCGTCATCTCATCCTGACCTAATCGCGTCACCGCAGGCCAGGGCATATTCTGTCTAGTCGGGCTGACAGGATTTGAACCTGCGACCACTTGACCCCCAGTCAAGTGCGCTACCAAACTGCGCCACAGCCCGCGCGCCGGTGCGTGCACCGGCAGCAGGTCGAAAGCCTACCGTAACCGGGCGGCCGCCCCGCCAAGCGACCTCCGATCCACGACGCGCTTCCCGAACGTGCTAGCGCCGCCGCTAGCGGATTCGCGATTCACCATGTGGTCCCGGGAGAGGCCAGACCCGGAACCCTCCCGAGAACCTCAGCGCCGCCGGGCCCCCCGCTTTTCGCGCACCCGCACGTTGATCCGGATCGGCGACCCCTCGAACCCGAAGGTTTCGCGCAGCCGGCGCTCCAGAAAACGCCGGTACCCGGACTCCAGAAACCCGGTGGTGAACAGCACGAACGTCGGCGGCCGGGCGGTGGCCTGGGTGGCGAACAGGATGCGCGGCTGCTTGCCGCCACGCACCGGGGGCGGCGTGGCCGCCACCACCTCTTTGAGCCACGAATTGAGCGGGCCGGTCGGAATCCGCGCATCCCACGACGCCAGCGCGGTCTCCATCGCGGGGACCAGCTTCTGCAACGCCCGGCCGGTCTTGGCGGAGATGTTGACCCGCGGCGCCCACCGCAGCTGCACCAATTCACGGTCGATCTCGCGCTCCAGCAGCTCGCGGCGGTCCTCGTCGACCAGGTCCCACTTGTTGAAGGCCAGCACCAGGGCGCGGCCGGCCTCGATGACCATCGACAACACCCGCTGGTCCTGCTCGGTCAGCGGGTCCGACCCGTCGATCAGCACGATCACCACCTCGGCCGCGTCGATGGCCGAGTGCGTGCGCACCGAGGCGTAGAACTCGTGCCCGCTGGCCTGGCCGACCTTGCGCCGCAGGCCCGCGGTGTCGACGAACCGCCACACCTTGTCGCCCAGCTCGATCAGCGAGTCCACCGGATCCACGGTCGTTCCGGCGACGTCGTGCACGACCGAGCGCTGATCGCCGGCCAGCTTGTTCAGCAGCGAGCTCTTGCCCACGTTGGGCTTGCCCACCAACGCCACGCGCCGCGGACCGCCGGACGTGGGCGCCACCTCGGACACCGCGGGCAGCGCCGCCAGCACCGCGTCGAGCAAATCCGCGACTCCGCGGCCGTGTATGGCGCTGATCGCGTGCGGCTCACCGAGCCCCAGCGACCACAGCATCGCGGCGTCGGCCTCGACCTTGTCGCTGTCAACCTTGTTGGCCGCCAGGAAGACCGGCTTGCCCGACCGCAGCAGGATCCGGGCGGCGGCCTCGTCGGCCGTGGTGGCGCCGACGACGGCGTCGACGACCAGGATCACCGCATCGGCGGTGCGCATCGCGACCGAGGCCTGGTCGGCCACCAGCTGCTGCAGACCCTTGGCGTCGGGCTCCCATCCCCCGGTGTCCTGCACCACGAACCGGCGCCCGGTCCACAGCGCGTCGTAGGACACCCGGTCGCGGGTGACGCCCGGGATGTCCTGCACCACCGCTTCGCGCCGCCCCAGGATCCGGTTGACCAGTGTCGACTTGCCGACGTTGGGCCGGCCGACCACCGCCACCACGGGCGCCGGACCGGCCTCCTCCTGGTCTTCCAGGTCGAAATCGACTGAATCCCAGTCGCTTTCGTCGCTCCATGTGCCGTCTTGACTCACCACACCGCTCCGCTTCGCTGCTTGACCAGGTCCCGCAGGTGCGAGATCACCTGGGCCTCGGTCATGTCGCTGGTGTCGACGACCAGTGCGTCCGTGGCGGCCCGCAGCGGTGACACCGCCCGCGTGGAATCCACGTGGTCGCGGCGGCGGACGTCGGCGAGCACGGCCTCGTAGTCGTCGGCCAGTCCGGCCGCGACGTTCTGATCGTTGCGCCGCCGCGCCCGGGTCTCGGCCGACGCGGTCAGGAAGATCTTGACGGGCGCGGCGGGCAGGACGACGGTGCCGATGTCGCGGCCCTCGACCACGACATCGCCTGGGCCGGCGGCCATCTCGCGCTGCAGCTCGACGAGCCGGGCGCGCACCGCGGGAACCGCCGACACGGCCGAGACGGCCCCGGTGACGACATCCCCGCGAATCTCGGTGGAAACGTCCTCTCCGGCAAGCAAACACCGATCCCCGTCCACCAATAGCTGCGCCGTCGACCCGATCCGCCCGACCGCGTCCGCGTCGGCCGGGTCGACACCGGCGCGAAGCACCGCCAGCGTCACCATCCGGTACATCGCCCCGGTGTCGAGGTAGCGGGCGCCGAGCGCCCGAGCCAATCCCCTTGCCACTGAGGACTTCCCGGTGCCCGCCGGTCCGTCGATGGCCACCACCACGTCATTCACAGGCCCACCGCCTTGTACAGCTGGCCGATCTCGTGATGGGCCAGCGCCCGGAAGGTGCCCGGCCGCTGCTTTCCCAGCGAGACCGGACCGATGTCGGTGCGCACCAACGACTCCACCGGGAATCCCGCGGCCGCCAGCAGCCGGCGCACGATGCGGTTGCGCCCCTCGTGCAGCGTCACCCGCACCAGCGTCTTGCCGGGAATGGCGTCCACCACGGCGAACTCGTCGACCGTGGCCACCCCGTCGTCCAGCTCGATGCCGGCGCGCAGCTTCTTGCCCAGCCCCCGCGGCACCGACCCGGTGACCGTGGCCAGATACGTCTTGGGCACCTCGTGGGACGGATGCATCAGCCGGTGCGCGAGCTCGCCGTCGTTGGTCAGCAGGATCAGCCCTTCGGTGTCGGCGTCCAACCGCCCGACGTGAAACAGGTTCTTGTTGCCGCGGACCTTGCGTTCGACCAGGTCGCCGATGCACGGGCGGCCGCGGTCGTCGGACATGGTCGAGTGCACGCCGCGCGGCTTGTTCAGCGCGAGATACACCTGCGAGTCGTCGAGCACCACCCGGGCGCCGTCGACGCGGATCACCGAGGAGTCCGGGTCGACGCGGGTGCCCAGTTCGGTCACCACCTGCCCGTCGACCTCGACGCGGCCGTCGATGATCAACTTCTCCGCGGCCCGCCGCGACGCGATTCCGGCCTGCGACAACACTTTCTGCAGCCGGATCCCCTCAGCCTCGTGCATCAATCCTGGTCCACGTCAAAGGTGAGCGCCTGATCGGGCGACTGGCCGCCCGACAGTTTGATGAAACGTGGCTCGCTGTCCAGGGATTCGCTGAGGTCCTCGATCGTGTCGACGTCGGGCAGCAGCGGGGCGATGTCCGGAAGGTCGGCCAGCGACGTCAACCCGAGGCGCTCCAAGAACAGGTCGGTGGTGGCGAACGTCACCGCGCCGGTGTCCTCGTCGGCCCCGGCCTCGGTGATCAGGCCGCGCGCCAGCAGCGTGCGCATCACGGCGTCGACGTTGACGCCGCGCACCGCGCTCACCCGCGCACGGGTCACGGGCTGGCGGTAGGCGACCACGGCCAGCGTCTCCAGCGCGGCACGGGTGAGCTTGGACCGCGCGCCGTCCAGCAGCAGCTTCTCGACATAGGGCGCGAAGCGGGCGCGGGTGTACATCCGCCAGCCCTCGCTGTTTTGGCGCAGGTCGATGCCGCTGTCGCGCACGGTGAGTTGCTCGGCCATCTCCTGCAGCTTGGTGGCGATCCGGTACACCGGCTGCTGGGTGGCCGACGCCAGCGCCTCCGCCGTGACCGGGGTGTCCACCACCAGCAGCAGCGCCTCGAGCACCGAGCCGAGTTCCTCGGAGTCCATCGGCGCGACCTCGGCGATGTCCGGGATGCCCGCGTCGAGACCCGTGTCGATATCGACGTCCGACCCGTTTTCACTCAACTTATTCGTCCCGCACTTCTACCGAGGCTTCACCGACCGGACGTTCCCCGGTCCACGAGATTTGGAGCACGCCAAGCGGCTCTGACTGGTCGAATGCTACCGTCCGCGACCGATACAGTTCGAGCAGCGCCAGGAAGCGCCCGACCACCTCCATCGACGCCTCACAATCGGCGACCAGCTCCGAGAACGTCGCCCACGCGCCGCTGCCCCGCGCTTCCAGGATGGCCAGCAGCTTCCTGGCCTGCTCGGGAACCGAGACCTGCACCTGGTGCAGGTGCCCGACGGACACCGTCGGGACGGGCCGCGGGCTGAACGCGATCGCGGCGATCTGGGCGAAGCGTTCGGCGTCGACGCCGATCATCACCTCGGGCAGCAGGTCGGTGAACCGGTCCTCTAGCGACACCGAGCGCGGATAACTGCGCAGCGCCGTGGCCTCGAGCTCGGCGAACATCTCGGCGACGTGCTTGAACGCCCGGTACTGCAGCAGCCGGGCGAACAGCAGGTCGCGCACCTCCAGCAGCGCGAGGTCTTCGTCGTCGTCGACCTGCCCGGCCGGCAGCAACCGGGCCGCCTTGAGGTCCAGCAGGGTCGCGGCGACCACCAGGAACGCGGTCGTCTCCTCCAGCTCGAGCTGCGGGCCGATTTCGCGGGTGTAGGCGATGAAGTCGTCGGTGACCTGGTGCAGCGCCACCTCGGTCACGTCGAGGCGATGGGCGAAGATCAGCTGCAGCAGCAGGTCGAACGGGCCCTCGAAATTGGTCAGGCGGACCTGAAAGCCGTTCTGCTGTGGCGCCTCACCGGTTGCGGTCGCGTTCACGCGCCGAATCGGTCGATGAATTCGCGGGCCAGCGCGCGATAGGCGATCGCGCCGGTGGAGCGCGGGGCCCACGTGGTGATGGGTTCGCCGGCGACGCTGGTCTCCGGGAATCGGACGGTCCGGGTGATGACGGTGTCGAACACCAGGTCGCCGAAGCGCTCCACCACGCGGGCCATCACCTCGCGCGAGTTGACCGTCCGGGGGTCGTACCGGGTGAGCAGGATCCCGCTGATTTCGAGCTTCGGGTTGAGCCGGTCGCGCACCTTGTCGACGGTGTCGGTCAGCAGCGCCAGCCCGCGCAGCGAGAAGTACTCGCACTCGGTGGGGATCACCACGCCGTCCGCGCAGGCCAGGCCGTTGACGGTGAGCAGGCCCAGCGACGGCTGGCAGTCGATCAGCACGTAGTCGTAGCGGTCGAGCACCGGGTGCAGCGCGCGGCCCAAGGTCTGCTCGCGGCCGACCTCGTTGACCAGCTGGATCTCGGCGGCCGACAGGTCGATGTTGCTGGGCACCAGGTCCATGTGCTTGACCCGGGTTTGCAGCAGGACGTCGTCGATGGACACCCGCGGCTCGACGAGGACGTTGTGGATGGTCTTGTCCAGCTCGTAGTGCGGGACGCCCAGGCCCGCGGACAGCGCGCCCTGCGGATCCATGTCCACCAGCAGCACCCGGCGGCCGTATTCGGCGAGCGCGGCGCCCAGGTTGATGGTGGACGTGGTCTTCCCGACGCCACCCTTCTGGTTGCACATGGCGACGACTTTGGCCGGGCCGTGCGAGGTGCGCGGCTGTGGCTCCGGGATCGCCCGCGGCGGCCGCCCGGTCAGACCGAGCTCGACGCCGTTGTCCGGCTGCTCGGTCATGGCGGGGGTGTTCGGGAAGTGAACATCGTCGGAAAGTCTAACGGGTTCGACGCGCGAAACCCGGCGACCCGCAGGCAATTAACCAGCCAATATGGGCAAAAATCGGTGGTGGAACGCACATCCCGACAGCCTATTCACTTCAGTCACATCAGCACCAATTCTCGGGGCGTCGACGCGGCCCCGGCCGGGCACCGCGACCGGCCTAGGGTGGCGGCTATGAACCTGAAGCGACGGATACCTCTGCTGCGGTGGTCGGTCTGGCGCATGGCGGCCGGGAATCGCAACATCACCATCACCGGCCAGATCGGTGACGGGCGCGAGGCGGCCGCCGTCGAGTACGTCCTGCGTAACGCCCGGGCCGGTGACATCGACGACGTGCTGGCCACCATCGACAAGTTCGCCTACGACAAATCGCTGCTGATCAACGTCGGCGACGAAAAGGGCCAGCTGCTCGACGCCGCGGTGCGCCGCGCCGATCCGGCGCTCGCGCTCGAACTTGGCACCTACGTCGGCTACGGGGCCTTGCGCATCGCGCGGGCCGCCCCCAAGGCCAAGGTGTTCTCGGTCGAACTCGCCGAGGCCAACGCGGCGAACGCCCGCCAGATCTGGGCGCACGCCGGGGTCGCCGACCGGGTGACGTGCGTGGTCGGCACCATCGGCGACGGCGGGCGCACCCTCGATGCGCTGGCCAACGAGCATGGGTTCGCCCCCGGCGCACTGGATTTCGTCTTCCTCGACCACGACAAGGATGCCTACCTGGACGACCTGACCAGCATCCTGGATCGCGGTTGGTTGCATCCGGGTTCGATCGTGGTCGCCGACAATGTGCGGGTGCCCGGCGCGCCGAAGTACCGCGAATACATGCGCCAGCAGCAGGGCCAGCGGTTCAACACCGTCGAGCACAAGGCGCACCTGGAATACCAGTCGCTGGTTTCTGATGTGGTGCTCGAGTCCGACTACCTGGGCTGAGCGACCCTGTGCGACAACGCTATTGGGCCCGGGGATGGGCTTCGGCCCACACCTCGCGCAGGGCGTGCACCGTGACCATGGTGTAGATCTGCGTCGTCGTCACCGACGCGTGGCCCAGCAGCTCCTGCACGACGCGCACGTCCGCGCCGCCCTCCAACAGGTGGGTGGCGAAGGAATGCCGCAGCATGTGCGGTGACACCCCCGAGGTGATCCCGGCCCGCTCGGCCGCGTCCTGCAGGACCTGCCACGCGCTCTGCCGCGACAGCCGCCCGCCGCGCACGTTGAGGAAGATGCCCGGCGTCCCGCGCCCACGACGCGCCAGCTCCGAACGGCCCCGCACCAGATAGGCGTCCAGCGCCGCCACGGCCGGCCGCCCGATCGGCACCAGCCGTTGCTTGCCGCCCTTGCCGCGCAGCAACACCGAGCGGGCGTGGGTGTCGACGTCGTCGACGTCGAGGCCGACGGCCTCGGAGATCCGTGCGCCGGTGGAGTACAGCAGTTCCAGCAGCGCCCGGTTGCGCAGTGTCAGCGGGCCGTCGGCGGGGCTCTCGCCGCCCGCGGCCTCCAGCAGCGCCAGCACCTGGTCGAGGCTCAGGCTTTTGGGCAGCCGGCGACCCGGGGTGGGCGGGCGGACCGCGCGCGCCACGTCGAGTTCGGCCAATCCCTCGGCGGCGGCGAACCGATGCAGGCCGCGCACCGCGATCAGCGCCCGCGCCGCCGACACCGCGGACAGCGCGGCGGCGCCGGTGTCGGGGTCGCCGCGGCGCAGCGCCACCAGGAATTCGCTCACGTCGTTCTCGCCCACCTTGGCCAGGTCGTGAATTCCGCGGTCCGACAGGTGTTTTGTGTAGCGGCGAAGGTCGCGGCTGTACGAGCTCAACGTGTTGGCGGCGACGCCGCGCTCGATCGTGAGGTGGTCAAGGTAGCCCTGCAATTGGCTGTCCAGCGCCACCGTCGTCATTGCGCGGCCTTGCGCGCGGCGAACGCCGTCGGCTTGTCCTGCCAGGGGCTGTCCACCGGACGCGGCCGCGCAGACCCTTCGGTGACCGCGTGCGCGGCCAGAATCCCGGCCACCGCAATGGCATTGACGATCTCACCGGCGAGCACCTTGTGGACGGCCTCGGCCAGCGAATACCACTCCACTGTCATGTCGGCTTCCTCGTGATGCGCCTCGGGCCGGTCGACCCGAGTCAGGCCGGTGGCCAGATAGACGCGCACCGACTCATCGCTGAAGCCCGGTGTGGAGTCGAGGTCGACGAGGACGTTCCAGGCCTCGGCCTTGAGCCCCGCCTCTTCCATCAGCTCGCGAGCGGCGGTGAGGTGGGCCGCCTCGCCATGGACATCGAGCAGCCCGGCGGGCAATTCCCACAGCCGCCGCCCGAAGGCGTGCCGGTATTGGTAGACCATCGGAATGTTGCCGTTCTCGTCCATCGCGACCACGGCGACCGCCCCGAAATGCTCGACGATTTCCCGGGTCACGACCTCGCCGCCGGGCATCCGCACCCGGTCGCTGCGCAGCGCGAAAATCTTTCCGGTGTACAGCGTTTCGGACGACGCCGTTTCGAAGTTGTGTTCAGCCACGGGTCGCGGGCTCAGGTATCGGCCGCGCAGCGCTGTCCCGGTGCTGGGTGCCGTTCGACGACTGCTCCGGGATTTCCACGGGGAGCAGCTCGCCCGCCTTGTAGTCGATGGCCGCACCGACGAAGGCGACGAACAGCGGGTGCGGCCGGGTGGGCCGGCTCTTCAGCTCCGGGTGCGCCTGGGTGCCGACGATGAACGGGTGCACGTCCGGCGGGTATTCGACGAACTCCACCAGGTGGCCGTCCGGCGAGGTGCCGGAGAACTTCAGGCCGCTCTCGGCGATCTTGTCGCGGTAGGCGTTGTTGACCTCGTAGCGGTGCCGGTGCCGCTCGGACACCTCGGTGGCGCCATACGCTTGGGCCACAATGGAATCCGGTTCCAGCACGGCCGGATAGGCGCCTAGTCGCATGGTGCCGCCCAGGTCGGCCTCGCCGGCGACGATGTCGACCTGGTCGGCCATCGTGGAGATGACGGGATCGGGTGTCTCGGGGTCGAATTCGGCCGAGCTCGCCTCGGTCAGGCCGGCGGACCGGGCGGCCTCGATCACGATGCATTGCAGGCCGAGGCACAGGCCCAGCACCGGCAGCCCCCGGGTGCGCGCGTAACGGATGGCGCCGATCTTGCCCTCGATGCCACGGATGCCGAACCCGCCGGGAATCAGCACGCCGTGCACGTCACCCAGCGCCGCCGCGGCGGCGGCTCCGCTCTCGCAGTCATCGGAGGGCACCCACAGCAGCTCCACCTTGGCGTGGTGGGAGAACCCGCCGGCGCGCAGCGCCTCGGTGACCGACAGGTAGGCGTCGGACAGGTCAACGTACTTGCCCACCAACGCGATTCGCACCGTCTCGTGCGGCTCGTGCACTCGGCGCAACAGGTCGTCCCATTCGGTCCAGTCGACGTCGCGGAACGGCAGGCTGAGCCGGCGCACCACGTAGGCGTCGAGCTCCTCGCGGTGCAGCACCTTGGGGATGTCGTAGATCGACGGCGCGTCCGGGGTGGAGATGACGCCGTCGATGTCGACGTCACACATCAGCGCGATCTTGTTCTTCAGCGCCTCGGGGACGGGACGGTCGCAGCGCAGGATCAGCGCGTCGGGGGTGATACCGATGCTGCGCAGCGCGGCCACCGAGTGCTGGGTGGGCTTGGTCTTGAGTTCGCCCGACGGGGCCAGGTAGGGCACCAGCGAGACGTGCAGGAAGAAGACGTTCTCCCGGCCGACGTCGTGACGAACCTGCCGCGCGGCCTCCAGGAAGGGCTGCGACTCGATGTCGCCCACGGTGCCGCCGATCTCGGTGATCACCACGTCGGGGCGGTTGCCGTCGGCGTCGGGCTGGGCCATCGACATGATGCGCCCTTTGATCTCGTCGGTGATGTGCGGAATCACCTGGACGGTGTCGCCGAGGTATTCGCCGCGGCGCTCCTTGGCGATGACCGTCGAATACACCTGGCCGGTAGTGACATTCGCCGAACCGGACAGATCGCGGTCCAGGAACCGCTCGTAATGCCCGACGTCGAGGTCGGTTTCGGCGCCGTCCTCGGTGACGAAGACCTCGCCGTGCTGGAACGGGTTCATGGTGCCCGGGTCGACGTTGAGGTACGGATCGAGCTTTTGCATCGTCACGTACAACCCGCGGGCCGTCAGGAGCTGGCCAAGGCTGCTGGCGGTCAAGCCCTTACCCAACGAGGATGCGACGCCCCCGCTGACGAAGAGGTGCTTGGTGGCGGATTGCGGGTGCTTTCGCACAGGCGACCTCCGTGAAGACGGGCAGGGCGTCAAAATTGTTCTAGCGAATAACTAGATGGGCCTGCCGACCCACGGAAATCCACCCTAACATCCACCGCGCTGTGCCGCGGCTAACACGCCCGCTACTGAGGCACCGTGATCGAGGTCGCCCCGTGACCGGTGCCGTACTGCCCGGGGTGACCGCCGCCCAGCAGGTCGTGCAGGCCCAGCACCGCGGTGATGCGACCGGGCGCGGCGTCGACGTTGTCGACGGTGCTGACGGCCGAGTTCATCCCGGCGTCGGCGCGGGTCACGGCGACGGCGGCGCCGCCGGTCGCCGAGCCGTCGCGCCCGGCCAACAGGGTGCCCGAGCCGTGCGGGGCCAACGCGGCTGAGAACCGCGCCACGCTGACGCCCTTGTTGCCGGCGTCCTGGGGCAGCGGCCCGCCGGTGACGACCAGCGCGGCATTGGCCGCGCCCATGTGGTCGGTCGCCTGATAGGTGATGAAGCCGGTGTCGCGCAGCGCGGCCAGCACGGTGTTGCGCGCAACGTCGTCCACGGCCGGCACCGCCGGGTTGGCGTTGGCCAGCAGGGCGATGCCCATCAGGTCGCCCGCCTGCGATCCCTGGTCGACGAGCTTGGTGCTCAGCTGCTGCCCGGCCGGCAGCACCGACGAGTTCACCACCGTCTGCAGTTTCTCCGCCGAGTTGGCCTCGACGAACTCGCTCGTCAGCGACACCGTCCCGGTCACCGTCCCGCCGGCCTGAGCGATGAACTTCGACACCGCGGCCACATCGTCGTCCTGGGCGTCCGGGGTGCGGAACACCACCACCGACTTGCCGCCCAACGCGTCATGCACCATCCGCCCGGCCAGTTGGGTGTCGAAATTGTTTGCCGCGCTGAGCTTTTCGTTCAGCACGTTCTTCTGGTCGTTCAGCCCGCTGATCTGCGTGGTCAGGTCCCGCTTCTCGTCACGCAGGCTGGACAGCAGGGTGTCCGACAGGAAGCCGGATCCCAGCACCACGCCCACGGCCAGCGCGAGGAAGACCGCGGCCAGCGACAGGGCGTGTTGACGCAAGGAGATCATTAGGTGACCCACTTCTGCACCATCGCGCAGAAGTGGTTCCAGTAGTCGGTGACCCAGTGCAGCACCACGCCGTCGGTGCGCGACACCCACAGGGCGACGATGACGGCGATCAGCATGGTCAGCGCCAGCAGCGCGATCGCGCCCGCCGAGATGTGGTTGCGGTACAGCGTGGCCACGGCCTTGGCGTCCACCACCTTCTCCCCCACCCGCAGCCGGGTCAGGAAGGTCGACGGGTTGCTGTGCGCGCGGGTGCGGTCGAAGAACGTCTCGATGTTGGCGGTGTGGCCCGCCGTCACCAGCAGCGCGGCGCCGTGGTGATCGGCCAGCAGCAGCGCCAGGTCGATCGCGGAGCCCGCGGCCGGGAAGGTCATCGCCCCGACGCCGAGATCCTGGATGCGTTCCAGGCCGGGCGCGTGCCCGTCGGCGTCGGCGGGCAGCACCACCTGGGCGCCGCACTTCAGCGCGTCGGTGCTGATCTGGTCGGGGTCGCCGACGATCACCTGGGGGCGGTAGCCCGCCTTGCGCAGGACGTCGGCGCCGCTGCCGACACCGATCAGCGCCGGCTGATACTCCTTGATGAACGGCTTGAGCGACTTCAGGTCCTCTTCGGCGCTGGGTTCGTCGGCGACGATCACCACGTGCCGGCGGCGCAGGTCGACGTCGACATCAGGGATGCCGATGCCGTCGATCAGCAGCGGGCTCTCGCTCTTGATGAACTCGATGGTGTTGCCCGCGAACGCCTCCAGGTGCGCGGACAGCCCGCTCTTGGCCTCGCGCATCAGGTCGGCGATGTCGTGATCGGTGCGCTCGGTGCCACGGACCAGCCTGCGGTCACCGGCGTACACCCCGCCCTCGTGCAGGCGGATCTTGGCGCCGTCCTTGACCTTCTTGAAGATGTCGGGGCCGGCCTCGTCGATCAGCGTCACCCCGTTGTTGACCAGCACCTCGGGTCCCATGTTCGGGTAGCGGCCCGAGACCGACGGGGAGGCGTTGACGACCGCGGCGATATCGGCTTCCACCAGCGCGTCCGCCGTGATGCGGTCCAAGTCCAGGACGTCGAGCACGACGATGTCGCCGGGGCACACCCTACGCAGCAGTCGGTCGATGTTCCGGTCAACGCGGGCGGTGCCGACGAGGCCCGGCCGGGCGGGGTTACGGGAGAGCAGGCCTGACATCTTCATGGGGGCGATTCTGTCCGCGAAGGCTCGGAGAGGACGGGAGGCGCGCCGTAACACCAGCCTCATAAGTTATCTAGAGTCCCACGAGTCACATCTGTATTACGTGTTCCGGACGGTTAGATCTCATCCTTCTGCGCCGCCTCGAGCAGTTCGCGGGCGTGCGCGCGGCCGCTGTCGGATTCGCCCAGCCCGGCCAGCATGCGCGCCAGCTCGGCCACCCGCTCGTCGTCGGCGACCCGCCGCACCACGCTGGTCCCCTTCGGCCCGGCGCCATGGACCACCAAGTGCACGTCGGCGTACGCCGCGACCTGCGGTAGGTGCGTGACGACGATGACCTGGTGGGTGCGCGCCAACCGCGCCAGCCGCCGCCCGATCTGCACCGCCGCCCGCCCGCCCACGCCGGCGTCGACCTCGTCGAACACCATGGTGGTGCCGGCCGCGGAGGCGGCCAGCACGACTTCCAGGGCCAGCATCACCCGGGACAGCTCGCCACCGGAGGCGCTCTTGGCCAGCGGCAGCTGGTCCATTCCGCGATGCGCGGCGAAGCCGAACTCGACCCGGTCGACGCCGTCGGCGCCGGCCCGGACCAGCTCGCCCGACGGCAGCCTGAGCGTGGCCGCGTCGTCGGCGGACGACGCGGCGTCCGGCACCGCGTCGACGGCGACGTCGATGCTGAATTGCGCGTCGGCCATCGCCAGCCCGGCCAGTTCGGCGGTGACCTCCTTGGCCAGCCGCTTGGCGGCCTTGCGCCGGACGGCGCTGAGATCGACCGCCGCCCCGGCCAATCCGCGGGCGAGCTCGTCGACGCGTGCCGCGAGCGCGGCCAGCCCCTCCTCCGAGACGTCGAGTTGGGCCAGCCGCTGCCGCGCCTCGCCGGCCCAGGCGAGCACCCCGTCGATGTCCGCGGCATACTTGCGCGTCAACGTGCGCAATTCGGCCTGCCGGGCCAGTTTGGATTCCAGCGCGCTGGCATCGACCGGCAGCTCGTCGAGGAAGCCACCCAGCTCGCCGGCGGCGTCGACGACGACGGTCAGCACCTCACCGATCTGACCGGCCAGCGCCACCAGCTTGGCGTCGCCCGTGGATTCCAGTGCGGCCCTTGCCCTTCCGAGGCTGTCGGTGGCGCTGAAGCCCGACCCGTCAGCCTCGTCCGAGGACAGGGCCGCGCGGGCGACGGCCGCGGCTTCGCGCAGGGTGTCCAGTTCGGAGAGCCGCAGGATCTCGGCGACCAGGGCGTCGTCCTCGCCGGGTTGCGGGTCCACGGCGTCGATCTCGCCCAGCGCGAAGTTCAGCCGGTCGGCCTCCAGCGCGAGCTCGCGCATCCGGTTGCGGCGGTCGAGGAGGTCGCGGCGCGCGGAGAGCCAGGCGTCGCGCAGCTTGCAGTAGCGCTCCAGCGCGGGGCCGGCCTTCGCGAACCGGTCCAGCGCTCCGCATTGCTCCTCGGGCCGCATCAGGCGCAGCTGGTCGTTCTGCCCGTGCAGGGTCAGCAGCCCGGCGGTGAAGTCGCCCAGCGACTTCGCCGGCACACTGCGGCCGCCCAGATAGGCCCGCGACGGCCCGTCGCGGCTGACCGAGCGCAGCGCGATCACGCTGCCGTCCTCGTCGCGTTCGGCGCCCGAGGCGTCCAGCATCTCGTCCAGCCGCACCACCACGGCTTCGTCGAGATCGGTTGTGGTGAAACGACCTTCGACGACGGCACGATCGGCGCCGGAGCGCACCCTGGTCGCGTCCGCGCGGGCCCCGCCGAGCAGGTGCAGCCCGGTCACCACCATGGTCTTGCCAGTACCGGTCTCGCCGGTCAGGACGGTCAAGCCGCGGTCGAACTCACCGACCGCGGCGCTGATGGCACCGAGTGACTCGATGCGGATTTCGGTCAGCATTCAGTCAGCACCTGTGTCGGGGCGGTCAGTTCCCGCGCCACCCGGTCACCGGCAACCGGAATTTGCGCACCAACCGGTCGGTGAAGGGGGCGCTGTCCAGCCGGGCCCATTTCACCGGTGTGTCGCAACGCTTTACCTCCAGCCGGCTGCCCGCGGGGATCAACATTTCACGCCGGCCGTCGCAGAACACCAGGGCGTCATGCCCGTCGGCCTCGATCTCGATCGCGATGGTGGCGTCCGGGCTGGTGACCATGGGCCGGCCGAACAGCGCGTGAGCGTTGTTGGGTACCACCAGGATTGCCTCGAGGTCCGGCCACAGCACCGGCCCGCCGGCGGAGAACGCATAGGCGGTGGACCCGGTGGGCGTCGACACCAGCACACCGTCGCAGCCGAATGCCGAGACCGGGCGCCCGTCGATCTCGAGGACCACCCCCAGCACGCCCAGCCGCGGACCCTTCTCCAGGCTGACCTCGTTGAGCGCCCAACCGTGCACGGAGACGTCGCCGGCGTGGCGCACGATCACGTCGAGCGTTAAGCGGTTCTCCACTCGATAGTCTTGTGCGACAACGTGATCCAGCACCCGGTCGATGGCTTCGGCCTCGGCCTCGGCCAGAAAGCCGATGCGGCCCAGGTTGATGCCCAGCACCGGAATGTTGGCGTTGCGCGCCAGCTCGGCGGCCCGCAGGAACGTGCCGTCGCCGCCCAGCGCCAACACCAGTTCACAGCCCTCGGCGGCCTGGGGGTCGGCGTTGACCACCTCGATTTCGATCCCCAGCGCGCGCATGTCGTCGGGGGCCAGGTGCAGCGGCCCCTTGTCGACGGCCTCGGCGGACAACACCCGAAGCCCGATCCCGTTGTCGCCCAACACTTTTTGCACGCGCCGGGCGGTCTCGGTGGCCTCGTCGCGGCCGGTGTGGACCACCATCAAGACGGTGCGCGGCGCGTCTTCGTTCACTGTGGCCCGCTTTCCACCGCGCGCTGCACCGCCGCCACCAGCTCCTCGCCGGCGAGCGGGCGATGGGTCTGGGCGCGCAGCCGCAGAAAATACTCGACGTTGCCCGACGGCCCCGGCAGCGGGCTGGCGGTGACATCGACGGTGTGCCAACCCAGCTCGCCCGCGCGGCGGGCGACCGTCAGCACGGCGTCGGCGCGCAGTAGGGGGTCGTGCACCACACCCCCGGCACCGACCAGGCCCTTGCCCACTTCAAACTGCGGCTTCACCATGGGAACGATATCCGCGTTCGGTGCGGCACATCCAGCCAGCGCCGGCAATACCGTGGACAGCGAGATGAACGACAGGTCGGCGACCACCAGGTCCACCGGCCCGCCGATCGCCTCGGGCACCAGGTCGCGGACGTTGGTCCGCTCGACGACGACCACCCGCGCGTCGCTGCGCAGCGACCACGCCAGCTGGCCGTAGCCCACGTCGACGGCGACCACTTCGCCGGCCCCGCGATCGAGCAACACCTCGGTGAAGCCGCCCGTCGACGCGCCGGCGTCCAGGCAGCGCCGGCCGGCGACCGGGATCCCGAAGGCGTCCAGGGCCCCGATGAGTTTGTGCGCCCCGCGCGAGACCCAGCCGCGCTCGCCGTCCTCGGCGACGGTCAGGGCCGCGGTGACGGCGACGGCGGTGCCCGGCTTGCGCGCCGGCATCCCGTCGATGCTCACCTTGCCCGCCCCGATCAACTCCGCGGCCTGCTGACGTGACCGGGCCAGGCCGCGCCGGACCAGCTCGGCGTCAACGCGGGCGCGTCGAGACATCCGCGCACTCAGCCCTTCTCCGCCGACTCCAGCGCGGCCAGCAGCACGTCGTGCGCCTCGGACAGGCGGCGGGCGATCTCCTCGAGCTCGTCGAGCGACGGCACCTTCTCGGGGTCTTCTCCGTCGCCGGGCTGGGGCAACCGGGCGAGCAGGGCGTCGATTTCAGCGCGAATCTGATCGGGATCGATAGTCATCGCGTACCTACGCTAGTCACCCGTCAGTCGGCGCGCACCAAAGACCAGCGCTCCAGCGCGGCGCGGGCGTGGTCGTCGCCGGCCTCGATGCGCACGTCCCCGGAACCGGCGCCGGAGTCCGGGCGCGCGTACACCGCCCCGGCCACCGCACGGACGATCGCCAGGCCGTCGCCGTCGTCCGACCCGTCCCCGCGGACGGTGATCGCAGCGTCGGCGACGTCGACGCGCCAGCCCGGCTGCGGCCCGACCTTGAGCCGCTCGCCGTCGGTGTGCAGCGAGCGCAGGTCGTGGCCGATGTAGGTGGGGCGCTGGGCGGGCTTGGCGTACACCGCGTCCCGCGCGGAATTGACCCCGGTGAGCACCATCAGGCTGGGCAGCTCGGCGGCGTTGGCGCCCTCGATGTCGGTGTCGAGGCGGTCGCCGACCACCAGGGGGG
>NZ_QMEV01000075.1 GCF_003284935.1 Mycobacterium colombiense
CTTCGACACCAGCGCGCCAGTCGCGCAGCCGAAGAAACCAGCACCGGCGAAGTCCACGAAAGTGCGGTGTCACCACTGCGAGCACGTGCAGGTGGTACCGGTGAATCAATTGAGATTCGACTGCGAGGAATGCGGCACAAAGCTGAAACGAAAGCAGCCCAGCTCGGGCTAAATCCGTGCAGCCGCGCGCAGGCTCGCCAGCTCGGCCATCTCATCCGCGGACAATCTCGACCAAAGCCGATCAGACACCGCCCGGATGACCAACGTCTGCGGCCGTTCGGTGTTCGACGCCGGCCTTTGCTAGTGAATTGACGGCGTCACAGTAGTAGGGTTACACCAGCTCAGAAGGGGTGGCGATGTCTGTTGACGCTGATCGAACGCGGAGCATCAGCCGCGGACAGCTCGCGGCGTGATACAGCTCAGGTACATAAGCATCCCGGCGTTGATCGCCTTCGCCGGCGGTAACCCGTGGGCGATCAATCGAAGCTTGCAAGCTGGCAGCCCGCTCGAGATTTCCAACCTAGCGAAAGCGTTTCATGCGGCCGGCCGCTCCACCGCGGAGGCCAACGCGACATTCGAGGATGCTCGGCGCCGTTTCGAGGCGGCGTGGAATCATCAGAATGGCGATCACCCGATCAACGACTCCGCCGAAGTGCAACGCACTGCTCAGTCGCTGGGCGCGCAGTCCGAGCAATTACCGAAGATCGGTGCCGATCTGGAAAATATCGCCGCCGCGTTGGCCGAAGCGCAACGAGCCGCCGCCGGCCAGATAGCCACGCTGGAAGCGCAGCTGAAGGGCCTCGACGACATGATCGCCGAGGCCGTCCAGATGGAAAACGACCATCCCGAACTCAGCGCCGCCGACAGAGACGCACTCCACGCCTACATCAACTCACTCGAAGACGACGCCATTCGCGACACGAAGGCCGCGTTGAGCCAGCTGCAGACGACACGCAGCGGCTACTCCGACATGTTGCAGAACGCAATGACCACGCTGCGCACCGATGGATATGACCCGTCAATTCTGCAGGGCGTGGATGCGCCGGAATCTCCCCAACAGGGGGTCGGACTGCCGCCGCCGGGCGCGAGCGCTGAGGACGTCAAGCGCTGGTGGAACACGCTCTCGCCTGAACAACAAAAGCAACTGATTGCCGACCATCCTCCGGCGCTGGGCAACCTCGACGGCATTCAGGCCGACGTGCGCGGACAAGTCAACGCAGCGGTGATGAACGACGACCTCAGCAGGGTTGAAGGTCTTGCACAGCGGTACGGGTTGTCATCGCAGACGCTTCGCGATGACGTGCTCAACGGCCGCAACGACGATATTTTGGCCAACCCCGGAAAATACGGACTGTCTCCGACCGACATCAGCCGCTATCAGAATGCGGTGAAGACCAACCAGGGCCTCGAACACGACAGGGGCGATCCCAAGAACCCGCGGCCCGTCTCGCTGTGGGCTTATGACCCAACGGCTTTCGGCGGCAAAGGCCGCGCTGCGATCGCGATCGGCAATCCCGACAAGGCACAGAACACAGCCGTAATCGTGCCGGGCACCAACAGCAGCGTCAAAGGCGGCTGGCTTTACGACGGGCACAACGACGCCATCAACCTCTACACGCAGTCGGCCAAGGCCGACCCTAACAACCCCACCGCAGTACTGGCATGGATGGGCTATAGCGCCCCCGAATTCGATTTCCAGCACCCAGAATCGGCCGCCGTCGACCCGACGAAGCTGCAGCAAGTCGGCACACCGTGGATGGCACGTCAGGGCGGTGCGCTGTTGGCGGCCGACGTCAACAGCCTGGCGGTAACCCATGATGGCTCGATCCCGTCGCATGTCACCGTCATTGGCCACTCCTATGGATCAACAACCGTGGCCGACGCATTCGCCAACAGCGGCATGCACGCCAACGACGCCGTTCTCATCGGCTGCCCGGGAACCGATGTGGCGAAGAGCGCCGCCGACTTTCATCTCAACGGAGGCCATGTCTATGTGGGGGCGGCCTCAACCGACGCAATCAGCTGGATCGGTGAATCGGGCAGTACGGCACCAAATGCGATCAACGACGTCCTGGGCAGACCTTTGGGGCCGTTGGCCGGGCTGGGAACTGATCCTGCGCATGCGGGTTTCGGGGCAGTGCGCTTCCAGGCCGAGGTCGCCGGATCCCAAAACGCCGTGCCCTGGTTCGACGATCATTCGCACTACTACGACATGGGTGGTGAAGCGCTACACAACATGACCGAAATCGCCACGGGCCACGGTAATGACCTTGCGGGCCAACACATGCTGGCGCCGCTCCGAGACGAACCGAAGATATCCACTCCTACCGAGGTACACACACCCTTTGGAAACATCCCGTTACCACATGTCGAAATTCAATCGCCTGTTACCTTCGACCCCGAATGGGATCGACCTTCCAGCTCTGTCACCAAAGACCATGGCTTCTAGTAAAAGTCGCTTCCTGCGATCGACGATGCGGCTGGCAGCCCTGGCTACCGCTCTGCTATTGGGAGGATGTTCGCCAATGCAACCGTCTAGCCACGACCCCAACCACCCTGAGCAGCCGCTGTCCGACGACCAAACCAGGGCCCAAGTTATCGACCCGGCGAAACAGATCGTGACAACAGCGGCCCTGCAAAATGTCTCAGCCGTCTTCGGATGGGAATCATGCAACGACCAGGGCGACCCTCCCTTCCGCGGCCGAGTCGACGTATCATTCGACCCGCCCCCAGGCGTCGACCAAGGCGCCTACTTCGATCGGATCGCAAAGACAATGGTGGCCCACGGCTGGTCAGCCGGTGCGCCGCAAGGCCGAACCTCATTTGGCGCCGTAATCCACAAGGACGGCGTCATGGCGTCCATCGGTAAGAGCGGCGGCACACTCAAAGCCGGTTCTGTCGAACTATCCGGCGAGTGCCGCAACATGGGCGACCACCGGCACGACGGCACGTGGTACGACGTCACAACCGAGTTGACCGGGCGATAGGCGGCCCAGTTTTGGTAAGCCGGCCGGGCGGAAAAAGCCGGCATGGCCGACCCGGAAGCCACCATCCAACTAAACACTCTCGACGGGGGCGCCATCGATCTTAAGAACGGCTGGTGGGCGTCCACGGGCGTCCCAACACCGCCGGTGATGACCCGTGGCTACTAGGCGCTCTGTCGTCGCGGTGGCGGCCGCTACGGTGGGGGTGCTGGTCGCTGTCGGAGCAGCGGTGTGGCTGTACCTCAAGCCATCTCCACCATCAGATTGCGTGATCGTCAACGACATGATCAAGTACTCGATATCCGAGAACGCGCGAATGCGTGATCTCATCCCGAACAGCATCGATGACCCGCAGAAGCTAGTGGATGAATACCAAACCCGTGAAACCCGCCTGCGTCAGTACGCTGACCAGATTCATGACCCCGCTCTACGCGAAAAGGCCCACGCTGTAGTTAATCTCGACCACCAGATGCTCGACGTGTGGCGTCAGACGATTCCGGCGCAATCGCAGAACGGGTCGGATAACAGTTCAGCAAGTCAGAATTTCCAGCGCGCCTATACCGACTACTCTGCACAGAGCCAACAAGCCGGCCAAGCACTACAATCGGCGTGCCCAGCATGATTACCGCGATTCTCGGATTGATCGCGATGGTGGCCTTTATGGCTCTTTTCATCATCTTCTTTACGGGTTTTGCCGCTGCATCCGGAACCGCCGAATTGACCTGTATACGGACCCGGAATGGACTTCCATCACGGGGCCGGCCTCACCTCGTCCCCTGCAGGACCCCAAAAGCTTTACGGGAGAACGTCCCGAATATGACGACGAGCACATCCGCTACGTATCCGATGAGTGAACGCACCAAGCGTCGCAGATTCAATGGGTCTGTCCTTTGCGTGACCTCAGCCGTGCTGCTGCTGGTCGCTTCATTGAGCACGTGGTCGCTGCTCACTGATTCCACTGTTGCCGGAGACCTCGAATCTGGCACGCACTCGGCGCACACCGCGGCTATCGGAGCATTCGCGTTCCTATGTGCAGTGCCCGGAACGGCTACGGCCCTTGCCGCTTTGGCGCGCGGCCCGCTAGGGGTGCGTCTCGTGGCAATTGCGCTTCTGCTCATCGCATTGCCTCTGGTACCCACCTGCGGGTTTTTCGCACTGCTCTCGATCACGTAAACACGTTCGGCCACAGTGTTTCCGGTGCTTAGTCGTCAACCGGTAGGCGGCGATCAGAATTCGGCGGCCCTCAGCCCGGTAACTTTAACCACCGAAGGCGTACGCACGGCGACCGCTCCCGTCAAGGTAGCGACGGCATGCATCCTTCTGCAGGAATTGGTGCGCCTCAGTTCCTAAGCAACCACCTGCGTACATGGACCCAGCGCTCGGGCTGCGTGCACGCATACCCTGGCCCAGGTGACCCGCCCGCGAAATACCCGGCGGTGCGGGCACCCTGCCCTAACCTGCTAGGTGTACCTACCTGAGCTAGGAGCACGTCGTGTTGGAGTACTGGGTAGACGAGGACTACTGCGAGCTGTGCGGCGGCCCCGTCGCGGTCTACATGAAGCGGGACTACGCCCAGGACGGGGCTCCGCTCCCAGCGATCGCGCAGCGGGCCCTCTGCCTCAAGGGCTGCGTGGGCGAGGTGCTGTCACCCGAGCGCATGATGAATCGCGGTGCATAGCAGCGAGGTTGGCTCATACGTGCGGCAGCCAACGCGTTCCTTGTGCTGAGATGACGAACCCTCGGCCTTGAAAGTCCTTGCAGGCGGTGCTTCCTGCGCTGTCCACCCCACAGAGGTTTCCGCCAACGGCCAGTGACCGGAGCGCGGGCAGCGTTTTGATGGGCTGCCCCTGGACGGCTCCGTTGCTGTAGGGAGTGGAACCGGCGGCTTTGATGTCGCTGGCTGTCGATATCGACGTGTAGGGGCTCTTGTCGTTGTCTGCGACGCCCGGGATGTATCCGATGCATTCGACGCTGTCGGTGTGGAAGTTGCATGGGATCCCGTCCGGGGTGAGGAAATAGATGGCGTTCGTTGGGTCGTGTGGATGCAGGTTGGGAATTGCGACCGCGTAGTCCGACGAGTCGGCTCGCGCGTAACTGGACAGATCGGGGAAAGCCGGATCGGCGTGTAATTGGGTGCTACAGGCTGACCCAGCGATCAAACCCGTTGCAGCCAAGGCTGCGGCCTTTCGACGTGTGGTCATGGGCGCCACCTTGGTCTCTTACCTCGCTAATGGTTGGACCCCGTAAGACTCTCACCGATTTCGGCGTATCCAGGCGCATTCGGAGTGCAGCGAAGACGTACCTGCTTGGCTTAGGCCATGGTCAACGCTAAGCGGATCCTGCTCTACCTACCCCTATACGTCGTGTGGGCGGTCACCGTCGATGTCCTCTTCGATTCGGCCACCCCTCCTGGCAGCAAGTCTGTCCCGGCGTGGATGACCGTCGGGTTCATCGCGTCGGCCGTGATTGTGGCGGGCGTGGTGCTCTGGTATCTGTCCAGACGTGCCGCCGGGAAAGTGCCCACGCAGCGCCACCACGTCTACATCGCCTTATTCGTCGCGATCATCGTGTCCGGCTTGGTTGAGGATGCGGGCAAAGGGGCCGCGTGGCTGATCATTGGCAGCCATCCCTGGTGGGCGCTTGTGCCGATCTGCACCATCGGCTACGCAGCGTTGTGGGTGGCCTTCGTGATCATGGTGAACTGGCTTGAGCGTCGAGCAGACGACCGCACCACCTCCCGCGCATGAACGCCAATCCCCCGTACGGCCCCGCGCTCTACGCAGTCATGTCTTTGCTGTCCTTGGGCCTGTTCGTGCTGAATGTCTGCAACCACGGCACGACGCTGGGCCTGATCAGTACTGGAGGTCTCGCCGCGTTGATGGGCTACAACGCCTACCGGGCCTGGGTCCGCAAGCGCCGCGCGCACAAGCAATAGAGCCCACGATCAGGCTCGCGTTGGGTCCGTCTGAAGAGTCGATCGCGGGACACCCCAGGGCGGCCTCCGAGCATTGAGGTGTCAGTCCCCTTGTAGGCCCGATCATCTCGACCGCATTCATAGCTGCCGTCCGACGCCACATCTGGCGCACCTTCGGCCGACGGCACAAGTGAAGTAGTCCACTACCCCCGGTCATCGCGCCGGCCGAAGCCCGCAAACTCGGTAGGGCGTTGATCGCTGCAGCAGACGCCGCCCACGGATGACGCTGTGCACGTGCCCGGCCAACCCGACGACGGGCCGGCGCCGGCAGGCCTCAGTCGCTGGTGTGGACGATCAGCACGTCGGTCTTGGCCCTGCGGGACACGGCGGCCGGGACCGATCCCAGTAGCCGCCCGGCGACGCTGTTGAGTCCGACGTTGCCCACCACCAGCAGGTCCGCATTGACCTCCTCGGCCAGCTGCACCAGCACGTTGATGGGGGCGCCGACGAGCGACTTCTCCTCCACGTCCTTGGCCCCCGCTTGGTGCGCCCGCTCCCTGGCGTCCCGCAGGATCGCGTAGTAGGGCGCCTCGCCCACCGTCCGGTAGTCCTGACCGTGGTCGCTGCCCGGCGGGATGGCGTAGCGGCCGCGTTCCTCGGAAACGGGAAGGTGCGCCGTCGCAACGACCAGTTTCGCGCCGTGATCCGCGGCGATCGCGGCCGCGCGTGCCACCGCTCGCAGCGAGGAGTCCGAGCCATCGGTGCCGACCACCACGGTCTGATAGGCGCTCATTCTCATGCAGTCTAGGGGCGACGGCGGCCCGCGAGAAGGAAAATCGGGCGGAGTCGCCCCCCGCTGGCACCCACCAGCCGGGCCGGTACGCAGCTTCGAGATCCGTATTCGAGATGACGACCCCGAATTCGTGCTTGTCAAACACTGCGAACACGCAATAATGCCAGCATGCGTCTGATCTACGCCGCTGCCACGGTCGGCATCGCCATTGCTGTGTCGATGGGGGCTCCGCCGGCCCACGCTGACACCGGCGTCCCCGGTTACATTCAGTGCGTCGGGGGCGACGCGAAGCCTCCACCACCGGGGGTAGCCGCAGAGAACTGGTTTCCCAGCCTCCATGTCATCGATAACGACATCATCTCCGGTATTCCCTCGGACCAAGTGGTTCAGAGGTTGATCACTATGGGAGTCAAGCCGGAGGACGCCGCCACCCGAGTCCGGTGTTATCTGGCCAATTCGCCGCACTAGCGCAATCGCGTTGTGAATTGTGACGCGCCAAGGTCTTTCATTGTCTCGCATTCGGCAAGCCGGGCGCCCGTCATTGCGCACTCGCGGTGAAATCCGCGAATGCGCTATCTTCTGGCGGTGATCAGACCTGCTCGCATGAGTGCACTCGCGGCGACGCTGGCGCTGACGGCGTGTGTCACTGCGCCCCACGGTGCCGCCGACCCGACACCCCAGCAGTCGCCTTTCCCGACGGGAAAGTCCGGCACCAGCATCCACGTCACGGAGTACAGCACCGCTACCGCCGACGTCACACTCAACAACGCCACCTGGATCTCGTCGGGCTGCTCCGGCGGCGGGGGCTGCAACGTCATCGAGCTCACCATCGAAGGCAAGTCCAACGCGCCGTTCGACTACAGCCCGGCCTTCATAACCGCCGCCTCTTCGCCGTGGCGGCAGGACCCGAACCGCGATGTCGAGGGCGGCTCATCGCTCGTCAACTATCTGCAGATCAACAAGACGCCGCCGCTGCGCGCGGGCAGCGTCACCAACGGCCAAACCGCCCACGGATTCATCGCCTACGACAGCACCGTCAAGCAGGGCGACGTGTACATCGAGTTCAACGATCCCGATGCGCCGGCAGCCCCGACCCCATTAGCGGGCTGGAAGGTGCACACCTGAGCGGAGCCGCAACCGCCACTTCCCGAGACCTCAAACTTGTTGCCGCACAACAGGTTCCGAGCGCGTGACTAGTCACCGATGACGACTGGGCCGGGTCGTCGCCACCGCCGCATGAGACCGTGGTGGCTAGCCGCCCACGCGCACGGCCGACATATCCATGTCGATGGTCCCTTGGCACGCGCCGCTCAGGATGTCAGTGTGCATGACGCCGGCCAGCGATCCGTCGGGTTGGGGCGTGTAGTGCACCTCGGCTCGGGCCGGATTCCACTGAATCGAGGTGTCGGGCATCATGCAGTCCCACTGGAAATCGTTGGTCTGCGACCACGACTTTCCGTCCCAGGTGAACTGCACCGGCTGCGGCACCGTCGGGTTGGTGGGCGGCGGGCCGCTGATGATCGTGGCGACGCACTTGCCGTTGGTGCAGCTCGAGCGCAAGCCGTAGGTCTCGGTGTGCTGCGTCTCCGGGTCGCCGACCGCCATGCTGGTCCCCGCTTTGGGGCCAACCATGAACGTGATCGCGTACTGGCCATTCCAGGACGGATTATCGGCGAACGCGGCCGGGGTAAGCGCCGCGGAAATTGCGAACGGCACCGCGGATAAACCGACGACGCTTTTCAGACGGTATGGAGCCATCGTTCCTCCTGCGGGTCCGTACCCATCCCATCGTCATATGCCGAGCCGCCGCCGACAAGGTGCTAATGGATACCCCGAATTCCGGCGAAGCGGGTCCTGCGGTCCGTGCTTTACCAACCCCACTCGTCTTCGTCCAGGACATCCACGGTCAGGGCGTTGTCGGCGGCCCCCTTCGTCCCATAGGTGAAGGTCAGCAGGGTGCGGTCGTCGTCAAGCGGCTCGGTGGCAAGGACGGTGGCGTGCCCCACCTTCATGCGGATCCTGTCGCCGGGCTGCAATTCGTCGACACGTTTCAGGGGCACACGCGACCCACCGGTGAAGTGCTGGTGCTGCAGACACTTTGGCGATTCATCGCCCTCCCTCACGACCGAGTGTCCCGGCCTTGAAGCACATTCGCGGACCAGCTGACCCGAAAATTTCGCGCGGCACAGCGGCGGGTTGCAATATACCCCGGTGTCAAATTGCCTTCCGGCGCCGTGGCCGGAGCACAATGTGAGGCGTGAGTTGGACGAGGTACACCGGCAGGGCGCTCGCCGATACCGGCCTAAACGGCGACGCACTGCATGCCGAGCTCGAAGACTTTATCCGCGTGGACAATCCGCACCTGACCGACGTTCGCCTCGAGCGTGCGACCGCAGCCGAGATGGATAGCGCCGGCCCAGCCAAGCGGTGGTACGACGTCACCTACCTGGCTGAAGACCCCGAAGGCAATTCATAGCATGCGAAGGAGCGCGCCGATGCGCCCAGTCACTGCCCTCGTCGCAGCGGTCGGTTGTGCGATCGCCGCGCTGCCTGCGCCGATGGCCCGGGCCGACGACGAGTTCGTCGCCCTCGCCGTGTCCGTGGGCAGCGGGCGAGCCGCCGGCTGGGGCACCGGGAACAGTCAGGACCAGGCGAACCAGGTCGCGCTCGCGCACTGCACCGCCGAGGCCGGCGACGCCTGCGAGGTGGTGGCCGGCACCCGCAACGGCTGCGCGTCGGTGGCGTTCGACCGCCTTTCCGGCCGGTTCCAGGGCGGCTCGGGGCCCGACGCCACCGCGTCCACCGCCGACGCGCTGGCCAAGCTGGGCTCACCCAACGGGCACATCAAGGCCACCCACTGCTCGTCCTTACATCCCTAGGCCGCCGCCGGCGTCGCCGCGACAAGTACACCGCGATTTCGACTATCGTTCATTGAAGTCGTCCTTGACCGCATGCCGACGGGCCCGCGCACAGAGAGGAGACCATGACTGCGACGAAGGCTGGGAAGTGGCCGACGGTCTGCGCGATTCTCCTGTCCACCGTCGCCCTGGCGTTCGCGGCGCCGGCATCGGCGGATGACACCGACGATGCCTTCCTCGCGGGCCTCGCCAACGGCGGAATCACCCTGCCCGACAACGATAATGCGATTGCGACGGCTCATACCGTGTGCACCCGCCTCGAGGTGAATCCGTACGCCCCGGTGCTGGCGTTTGTGCTGGCGAGGGACAGCTTCCTGTCGCCGAGACAAGCCGGCTACTTCGTCGGCCTTTCGGTAGCCACCTACTGCCCGCAATACAAAGACAAAATCGACCCTTCGATCACCATACTACTGCCGCCGCCGCCGCTCATGTGAGCACAACTACGGCAGCACAAGGGGTTTCGCCGCTCAGCAGTGATCGGTCCAGCGCCGCCGCAGGGGGCAGTACGTCGAATGCGCAAGGCTCACCATGGATCCGACGTCTCCGAACGTGACGTTTCTCGGATCCAGGATTTGGTGGATGCTCTGCGAGATCTGCTCATAGGTCCAACCCCACCCGATGTCGTCACAGATCAGGCGCCCCGCCCCGGTGAGGGCGGCGTCGGGGCGTTCACGATGCCGTCGACCCATAGCGGCATGGAGACGAAGAATAGGCACACCCGGGAAAAAGGGCATTACGAACGGCTGAATAATCGGGCCATCGCCGCACGCGGAGACGCGTCACGCCGACAGAACCCGTCTCATTCGCATCGGCATGAGCTGACGTCGCGATTTTCGGCCGCGCCGACATTGTCCGTCGTGAAATACAGTGCGGACCAAGAATTTCCGCTAAAGGGGTAGAGTCGCGGGCATGAATTTGGTCGAGTGGCTCAGGACGCCCCGCTATTTGCGGACGCGTTTCATGATGGAAACGCGGCCGCTGAACCGCCTGGAGATGGAAATCGTGTTCGTCGAGGTCGCCGCCCGCGACGCGTTGGTGCGCCTGCCCGTGGCGTTCATGATTCTGCCGAAAGCGCCCCGGCCCTGGCGCGATGGCACGTCCAACCCCGAGCAAGGCAAGTAAGAGGTCCCCTGCGAGCAGGCGGGGCCACCGGCAGTGACGATCGACAATCCCTACTGGGACGCCGTCAAGGACTGCGTTGAGACCGACAACGTCGGCGGCAACCCGGTGGTCGGGTATTTCAGCCTGGACCGCACGGTCGAAGAAAACATGGCCCGCTCGCCGAACCGGCAATTGCTCGTGCGCCGCTACTGCTGGACCGTTCCCGACCCCGAGACGGTGGAGTTCGTGGCCGGCCACGGCGAGGGCGGGCTGGTCGATCCCATCGCGGGCACCGGTTATTGGGCCTACCTGCTGACCCAGCTGGGCATCGATGTGGTCTGCTACGACCTGAATCCGGGCACCGACCTGCTCACCAATGGCTGGCACGGCGAGGACACGCACGCCGACATCGTCGCGAAGGATTGCGCCGAGGCGGCCGCCCTGCATCCCGACCGAACATTGTTCCTTTCCTGGCCGCCGCATGACCAGGACGTCGGCGCGCGAATACTACTGTCCTACAAGGGAAACCGACTCATCTACGTTGGCGATGGCCGCGGCGGGGCCACCGGTGATGACCACATGCATCAGATCCTGGAAACGCAGTGGACCGAAATCGACGCCCGCCAGCCGGTGCTGTGGTGGGGCCAACGCGACCGGGTGACCGTGTACGAGCGCGTCCGCCCGTAACGAACTTGGGCGGCGCCGCCGAGTGCGGCATGCTGGCGGTATGCATGTGATCAACGGAGTGCGCGACCCGGCGGCCAGCTTTCCCCTCGACACCGCGGCGGACGACGCGGGTGAACGCCGGCAAGCGAACCGCGCCATCGCCGTCAGCGCCGTCGGGCTGGCGCTGACCGGCCTGGTGGAATTGGTCATCGCGCTGGTGTCGGGCTCGGTGGCGTTGCTGGGCGACGCGCTGCACAACCTGTCGGACGTCTCCACCAGCGTCCTGGTGTTCATCGGCTTTCGCGCGTCGCGCAAGCTCCCCACCGAGCGGTACCCGTACGGCTACGAACGCGCCGAGGATCTCGCCGGTGTCGGTGTGGCCCTGGTGATTTGGGGCAGCGCCGTGGTCGCCGGTTTCGAGAGCGTCACCAAGTTGCTCCGCCATGGCGGCACCGGTCACGTCGGCTGGGGCATCGGCGCGGCCGTGGTGGGCGTGGTGGGCAATCAGTTGGTCGCCCGGTACAAACTGGTGGTGGGCAGGCGAATTCGGTCGGCGACCATGGTGGCCGATGCCAAGCATTCGTGGCTGGACGCGCTGTCGTCGGGCGGCGCGGTGCTCGGGCTGGTCGGCGTCGCGCTGGGCTGGGGCTGGGCCGACGCCGTCGCGGGCATCGTGGTCACCGGGTTCATCTGCCACGTCGGCTGGGAGGTGACCGCCGACATCGCCCATCGCCTGCTCGACGGCGTGGATCCCGACATCATCACCACCGCCGAGGCCGTCGCCACATCGGTCCCCGGCGTGACGCATGCGCACGCCCGGGCCAGGTGGACCGGTCGGACGCTGCGCGTCGAGGTGGAAGGGTTTTTGAACGCCGACACCCCGCTGGCGGCCTCCGATGACATCGGCCGCAGCGTCGCCGCGGCGCTGACGCCGCGGATCCCGGAGATGCAGAGCTTCACGTGGACGGCGCGCGCCGCCTGAGCGAAGCGCAATGAACCGCGCGGTGTGACAACTCGTTCACC
The DNA here is from genome assembly GCF_003284935.1 of Mycobacterium colombiense. Lineage (GTDB taxonomy): Bacteria > Actinomycetota > Actinomycetes > Mycobacteriales > Mycobacteriaceae > Mycobacterium > Mycobacterium arosiense_A. Next base: position 12,400 of record NZ_QMEV01000075.1, read on the forward strand.
AAAGCGTGCGATTCATCGTGCATTTCCCGTTGCCATCGACTTCAAAGGCGGATCGTGACGACTTTTGACGCGCCAACCAGCCAACCAACACCCGCCGACGCGGAGGCCATGCAGGAGCTGATACTCGCCGCCTGGATGTCGCAGGCGATCACCGCGGCCGCTGACTTGGGCGTCGCCGACGCGCTGCACGGCGGGCCGCTCACGATCGACGAGCTAGCCACCAAGGTCGGGGCCGATCCCGATGCGCTACGCCGGTTGTTGCGGGTCTTGATCGGTAAGGGCATTTTCGTCCACCGCAATGACGGGCGTTACCAACTCAATCCGATGGCCGATTTGCTGCGCTCGGATGGCGCGGTCTCGATGGCGGCGCTGGCCCGCTTCGTGGGCGCGCGCCAGCACCGCGAGCATTGGAGCATGCTCACCGCGACCATTAAATCGGGCGATGCGGCGGTTCCAGCCTTGCGCGGCAAGGAGTTTTTCGACTACCTCGGTGACGAGCCGGAGTTCGCGCAGATCTTCAACGACGCGATGACGAGCATGTCGGGGGCGACCATCGGTCCCGTCATCGACGCGTACGACTTCACCCCGTTTCGTACCATCGTCGACGTCGCCGGCGGCCATGGACGGCTGCTGGCAGCGATCCTAAGCTCGGCACCCGAGGCGCACGGAGTGCTCTACGACTTGCCCGAGGTGATCGCCGGTGCGCCCGCACTGCTGCGGGAATCCGGTGTGGCAGAACGGGTTCGGCTCGCCGAAGGTTCATTCTTCGATGGCGTGCCGGCCGGGGGCGACGCCTATATCCTCAAGCACATCATCCACGACTGGGACGACGACCCGTCGCTTCAGATACTGCGCAACGTGCACTCGGCCGCGGCCACCGGCGCGACGTTGCTGCTCATCGAGACGGTCATTCCCGACGACGACAGTGACTCCGCCGCGAAGCTGACGGACATGGAGATGCTGCTGGTAAACCAGGGCCGGGAACGCACCGCCGACGAGTACCGCCGCATCCTCGAACAAGCCGGTTTCCGGCTGATGCGGGTGGTCGACACGGCATCGCGCTTCAACGTCATCGAAGCCCGCGCGATGTAGACGTAGGCGGCGGCCGATGGCGCCCGGAAAGGGCTCAGTTGCCGACGGCACCTTCCGGCTTCGGACCGCGGTCCTCGCCGGTGATGTACTTCGGGCAGTAGTGCGCGGCCGCGAGATAGGTGAACTTGGCCGCGGCGGCGCCCTGGAAGCCCGGGTTCTGGTTGCGCAGATCGGTCACGATCTTCGCGTCGGACTGGCCGTCGTCGAGCATGTCGCACACCGACTTGCCGATGGTGATGGCGTTGCCGCCGTCCTGGTAGGTGAGGCCGGCGTCGCGCAGGTCCTTGAGGAAGTCCTGATCGTTGTCGATGTCCGCATGCGCCGGCACGGCCAGCAAGAGCATGGTGGCGAGGCTCGTCAGCCCCAGGAGAAATCGCATAACGCAGTGATTGTCGCAAACCCGCGGGTGATTGGCATCTCGAGCGCTACGAGGCGTTGGGTGTGCTCGTCGCGACGGCGCTGGGGCAGTACGTGGTGGCGGCGATGGCCGCGAACTGGTTGGCCTTGTCCTCGTGCAACCCGGAGTTCTTGGACAGCAGCGTCTTGACGACGTCGGGCATGGGCGTGCCCTGGCCGACCGTGTCGCACACCCACCTGCCCGCGCCCACGGCCTTGCCCGGGTCGGAAAAGGTGATGCCGGCCGCCTGCAGCGACGCGATGAACGCGTCGTCGGTGCTGTCGGCGTGGGCCGGCACGGCGAGGCCGATCGCGACGGCCAGCCCGCACAGCGGGAGCAGTGGCTTCATGACTGAAGAATTCTCCCAGAGCGGTCAATGGCCCGCACGCTCGTGGCCTGCATCGTCAACCCACGGTTGACACTAAGCTTGCGTCAACCTACCGTTGACGGCATGTCCGACCCCGTTCGCATCTCCTACCCGATCCGCCTCGACGAGCTGATCAACGCCATCAAGACGACCCGCCCCGACGTGCTGGATCAACTGGCCGACGCCGTCCTGGCCGCCGAACACCTGGGCGAGATCGCCGACCACCTGATCGGCCACTTCGTCGACCAGGCCCGCCGCTCCGGCGCGTCCTGGACCGACATCGGCAAGAGCATGGGCGTCACCAAGCAGGCCGCCCAGAAGCGTTTCGTCCCGCGCGCCGAGACCGCCACCCTCGACCTCGACCAGGGGTTCGCGCGCTTCACCCCGCGGGCGCGGGGCGCGGTGGTGGCGGCCCAGAACGCCGCCCACGACGCCGGCAACAGCGAGATCACCCCGGATCACCTGCTGCTCGGTGTGCTCGGCGACGCGGCCGCGCTGGCGACGGTGCTGCTGCACCTGCAGGACGTCGACACCGAGGCGCTGCGCGCGGCCGCCAGGGAGGCGATCGCCGCGCTGCCCGTGAATGCCGAACCGCCGCAGCTCATTCCGTTCAGCGGGCCGGCGCGCAAGGCGCTCGAGTTGACCGTGCGCGAGGCGCTTCGGCTGGGCCACAACTACGTCGGCACCGAACACCAGCTGCTGGCGCTGCTGGAGCTGGAAGCCGGTGACGGGCCGCTGCATCGCTGCGGCGTCGACAAGGACCGCGTGGAGGCGGATCTGATCAAGGCGCTGCAATCCCTGGCCGGTGGCAAGGACGCCGCCGCCGGCGGCTGAGCGGTGCGCCCGACCCCTCCCTTCGGAATGACCGCGTGTGCGATCATGCGAGGGTCCCCTGCAACGGCGCCAAGGAGGCACGACATGGCGAAGATGCACCGCTGGCTGATGGTCGCATCCGCCTTTCTGATCGCCGTCGCCGGCGTCACCGCCGTCGATGTCGCCGCGGTTCCGGTTCCGCGCGCATGGGCCGGCGATGCGCCGATCGGCCACATCGGTGACACGCTGCGGGTGGACAACGGCACCTTCATTGCCGACGTCACCGTGAGCGGAGTGGCGCCCTGCGACCCGCCGCCCGGATTCGGGTACACGCGTGAAGGCACGTTCAGAGGTTTCCCGGGCAGCACCGTCGACCGCGCCGACGTGACCATCCGCGCGATCCGGGTGCCCAATCCGTACGTCATGGCGACCGTGATGGATTTCAACGGCGTGACCCCCAATGCCGACGCCTACAAGCCGCGGGCCTCCGATGCGCCCGACGCGCTGGACAACGTGCTCGTCAACGCCCCCAACGGGGCGATCGTGCGCGGCGGCGTGTACTGGGACGCCTACCGCGATCCGGTCTCCACGGTCGTGCTGCTGGACAAGAAGACGGGCTATCACCTCGCGCAGTGGAACCTCTGACCCCGACGTTCCAGATCGCGCCGGCGAATTCCGGTGACGCCCCAGAGCTGGCCGCCGTTGCGGCCCTTACCTTTCCGTTGGCGTGTCCGCCCTCGGTGACCGCGGAGAACATCGCCGCGTTCGTCGAGGCCAACCTGTCGGCGGACCGCTTCGCCGAGTACCTGGGCGATCCTGATCGCGCGATTGTCACGGCGCGCCAGGACGGCCGAATCGTCGGTTACGCCATGCTGATTCGCGGCTCCGACGACACCGCCGAGCTGTCCAAGATGTATGTGGTGGCCGACCGCCACTCCAGCGGGGCCGCGTCGGCCCTGATGCAACGCGCGCTGGCCGCCGCGACCGGATGGGGCGTTCGCCGGGTGTGGCTGGGCGTGAACCGGGCAAACGAACGCGCGCAACGCTTTTACCTCAAGAGCGGATTCACGATCAACGGCACGCGGACGTTCCAGCTGGGGGACGGCGTCGAGCACGACTACGTCATGACCCACGAGCTGGGTTAGCCGCCGCGGTCAACGCCAAGAGCCGGGATGTGGCCCGCAGATACTTCTTTCGGTATCCCCCGGCCAGCATCTCCTCGCTGAAGATGGTGTCCAGCTTGGCCCCCGAGGCCACCACGGGAATGCCCGCGTCATACAGCCTATCGGTGAGCGACACCAGCCTCAGCGCGACGTTCTGGTCGTCGAGGCCGTGCACCCCGGTGACGAACACCGCACTCACGCCCTCGATCAGCGTCAGGTAGCGCGACGGGTGCATGGTCGCCAGGTGCGCACACAACGCATCGAAGTCGTCGAGCGTCGCGCCGTCGACCCGCGCGGCGCGCGCGGCCACCTCGTCGTCGGACAGCGGCTGGGGCGCCGGCGGCAGACCGCGGTGCCGGTAGTCGGGCCCCTCGATCCGCACCGTCGTGAAAATGCTTGCCAGCGTGTTGATTTCGCGTAGGAAATCCTGGGCGGCGAAGCGGCCCTCACCCAGCTGCTCGGGCAGCGTGTTGGAGGTGGCCGCCACCGACACCCCACGCTCGACCAGCGACGAGAGCAGCCGCGAGATCAGCGTGGTGTTGCCCGGATCGTCGAGTTCGAATTCGTCGATACACACCGCCGTGTAGTCGGCCAGCAGCTCGATGCACTCCACGAAGCCGAACACCCCCGCCAGCTGGGTCAGCTCCCCGAAGGTGGCAAACGCCTTGGGAGCCGGGCCATCCGGGGACGCGCCCGGCCCGTCACCGGGCAGCGCATAGTAGGCCGACGCCAGCAGGTGCGTCTTGCCCACGCCGAACCCGCCGTCCAGGTACAGCCCGACGCCGGGCAGAATTTCTCGTCGCCCCAACAGCTTTCGGCGCCCGGCGCGGCGCTCGACCGCCTGCCGGCAGAAGTCGCGACACGCCACCACCGCGGCGGCCTGCGTCGGCTCCGCCGGATCGGGCTGATACGTCGCGAAGCTCACGTCGGCGAATGTCGGGGGCGGCCGCAATTGGGCGATCAGCCGCTCCGGCGAAACCGTCGGGTGCCGATCCACCAGGTGAGCCACGCCGCCCGCGGCGCCCGCGGAGGTGGACCCGTGCATGCACGCACTGTAGCGGCGTGCTGCAATCAGACCCATGCCCGACTCTGGCGCCGCGCTGTCGCTGCTCGGATCGGTGCGCGAACTCGACGACGGCGACCTCCCCCGGGTCTACGGCTATCCCGAACACGACCGGACGTGGGTGCGGGCGAACTTCATCACCAGCGTCGACGGCGGGGCCACCACCGGTGGCAGCAGCGGCGCGATGGGCGGCGCGGGCGACCGACTCATCTTCAACCTGCTGCGTGAACTCGCCGACGTCATCGTGGTCGGCGCCGGCACCGTGCGGATCGAGGGGTACTCCGGCGCGCAGCTCAGCGTCACCCAGCGCCAGCACCGGCAGGCACGCGGGCAGAGCGAAGTCCCGCAGCTGGCGATCGTGACCGGCTCGGGCCACCTCAACCGGGACATGGCGGTGTTCACCCGCACCGAGGTGCAGCCGCTGGTGCTGACCTGCGCCGCGGCGGCCGAGCAGACGCGCCGGGCGCTCAGCGGGCTGTGCGAGGTGCTCGAGTGTTCGGGCCGCGATCCCGAGAAGGTGGACGAGGCCGCCCTGCTGGCGGCCCTCGGCGCGCGCGGCATGCGCCGCATCCTCACCGAGGGCGGCCCGACGCTGCTGGACTCGCTGATCCGGCGCGACCTGCTCGACGAGCTGTGCCTGACGATCGCGCCCTGCCTCGTCGGCGGCCACGCACCACGCATCGCGTCCGGCTCCGGGCAACTGCTCACCCGGATGCGGTGTGCCCACGTCCTCACCGACGACGCCGGCTACCTTTACACCCGCTACGTCAAGGCCTAGCTACTGTGGTCGGCATGAGTCGGCCGTACACGTGCGCCACGATCCTGGTTGCGGTGACCGCGTTGCTGGCCGGCTGCGTCCCGGGCCTGGCCGCCGACCCGCGGTTCGCCACCAATTCCGGTGCGCGACCGCAGGGCGCGGCGACCTCCAAGCCGCCGCCCAGCGGCCCGCCGCCGATCGCGGCACCCAAGAACGACCTGGCGTGGCACGACTGCACCTCGCGGGTGTTCGCCGACGCGGCGGTTCCCGCCGCCCCCGGTGTGCAGCTGGACTGCGCGAACTACGACGCCGACCTGGACCCGGTCAACGGCGGGGGCGGCTCCCTGAGCATCGGCGTGGTGCGCGCCCGCTCCAACCAGACACCGCAGGACGCCGGCCCGCTCGTCTTCACCACCGGCTCGGATCTGCCGTCCTCGACCCAATTGCCGGTGTGGCTGTCGCGGTCGGGCGCCGACGTGCTGGCCAGCCACCCCGTCGTCTCCGTCGACCGCCGCGGCATCGGCATGTCGAGCCCCATCGACTGCCGGGACAAACTCGATCGCCAACAGATGCGCGACCAGTCGCAATTCCAGGCCGGCGACGACCCGGTGGCCAACCTGTCCGAGGTCTCCAACACCGCCACCACCAACTGCGGCGACGCCGTCGGCATCGGGCCGAACGCATCCTCCTATGACGACGCGCACGCCGCCTCGGACATCGAGCGGCTGCGCAGCCTGTGGGACGTGCCCGCCCTGGCGCTGGTGGGTATCGGCAACGGCGCGCAGGTGGCGCTGGCCTACGCCGGATCCCGGCCGGACAAGGTGGCCCGGCTGATCCTCGACTCGCCGGTTGCGTTGGGCACCAACGCCGAAGCCGCCGCCGAGCAACAGGTCAAGGGACAGCAGGCCGCGCTCGACGCGTTCGCCGCGCAGTGCATCGCGGTGAACTGCGCGCTGGGCGCGGACCCCAAGGGCGCCGTCAGCGCCCTGCTGGCCGACGCCCGCGCCGGTCACGGTCCCGGCGGCGCGTCGGTGGCGCAGGTGGCCAACGCCATCACCGTCGCGCTCGGTTATCCCGCCGGCGGGCGCGTCAACGCCACCACCAACCTGGCCAACGCGCTGGCGGGCGCGCGCTCCGGCGACACCAACGCGCTGAACAGCCTGATCAACCACGCCAACGCCGTCCAGGACTCCGACGGCCAGTTCGTCAACGTGTGCAGCGACGCGGTCAACCGTCCCACCCCGGACCGGGTGCGCGAACTCGTCGTCGCCTGGGGCAAGCTCTATCCCGAGTTCGGCACCGTCGCCGCGCTCAACATGGTCAAGTGCGTGCACTGGCCCACCGGCTCGCCGCCGCCCACACCGAAGACCCTCAAGGTCGACGTGCTGCTGCTCGGTGTGCAGAACGACCCGATCGTCGGGACCGACGGCGTCGCGGCGACCGCGGCCAGCATCATCAACGCCAACGCCGCCAGCAAGCGGGTGATGTGGCAGGGCATCGGGCACGGCGCCAGCATCTTTTCCGGATGTGCCGTGCCGCCGCTGATCGGCTACCTCAACAGCGGCAAATTGCCCAACACCGACACCTACTGCCCAGCCTGACGCTGCTTTCCGGCGCGCGAGGGCGCCGGTGTACGGTGCGCTGGTGACGGCAGCTGAATCGACCCTGCGTGACCGGACCCTGGCCGCCTTTGGTCCCCGCACCGGCGCCTCGAGCGTCGCGACCGTGCTGCGGATGGCGTTGTGGCCGATCGCCATCTTCTCGGTGCTGCACCGCAGCATCATCCTCACCCTGAACGGCAACATCACCGACGACTTCAAACCGGTGTACCGCGCGGTCCTCAACTTCCGGCACGGCTGGGACATCTACAACGAGCACTTCGACTACGTCGACCCGCACTACCTGTACCCGCCGGGCGGCACGCTGCTGATGGCCCCGTTCGGGTACCTGCCGTTCACGCCGTCGCGGTTTCTGTTCATCGCGATCAACACCGTCGCGATCCTGATCGCCTGGTACCTGCTGCTGAGGATGTTCAAGTTCACGCTGTCCTCGGTGGCCGCGCCCGCCCTGCTGCTGGCGATGTTCTGCACCGAAAGCGTGACCAGCACGCTGGTGTTCACCAACATCAACGGCTGCGTCCTGCTGGCCGAGATGCTGTTCCTGCGCTGGCTGCTGGACGGGCGGATCAGCCGGCAGTGGTGGGCCGGCCTCGCGATAGGCCTGACGCTCACACTCAAACCGGTGCTGGGCCCGCTGCTGTTGCTGCCCCTGCTGAACCGGCAGTGGCGGACGCTGGTGCCGGCCATCGCGGTCCCCGTCGTCGTCAACGTGGTCGCGTGGCCGTTGGTGAGCGACCCGATGGACTTCGTCACCAAGACGCTGCCGTACATCGGGGGCACCCGGGACTACTTCAACAGCTCCATCGAGGGCAACGGCGTCTACTTCGGCCTGCCCACCTGGCTGATCGTGTTCATGCGAATCCTGTTCGTGCTGCTCACGATCGGCGCGCTGTGGCTGCTGTACCGCTACTACCGCACCCGCGACCCGCTGTTCTGGTTCACCAACTCCTCGGGCGTGCTGCTGCTGTGTTCCTGGCTGGTGCTCCCGCTGGCCCAGGGCTACTACTCGATGATGTTGTTCCCCTTCTTGATGACGGTGGTGCTGCGCAACTCGCTGATCCGCAATTGGCCGGCCTGGCTGGGGATCTACGGATTCATGACGCTGGACGACTGGCTGATCTACCGGGCCATGCGATACGGCCGCGCACTGCATTACCTCAAGATCACCTACGGTTGGTCGCTGCTGCTGATTGTCGCCTTCACCGTGCTGCTCTACCGGTACCTGGACGCCAGGGAAGAGAACCGGCTGGACGAGGGCATCGATCCGGCGTGGCTGGCGGAGGAGCGCGAGGCCGCGACCGCGGGGGAGCCGGAAGCGGCGGGTCGGCGCCATCCGAGCTAGCGTGGAGGAATGACCTCTCCCGACGTGTCGCCGCCCAAGGTGCAGCTGACCGATGACGAATGGCGCAAGAAACTTTCCCCGGAAGAGTTTCATGTGTTGCGCCAGGCGGGCACCGAGCGGCCCTTCACCGGTGAATACACCGACACCAAAACCGAAGGCGTGTACCAGTGCCGGGCCTGCGGCGCCGAATTGTTCCGCAGCACAGAGAAATTCGAGTCACACTGTGGCTGGCCGTCGTTCTTCGACCCGGCGAAGTCCGAGGCCGTGATTCTGCGGCCCGACCATTCGATGGGCACCACGCGCACCGAGGTGCTGTGCGCCAACTGCCACAGCCACCTCGGCCACGTGTTCGCCGGCGAGGGCTACCCGACGCCGACCGACCAGCGTTACTGCATCAACTCGGTCTGCCTGCGGCTGGTGCCGGCGGGCGAATAGCGCGCGTCGTCTCCCAGGCGCCGCGTTCCGGCGCGTTCCCCTCCCAGGCGCCGCGGCGTTCCCCCTCGCGCCGGGTGGTTCCCCTCGCAGGCGCCGCGACACTTAAACCGTTGCGAAGACACGCCGGGCGGATTCAAGCGGTGGATGCAACAGTTGGTGGGTTTGAGAGTATCTCGTCGAGTATCTGGGCGGGTGTTT
>NZ_QMEV01000076.1 GCF_003284935.1 Mycobacterium colombiense
GATCGGACGCAACCAGGGCCCCTCCATCGGTGCGGCTGATCACCACGATCACCGGGGCCTTGTCACCCCCGGGGAATTGCCTGGCCAGCGCGTCGACTTGAGCGGATTGCGCGTCGACGGGAACGGATTGTGGGGATTGGCCCGCGGCGGCGTTACCACCGATGAGCACCATCAAGGCGGCACCCAGCGCGGCCGCGGCCAGCGCGAGCAGCCACGAGCGCCGCCCCGTCACCGCGGCGGCCACGGAATCCCACACCACGTTTACAACCCTTTCAGTTTGTTAAACATTAATCAACTGAAATGACGTATCACCGCGCGACGACGCCGGCGGTACGCAGGAGGGGCACTATGGACATTATGGACGCGGAGCCCGGGCAGTGGCGGACGCACGGGGGTGCCTGCGATGACCGCTGACCGCGGCGAGATGACCACCCGCAAGCGGCGGCACATCGATGTCTGTCTGAGCGAGCCGGTGGGCTATGACGGCGTCACCACCGGCCTGGACCGCTATGGACTGCCGTACAACGCGCTGACCCAGACGAATCTGGGCGACATCGATTTGTCCACCGAATTTTTCGGTGCCCGCCTGCGGTCGCCGATACTCATCGGCGCGATGACGGGGGGCGCCGAGCTGTCCGGGACGATCAACCGCAATCTGGCCGCGGCGGCGCAACAGCTCGGTCTGGGCATGATGCTGGGCTCGCAGCGCATCATGTTGGACAGCGCGCTGGGGCAGCGCGCGGCGGACAGCTTCACGGTGCGCGATGTCGCGCCGGATGTCTTGCTGTTCGGCAACATCGGTTTGGCCCAACTGACGAAAGCGGCGGTGCCGGACCTGGCGAAGGCCCTCGACCGGGTGGGCGCGGATGCGCTTGCCGTGCATACCAATCCGCTCCAGGAGGCGATGCAGCACAACGGCGACACCGACTTCTCCGGGTCGCTGAGCAGGTTGCGCGATGCCGCCGACACCGTCGACTGTCCGGTGCTGCTCAAGGAGGTCGGGCACGGCATCGGTGGTGCGGCGGCCGCGGAGCTGGTCGGCAGCGACGGCGAAGTGCCGGTGGCCGGAATCGACGTCGCGGGTGCGGGCGGCACATCGTGGTCGCGGGTCGAGCAGTTCGTGCGGTACGGCGAACTGCGCTATCCGCATCTGGCCGACTGGGGTATCCCGACCGCCCGCGCCATCGTGGAGGTGCGTGCGGTGCTGCCGGCGATCCCGTTGGTGGCCTCCGGGGGCATCCGTACCGGTATGGACGCGGCCAAGGCGATCGCACTGGGTGCCGATGTCGTGGCTCTGGCGCGTCCGTTGCTGCCGGCGGCCATCGAATCGACTGCCGCCGTGGTCGATTGGCTACAGCCGTTCATTGACGAGCTGCGCATCTGCCTGCACGGCTGTGGCGCGGCGAACCTGGCGGACCTGCGCGATGTCGACCTCGTCGGCGCGGGCTAGGTCCGCGGGACGTGGCCGTCATCGTGGCGTACGGTTCGCTAATCGGGCGCGGCGCCCCGTCGTGCCGGGGTGCGACGGCCTTTGACCGTCGCGCGCTTGGGTTCGGTAGCCGCGGGCGTCTTGGGACTCGGTGCGGCCAGCCGTGATTCGAAGCTGGCCATCGCCTCGATCATCGCGGTGAACACCCGATGGGCCGCCGCCAGGTCGCGATCGGGGAGGTCGGCCAGGGCCGTATGTAGCTCGGCGCCAAGGGGAGTGAAGAACGACCGGGCGAGCGCCATGCCCGGTTTCTCGTAGCGGAGCAGGGTTTTGCGGCGGTCCTGGGGATCGGGTTCGCGCCGGAGGTGGCCCGCGTCGATCATGCGGTCGACCAGGTAGGTGATCGCGGCCGGCGAGACGTCCATGCGGCGGCGCAACTGGGCCGCCGTCAACGGCTCGCCGGCGGTTTCGGCGACCATGATGTGCAGCAACGCGTGAAAATCCGTGCCGCTGACATCGTTTTGCCGGGCGAAGTGCCGGCCGATGCGGTCGGACTGCGCCGTGATCGCGCGCATATCGGCCGACATCAATTTCTCGAGTTCGGCTCGGTCTGGTCGCCGGTCAGCGGCGCCGCGCTTGGTCACTTACCCGCATCCTTTTTGCGTACGCCAGCCAGCGTATCGGTGACCGCTATCCGCGGCGGGCGAAACGCCCGGGCGTTTCTGGCGCCATCAGCCTACGGCACCCCCGGTGGATCGCCGGCACGGTGGCTCAGCCGCGCCGCGCGGCCCGGCTCAGGACTTCGCGGGGTCATGGCCCCAGTGCATCACCGAGTACCGCCACGGGCTTTCGTCGCGGTCGCCCTGCGGGCGTTGCGCCAGGTGGCGCTAGGCGTGACTGACAACCTTTCGCCTGTGCGCACAGTCGGCATCGGTGAGGGCGCGGTCAATCCTCGATGCCGTTGTCGCGCATCATGTTGCGCGGCGCAGCGCTTCGGGCTTGTGCACCGCGTCGGCGCCCGTCTTGTGGTCGCCCGTGTGGAATTCGTTGTCGCTCATACCGATTCGCCTGTCGGCGATTCGTCACCGGGGGAGGCGGTGTGGGCCGGGTGTCCGGCGGTGCGGCGGCGCTCTTTCAGGGCCATCTCGTAGACGTGGCGGCGCCCGTCGGCGAGCCTGTTTCGCACCAGCTGTTCGAGCTGTGTGAAGCACCGGTAGTAGCCGTCGTCGTAGTCCTCCACGACCTGAAAACTCCACCGGCCCGGCAGGACGTTGCGCCCGATCAGCTCGGTGCTGATCTGTTGGGCCAGGTCGGCGTGGCCGGTGTCGCGCAACCGCGCCACCGCCTCGTCCAGCTGCAGGTCGGCCCGTCCGGTGAGCTGATGGAAGGAATACAAATGCCCGCGGGCACGTTCGATGGTTTCCAGCGCCTCGGTCACCTTTCCCACCGCCTGCGCCACGCCGTCGATCTCGCCACTGGCCGCGTCGTCCATGGTTTCCTCCCCGGGTTGGCCAGAGCATTCCCGGCGCGCGTGAGCCCGAACCGTCGGATTCGGTGATTCATCTTCTGAATGGTTAAGGGATTGGCGTAACCGCCTCGCCGCCGGGCGCGGCGGTTTGAACGGGTTCGCTCCGGGTATCTGATGTGGCGATGACTGTGATCGAGACGTCACGACGGCTGGGACGCGCCGAGCGCAAAGTGCTGCGCCTGCAACGGCGTTTGTGGCTTGCGCAGTTGGCCATGTGGCCCACCGCGCTCGCGGTGGCGGCGGCCCTGCTGGCGGGCACGGTGTGGGTGCTGCGCCGGCGATCGGCCGGCCACCGGCCCGACCCCTCGCCCGACGCCGGGCTGGATCAGCCGAGTCCGGCGCGAACCTGGTAGCGACGCTCGGCATAGGCGAGGTCGTCGCGCCAGAGCTTGGTCGCCGCGTATCGCATGAGCGGGGTGATCAGCGGCGCCGCCCGAGCGGCGCGCGCGAAGCCGGGCCGGTCCGAATGCGCGATGGTGGCCTCCAGGACCGCGGTGCGCGGCCGACCGTCGGGGTTCGAACCCAGTGGGGTCGCATGGGTTTCGACGACGCTGCCCGTCCCCTCGCCGTCCACGATGCGCATGACGATGGTGCGTGCCTCCGGGCAGGTGAACTCCGCGATGACGGGCACGCCGACGCGTCCCATCCGGAAGGTCACCGCCACCAGGAATCGGTCCGCCTCTTCGGTGGGCGTGGTGAGCACGTCGAGCCGGGTGAACGAGTAGGGGTGAAACCACGCGCCATGCCAGGGATCGAGCCGGTTGGCGATGACGTCGGCCGGTTCGCAGACGCCCACCACGCGGGCGACCGCGCTCAGGGTGTCACCGGTGGGCCGTTGCGCGATCACCGGCCGGTCCAGCGGGTCCTCCTTGCCCACCGCGTCCAGGCGCACCCACGCCAACACGCCGTCGTCGTGACTGGGCAACGGGCTCCACCCGAATTCGCCAGCCTGTCCGTCCAGCCTCAGCCCGTGCCAGCGGCAGATCAGCGCGCCCCGGTGCACGGCGCCGGTGGCGAGGTCGGCGCCCAAATGGGGGCAACTGCGCGGCCCCACGCACAACCGCCCGCGTTCGTCGCGCCAGGCCACCACCTCGACACCGGCGACGCGGGTGCCGTAGGGGCGCCCGGCGGGCACCTGTCGGCTGGCGGCGAAGGCATACCAGTTGCCGGTGGGTCTGCGCTGCGAGCGGCGCAGTGCGCCCTCGATGATGGCGGGTTGTGCGTCGCGGTAGGTCGGGCGCTGATCGGCCCATGACCCGCGCGGGATCACCTGCAGTGGCCACCCTTTGGCCCGGGCGGCGGACAGTCGCTGCTGTAGCTGTGCTCCGAGCTTCATGTGGTGGATCTTTCGCGGGCGGCAAGCCATCGAAGCAGCGGTGACCGGCCTTGGGTGGGTACCGTGGCCAACGGATGTCCGGCTAAACCCCATCGTTGCAGGAGTTGGTTCGCGGCGCACCAGCCGGTGGTGGCCGCGCGCTCCATGAGCGCCACCGGCAAGTCGATGCGGATGGCGTCGCCGGCCAGCACCACGCCCGGGGTGGGGGTGCGCACCGGGGGACGGAAGGGATAGGAGCCCGGCGCAAACAGCGGACAGTCGCTGCGATGCAGCAATTTCTCGTGCACGATCTGTGCCGCAGCGGTTTCCGGATACACCCTGTGCAGCTGTCGTAGGGAGGCGGCGCGGGAGGGCGCGGAATCCAGTGCGTAGGAGTGCAACTCGACGACGGAGCCGTGATGCGCGCCGGCCCAGTCGCGTGCTTCGCGTTCGTAGCGCTCCAGCACGCTGATGTTGTCGAGCGGTTCGTGGCCCGCGGTGCCCAGGAACGCCGGCCGGTGCGGTGCGACCGGGCGGTCGAGCCACAACCGGTGCACGGCGAACGGCGGAGCGGTGCGCTGCCGCGAGATCTGGGTGCGCCAGGCCTCGGTGCCCAGGTCGTTCGACGCCGCGACGATCCGCTGCAGGCCCGTGGTGTCGGTGGCCAATACGACGGCGTCGACCTCGTCGCGGTCGTCGGAATCGGTGTGCAGCCGGAAAGGCTTCGCCGGGTCGGCGTCGATGCGCAGGACTTTGGTGGCGAGCCTGAATCGCACGCCCCGCCGCTCGAGGTAGTCGCGCAGCGGCCGCCACAGCGCGCTGTCGTAGTTCGCCGACGGCACGTCGAAGATCAGGCCTTCGGAGGAGCCCAGGAAGTAGATGTGGAACATGGTCGCCAACTCGGCCGCGGACAGCTCGGCGGGGTCGGCGAAGAAGCTGCGGGAGAACACCTCGAACGCCAGATGCCGTGCGGCCTCGGGGAATCGGATGTCGGAGAGAAAAGTCGCGGCGTCGGTGTGGTCCAGGCGCTGGTAGGTTCCGGGCACCGATACGGCCGCCAGGGGCGCGGCCGCGCGCGCGTCGATGCGGGTGAAGTCACGAAGCCGGAACGTCGGGCTGCGCGCCGCGAAGACGACGGCGTTCCACGGCGGCGTGCGCGGCAGCCCGCGGAAGCTGTCGCGCCGGCCGGCGCCGTCGATCAGCGGGTAATCCTGCACGGGAGTGAGCATCCGCAATTGCGGGTCGATGCGGCTCAGCAGGGCGCGCAGGTTGTAATACTGCCGGAAGAACGCGTGAAAGCCGCGGTTCATCGCGAGCTCGGCGCCGCCGTCGCGCTCGGTCCAGCCCCCCACCCGGCCGCCGAGGTAGTCCTCGCTTTCGATGACCTCGACGGCGACGCCGCGCTCGGCCAGGCCGGTGGCCGCCGTCAGCCCGGCGATCCCGCCGCCGACGACCGCCACCCGCGGGCGTGCGGGCAGCGCGCCGGCGTCCGCCAATCCCGTTGGGGCGGCGAATGTTCGGCGCCGCCGATCGGCGGTCATCGCGGCGCATCCGCTAAGAAGGTGTGCACGATGTTGGCTTCCCAGCCGGGCATCGTCTCGCTGTGCACCGCGGTGAAGCCGGCGTCGGCCAGGCGGGTCCGGAACCGCTCGGCGCCGTCGAACTCCAGCACGCTGCGCCACAGATAGCGATACAGTCCGGCGTCGCGGGTGCGCCACCATCCGGCGGGAATGATGATGCCCCAACACACGGCGTGCCAGATGCGGGTGGCCGCGGGGGAGTCGCGCACCGAATACTCGTGCACCGCCAGGGTGCCGCCCGGGCGCAACAGCGTGCGGAACCTGCGCAACTGTGCATCGCGGTCGGCGACGTTGCGGATCAGGTAGGCCGCCAGGATGCCGTCGAACGGTCCGGTGATCCCGTGCTCGGCCAGCTGTTCGACCGCGGTGTGCACGAAGCGCACCGAGGCGGGCCACTGCTTGGCGTGCGCCGCGTCCAGCATGCCGCGCGACGCGTCCACGGCGACGATGTCGGCCTCCGGGGCGACGGCGAGCAGCGCGGCCGTCGAAGCACCAGTGCCGCAGCCGGCATCGAGCAACCGTAACCCCTTGCCGCGGGCCGGGATTCGCATCCGGCGCGCCGACAGCATCAGCTGCGCGTGGTAACCGGGGCTGGCGCCGACCAGCCGGTCGTAGGCCGGCGCGCCCGCGTCGAACGCGGCCGTCAAGTCGCCGGGCGCGGTGCCCGCATCACCGAGGCGCACGTTGCCGCTCCCACAACAGCAGCACCGCGGTGACCAACGCGAAGCCGAACAGAAAGTCTTCGACCGGGATGTCGAACGGGAAGCGCACGCCGCTCAGCTGCCGATCGTCATAGATGACGATGGGGGAGCTGAGTTTGGTTAGCCAGCCGTCCACCGGGATCTGGAAGCCCAGCACGATCACCATCGACAGCCAGTACGCCGGACGCCGGAAGAGCCCGGTCCGCAATACCGCCAATTCCAGTGCGCAGACCAGCAATACCGCCAGCGCGGCCGGCAGCGTGTAACCGATGCCCGTCACCGGCGGCGCACCTTCGCCAGGATGGTGGTCACGGCGTTGTAGGTCAGCAACGCGCAGATCGGGATGACGAGGAAGAACAGCACCTCTTCGATCGGGACCCGGAACGGGATGCCCAGGCCGCACAGGTAGGCGCGGTCGTACGTCCAGATGTGCGCGGCGACGGCGATCTCATCCCAGAGCAAGAACACCGCGGCCACCGGCACGACCGCCTTGACGACACGTCGCCACTGGCGGTAGACGCCGGGGCCGAAGATTTCCAGCGGCGCGGTGATCACCAGGCAGGCGGCCAGCACCGCCAGGTATTGCCACCGATCGCTCATGCGGCCCCCGATTGACGAACGCCCCGCGCGTCGTTCCGCGCCCGCCACGACCGTATCAGTCCGGCGCCGGCGACCCGGAGCCGTCGCGCGGTGCCGACGGTGGCCCGGCGATCGAACACCGCGAAGTCGCTTCTTTCGATGCAGTCCAGGATCTCCGAGTACAGCGCCGCCGCGGTCGCGACGCACGGTCGTGAGCGGCGGGCCAGCGTGGCGATCCCGTCGGCGGCGAATCGGTAGGTCTGCCGGGCGATTTCGTGCTGGGCGACCAGGGCCCGGCGCACCCGCGGGTCGGTGCGGCGGTGCGTGTGACACCACATCAACAGCTCCCGGTCGACCCCGTCGGCGGCCAGTTCGTCGGCCGGCAGGTAAACCCGGCCGCGCTGCAGGTCCTCGTCGACATCACGCAGGAAGTTGGTGAGCTGGAACGCCCGGCCCAGCGCCGCGGCGTACGGCTCCGCCTCGTGCACCGGCGTCACCGTTCCCAATATCGGAAGCACTTGCAGGCCAATGGCTTCCGCGGAGCCGCGCATATAGCGGTTGAGGGCCTTGCGGTCCGGATAGTCGGTGACCGTGAGATCCATCCGCATCGACGCCAAGAAGTCCTCGAACAGATCCGCGCTGATCCGATAACGCCGCACCGTGTGTGTCACGGCGGCCACGAGCGGGTCGTCCAGATGAGCGTCGCCGGAAAAGAACCGCTCCGACAGCTGCTGAAGCCTGCGGCCGCGGACGTCGGCGCCGACGCTCGGGTCGAGATCGTCGAGGATGTCGTCGGCGTAGCGGGCGAAGCCGTACAGCGCGTGCACCGGTGGTCGCTGGTCGGGTGCGAGCAGCCGGGTGGCCAAAAAGAACGTGCGGCCATGCGCGGCATTGAGTTCCCGGCACCGGCGATACCCGTCGCGCAGCCGGGGATCGTCGATCCCGGCCGCGGTCAGCTCGCTGCGCATCACGGCAGCCTCGCTTTCATGTCGAAGCGCGTCGTCGCCCGCGCGGCGACGCCGGTGATGCGGTCGGCGGCGAGCCGCCCGGAAATCAGCGTGGTCGGCACGCCGACCCCGGGCACCGTGGAGGACCCGGCGAGCACCGCGTTGTCGATGCCGCGCACCATGTTGCCGGGGCGAAACGGACCCGTCTGGCCGAACGTGTGGGCGAGCGCGAACGGACTGCCGGCGGCCATGCCCTGACGCGCCCAGTCGGCGGGCGTGACGACACCCAAAACCGTTGCGTCGTGCGCCAAACCGGGCAGCAGCCGGTCGGCGACGAGCGCGATCATGTCCTCGACATAGGGGCCACCGGCGCCGGCCCAATCGATGGTGCCGCGATCCAGGTTCGGCGCGGGGGCGAGCACGTAGAGCAGATCGCGCCCGTGCGGCGCCAGGGTGGGGTCGCTGGCCGTCGGCCGGGTCACCAGCAACGACGGATCCCGCATGAGTTGTCCGTCATCGACGATGTCGGTGAACGTCTGATTCCATGCCTCGCCGAACAGGATGGTGTGGTGGGCGGTCGGGGATTCGACGGCCGGACAACCCAGGTGCGCCACGACGGCCGACGGCGAGGGGTGCAGCCGCACCGCTCGGCGCGGCGCGCGGCCCAGCATCGCGTAGGTCTGCGGCAGTTCGGTCGTCAACACCACCGCGTCGCAGGCGATGCGTCCGGATTGCTCGGTCACCACGGCGCCGACCCTGCCGCCGGACCGCTCGAGCGCGGTAACTGTTGTGTTGTAACGGAATTCGACACCGGCGGCGGCGGCGGCCGCGGCCAGCGCGTCGGGCAGCGCCCGTACCCCGCCACGCGGAAACACCACGCCCGAGATGGTGTCCATGTAGGCGATCACCGCGTAGACCGCCAGGGCGTCGCGCGGCGCCACGCCGGCGTACAACGACTGGAAGGTGAAGATCCGCTGCAGCCGCGGGTCGCTGATGTAGCGCTTGACCATCCGGTCCCATTTGCGGAAGCCGCCGATCGCGGTCAGCCGCGCCAGCTGCGGCGTGAGCAGCGACAGCGGCGAGTCGAAGTTCGCGGCGATGAACCCGTCGAACTCGGTGCGGTACAACCGCGTCAGCCACTGTCGAAGCCGTCGGTAGCCCGCTGCCTGCCCGAAGCCAGCGAACTCCGCGACGGCGTCGGCCATCCGGTCCGCGTCGCTGTGCACGTCCAGCGCGCTGCCGTCGGCGAACACGGCGCGATAGGCCGGGTCGACGGTGAGCAGCTCCATCCGGTCGCATAGCTTTTCGCCGACCGCTGCGAACGTCTCGTCGATGATGTCCGGCATGGTAAGCACCGTCGGGCCGGTGTCGATGCGGTAGCCGCCGATGTCGAGGCGTCCGGCCCGGCCGCCGGGCCACGGCTCGCGCTCGACCACCGTGACCGCGCGGCCCCGGCCGGCCAGGTGCAACGCCGCGGCGAGGCCGGCCAGTCCGGCGCCGACCACCACCACGTGATCCCCGCGCCCTTCGATGGTCCGCATGATCAACAGGCTCCCCGGTCGGTGCTGGTCATTCGGCGCGATCCGTGCAGACGGCAGCCATCTCGGCCAGCGCGGTGCGAACTGGCCCGTCGATCGGCAGGTCGGCGAGGTGGTCGCACGCGGATGCGACGCGGTCGCCGATCATCCCCTCGATCAGCTGCACGGCGCCCGTCTCGACGATGAGCGCTTTCCACCTCTCGATCGCGGTGTCGTCGAGGGTTGCACGATTCGCGAGCTCGTGGAGTTCACGCCGGGCCGGCGCATCGGCCAGCTGGTGGGCGGCCGCCACGACGCTGGTCGCCTTGCGCTCGAGCAGATCGCCCGCGCAGGGCTTGCCCGTGACGGCCGGCGAACCGAAGACGCCGAGCACGTCGTCGCGGAGCTGGAATGCCTCGCCGACAGCGGCGCCGTAGCGGCCCAGCTGGGACAGCGTCCGATCGTCGCAGCCGCCCATCGCCGCCCCGATTTCCAGCGGCCGGCGCACGGTGTAGTTGCCCGACTTACGCCGTGCCACGTCGAGCACGACGTCCAGCGCGGGCATCCGTCGTGCATCGTTGGTCAAGTCGGCGAATTGCCCGACGGCGAGCTCGGTGCGCATGGCGTCGTAGCGGGGCCACGCGCGTTGCAGGCGCAGGGGTTCGACGCCGCTGTCGCGCAGCATCTGTTCGGCCCAGATGAGGCAGAGGTCGCCGAGCAGAATGGCGGCCGATTCGCCGAATCGCTGCGAGGAGCCGGACAATCCGCGCTCGCGGTGCCATTGGCCGAATTGCCGGTGCGCCGAGGGGCGGCCGCGCCGTTCGGCGGAACCGTCCATGACGTCGTCTTGCAGCAACGCAAAGGCGTGCAGCAGTTCGAAACTGGCCGCGGCACGCCGGGCGGCGTCGTCGGGCGGCGCGCCGCACAGCCAACCCAGGTAGGCGAAGGTGGACCGCAGGCATTTTCCGCCGGAGACGAACTGCACCAGAATGTCGCCGGCGGCGTCGACGCGCGCCTCGTCCAGTTCGCCGACGCGTCGCGCGGCGACGAAGTCGGCGACGTCGCCCAACACCATCCGCCGTACGTTCGACCGCCATGCTTCGAAGTCGTCGGCGTTGCACCAACCGATCGCCACCGGCGGCGACGCCGTGGCCGGTGAAAACGACAAAGCCCTCATTGTGCGCAAGCGCTCCCTCCTGGACGGCTTGGCATGCCCAGGCCTGAGCGGTCTAAACACACGCGTCATACCCGCCGATGAGGCGGGCAAAACCACAGCGCCGACCGTCAGACGCGTCCCGCGTCGCCCGCTACCCAGATACCACCTTGTTCAGTAACTTAAACATTAATTTAATGAACATCAGCGCGATGCGCCACCCGGGCGGGACGCCGGCGTGCCCCATCCGGCCCGTCGTCGCAGCTTCTCGCTTAACCATTAAGTAACTGAAATGGACGGCCGATCGGGGATATGCTGCACAGAGTTATGGACGCTGATGCCCAGCGCTGCGGCCGCGACGAGCTGGAGTCGCTGATCTCGGCCGATCTGCGGGAACTGTCAACCGAGTCCGATCAGATCGGCCGTCTGTTCGCGCCGACACATAGCTTGCGAGTCAACGATTTTCGCGCCCTCCTCCATATCATGGCGGCCGAAAACGGGGGGCGGCCGATGACCTCCGGCGACCTCAGCCACCGGATGGGGTTGTCGGGATCCGCGATCACCTACTTGGTGGACCGGCTCATCGACGGGGGTCACATCCGTCGGGACAATCATCCCGGCGACCGCCGAAAGGTGGTGCTGCGCAACGACGAATCCGGCGTGGCCACCGCACGATCGTTCTTCAGCCCGCTGGGCACCCATACCCAGGTCGCGCTCAGCGACCTACCCGATGGGGACCTCAGCGCCGCCCACCGAGTGCTTCGCGCGCTGATCGATGCGTTGCGGCGCTTCGGCGACGAACTGGGCGGCGAGCCGAAACCATGATCACTGCAACGGGTTGCCGGAGGGCCGAGGTGGAGCATTCGTTTCCTGGCCTTTGTCCGCTGGCACGTGTTCGCTTCTCGGCTGGTCCCCGCGTGGTTTGACCGCGGGAACGACGGGTATACGCGTGTCAAGTAGTCAACGCGATAGGCCCCATGGTGGACGTGAGGGGTGATGCGTCCCAATGGAAGAACTCGGCAGCCGGTGGTACCGGCTAGCGATCACCACCGCGTCCGCGGCGTCGCTCATCTTTGCACCGGCTCAGGCGGGCGCCGACCCGGGCAGCACGGTGTTCCCCGGAATGGAGATCCGCCAAGGTAACACGGTCTGCCTGGTCGGACTGGTTGAGCCGCGGCTACGCGTCGCCGTGACCAGTGGCCAGTGCGACGGCGGGACGTCGATGGTCACCGACCGGGACCGCAAGCCGATCGGCTCGGTGGTGCTCGGGCGCCGCCAGGTGGAGGCCGAGTCAGGAGCGGACACCTCGATGCTGCCCGTGGAATACGAAGTCATCGCGATCGCGCCGGACGCGACGGTCAGCAATGTGCTGCCGACGGGGCGCCGTCTGACGTCCACCCCCGGCCTGCGCGCGCAACCGGGCATGCCGGTGTGTCAGCTGCGCAGCGCGGCCGGCCAACGATGCGGTTCGGTCAGCTCGGTGGGTAATGGCCGTTTCGCCATGACCGACATGGGGTTCGGCAGCCGGGACTTCGGCGGTCCGGTCTACGCGCTCACCGACGACAACAACGCCGTGATCGTGGGATTGATCGAGGGCACCTGGAAATCCTCGCCCCAGATCGAGTCCTGGCAGGCGGTCATGGCGCAGGTCTACATCGACAGCCACACCTACAGTCCCGCTCCGCAACAACAACCGTTGCCCGTTCTGCGAATGATCTAGTCGACACCCGAATCGCTCGTCCCGTTTCCCCGGCCGCGGAATGGGAATCCGCCGCCGGTGAACGTTTTCGAACTTGCGGCGTTGCCCTTCCAGTGGGGCTCGGCGATCCGGGGTAAGCGCTTCTTCCACCCGACCGGAGTGCTGGCGGAGGGCTTCATCGAGCGCGTCGCCCCCGCGAATCAGGGCCTGCCGGTCGCCTCGTCGCAGATTGTTGCGCGCGTGTCGAAAGCCACCGGCACGCCAGGGGCGCTGCCCGACTTCATCGGGCTGGCCTTCCGGCTGCCCCCACCGGAGCCCTCGGACAAGCCGTGGGACATCCTGCTGGTCTCCTCGGGGTCGGGCGTGCTGTCGCGCGCGCTGGCGCTGCGGCCGGTCACGTCGTGGAACGGTCAAACGCTGACCACACTGATGCCGCTGCACTATCAGGACAACAACTGGTGGCTGCGAGCCCGAACCTCCAGCGAGATCGGCGGCACGGGACTGTCGCTGGACAGCGTCCGGGCGAAGCTCGAGCGCAGCAACATCGAGGTGGCGCTCGACCAGGCCTGCGGCAGAGGCGCTTTCACACCCTTGGCCCGCCTGACCCTGACCACCGCGATCGATCCCGAGCGCGACCACGACGTGTCGTTCGACCCCGTCCTCAACACGGCGCCCGGGCTGAGCCTGCACCCCAGGTGGTTGGCGGATCTGCGCGCCCGCGCCTATCAGCACAGCCGCGACGGCAGAGACGCCGACGAGTAGCCGCCCTTCCAGGGAGGTGGCCGGTGTCCACGCGGATCAGAGCGTCGTCAACCGGTGCGGCCCAACAGGTGGCGTAGCGCCCCCTCGAGGTCGGGCCGGCGGAACCGGTGCCCCGCGGCGGCCAGCTTGGCCGGAGCCACCCGCTGGCTCGCGGTCGCCAGTTCGCGGGCGCCCTGCCCGCCCAGCAGCAGCCGCGGACCCAGCGATGGCACCGGCACCACCGCCCGCCGGTGCAGCACCGACGCCAGGGTGGCGGTGTATTCGCGGTTGCGGACCGGTTGTGGCGCAACGGCATTCACCGGGCCCGACAACGTGGCGTCCCAGAGCGCGCGGTGGTAGACGTCCACCAGGTCGTCGATGCCGATCCAGGACAGCCACTGGCGACCGTCACCCAGCCGGCCGCCCAGCCCGGCGCCGAACAGCGGGCGCATCAGCCTCAGGGTGCCACCGGCGGGCGATTGCACGATGCCGGTGCGCACCCGCACCACCCGCACCCCGGCCTGCTGCGCCGGCGCGGTCGCCGCCTCCCAGTCGGTCACCACGTCCGCCAGAAACCCGTCGCCCCGATCGCTGTCCTCGGTGAGCGTTTCATCGCCACGGTCGTACCCGTAGTAGCCGATCGCCGACGCCGAGATCAGTGTGGCGGGGCGCGGCGCGCTGCGGCTCAGCAGTTCGGCCAGCCGCCGGGTCGGCTCAATCCTGCTGTCCCGGATGGCGTTCCGGTGTTTGTCGGTGAACCGGCCGGCGATGGATGCTCCCGCCAGGTGGATCACCGCGTCGACACCGTCGAACAGCCCCGGGTGGGGATCGTCGGGGTTCCAGCGCCGCTCGTCGTCGCCGCGCGCGGCACGCCGGACCAGCTGGACCACCCGATGCCCGCCGGTGCGCAGGAAGGCGGTCAACGCCGAACCGACCAGTCCCGACGAGCCGGTGACCGCGATCGTCATCGGCCGCAGCCCGTTCTCGGCGGCCAACCGGTGCGCGGCCATGTCGTCGGCCAACTGCCGGTGCCGGTAGTCGAACATGGGCCGCAACAGCGACCCGGGCACCGGCGTCTCGACCCGGTCGATCACCCTGGTGCGGTTGCCGCCGAGGTCCTCGAACTCATGAATGTGACGCCAGCGCACGGCGATTCGCGCCGGGAGGGTCGCCAGGCCGTCGCCGCCGATGGTGTCGACGAACCGGCGCGGCGGGTCGTAGCCGTCCGGCTGATGGACGGCGACCCAGCGCAGGCCGCCGGGCAGCGCCAGCGTCGCGCGCCCGTCTTCGAGCGAGGCGGCCTCGGTGACCAGGCGCATCGGCTGCCACGGCGGCGAGAGCCGGGCGAACGCCCCGGGCCTGGCATACCAGTCGAAGACGTCGGTGATTCCGGCGTCCACGACGCTCGAATACTCCAGCCCCATGCCTGAAACGTTAGCGCCTACCGGTCCGGCAGGGCGTGCTCGACGATGGGCAGCCGGGCGTGCGGCTGGCGCACCCCACGCTTGGCCGACAGGTACACCTGCGCCGTCTTCTCGGCCACCGTGTGCCAGTCGAAATCCGACGTGAGCCGTTCGCGGGCGGCGTGGGCGCGCCGCTGCGCGGCCTGCGGATCGTCGAGCACGGTGCGCACTGCCGCGGCCAGCCGGGCCACGTCGCGAGGCGGGCACGAGACACCGGTCTGGCCGTTGATCACCGCCTCGCCCAGGCCGCCGATGTCCGAGGTCACCAGGGGAGTGCCGGCCGCGGCCGCCTCCAGGGCCACGATCCCGAACGGCTCGTAGTGACTGGGCAGCACCGCGGCGTCGGCGCGGTGCAGGACGGCCAGCAGCTCGGTGTGTTCGAGGTGCCCGACGAACCGGATCGCCTTGAGCACCCGGTGTTTTCGGGCCTGCTCGACGAGCCACGCCTGCTGGGTGCCCTCGCCGGCGATGGTCAGGGTGGTGCCGGGGTGGCTGCGCCTGATCCGCGGGAGCGCGGCGATGACGTCGTGCACGCCCTTCTCGTATTCCAGCCGGCCCAGATACAGCAGTTCGGCCGGCCCGGTGCGCGGGCGGCGCGCGGCAAAGGGCCACCGCGCCGTCTCGATGCCGTTGCAGATCACCGTGATCTCGGCCAGGCCGGGTCCGAACAGTTCGGTGATCTCGTCGGCCATCGACGCCGAACACGTGATCAGCGAGTCGGATTCGCGCACCAGCCACGACTCGACCGCATGCACCTGACGGCTGATCGCACCGCTGACCCAACCGGAATGCCGGCCGGCTTCCGTCGCGTGGATCGTGGAAACCATTGGCGCATCGTAGAATTGGGCCAGCGCGATCGCCGGGTGGGCCACCAGCCAGTCGTGGGCGTGCACGACGTCGGGCCGCCAGGGGCGGTTGGTGCCCGGTTCGGTCAGGGGCAGCCCGGTGCGGATCATGGAGTGGCCCATCGCCAGCGTCCAGGCCATCATGTCGGTGCCGAAGCTGAATTCGTGCGGATCCTGGGCGGCCGCGATCACCCGGACGCCCTCGCTGATCTGATCCGACGACGGATGGCTGCGGGGATCGGTTCCGGTGGGACGCCGAGACAGCACGACGACGTCGTGACCCGCGGCGGCCAGGGCGGTCGACAGGTGGTGCACGTGCCGGCCGAGCCCGCCGATCACCACCGGCGGGTATTCCCACGACACCATCAGGATTCTCACGCCGCGGCCCGCCTCATCGGGGCAGCCTGCGGGCGTCGAGGGCGCCGAACAGGCCGTCGGCGCGATTCCATCCCTCCGCCAGCCGCTGCGCCGTGTCGCGCCGGCCCGACGCCAGCGCGTCGGCGATCTCGCGGGTGGCGTGCGCGTGCAGGTGGGCGCGGTAGCGGGCGTAGTCGGTGGCCGAATCCTTGCTCACCATGAACGGCCAGTCGCTGGACACGGTGAGCAGCGTTTCGCGCAGGATCTGATCGGCGACGTGGTCGCGGGGGATGGGCCCGTCCAGCGATGCCGTCTGGGACAGCGCCTTGTCGACGGTGCCCAGCGCCATGTCGACCACTTCGCCGTTCAGCGCCACCAGGTCGGCGACCTGATCGCCGGCCCACACCTGCCAGTCCTTCCCGGATCCCCACGAGCTGGGCGGCAGGGCGACCGGGCTCCCGACGAAGCCGTCGGCGATGGCGTCGGACAGCGTGCCCACCCGAACCCCCGCCTCGGGCAGGGCCCGCAGCACCCGCTCCAGCCACGTCGGGCCCTCGTACCACCAGTGGCCGAACAGCTCGGTGTCGAAGGCGGCGACGACATGGGCGGG
Organism: Mycobacterium colombiense; assembly: GCF_003284935.1. Classification (GTDB taxonomy): domain Bacteria; phylum Actinomycetota; class Actinomycetes; order Mycobacteriales; family Mycobacteriaceae; genus Mycobacterium; species Mycobacterium arosiense_A. The sequence goes on from NZ_QMEV01000076.1 coordinate 16,465, forward strand.
TCGTCCGATGCGCTCGGACTCCGCGAGCAGCCTGTTGCGGACCACCTCGACGAAGTCGGCGACGTGCGTGTCGACCGCGTGGTCGGCGCGCTCGGGATCGTAGGGCGCCTTGTCCTGCGAGGACACGTTGCGGCCCGTCACCCGGGCCGGTTTGAGGCCGGTGAGGTGGTCGTAGGTGTGGAAGTCGCGATAGGCGGCGTGCCCGGGATAGCCGGACTTCGGTGACCACACCCGATAGCTGACCTGCAGATCACGCCCGAACGCCACCACGTCGGTGTCACCGACGGGCCGGCCCAGCGCGGTGTCGCCGTGCAGCGACGGGCCGTCGACCATGAAATGGGTGACGCCCGCGGCCGAGTAGTCGTGCTCCATGCCGGGCGCGTAGGCGCATTCGGGCGCCCAGATTCCGCCCGGGCGCCGGGCCAGCCGGGCCTGCGCGTCGGCCAGGCCCTCGCGCAGCGCGAACTCGCGCAGCCGGGGCGCCAGCAGCGGCTGGAACGGATGCGCCAGCGGGCCGCCGAGCAGCTCCACCGTGCCGGCGTCGAGCAGGCCGCGCAGCAGCGGGCTGCCGCCGTGCCGCCACAGGGTGGCGAAGTCCTGCAGCGCCCCTTCGGCCTCGGCGGATTCACGAATCCCCAAGGCGCGCAGGGCTTCCGGCGTGCACGACGGGTAGCCGGCCGACTTCGACCGGGGGGCGGAACGCACGCTGGTGGCCTCCAGGGCGCGCAGCTGCCAATTGGCGAGCCAGTGATGCATGCCGTCGAGGCAGTACGGGTCGTCGAGCTGCGCGTTGACCACCGGAGTGACGCCGAGCGTGATCAGGCCGCGGCGATCTTCCCCGGCCAACGTGTTCAGCACGCGCATCAGCGGCAGGTAGGACGCCGCCCAGGATTGGTAGAGCCATTCCTCGCCGACCGGCCAGCGGCCGTGATGGGCCAGCCAGGGCAGGTGAGTGTGCAAAACCAGGGTGAAGAGGCCGGGCACCCGGTTCTGCGCGGTGCTCACGGCGCTACCGCGATCGCGATCAGGTCGAGGCTGTCGTCGATGTGGTGGCCGGTGCCGACGCCCTCGCCGGCCTCGACCAGGTCGAAGTCCTCAACGGTGACCGCGGCGACGTCGGCCGCCAGCTGGGGTGGCCACGGCGCATCGGCGACCGCGCGGGCGATCTGCGCGTCGATGATCGAGCCGCCGTGCCGGGCATCCATTTCCCGCAGCCGCGGGCCGTGGAACAGGCCGCTGACCGAGACGTCGCCGAACCCGCCGTCGAGGAGCAGCTGGGTCAGCTCGGCGGCGTTGAGTTCCCGGGTGTGGAAGGGGTTGATCGGGGTGTCACGGCCGGGGGAGAAGGTGATCCGGTTGGGGGTCGACATCATCAGCAGCCCCGACGGCCGCAGCACCCGGGCGCACTCCACGACGAACTGTGTTTGGTCCCACAGGTGCTCGATCACCTGGAAGTTGACCACAACATCCACCGACGAGTCGGGCAGCGGCAGCTGTGCGAGGTTCGCCTGCATGACGTCCACCCGGGGGTAGCGGCCGCGGACATGGGCCACCGCGGCCTCGTCGTAATCCACGGCGATGACGCGGCGGGCGACGCCGGCGATCAGATCGGCGCCGTAGCCCTCGCCGCAGCCGGCCTCGAGCACGTCGGCGTCCACGCAGCGCCCGGCAAGCCGCTGGTAGACGACCTCGTGGCGGCGGAACCAGTAGTTCTCGATGTCCACACCAGGGATGGTGCGCTCGCCCGTCAGCGTCATCACGGCGTCGCCCGCCGACGCGGTGTCGCCGGGGGTGTGCTGCGGGACGTCAGGGACCAGTGCGCTCATTGCATAGGCAGGCTAACGCGAAGTGTCGGATTCGCGAACCGGGGACGTGAGCCCCCGCTTGTGAGACGCCGGACGGGCTGCGAGAACGTGCACTACGACCAGCTATGGTGTGAATGCATACCGCACAAAGTTACCGGGTAGTAACACGGCCGTGCGTTGCGAAAAACGCGTACCGAGGTTTCGTAGTCGATTGCTGCGAGCCCCCTTCGAGGAGGACGAACCACACTCATGACGAACATCGTGGTCCTGATCAAGCAGGTCCCAGACACCTGGTCGGAGCGCAAGCTCTCCGACGGCGATTTCACGTTGGACCGTGAGGCCGCCGACGCGGTGCTGGACGAGATCAACGAGCGCGCGGTCGAAGAGGCGCTGCAGATCCGCGAGCGCGAGGGCGGCGAGGGGTCGGTGACCGTGCTGACCGCCGGTCCCGAGCGCGCCACCGAGGCCATCCGCAAGGCGCTGTCGATGGGCGCCGACAAGGCCGTCCACCTCAAGGACGACGGACTGCACGGTTCCGACGTGGTCCAGACCGGCTGGGCCCTGGCGCGTGCGCTGGGCACCATCGAGGGCACCGAGCTGGTCATCGCCGGCAATGAGGCCACCGACGGGACCGGCGGCGCCGTGCCGGCCGTCATCGCCGAGTACCTGGGCCTGCCGCAGCTCACGCACGTGCGCAAGCTCTCCATCGAGGGGGACAAGGTCACCGGGGAGAGGGAGACCGACGAGGGCGTGTTCACCCTCGAGGCCACGCTGCCCGCGGTGGTCAGCGTCACCGAGAAGATCAACGAGCCGCGCTTCCCCTCCTTCAAGGGCATCATGGCCGCCAAGAAGAAAGAGGTCACGGTGCTGACCCTCGCCGAGATCGGGGTCGAGGCCGACGAGGTCGGGCTTCAGAACGCCGGTTCGACCGTGCTGTCGTCGACGCCCAAGCCGCCGAAGACCGCGGGCGAGAAGGTCACCGACGAGGGCGAGGGCGGCAACGAGATCGCCAAGTACCTGGTCGGCCAGAAGATCATCTAGCACCAGACACCTCCGGACACACGAAAGAGCAAACAACCCATGGCTGAAGTACTGGTGCTCGTCGAGCACACAGAAGGTGCGCTGAAGAAGGTCACCTCCGAACTGATCACCGCCGCCCGCGCGCTGGGCGAGCCCGCCGCCGTCGTGGTCGGCGCGCCCGGGACCGCCGCGCCCCTGGTGGACGGTCTCAAGGAGGCCGGCGCCGCCAAGATCTACGTCGCCGAGTCCGACGACGTCGACAAGTACCTGATCACCCCGGTGGTCGACGTGCTGGCCTCGCTCGCCGAGTCCAACTCGCCGGCCGCGGTGATCCTGTCGGCCAACGCCGACGGCAAGGAGATCGCCGGCAGGCTCGCGGCCCGCATCGGCTCCGGCCTGCTGGTCGACGTGGTCGACGTCCACGAAGGCAACAAGGCGACCTACTCCATCTTCGGTGGCGCGTTCACCGTGGAGGCGCAGGCCAACGGCGACACCCCGGTGATCACCGTGCGCGCCGGCGCGATCGACGCCGAGCCGCAGGCCGGTGCCGGCGAACAGGTCACCGTCGAGGTGCCGGCCCCCGCCGAGAACGCCACCAAGATCACCGCCCGCGAGCCCGCGGTCGCCGGCGACCGCCCGGAACTGACCGAGGCCACCATTGTGGTCTCCGGTGGTCGCGGTGTCGGCAGCGCGGAGAACTTCAGCGTCGTCGAGGAGCTGGCCGACTCGCTGGGTGCGGCCGTCGGTGCCTCGCGCGCTGCGGTCGACTCCGGCTACTACCCGGGCCAGTTCCAGGTGGGCCAGACCGGTAAGACGGTGTCGCCGCAGCTCTACATCGCGCTGGGCATCTCCGGTGCCATCCAGCACCGCGCGGGCATGCAGACGTCCAAGACCATCATCGCGGTCAACAAGGACGAAGAGGCGCCCATCTTCGAGATCGCCGACTACGGCGTGGTGGGCGACCTGTTCAAGGTGGCCCCGCAGCTGACCGAGGCGATCAAGGCACGCAAGGGCTGAGTCAGTCGGCCTCGAAAGCCCCCGGCACCGCGGTGCCGGGGGCTTTTTCGTACCACCGTCCACTCCTGCCACACCGGCACCGTCTCCAGACCATGAACCGAACGCAGGATCCGCTAGCGCCCGCGCTAGCGGATGGCGAACCCCGCCACCACCTCCGCCGGCCGGTGGTGGCGTCGATGCCGCAACAGTTCGTCATCTCACGTGCACCGACACGTCACAGCGGCGATGCCGACTAGCTCATCGACTACGCCACGTTGGGTCCCATGAGCATTGCTTCAGTCCTCATACCCAGCGATACGCCGCGCGGGACGGGGGCCGGCTCGCCGGCCGCGCCGCGCTACTCCCTGTTGCTGTCCACCGACCCCGGCATGATCGAGGCGGCGCAGCGACTCCGGTACGACGTGTTCAGCAGCACGCCCGGGTTCGCACTGCCGGCCGGCCGGGACGAGCGCGATGTCGACCGGTTCGACGAGTTCTGCGACCACCTGCTGGTCCGCGACGACGACACCGGCGAGCTGGTCGGCTGCTACCGCATGCTGGCCCCGGCCGGCGCCATTGCGGCCGGGGGCCTCTACACCGCCACCGAGTTCGACATCCGCGCGCTGGACCCGCTGCGGCCCTCCCTGGTGGAGATGGGACGCGCCGTGGTGCGCGACGGGCATCGCAACGGCGGCGTCGTGCTGCTGATGTGGGCGGGCATCCTGGCCTACCTGGACCGCTACGGCTACGACTACGTCACCGGCTGCGTATCGGTCCCCATCGGCGGCGGCGACGACGACGGCCAGGCGCCGGGCAGCCAGCTGCGCGGCGCCCGCGACTTCATCCTGAGCCGCCACGCCGCGCCGCCGGAATACCGCGTCTACCCGCACCGGCCGGTCGTCGTCGACGGGACGGGGATCGACGACATCGCGCCGCCGGCGCGGCCGTCGGTTCCGGCGCTGATGCGCGGATACCTGCGGCTGGGTGCCCAGGTGTGCGGCGAACCCGCGCACGACCCCGACTTCGGCGTCGGCGATTTCTGCGTCCTGCTGGACAAGGCGCACGCCGACACCCGATATCTCAAACGGCTCCGGTCGGTGTCGGCGGCATCGGAAATGGCCGGCGGCCCGCG
>NZ_QMEV01000077.1 GCF_003284935.1 Mycobacterium colombiense
CACGGCCCTGGGTGGCGAGAACCCGCTCGGCGACGGCGATCTGCTGTTCCTTGGTGGCGAGTTCGGCCGACGGGGCGTACTGGCCGCCGCCGTGCGACGCCCAGGTGCTCGCGCTGAACTGCACGCCGCCGTGGTAGCCGTTACCGGTGTTGATGGCCCAGTTGCCACCGGATTCGCAACGGGCTACCTGATCCCATTCACCGTCGGTGGCCGCGGCCGCTTGGCCGGCAAGGGCGATGCTGCCGCCACCAAGAACCGCACCGGTGAAGGCGATCTTGGCGACGCTGATGTTTGAACTGCTGGGCTTACGGTGACGTCCACTCATACGCGCCGGGGTATTCCTCTCTCGTCACGCGCCTGCGAGGTCAGCTGTCGGGTTCGGGTTGGAGAGGCCACCCGGCCGACGTTGTCCTCAAGCGGACGACGCCGGCTTCACCCCTAGGAGCCGCGAGCGGCCCCAGTCCGATCACGGTGGACCGGTGGGTCCCCCGTCTCCATCCATGTAGTTCGGTGGCCCCCGCCTATTGGATGGAGCTCGGCGCGATAGGGAGGGGAGGTCGCCAATCGGGATGGCTGGCGAGCCTTCGGAGACGGTAACGGTTTCTGTTGGTCTCGTCACGTCTTGCGAAACCCGGCGTTTCCCTCTCGGCCATCTGCGAAAACCCCAGGAACACAAGGTGTTTGCGCAGGTCATAGTGGGCGATATCGCAGCGTGACCGCGCCGTTATAAATCCGTTACGTGAGATAACTCACAGTTTCAGCCGCCAGAAAAGGGCGGCAGGACATCGATTGTGTCACCGGATTGCAACGTCACGGTCTCGTCGCGCACGGCGATCCCGTCGCGCAGGTATGAGCACCGCGTCAATACCGTGGCGAGGCGGGACCCTCGCGCGGCGAGCCGCCCCACCAGTTCGCCGACCGTGGTGCCGGGGCGCAGCACCACCGTCTCGGACTCGACGTCAGCGGCCGCGCGGGCGGCGGCGAAGTAGCGCACCGTCACCTGGATTCCGTTTGCTTGGACAGGGGTCTGTCCCATCGGGCTAGCCACCGATCGCGCTCATCGGGCGGTCGGGCTGGATGAAGTTGGGGTCGTTGATGCCGTGTCCGGCGGGCTTGCCCCACATCGCGGTACGCCACGCCGCCTCGATCGCGTCGTCGGACCCGCCGCCGCGCAGCAGGCCGCGCAGGTCGGTCTCCTGTTCGGCGAACAGACAGCTGCGGATCTGGCCGTCGGCCGTCAACCGGGTGCGGTCACAGGCCGCGCAGAACGCGTGCGAAACCGAGGCGATGACGCCGAACTTCCCGCTCGGGGTGCCCGGGCCCGTGTCGACCAGCCAGAGCTCGGCGGGGGCCGAGCCGCGCGGCGCCGGGTCGGGGCGCAGCCGGAAGTGCGGGCGCAGGGCCGCCAGCACGTCGTCGGCGCTCAGCGCGGCATCCCGGCGCCACTGGTGCCCGGCATCCAGCGGCATCTGCTCGATGATGCGCAGTTGGTAGCCGTGCTCGAGGCAGAACCGCAACAGTCCCACCACGTCCTCGCGCCCGGTGGCGGGGTCGAGCACCGCGTTCACCTTCACCGGCGTCAGGCCCGCGTCGTTGGCGGCGGCCAGGCCGGCCAGCACGTCGGTGAGCCGGTCGCGGCGGGTGATGGCCGCGAAATGGCGCCGATCCACGCTGTCCAGCGAGACGTTGACGCGGTTCAGGCCCGCCGCCGCGAGCGCGGCGGCGCGCCGCGCCAGCCCGACACCGTTGGTGGTCAGCGAGATCTCCGGCCGGGGCCGCAGGGCGGCGGCCGCGGTGACCACCTCTTCGAGGTGGCGCGCCAGCAGCGGTTCGCCGCCGGTGAAGCGCACGCTGGTCACGCCCAGCCGGGTGACCGCGATGCGCATCAGCCTGGCCAGCTCGTCGGCGCTCAGCAGCTGCTCGCCGGGCAGCCAGTTCAGGCCCTCGGCCGGCATGCAATAGCTGCACCGCAGGTTGCAGCGATCGGTCAGCGAGACCCGCAGGTCGGTGGCGACCCGGCCATAGGTGTCCACCAGCGGCCCGGTGGCGGGAGCGTCGGCGGGCACGGCCGGGCCGTCGCGGCTCGGTACCGACGGGAGGCCCAGCGTCGTCAGCGTCATGCGGCCACCGGCGGGGCGTAGTGCACCGGCGAGCCGACCGGGACGATCTGCTTGCCCAGCGGCATCAACGACACCGGGATCAATTTGAGGTTGGCCAGCGCCAGCGGGAGGCCCACGATCGTGAGCGCCATCGCCGCGGCGCTGACCAGATGGCCGATCGCCAGCCACACGCCGAACAGCACCACCCAGATGACGTTGCCGATCAGCGCGGCGGACCCCGCGGTCGGCTTGTCCACGATCGTGCGCCCGAACGGCCACAGCGCGTAGGAGGCGATGCGCAGCGACGCGAAGCCGAACGGGATGGTGATGATGAGCAGGAAGCTGAGCAGCGCCGCAGCCAGGTACCCGACGGCCATCCACAGGCCGCCGAATATCAACCAGATGACGTTCAGGATCAGGCGCATATCTCCTCCGCGGGTATTACCAAGCGTACCGAGTGAGGAATAACGGGGGTGCTCGTTACCCGGGCATCCGAGTAGGATCAGACTCCTAATACGGCGTCCTGCGCAGGCGGGACGCTTATTGTGTTGGCGATTTCTATTGATCCGTTAGACAAGCAGGTGAGTCCAGTGCCGACGGGCAAGGTTAAGTGGTACGACGCTGACAAGGGTTTCGGCTTCCTGTCGCAAGAGGACGGCGAAGACGTCTACGTCCGCTCGTCGGCGTTGCCCGCCGGGGTCGAGGGCCTCAAGGCGGGCCAGCGGGTGGAGTTCGGCATCGCCTCCGGACGGCGCGGACCGCAAGCGTTGAGCCTCAAGCTGATTGAGCCGCCGCCCAGCCTCACCAAGACCCGTCGCGAGGCGCCGGCCGAGCACAAGCACAACCCCGACGAGCTGCACGGCATGGTCGAGGACATGATCACCCTGCTGGAAAGCACCGTGCAGCCCGAGCTGCGCAAGGGTCGCTACCCGGACCGCAAGACCGCCCGCCGGGTCTCCGAGGTGGTCAAGGCCGTCGCGCGGGAACTCGACGCCTGACGTCGGCTCGTTATTGAGCGACTATGGGAGCTATGGCTTCCTATATCGCGCAAGCGGGCGAATTCACCCGCGACACCAACTACATCAGCACCCGCATCACCGCCGACGGGCGCGACGGTTACCCCGTCGAGCCCGGCCGGTACCGGCTGATCGTCGCGCGTGCGTGCCCCTGGGCGAACCGCGCGATCATCGTGCGCCGTTTGTTGGGCCTGGAAAGCGTTCTCTCCATTGGCTTTTGTGGCCCCACCCACGACGAGCGCAGTTGGACGTTCGATCTCGATCCCGGCGGCGTCGACCCGGTGCTGAAGATTCCGCGGCTGCAGGACGCCTACTTCAAGCGGTTCCCCGACTACCCCAAGGGCATCACGGTCCCGGCGATCGTGGATGTGCCGACCGGGGCGGTCGTCACCAACGACTTCGCGCAGATGACGCTCGACTTCTCGACGCAATGGTCGGCCTACCACCGCGACGGTGCGCCCGAGCTGTATCCCGAGCACCTGCGCGACGAGATCGACGAGGTGAGCAAGCGGGTCTACACCGAGATCAACAACGGTGTGTACCGGTGCGGGTTCGCCGGCTCGCAGCAGGCCTACGAAGCGGCGTATGACCGGTTGTTCACCGCCCTGGATTGGGTGAGCGAACGGCTGACCGATCAGCGATTCCTGGTGGGCGACACCATCACCGAGGCCGACGTGCGGCTGTTCACCACGCTGGCCCGCTTCGACCCGGTCTATCACGGACACTTCAAATGCAACCGCAGCAAACTGAGCGAGATGCCGGTGCTGTGGGCCTACGCGCGCGACCTGTTCCAGACGCCGGGTTTCGGGGACACCGTGGACTTCGTCCAGATCAAGCAGCACTACTACATCGTGCACGCCGACATCAATCCCACCCGGATCGTGCCCAAGGGTCCGGACCTGGCCGGATGGCTGACCCCCCACGGGCGAGAAGCCTTGGGCGGCAAGCCCTTCGGGCAGGGAACGCCGCCCGGGCCGCCCGTCGACGGTGAACGCGTGCCGGCCGGCCACGGGGCTTGACGGTTTCTCCGCCGAACGTCGACTTGTTGGGCGCACAGTGGTGTTTCCCCCGACAAGTCCGCGTTCGCCCGAAAGGCGACCTCAGAAGGTCAGCCGCACCGACCATTCCGCGTGGGGCACGTCGTGCAGCTCCCCTGCGGGATCCACCGCCAACGTCAGCAGCTGCACGACGATCCCGGCCAGGCGCCCGCGATGCGGGTCGACCGAGGAGATCGTCACGGCGAAGCGGGTGCCGGGCCGAAAGAGGGTGCTGGTGGTATTCGTTGGGTCGTCGTAGACCTGCAGCAGCCGCCACGGTGCCCGGTAGATGGCGTCCGGCACCGAAAGCTGAATGGGGTAGCGCTCGGTGACCCGTAGCTCGCCCTGGTTCTGCGGCGACTCGCAGTCTTCGAGGTTGAGCACGTTGCAATACAGGTAGGGCCCCACCCGCGTCAGATGCCCGTGCGAATAGGCGCTGATCTCGGGGTGCTGCGGGCCGGAGCGCCCCACCAGCAGCCAGGTGCCCACCCCCGCGCCGGCGCAGAGCACGGCCACCAGGCAGGCGAGCAGCACGGCCACACCCCGCTTGCGTTGCGGTTTCACTCGGCGACCACCGCCGCGGCGCCGGCACCGCGGCGCTTGCCCTCCTGCTCGACCATGATTGGCCTATTTCCTCCCAGGCCGGGAATCAGTGAGTTGCCGCGGAAGCTGACAAGCGTCTGCGCCAGGCCCAGGATGAGCAGCGCAGTGACCGCGGTGAAGCCGACCCACAGTTCGGTGTACACCAACACCCCCACCGCGCCGCCGAGGACCCACGCCAATTGCAGCGTCGACTCCGAGCGCCCGAAGCCCGAGGCGCGGGATTCCTCGGGCAGGTCGTTCTGCAGCGACGCGTCCAGGGACGCCTTGGCGATGGCGCTGGCGCCCGACGTGACCAGGGTGGCGATCACGGCCACCACCAGGTTGCCGGCCACCGCGGCGGCCAGCGCGACCGCGCTCACCGCCACCGTGCAGCGCACCACCAGCGCGGCGGGCCTGCCCAGCTTCAGGCGCGCGCTGGTGAAGTTGCCGACGAAATTGCCGATCCCGGCCGCGGCGCCGATCACTCCGAGCATGGCGACCTGGGCCCAGCCGTTGGCCTGATGCGCCTTGGCGACGAACGCGGGGTAGAGGAACAGGAAGCCGACCATGACCTTGATGGTGCAGTTGCCCCACAGCGAGGTGATGATGTTGCGCCCCAACGGTTGTCGAAGCGCCCCGCTGACTTCCTGGTGCCAGCTGCGCCGCAGCGGTTCGCTGTCCTGCCGGTAACTCAGGGTGGCGGGAACCTCGCCGGCGGTCACCTCGACCCAGCGCGGTATCCGCATGGACAGCATCGCGCCGGTGATCGTCACCGCGATCACCACGAACAACGCCCCGGGCAGCTTGAACAGGTGGGTGCAGACGAACTCGACACCACCGGCGATCGCGCCGCCGACGATGGTGCCGCCCAGCAGGCCGAACATGGTCAGGCGGGCGTTGACGCGCACCAGGTCGATGGTCGGCGGCATCACCCGTGGGGTCACGGCGCTGCGCAGCACGCTGAACGACTTGGAGAACACCATCATCGCGAGCGCACACGGATAAAGCACCCAGGACGGGAAGCTGCCGGTGGCGCCGTCGTAGTTCATGACCAGCAGCACCGCCAGCGCGGTGCGCAGGGCGAACGACGCGGCCAGCGCAGCGCGACGGCCGTGCTGCAGCCGGTCCAGCGCGGGCCCGATCAGCGGTGCGATCACCGCGAACGGCGCGATGGTGATCAGCAGATACAGGGCGACCCGGCCCTTGCTCTCGCCAGTGGCAGCGGCGAAGAACAACGTGTTGGCCAGCGCGACGGCCATCGCCGCGTCCACCGCGAAGTTGGCCACCACGGGCCACGTCAGCGCCGTCAGGCCGGACTTGTCGGCGCCGTCGGCCGTCGCGGCGCGCTGCACCATCCAGTACATGCGCGAACCCATTTCGCGGCTGCGCAGTGCCGCGGCGCGGGTGACGGTGATCCGCTCACCGGACGCCGGGCTACGCGGTGGCGCCTCGTTGCTGCGATTGCGCTCCGGCTGGTGGCCCAGCGGGGGCAAGTAGCGGTTGGCGCTCGGCATGGGCGACGGACGGCGGGCGCGCCGATCGGCATCGTCGCCCGCGGGGTAGTTGGCCGCGCCCGGATGTTGGGCGCTCTTGCGGGGCCGGCGGCCCGGCTGAGAGGCCACTCGGCCCGGGTCGTTTTGCCGCCGTCCAGACACGTCGCAATTCTCCCCTATGCCGCCTGGATGCGTCTGCAGGTAACGGGGCGTGGCTCGCCAACCTAGTATTGGAAACGCAATGCAGAAAGAAGACAGCGTGACCAGACCTATCGAGGCATCCGCCAGGTCGACCGGGGCCGACTGGCCCGAGGGGTTGGCGGCGGTGCTCACGGGCGCCGCAGACCAGGCCAGGGCCGCCGTCGTGGAGTTCAGCGCACCGGAGATGGTCGGCGACTACCTGGGCGTCGGCTACGAAGACCCGAGCAGCGCCACCCACCGCTTCCTGGCGCACCTGCCCGGCTACCAGGGTTGGCAATGGGCCGTCGTCGTCGCCGCCTATCCCGGCGCCGACCACGCGACCATCAGCGAGGTCGTGCTGGTGCCCGGGCCGACCGCATTGCTGGCACCCAAATGGGTGCCGTGGGACCAGCGGGTGCGGCCCGGCGACCTGAGCCCCGGCGACCTGCTGGCGCCCGCCGCCGACGATCCCCGGCTGGTTCCTGGCTACACCGCCAGCGGTGATCCCCAGGTTGACGAGACCGCCGCCGAGATCGGGCTGGGCCGGCGCTGGGTGATGAGCGCCGAGGGCCGATCGGACACTGCCGAACGCTGGCGCGCCGGCGATTACGGGCCCGACTCGCCGATGGCGCGGTCCACCAAGCGGGTGTGCCGCGACTGTGGCTTCTTCCTGCCGCTGTCGGGATCGCTGGGCGCGCTGTTCGGCGTGTGCGGCAACGAACTGTCGGCCGACGGCCACATCGTCGACAAGCTCTACGGCTGCGGCGCCCACTCGGACACACCCGCCCCGGCGGGCACCGGGTCGCCCGCGTACGAGCCGTACGACGACGGCCTGCTGGACGTCACCCAGACGCCGGTCGAACCGTCGGCCTCGCCTGAGGTGTCCGCCGAGACCCCTGCGGCGCCGGGGGAATCCGAGACCCAAGAGCCTGAGCCCGAAACGCCGGGCGAGACGGCTTCGGCCGAGGCGGCCGAAGCCGAAGCCGAGGCCCAGCCGGTGACCGAGGCGCCCGAGCCCGAGCAGCAGCCGCAGACCGAGACGCCGGACTAGCCGGTTTCGGCGGCGGCCTTGATGCGCGCCAGCGAGGCGTTCATGCCCTCGACCAATTCGCGCTCGAAATTGGTGGTCCCGCCGAACAGCGCGTTCACCGACAGGTTCGAAAACGCGGTGACGCCGTTTTCGGCGTGACGGCTCTCGGTCAGCCGGGTGCCCTCGCCGCTGGGCTCGAGCTCGTAGCACCAGATGGTGTTGTTGGTGTCGACGCGGAAGGCCAGCTTGCGGTCGGGGACGATCTCGACCACCGTGCAGGTGGTCGGCCAGAACATGCGCTTGCGGCGGTTGAGGTTGAGCGTCCGGGTGCCCTGACGCACCGGGCCGAAGGGCTTCATCCAACGACACTGCGGACTCCACTGCGGCATTCGGCGCAGATCGGAGATCAATCCCCACACGGTGGCCACCGGTGCGTCGATGTCAATGTGCGCTTGCAACAGCGGGGCTACCATCGCTCCTCCAGGGTGGCGAATCAGTTGTGGTCGAGATAGTTTTCGAGTCCGGCCTGCGCGCCGCGGGCACCGCGACGGGCGGCGGCGAGCTGCAGCAGGAAGATGCTCGTGCCGAGCACCCCCACGCCCAGGCCGGCCAGGGCCACCGGACGCCAGCCCTGCAGGGCGGGCACCAGGAAGGCGACGGCCACCGCGGTGAGCCAGCCCAACGCGCCGAGCGCGATGAACGGCCACACGTGCAGCAGCGCGGCCGGCAACGGCGGTGCGGTGCGGTTGGGTTCGGCAGCCATCGGGATCAACATAGCCCGCCGTCGACGGCGGGCGACGGCGCACCCACTCGCCGAGACGGATGATCTTCGCACCGACGAGCAAAGCGGGATACGCGGGCGGATAAGCGTTTCGATGAAAAGCCCCGCAGCTTAGCGAAGACGCTCAGCAGCCGTCGTTCACCGGTTCGTGTCCCGGTTTCTCGGGCTTCCGTGTAACCTCGCGCCATGCCTGACAGCGATGCGCGGCTGGCCAGCGACCTGTCACTGGCAGTGATGCGGCTGGCCCGCCAACTGCGGTTTCGCAACCCGTCGTCGCCGGTGTCGCTGTCCCAGCTGTCGGCGCTGGCCATGCTGACCAACGAAGGCCCGATGACCCCCGGTGCCCTGGCAATCCGCGAACGGGTCCGCCCGCCCTCGATGACCCGGGTGATTGCCTCGCTGGCCGAGATGGGGCTGGTGGACCGCGCGCCGCACCCGGTCGACGGCCGGCAGGTGCTCGTCTCGGTTTCGGAGTCGGGCGCCGAGTTGGTCAAAGCCAACCGCCGCGCCCGCCAGGAGTGGCTGGCCAAGCGGCTGGCGACGCTGGACAGCGAACAACGAGACACCCTGCGCAACGCGGCCGATCTGATGTTGGCCCTCGTCGACGAAGGCCCGTGAGTCACGGGACCGCAGCCGGCGAATGTTCATCGACGTTGACGATCCCGACGATCCGAGGCTCGACGATTTCCGCGACCTGAACAGCGTCGATCGTCGTCCCGATCTGCCGTCGGGCAAGGGGCTGGTAATCGCCGAGGGCGTGCTGGTGGTGCAGCGCATGCTCGCGTCACGGTTTCACCCGCACGCCCTGCTGGGCACCGACCGGCGGTTCGCCGAGCTCGAAGACGACCTGGCCGGCACGGTCGTGCCGTGCTACCGAACGTCCGCCGACGTCATGGCCCGGGTGGTCGGCTTTCACCTCAACCGCGGCGTGCTCGCGGCCGCCCGGCGGGTGCCCGAACCCGGCGTCGCCGAGGTGATCTCGAGCGCCCGCACCGTCGCGGTGCTCGAAGGGGTCAACGATCACGAGAACCTGGGCTCGATCTTCCGCAACGCGGCCGGGCTGGGCGTCGACGCGGTGGTGTTCGGCAGCGGCTGTGCCGACCCGCTGTACCGTCGTGCGGTCCGGGTGTCCATGGGTCACGCGCTGCTGGTGCCCTATGCGCGCGCGAACTGTTGGCCGGCCGAGCTTACGACGTTGCGGGAGAACGGGTTTCGGCTTCTGGCCATGACTCCGCAGGGTGGCGCGTGCGCCTTGCCGGAGGCGATGACGGCCGCGCGTGACGAACGCGTCGCGGTGTTGGTCGGCGCTGAGGGGCCGGGCCTGACGCCGGCCACCTTGCGGTTGAGTGATGTGCGGGTGCGCATCCCGATGTCGCGCGGCACCGATTCGCTCAACGTCGCGACGGCCGCGGCGTTGGCCTTCTACGAGCGGGCCCGCTCGGCGACGAGAGGCGGCGATGGACAGTCAGACTAGGCTCCGGCTGATGAGAGACGAGTCCGTGCCCTGGGCAACGGGTTTGACGGTCAGCGCGTTCGTCGCGGCGGTCATCGCCGCGGCGATCGTGGTGCTCAGTCTGGGGCTGCTTCGCGTGCACGCGCTGCTGGCCGTGGGGCTCAACGTCGTGGCGGCCGGGGGACTGGCGCCGACCCTGTGGGGGTGGCGGCGGACGCCCGTCCTGCGCTGGTTCGTGCTGGGCGCCGCGGTGGGCGTGGCGGGGGCGTGGGTCGCGCTGCTGGCCCTGGCGGCCGCTTAGCGCTGCCCGCCCGAGCGCACGCCGAGCAGCACGTCCTCCCACGCCGGGATGACGGGCTTGCCTCGGCGGGTGTGCACCGGCTTCTCGTCCGGTTCCGCGGCGGGCGCCTGGTCGGCGACCGGAGGCTTGGCGGGCTCTTCGAAGTCGACGTGGGCGACCCGGGCCACCGGCCGCAACGGGCGTTCGAAGTTGGGGTCGATCAGCGCGCTGGCCGCGTCGTCGATGGCGGTCACCGTTCCGCCGTGCGCACCGGGCGAGAAACAGAAGTGGGCGAGGTTGTCGGAACGGCCGACCTTCCAGGCCAGCTGCACCGTCCAGCGGTTGTCTTCGTTGCGCCACGCGTCCCAGCTGAGTTTGTCGTGGCTCAGCCCGCGGGTCACCAGTGCGGCGCTGACCGTCTCCAGCAGGGTCAGCACCGCGGGACCGTCGGGCAGCATCGGGTGGGCGGCGGTTGCCAGCTCGGCGGCCCGGAACCGCTCCAGCAAAACCGGGTGAGCAAAGCGGCGGATCCGCGACACCTCCGAGCCTGACGCCGCGGCGACCTGTTCGACGGAGGCACCCGCCCGGATCTTGGCCTGAATTTCTTTGGGACTGAGCATGTTGGTGACTTCAATCTCGAGCTGCGGTTGCTCAGAGGACAGGGCCGCGTCGCGCAGCAGGGCTCGCAGGCGGTCGTCGGCCGCCAGCTTGAACTGCTCCGCGGGATCGTCACCCTCGCAGATGACATGTTTGCTGTCGGCATCCAGGCCAACCACTTTGAGTTCCCGCATGGTTATCTCCTCGCAGGCTCCGTGCAGGTCAGCGACGGACCCGTCACGTGCGCACTTTAGTCCAGCAACCGCCCATCACCTGTGCTGACACGCTGTGCGGTGGCGCGCTGATTGCCGGTTCGACGGTGCTCAATTGTCCGGCTCGCCCCCTCGCCGCGGCGCGGCTGGGGTGCCCCCGCAGCTGCGCGTGCCGCGGCAGCATCGTCGCCGGACTAAAGCCGCTCGACGACCCAGTCGATGCACTGGGTGAGGGCGCTGACGTCGTCGGGGTCCACCGCCGGGAACATGCCCACCCGCAGCTGGTTGCGGCCGAGTTTGCGGTACGGCTCGGTGTCGACGACGCCGTTGGCCCGGAGGACCTTCGCCACGGCCGCGGCATCGACCTCGTCGGCGAAATCGATGGTGCCCACCACCTGCGAGCGCAGCGTCGGGTCGCTGACGAAGGGGGTGGTGTAGGGCCGCTCCTCGGCCCAGGAGTAGAGCCGGCCCGAGGAGTCCGCGGTGCGCTTGACGGCCCAGTCCAGCCCGCCGTTACTCAGCAACCAGTCGACCTGCTCGGCCATCAGCGCCAGGGTGCCGACCGCCGGGGTGTTGTAGGTCTGGTCCTTCACGCTGTTCTCCACCGCGATGGGCAGCGACAGGAAATCGGGGACCCAGCGGCCGGAGGCGGCCACGGACTCGACGCGGGCCAGCGCCGCAGGGCTCATGACGGCCAGCCACAGGCCGCCGTCGCTGGCGAAATTCTTCTGCGGCGAGAAGTAATAGGCGTCGGTCTCGGCGATGTCGACCGGCAGCCCCCCGGCGCCCGAGGTCGCGTCGATGACGATCAGCGCGTCGCCCGAATCGGCGGGCCGTCGAATGGGCACCGCGACGCCGGTCGACGTTTCGTTGTGCGCCCAGGCGATCACATCCACCGACGGGTCGCTCTGCGGCTCGGGGGCGCTGCCCGCGTCCGCCTTGATGACGACGGGATCGCCGACGAAGGGGTTCTTGGCGACCGCCGAGGCGAACTTGGAGCTGAATTCGCCGAAGGACAGGTGCAGCGAGCGCTTGTCGATCAGGCCGAAGGCCGCGGCATCCCAGAACGCCGTCGCCCCGCCGTTGCCCAAGATGACCTCATAACCGTCGGGCAGCGAAAACAGATCCGCGAGCCCGGAGCGCAGCCGGCCCACCAGGTTCTTGACCGGCGCCTGCCGGTGCGAGGTGCCGAACAACGGGGCGGCGGTCGTGGTCAGCGCCTGCAGTTGTTCGGGCCGGACCTTCGACGGGCCACACCCGAAGCGGCCGTCACGGGGTTTGATGTCAGCGGGGATCTCGAGCTGGTCAGCCATGCTCATCAGGGTAGTGAGCCGAGCTGACCGGTCGGTGCGGAGGCCGCCGGCTAACCCCCGCCGCCAGGGCAAAAGCCCTGGTCGGCCGGGCCCGGGCGTTTGATCGCCTGTGATCTGGGGCATAAAAATCTCATGACCACCGGTCAGGTCACAGTGCCCGGACGGGGTCTAGGAATTATCCGGTACCTGCGGTACTGTCTGGACACAGCACGTCCAAATGTAAACCTCGTTGGGGAGGCCTGGATATGGCTAGGACGCGATTAGTCCGGCGTTGGCAAAACAACATGGAAGTGCGCGACGACGCCGAATACGTCAACATGCTTGCCACACTGTCCGAGGGGTCGGTGCGGCGCAACTTCAATCCTTACACCGATATCGATTGGGATTCACCGGAATTCGCGGTCACGGAGAACGATCCGCGATGGATCTTGCCGGACACCGACCCGCTGGGTCGCCATCCCTGGTACCTGGCGCAGTCCGACGAGCGCAAGATCAAGATCGGGATGTGGCGCCAGGCGAACGTGGCCAAGGTGGGTCTGCACTTCGAATCCATCTTGATCCGCGGCCTGATGAACTACACGTTCTGGGTGCCCAACGGGTCGCCGGAGTACCGGTACTGCCTGCACGAATCGGTCGAAGAGTGCAACCACACCATGATGTTCCAGGAGATGGTCAACCGCATCGGCGCCGACGTGCCGGGCATGCCACGGGTCCTGAAGTGGCTCTCGCCGCTGGTGCCGCTGGTGGCCGGCCCGCTGCCGGTGGCGTTCTTCATCGGTGTGCTTGCCGGCGAGGAGCCGATCGACCACACGCAGAAAAACGTTCTGCGCGAAGGCAAGTCGCTGCACCCCATCATGGAGCGGGTGATGGCGATCCACGTGGCCGAGGAGGCCCGCCACATCTCGTTCGCCCACGAGTTCCTGCGCAAGCGGGTGCCCGAATTGACCAAGAGGCAGCGATTCTGGACCGCGCTGTACCTGCCGCTCACCATGAAGGTGCTCTGCCGCGCAATTGTGGTGCCGCCCAAGGCGTTCTGGCGCGAGTTCGACATCCCGCGGGACGTCAAGAAGGAACTGTTCTTCCGCTCGCCGGAATCGCGTAAGTGGCTCAGCGACATGTTCGGTGACGTGCGGATGCTGGCCTACGACACCGGCCTGATGGAGACGCGCTCGGCGCGGTTGATGTGGCGGTTGTGCAAGATCAACGGCAAGCCGTCGCGCTATCGCAGCGAGCCGCAGCGCCAGCACCTGACCGCGGTCCCGGCTGCGTAGTCACTGCGAGTTCGTTTATGCCGCACGTTATTACCCAGTCGTGCTGTAACGACGGGTCCTGTGTTTTCGCATGCCCGGTGAATTGCATTCACCCGACACCGGACGAGCCCGGCTTCGCCACCTCGGAGATGCTTTACATCGATCCGGTGGCGTGCGTGGACTGCGGTGCCTGTGTGAGCGCGTGCCCCGTCGGTGCGATCGCGCCCGACACCCGGTTGGACTCCAAGCAGCTGCCGTTCATCGAGATCAACGCGTCCTTCTACCCGGACCGGCCAAAGGACGAGAAGCTGCCGCCGACGTCGAAGCTGGCGCCGGTGATACCGGCCGCCGAGGTGCGCCCCCGCCGCAGGCCCCTGACGGTGGCCATCGTCGGATCGGGCCCCGCGGCGATGTACGCCGCCGACGAACTGCTGACCCAGCAGGGCGTGTGCGTCAACGTCTTCGAAAAGCTGCCCACCCCATACGGTTTGGTGCGGGCCGGGGTGGCGCCCGATCACCAGAACACCAAGAGGGTCACCCGGCTGTTCGACAGGGTCGCCGGTGACCGCCGGTTCCGGTTCTACCTCAACGTCGAGGTCGGCACGCGGCTGAGCCACGCGGACCTACTGGCGCACCACCACGCCGTGCTGTATGCGGTCGGCGCGCCCGATGATCGCAGGCTGGACATCGAGGGCATGGGCCTGCCGGGGACCGGGACGGCAACCGAACTGGTCGCGTGGATCAACGGGCACCCCGACTTCGCCGATCTGCCAGTCGATCTCAGCCACGAGCGGGCGGTGATCGTCGGCAACGGCAACGTCGCCCTCGACGTCGCCCGGTTGCTCACGTCGGATCCCGACGAGCTGGCCCGCACCGACATCGCCGATCACGCGTTGGCGGCGTTCCGCGCCTCGGCGGTGCGCGAGGTGGTGATCGCGGCCCGGCGCGGCCCGGCGCAGTCGGCCTTCACGCTGCCCGAGCTCATCGGGCTCACCGGCGGATCCGAGGTGGTGCTCAGCGCGGCCGACCACGAGCTGGTGGAGGCCGACCTCGCGACCGCGCCGGATGCCCTGACCAAGCGCAAGCTGGAAATCTTGAGCACGCTCGGCGACGATTCGGCGCCGCCGTCGCGCCCGAGGATCAGGCTGGCGTATCGGCTCACCCCGACCCGGGTGCTGGGGGACCAGCGCGTCACCGGTATGGAGTTCTCGGTCACCGGCACCGACGAGACCCGAACGATGGAAACCGGTCTGGTGCTGACGTCGATTGGCTACCGCGGCAAGCCGATTCGCGACCTGCCCTATGACGAGGCGGCGGCTGTGGTGCCCAACGACGCGGGTCGCGTCGTCGACCCGGTTTCGGGTGACCCGGTGCCCGGCGCCTACGTCGCCGGCTGGATCAAGCGGGGGCCCAGCGGATTCATCGGCACCAACAAGTCGTGCTCGTTCGAGACCGTCCAGTCCCTGGTCGCCGATTTCAACGCCGGCAAGATGACCGATCCGATCGCCAAGCCCGACGCGCTGGCCGAGCTGGTGCACGCCCGCCAGCCCGACGCGATCGACGCGGCGGGATGGCGCGCCATCGACGCCGCCGAAATCGCGCGCGGCAGCGAGGAAGGCCGGCCCCGCAACAAGTTCACCGACGTCTCCGCGATGCTCGCGACCGCGGCGGTCGCGGAGCCGGCGCCGCCACCGCGACGCCGGCTGCTGGACCGGCTGCTCGGTTAGTCCCGACGGAGGCGACCCGTTCCCGCAAGCGGGAGGTGCCCCCGTCGCCCGGCTACGCCGCGCTTGCGCTCGCGATCGCCACTAACCGGCCCCCTGCCCGGACATCGCCGCCGAGATCTCTTCCATGCTGACCTCGCGGACCGGCTGTCCCAGCGACCAGTGGTGGCCGAACGGGTCGGCGACCATGCCATAGCGGTCGCCCCAGAACTGGTCGTCGAGCGGGGTCACCACGGTGGCACCGGCGTCCAGCGCCCGCTGGAAGCTGGCGTCGACGTCGGTGACCGTCAGGTGGATCGTCACCGGGGTGCCGCCCAGCGACGTCGGCGTCATCGACTTGCCGCCGCACACTTCGGGGAAGTCATCGTTGAGCATCACCGTGAAGCCGTTGATGCGCACCGCGGCGTGCACCAGTTTGCCGTCGGGACGCGGCACGCGCCCGATCTCCTGGGCGCCAAAAGCCTTGACGTAGAAGTCGATTGCCGCGGCGGCGTCGTCGACCACCAGGTGCGGGGACAGTGCGGGTTCGACGTTGATCGCCATGCTGATTCTCCTTGCTGTCGGTTTCCTGTCCCGCCCATGACGGGCAGGTTCACGATGTATGACTGCGTCGGCGACGAAAACTCATCGCGACGGCAACCATTAGATCGCCGGGTACCGACAACCCGGGGACGTCAGGCGTTGGTGAGACTGCGGTCCCAGCCCTCGACGGACTCCGGGCTGCGCGGGCCCGGGCCGACGTAGATGGCCGACGGCCGGACCAGCTTGCCGAGCCGCTTCTGCTCGAGGATGTGCGCGCACCAGCCGGCGGTCCGCCCGCAGGTGAACATCGCCGGCATCATGCTGGCCGGTACCCGGGCGAAGTCCAGCATCACCGCGGCCCAGAACTCGACGTTGGTCTCGATGGCCCGGTCCGGGCGGCGTTCGCGCAGCTCGGCCAGGGCCGCCTGCTCCAGCGCGACGGCGACCTCGTGGCGCGGCGCGCCCAGCCGCTCGGCGGTAGCGCGCAGCACCCGCGCCCGGGGGTCCTCCGCGCGGTAGACCCGGTGCCCGAAGCCCATCAGCTTGTCGCCGCTGTCCAGGATCTTCTTCACCAGGCCACGCGCGTCGCCGGTGCGCTCGACCTCCTCGATCATCGGCAGCACCCGCGCCGGCGCCCCGCCGTGCAGCGGGCCGCTCATCGCCCCGATCGCCCCGGACAGCGCCGCCGCCACGTCGGCGCCGGTCGAGGCGATCACCCGGGCGGTGAACGTCGAGGCGTTCATGCCGTGCTCGGCGGCCGAGACCCAGTAGGCGTCAATCGCTTCGACGTGCCGCGGGTCCGGCTCGCCCTGCCATCGCGTCATGAACCGGGCGGTGACCGTGTCGCATTCGTCGATGATCCGTTGGGGGACGGCGGGCTGGTAGATGCCGCGCGCGGACTGCGCGACGTAGGACAGTGCCATCACCGAGGCCCGGGCCAGCTGGTCGCGGGCGGTGTCGTCGTCGGTGTCCAGCAGTGGCTTGTAGCCCCAGATCGGGGCCAGCATCGCCAGGCCCGCCTGCACGTCGACGCGCACGTCGCCGGTGTGAATGGGCAGCGGGAAGGGCTCGGCGGGCGGCAGGCCGCGGCCGAACTTGCCGTCGACCAGCAGCGCCCACACGTCGCCGAACGTGACCTGCTGCGTCACCAGGTCTTCGATGTCGACGCCGCGATAGCGCAGCGCACCGCCGTCTTTATCCGGCTCGGCGATTTCGGTGGTGAAGGCGACCACGCCTTCCAAGCCGGGGACAAAGTCTTCGGGGACCACAGTCATGCCGAAAATTCTCGCACCCCCTGATCGGGCCGACGCTACCGGCCGGTAGCAAGCGCCGGTAGCGTGGACGCGATGGCAGGACCAGACCCCGCGCCAGGAAAAGAGCACCTGCAACTAATGCGTGTGGAATACGGATCAGCGGAAAAAGACGGCAGCCCGGATCTCGACGTGGATTGGCTGCGCGACGGCTGGGTTTCGTTGTTGCGCAAATGGATCGACGACGCCGAGCGGGCGGGTGTGGCCGAACCCAACGCGTTGGTGCTGGCCACCGTGACCGCCGACGGCAGGCCGGCCAGCCGGTCGGTGCTGTGCAAGGGTGTCGACGAGACCGGGATCACTTTTTTCACCAACTATGACTCTGCCAAGGGCGACGATCTGGCCGCGACGCCGTACGCCTCGGCGACGTTTCCCTGGTACCAGCTCGGCCGTCAGGTCCACGTCCGCGGCCCGGTGCGCAAGGTCGCCGCGGAGCTCACCGAGGACTACTGGTCCAAGCGGCCGCGCGGGTCACAACTGGGGGCGTGGGCGTCGCAGCAATCCCGACCGATCGCCTCGCGGGCGGCGCTGCTCGAGCAACTGGAGGAGGTGACCGCCCGCTTCGCCGATCGCGAGCGGGTCCCGGTCCCGCCCGGCTGGGGTGGCTACCTGATCGCCCCCGAGGTGGTGGAGTTCTGGCAGGGCCGGGAAAACCGATTGCACAACCGCATCCGCATGACCGGGGGCCGGGTGGAACGCCTGCAGCCCTAACCCGCTGATGATGCACGTTGCGCCGCGGCGTGGCGGGGTCGATCGCTGGCGTGACCAGCGGACTCGACCCCGGGCAGGCGCCCCATCGTCATAACGACTACCTTTTGCAGTAAGCACCTAGTCAGCAGCCATATCAGCCAGAGCGCAAAGGGGTTCTCGTGGCAGACACCGACGACACCGCCACTTTGAAGTACCCGGGCGGTGAGACCGACCTGGAGATCGTCAAGGCCACCGACGGCGCTGACGGCATCGCGCTGGGCTCGCTGTTGTCCAAGACCGGCTACACCACGTTCGACAACGGCTTCGTCAACACCGCTTCGTGCAAGAGCTCCATCACCTACATCGACGGCGAAGCGGGCATCCTGCGCTACCGCGGCATCCCGATCGAGCAGCTCGCCGAGAAGTCGACCTTCATCGAGGTGAGCTACCTCCTGATCTACGGCGAACTGCCGAGCAAGGAGCAATTGGCCGACTTCACCAAGCGGATCCAGCTGCACACCATGCTGCACGAGGACCTCAAGCGATTCTTCGACGGCTTCCCGCGCAACGCCCACCCGATGCCGGTGTTGTCCAGTGCCGTCAACGCCCTGTCGGCTTACTACCCCGACTCGCTCGACCCGATGGACACCGAAGACGTCGAGCTCTCGACGATCCGGTTGCTGGCCAAGCTGCCGACCATCGCGGCCTACGCCTACAAGAAGTCCGTCGGCCAGCCGTTCCTCTACCCGGACAACTCACTGTCACTGGTGGAGAACTTCCTGCGCATGACGTTCGGGCTGCCCGCGGAACCCTACGAGGCGGACCCCGAAATCGTTCGGGCGCTGGACATGCTGCTCATCCTGCACGCCGACCACGAACAGAACTGTTCGACGTCCACGGTCCGGTTGGTGGGGTCCTCGCAGGCCAACCTGTTCACCTCGATCTCCGGTGGGATCAACGCGCTGTGGGGACCGCTGCACGGCGGCGCCAACCAGGCGGTGCTCGAGATGCTCGAGAAGATCCGCCAAAGCGACGACGACGTCAGCGAATTCGTGCGCAAGGTCAAGAATCGCGAAGAAGGCGTGAAGCTGATGGGCTTCGGTCACCGCGTCTACAAGAACTACGACCCGCGCGCCCGCATCGTCAAGGAGCAGGCCGACAAGATCCTGGCCAAGCTCGGCGGCGACGACGACCTGCTGGACATCGCCAAGCAGCTCGAAGAGGCCGCGCTCACCGACGACTACTTCATCGAGCGCAAGCTCTACCCCAACGTCGACTTCTACACCGGCCTGATCTACCGGGCGCTGGGCTTCCCGACCCGGATGTTCACCGTCCTGTTCGCGCTGGGGCGGCTGCCCGGGTGGATTGCGCACTGGCGCGAGATGCACGACGAGGGCGACAGCAAGATCGGCCGGCCGCGCCAGATCTACACCGGTTACACCGAGCGCGACTACGTCACCATCGACGCGCGGTAGCTGTGCCGAGCGCCGGCATCGGCGCCCGGTTCAGTTCGCCTCCTTCAGCCAGCCGGCATACGCCGGGTAGCACCGCACACCGCGAGCCGAGGCGCACGCGGTGACGGGCGTGCGCATGGCTAGTGCTCCTTTCCGTTGACGGCGCGGGGTTCCCTGCGCCCGTGAGGCGACGGCCCCATGAACCAGACCACTGTTGTCACGCGCGGCAGCAGTCGTTCGTCTTATGGTCGTCCGCTCAACAAGAAAGGAAGACAATGAACGCCGCGCTATGGTCAGCACAGATCATCCTGGCCGCGATATTCGCCCTGTCCGGAACAGCCAAGCTCACATTCAGCCGCGAACGACTACTGGCGACGGGCCAGACCGGCATCGCCATGTTTCCGATGCCCGTCGTCCGCCTCACCGCCGCATCGGAAATACTCGCCGCGGCAGGACTTATCGCGCCCGGACTGACGGGTATTGCGGTGGTCTTGACGCCGCTGGCGGCCGCGGGCCTGTGCGCGGTCATGGTCGGCGCGGCGTGGGCGCACACACGGCTGCACGAACGCCGCGCTGTCGCGGTCAACATGGTGCTACTCGCATTGGCGGCCTTCGTGTTGCTCTGCCGGGCCGCGATGTTGCACTGATCAGTCGCGATCACGACGGGGATCGAGCGCCGCCAGCACCGCCATCGCGGCGTTGTGGCCGCCGATACCCGATACCGCTCCGCCGCGGCGAGTTCCGGAGCCGCACAGCATGATTCGTTCGTTGGCAGTCGAAACGCCCCATCGCCGTGCCGGCGTGTCCAGCGGGTCGTCCTCCTCGGCGAACGGCCAGGACAGGCCGCCGTGGAAGATGTTGCCGCCGCTCATGTGCAGCGTCCGCTCAAGGTCCAGCGTCGTCGTCGTCTCCAGGCACGCCCGGCCCTGCGCATCGGTCAGCAGCACATCCTGAATCGGTTCGGCCAGAACGGAATTCAGTGACGACAACACGTCGTCGGTCAGTCGATCGCGCAGCGCGTCGGGGTCGGCGCCGTCGAACAGCGAATGCGGGGTGTGCAGGCCGAACACCGTCATCGTCTGCGCCCCCGCGTCGCGCAGGTCCGCCGACAGGATGCTGGGGTCGGTCAGCGAGTGGCAATAGGCCTCGCACGGCAGGGGATTCGGCGGTTGGCCCGCGGCGGCCTGCGCATACGCGGCATCGAGCTGCGTCCAGGTCTCGTTGACGTGGAACGTCCCGGCGAATGCCTGCTCGGGTGTGACCGCGTGGTCGCGCAGCCGGGGCAGCCGCGCGAGCACCATGTTGACCTTGACCTGCGCGCCGCCCGGCGCGGGGGTGGGTTCCTCACCGAGTAGCTCGGCCAGGACGGTGGGTGTGACACCGGCCAGGACGAACCGGGCCGTGAGGCGGTGGTCTTCCCCGCCGGCGCGATAGCGCACCTCACCGGCCGGGTCGATGGCGTAAACCTCTGCGCCGGTGGATATGTCGGCGCCGTGCCGGACCGCCGCCGCGGCCAGGGCCGCCGTCACCGCGCCCATGCCGCCGATCGGGACGTCCCAGTCCCCGGTGCCCCCGCCGAGCACGTGATACAGGAAGCAGACATTCTGCGGCAGCGACGGGTCATCGAGGCGGGCGAACGTGCCGATCAGGGCGTCGGTTGCGATCACGCCGCGAACGACGTCGTTGCCCACGGCGCCGGCGATG
>NZ_QMEV01000078.1 GCF_003284935.1 Mycobacterium colombiense
CGCGGCCAGCGCCGCCTCGTAACCGGAACGAACCTTGACCAGCTTGGCCATAGGGCCCAAAAGCCCTGTGCCACTGTGGTTTTGGGTGAGCCACGCCGCGCCGTCCTTGCGTTCGAGCCCGATCGCGAGCGCGTCGATGCGGGCCCGCAACGAGGCCACCTGGCGTTCGGCGTCCCGCTCGGCGGACTGCAGTTCGGCCACCCGCTCGTCGGCCAGCCGCAACGCGGCGACGGTGCGCTCGTGGTGTTCGTCGAGACCCACCTCGCCCTGGTCGAGTTCACCGACCCGGCCCTGGACGGTCTCGAATTCCACCTTGGCCTGCTGCGCCCGGGCGGCGGCCTGTTCGATGCGCTCGGACAGGCGCGCAACGCTGTCGTCGATCGATTCGACGCGTGCCCGCATGGTCTCCACCTGGCCGGTCAGCCGCGCCAGGCCTTCGCGCCGGTCCGCCTCCGCGCGCACGGCCGCCATGTGGGCCCGATCGGCCTCGGCGGCTTCGCGCTCACGCTCGGCCAACTTCGCGCGGGCGCCGTCCAGCCGGGTGCGCGCCCCGGCCAGCTCGGCGAGCAGTTGTTGCTCGGCGACCGCGACCTGCTCGGCCTCGGCCTCCAGCGCGTCGGGGTCGGTGTCCCCGGTCGCGACCGGCTCCACATCGAGGTGCTGCGCCCGCTCGCTGGCGATGCGCACGGTCGCCGCCACCCGCTCGGCCAGCGCGGACAGCGCAAACCAGGTGTGCTGAACCGACTCGGCGCGGCTGGACAGTTCGCCGACCGCCGCCTCGTGCGTCGTCAGCTCCTCGGAGGCCACCGCCAGCCGCAAGGAGGCCTGGTCGTGGTCGCGCCGCATGGCGGCCTCGGCCTCGAAGATGGCCTCCCGCTCGCCCTGCCGGTTGACCAGGTCGTCGGCGGCCAGCCGCAGCCGGGCGTCACGCAGGTCGGCCTGGATGGTCTGGGCGCGACGGGCCACCTCGGCCTGGCGGCCCAGCGGTTTGAGCTGGCGGCGCAGTTCGGTGGTCAGGTCGGTGAGCCGGGCCAGGTTCGCCGACATCGCGTCGAGTTTGCGGAGGGCTTTTTCCTTGCGCTTGCGGTGCTTGAGCACGCCGGCGGCTTCCTCGATGAACGCGCGGCGGTCCTCGGGCCTGGACTGCAGGATCTCGTCGAGCTTGCCCTGCCCAACGATGACGTGCATCTCCCGGCCGATCCCGGAGTCGCTCAGCAGCTCCTGAACATCCATCAAACGGCAACCGCTGCCGTTGATTTCGTATTCACTGGCGCCGTCGCGGAACATCCGCCGCGTGATGGACACCTCGGAGTATTCGATAGGCAGCGCGTTGTCGGAGTTGTCGATGGTGACGGTGACCTCGGCGCGGCCCAGCGGGGCCCGCGACGACGTCCCGGCGAAGATGACGTCTTCCATCTTCCCGCCGCGCAACGTCTTTGCTCCCTGCTCCCCCATGACCCAGGCCAGCGCGTCGACCACGTTGGATTTGCCCGAGCCGTTGGGCCCGACGACGGCGGTGATGCCCGGTTCGAACCGCAGAGTCGTCGGCGAGGCGAAGGACTTGAAGCCCTTCAGCGTCAGACTCTTGAGGTACACGGCGAGCCAGACTACCGCTCAAATCGGCCCGGACGGCTGCACCGCGGGGTGTCGGCCCGCCCGAAATATGGCGGCGTTTCGAGCGTTCGGCGCACGGGTCACAGTGGTCACATCAGCCACGGGAGCACGGTGTATGCGCCGCCCGAAACGTGCCAGCGCCGGCGCTAGCACGTTCCACGCGGACGATGGGGACCCCCGACGGGACCGATGTGACGCCTGTGGCCAGCGGGCCCGCCTTCAGCGCCCAGCCGCCGACGCCCGCCGTCAGCGCTCGACGAAACCCTCGAACCGCTCCTGCGGCTGCGACCAGTCGGCGACGACCTTGTCGACCCGGCCCGGCCGCGACGGCCACGCGTCGCCGCCTTCCAGCAGGTGCAACAGCTTCTCGCCGGCCGGCCGCGGCCCCTGGGCGACCACAAGAACGCGGCCGTCGGCCTGGTTGGCCGCATAACCGGTGAGGCCCAGCTCCAGCGCCCGGCACCGGGTCCACCAACGGAAACCGACACCTTGAACCTGGCCGTGCACCCAGGCGGTGAGCCTGGTGTCAGGCTCCGACATCGTTGACCTCGAAGTTCACGGTCGTTCCGGACTTGAGCGTGCGCCCGACCGTGCAGACCTGATCGATCGCGCGGTTGACCACAACCAGCAGGCGCTGCTTCTCCTCGTCGGCCAGCGACGACAGGTCCAATTCCAGGGTCTCCTCGAGCAGCGGATAGCGTTCCTGCTCGCGGTCGGCATCGCCGGAGACCTTCACGACCGCCTTGTAGTCGTCACCCAGCCGGCGGGCCAGCGGCAGGTCGCTGGACATCCCGCTGCACGCCGCGAGCGCGATCTTGAGCAGCTCACCGGGGGTGAACACGCCGTCGACGTCCTCGGAACCGATCAGCACCTGCGCCCCTCGTGAGCTGTACCCGGTGTAGCGGCGAGTTCCGGTGCGTTCCACCCATAGTTCGGCCATGGCTTATTTCTACCGGGCGCCCGACCTGTGCCGCGCGGCATACTGTTCTGCATGTCCACCGTGGTCGCATTCCACGCCCACCCGGACGACGAGGTCGTGCTCACGGGCGGCACCCTGGCGCGGGCGGCGGCGGCCGGGCACCGGGTGGTCGTGGTGACCGCCACCGACGGACGCGTCCACAACGAGGACGAGAACGACCGGCTGGACGAATTACGTTTGAGCGCAAGCATTCTCGGGGCGCATCGGGTGGAGTGCCTGGGCTACGCCGACAGCGGCTACGGACCGCTGTTCTACCCGGATCCACCCGGGCGCACCCGATTCGGCCGCGCGGACCTCGACGAGGCGGCCGGGCGGCTGGCCGGCATCCTGCGTGACGAACACGCCGACCTGCTGCTCAGCTATCAGCCCAACGGCGGCTACTTCCACCGCGACCACGTCCAGGTGCACCACGTCGGCAAGCGGGCCGCCGAACTCGCCGCCACCCCGCGGGTGCTCGAGGTGACGATGCCGCGCGAAATGCTGCTTCGCGTCAGCGATCTCACGCACTTGCTGCGGCTTCCCGAGCCGTACGAACGCGACATCGTGCGCGGCGCGTACGCCCCGCGAGCGACGATCACCCATCGGGTCAACGTCTTCGGGTTCGCGCGCCAGAAACGAGACGCGTTCGCCGCGCACCGCTCCCAGATCGGCGCTTCCGGTCTGGTCGCGCGCGTGTTCGGTCTGCTGCTGCGGTTGCCGCCTCAGGTCTTCGGTGCGTTGTTCAGCCACGAGTGGTTCGTGGACCCGGCGCTGCCCACCGGGACGCTGCGCCGCGACATCTTCGATTGATGCGCCGGCACCTGAAACCTCAACCACGCGGCCGCGGTTGACATTTCGGGCAGTAGAACGAGGAACGATTCATGAACTTCTCCCGGCGCATCACCGCCCCGCAGCGGCGGCAGGCCTGACCCTCGCGGCCGTAGGCGTCCAACGAGCGGTCGAAGTAACCGGATTCTCCGTTGACGTTGACATACAGCGAGTCAAACGACGTCCCCCCTTTGGCCAGCGCGTCGCGCATCACGTCGCCGGCCGCGTCCAGCACGGCGGTCAACTGCTTGCGGCTCAGCGTGTCGGACAGGCGCGCGCCGTGCAGCTTGGCCCGCCACAGCGCCTCGTCGGCGTAGATGTTGCCGATACCGGACACAACCTGCTGATCGAGGAGCTGCCGCTTGATCTCGGAATGCTTGCGCCGCAACACTTTTACCACCGCATCCGCGTCGAAGCAGGGGTCCAACGGGTCACGCGCCAGGTGCGCGACCGGTTCGGGCACCACGCTGCCGTCCACCTCGACCAGGTCGGCGAGCATCCACCCACCGAAGGTGCGCTGGTCGGCGAAGCTCAGCACGGTCCCGTCGTCGAGCAGCGCGGAGATCCGGACGTGGTCGGCGCGCGGCACCGCACCCAGCAGCATCTGCCCGCTCATGCCGAGGTGGACCACCACCGCCGTATCCGTTTGTTGCCCAGCGGGTTCCGTGTCGAGCAACAGCCACAGGTATTTGCCGCGCCGATCGGTTCCGGTGATTCGCGCGTTCAGCAGCCGGGCGGTGAGGTCCGCGGGCCCCGCTTCATGACGACGCACCGCGCGCGGGTGATGCACCCGGACGGCGGTCATCGTCTTGCCGACGATGTGGGCGTGCAAGCCGCGGCGCACCACCTCGACCTCGGGCAGTTCGGGCATCTAGGCGGACACCATCTAGGTGGAGGTCGTCCCCGCGGTGTCCAGCACGTCGAGGGTCTTCCAGGTCTGGGCCGCGGCCTTCTGCTCGGCTTCCTTCTTGGAGCGGCCCACGCCCGTGCCGTATTCGGTCTCGGCCACCACGACGACCGCGGTGAACTCCTTGTCGTGGTCGGGGCCGGTGGAGGTGACGACGTAGGACGGCGCGCCCATGCCGCGCGCCGCGGTCAGTTCCTGCAGGCTGGTCTTCCAGTCCAGCCCGGCTCCCAGCGTCGGCGCGGCGTCCAGCAGCGGCCCGAACAGCCGCAAGATCACGTCGCGCGCGACGTCGATGCCGTGGTCGAGGTAGATCGCGCCCAGCAGCGATTCCATCCCGTCGGCCAGGATGCTCGACTTGTCGGCGCCGCCGGTGTTCGCCTCCCCCCGCCCCAGCAGCAGATGGACGCCGAGGCCCCCGTCGCACAGCTTGCGCGCGACGTCCGCCAGCGCCTGGGTGTTGACCACGCTGGCCCGCAGCTTGGCCAGGTCACCCTCGCTGCGGTCGGGGTGGCGGTGGTATAGCTCGTCGGTGATGGTCAGCCCCAACACGGCGTCGCCCAGGAATTCCAGGCGCTCGTTGGTGGGCAACCCGCCGTGCTCGTAGGCGTAGCTGCGATGCGTCAGCGCCAGGGACAGCAGCTCGTCGGACAGCTCAACCCCGAGGGCGTCGAGCAGGACTTGCCGGGAGCTCACCGCTCACCCCGCGACTCGTCGGACTCCGCGCCGAGCATGCCCGCCAGCTTGGCCCACCGCGGATCGATGCGATCGTGCTGGTGGTTCGGCTCGGCGGCAAGTGAGACACCGCATTCGGGGCACAACCCCGGGCAGTCCGGGCCGCACACGGGCGAGAACGGCAGCTCCAGCCCCACGGCGTCGCGGATGGACTGCTCGAGGTCGATGGTGTCGTCGACGATGTGGCCCACCTCGTCTTCCTCGGTGGTCGCCTCGGTGGTGCTGTCGGGGTAGGCGAACAGTTCGGTCAGCCGCACCTGCACCTGGCTCTCCAGGTTGGTCAGGCAGCGCGAGCATTCACCGGCGGTGGGGGCGGTCACCGTCCCGGTCACCAGGACGCCTTCGGACACCGATTGGATCTGTAGGTCCAGGTCCAGGGGCGCGCCGGCCTCGATCGCGATCATGTCCAGCCCGATCCGCGAGGGGCTGGGCACGGTTTGTCGCAGGGTGACCATGGCCCCGGGGCGGCGCCCGAGCCGGGTGATGTCGAACGCCATCGGCCCGGCACGCCGTGACGCTGCGCCGCGGGCCGATGATGTGCTGTGCTGCCGCGTCATACCGGAAATCCTACGGCGCTGACCGCACAATTCCAGGGCGCGCCCGCCCGGCCGCGGGGCTAGCGCACCGCGTAGTCGTGGGTTCCGGCGGCCGTGCGCAGTTGGTGACGACCGCGCCCCACCGACCGCAGGGTGCCGTTGAGGAATTCCTCGAACTCGGCGAGCTTGTTGTCGACGTAGATGTCGCACTCGCCGCGTAGCCGGTCGGCCTCGGCGTGCGCCGAGTCGATGAGCCGGGTGGCCTCGGCGTTGGCCGCCTCCACCACGCTGTTCTGCGACACCAGGCGCTGCTGCTCCTTGATGCCCTCTTGCACGGCCTTCTCGTAGGAGATGTTGCCGTTCTCCAGCAGCCGGTCGGCTTCGGCCTGGGCGCGACCGACGCTGGCCTCGTACTCGCGCTTGGCTGCCGTGGCGATGCGCATCGACTCCTCGCGGGCCTCGCCGACCATCCGCTCGCTGTGCTGGCGCGCCTCGCTGACCATCCGGTCGGCCTGCGCCTTGGCGTCGGACAGCAGCCGGTCGGCCTCCGCGCGGGCGTGGTTGAGCATGGACTCGGACTCGGTGGTCGCCGAGGACACCATGGACTCGGAGTGCGTCTTGGCGTCCTGCAACATCGAGTCGCGGGCGTCCAGCACATCCTGGGCGTCATCCAGCTCGCCCGGGATCGCATCCTTGATGTCGTCGATCAGCTCCAGCACGTCGCCGCGGGGCACCACGCAGCCGGCCGTCATCGGGACGCCGCGGGCTTCTTCCACGATGGCGCTGAGTTCGTCCAGCGCCTCAAAGACTCGATACACGGCCATACCCTCCTGGCGTCTGCAAAGATCCGGTTGTTACCAGTGTGCCTGGTGATGTCTCTGTGACAGCGGTGGCGACCCCGGTGTGTCGGGTATTTGCCTGTTCGGGGCGCCTCAAACGCCCCGGCGTGCCGCTTAGGCCCAGGTCGCGGGAATCCAGTGTCATCCGAGAGCGCCCGTTCACGCTGTTGACGCGGCCGCGAGGGCCGCGCGAGTGGTTCGTCCATATTCGTCGCCGGGCTCCCGCCGAGGCTTGACGGGCGCGGGCCCGGGGTTTGCGTCGACACGCCGGGTCCCGGCTATGTGCCAGCGATTCTAGGTCCCGGGCGACCGGAGCACTATCGGGACGGTCATCCACGCGTCGGGCACGACGCGTCGAGCGCCTTCAGTTCGGTGACGATCTTGCTGACGATGCCGGCATACGTGCTTCGGCGCTGCTCCTGAGGGGGCGCCTGCGAGCCGGCCGGATCGGCCCGCGCGGCTGAGACCACGGCGACCGCCTGATCGGACAGGTCACCGATGCTGCGCACGTGCGCCGCGACGTCGGGAGCCGAAACGCTCGCCTTGTAACTTCGCAGCCGCTGACTCCACCCCTGGTAGTCGGCAAGGGCCGGCCCGCCGCTGTCGGCCGTGATAAACGCGGGATCGAGCATGTCGCGTTGCGCGACAACCAACCGCTCTACGTCTGCAGCGGTGCGGCAATCGGGCGACGGGCGGTGCGCCAGGTACACCGCCGCCAACGCCCCGGTAGCCAGTAGCACCACGCCGGTGACCGACGCCGCTATCGGACGCCATCGCTGCCCAGCGGGTAGCTCGTATGGCACTGCGGCCAGGGCATCTGCACCGCCCGGGATGTTTTCTAATACGTTCTGCAGCAATGTAACTCGGTTCTCGACGCGACGGGCAACGAACCAGCCGCGGATCCCGACGATCCCGATCAAGGCCGTGAACGCGCCCTGCGGCACGGTTTGACGAGTGTCGTTAGTCGCGGCGCCGCCCACCGTCAGCAGGAGCCAGCTGGCGAACAGTACGCCGTAGATGACGGCAATGCGGTTCGGCGTGGAGCGGCCGTGCCCGAGCCGGATTGCGCCGATGCGCAGCGCCGCCCCTACGGCGGCCGCGCTGGTGGGCACCTCCCCGCGCATGCTCGCCCGAATCGCCCGCGATCGCTCTTCGCGGTCCAGTCCGCGCGTGACTGCCAGGTACTCACGGGAGGCCCGCAGGGTCGACACCACGAGCAGGCCGGCGAAAAGCGCGCTGAAACCTCCGAGCAGGGCAACCCGCCATGGCCAGCTCAGCCCCGACAGCAGGTGCGGCGCGGCGAACGGGGTGATCACAGCGAAGCAGACGGCCACGATGCAGAACTGCACCAGCCAGCGCTGCCACCACGGCACGCCGAGTAGTCGTATCCACATGGCTGGAGTCTTGCAAAAGCCCAGCTGTTCCGCCCCTCACTTATACCCCCATGGGGTATAGTCCACGATTGGACGCGGGCGCCCTATGGTTTAGCGCAGGAGGACACAGTGACGGTGCTATCGGCAGTCGGACACGCCTTGACGCTCGCGGGCTCGATGACGTGGGAAATCTTGTGGGCACTGATCCTGGGCTTCGCCCTCTCGGCGGTGGTGCAGGCCGTCGTGCGGCATTCGACGATCGTGTCGCTGATGGGTGACGACCGCCCGCGCACCCTGGCGATCTCCGCCGGGCTGGGCGCGGCGTCATCGTCGTGCTCGTACGCCGCGGTGGCGCTGGCGCGGTCGCTGTTTCGCAAGGGCGCCGACTTCACCGCCGCCATGGCGTTCGAGATCGGTTCCACCAACCTGGTGGTGGAGCTGGGCATCATCCTGGCGCTGCTGATGGGCTGGCAGTTCACCGCCGCCGAGTTCGTCGGCGGCCCGCTGATGATCGTCGTGCTGGCCGTCCTGTTCCGGTCGTTCGTGCGTAAGCGGCTCGTCGACGCGGCCCGCGAGCAAGCCGAGCGGGGAATCGCCGGGTCCATGGAAGGCCATGCCGCCATGGACATGTCCATCCGGGCCGAGGGCTCGTTCTGGCGACGGCTGTTTTCCCCGGCGGGCCTCACCTCGGTTTCGCACGTGTTCGTGATGGAGTGGCTGGCGATCCTGCGCGACCTCGTCCTGGGCTTGCTGATCGCCGGCGCCGTCGCAGCCTGGGTGCCCGAAAAGTTCTGGCAGGTCTTCTTTTTGGCCGAGCATCCGGGCCTCTCGGCGCTGTGGGGTCCGATCGTCGGTCCCATTGTGGCGATCGTGTCCTTCGTGTGCTCCATCGGCAATGTCCCGCTGGCCGCGGTGCTGTGGAACGGAGGCATCAGCTTCGGCGGCGTCATCGCCTTCATCTACGCCGACCTGTTGATCCTTCCGATCCTGAATATCTACCGCAAGTACTACGGCACCAAGATGATGCTGACGCTACTGGGCACCTTCTACGCCGCGATGGTGGCCGCCGGATATCTGGTCGAATTACTCTTTGGCACAACACATCTCATCCCCACCCAGCGCAACGCGACGGTGATCGAGGCGTCGATCTCCTGGAACTACACGACGTGGCTCAACATCGCCTTCCTGGCGCTCGCGGCCGTCCTGATCGCCCGGTTCGTCACGTCCGGAGGGCTGCCGATGGTTCGCATGATGGGCGGCTCCCCCGAGGCCGGCCAGTCGGAGCATCGG
This sequence comes from Mycobacterium colombiense, assembly GCF_003284935.1. Taxonomy (GTDB): domain Bacteria; phylum Actinomycetota; class Actinomycetes; order Mycobacteriales; family Mycobacteriaceae; genus Mycobacterium; species Mycobacterium arosiense_A. Next base: position 9,078 of record NZ_QMEV01000078.1, read on the forward strand.
CACTGACCCGGCTCAGGGTTGCGGCAGCCGCACGTCGAGCACCACACAACGCCCTTGCTCGGCCTCGGCGAGCGCCCATTCGACGGCCTTGCTCATCTCCGCCGGAGTGTGCACCGTGCGTCCGCTGCCGCCACACGCCGTGGCCAGCGCGGCGTAGTCGGTGTCGGGGGTGAGCCGGGTTTCGTCGAAGTCGTTCTCCCGCACCGATACTCCCTGCGGATACAAATCCATCACCGGCAACTTGGAGGCCAGATACGACTGGTTGTTCAACACCACCGTCACGAAGGGCGCGCCATGGCGGTGCGCCGACCACAACGCGGCGGTGGGCACGCCGAAGTTGAAGGAACCGTCACCACAGATGGCGACGACGGGCGCCTCCGGCCGGGCGAGTTTGATCCCGAACGCGCCGCCCAGCGCCCAGCCCAATGCCGGTGCGCCCGTATCGAAGAACTGCCCGGGTGGCCGCCGCACCTGTCGGGCCACGGCCGACCGGTTGGTCACGGCCTCCTGGACCACCACCGCGTCGTCGGGCAGCGCGCCGCCCAGCGCGGCCAGCATCGCATCGGGCGCGTCCGCCGGGTGATCGGACGCTGCCCGGCGGGCCGCTTCGCGGTGGCGTTGCTCCGTGTCGGCCTCGGCCTCCTGCCGACGCGCGGCCCACTTCTCCCGCAGCTCGTCGGTGGCCAGCCGCAGCAGCGTCTGCTCGAGCAGCAGCAGCGCCACGCGGGTGTCGGCGGTCAAGGCGACCTCGACCGGAAAAGTCCACAGCGGCATGCTCGGTTTGACCGGATCGCCGTCGATCTGCACCACGCGAGCATCCGCGGGCGGGGCCAGCTGCGCGGGCACCCATGGCACTTCGCAGTCCAACAGCAGCACGGTGTCGGCGTTCTCCAGCGGCGCCGCGTCGCCGACCACGTGCAACGGGTGTCCCAGCGGCAGGTTGGCGCGGTCGCCCTGATCGATCACCGGCGCACCCAGCAACTCGGCGATGCGGCCCAGCACCGTCGCGGTCCCGGGGTCGGCGGCGGTTCGCGACGTGACGATGACAACCCGCTTGCCCGCCACCAGGATTCCCGCCAAGCGACCGAGCGCGCCCGGATCCGGGCCGGGCGGTACGGCCGGCGGCAGCCGGCGCGGCAGCGCGCCGACGCCGTGCTCCATCAACGCTTCTCGCGGCAGCATGACGTAGGCGGGACCGGACGGGCAGGACTGGGTGACCTGGAAGGCCCGGCGGACGATGGGGGCCAGCTCGCGGCCGCGCGGAACCTCCATGTGCCACTTGACGTAGTTGCGCACCACGGCAGGCTGGTCGAGTTGTTCCTGCTGCCAATGGATGTAGGTGTCGCGGTGACCGCGCACCCCCGGCGCCGAACTGTAGGGGGTGCGTCCGGCGAACATCACCACCGGGGTCCCGTTGCGCTGCGCGTTGTGCAGCTGGCAGCCCAGGTTCAGCGTCCCGGCGTCGACGTGCACCATGACCGCCTGCGGTCGGCCGCTGGCCATGTGATGGCCGATGGCTGCCGCCAGCGCAATGCTCTCGTGCAGACACAACACCGCCTGCGGGCTCGGGGTGCCGGCGGCGCGCGCCGCCGCCAGCGCCTCCTGAATCGGCGCGGAATCGGTTCCGGGGTTGATGAAGAAGTGCGCGACTCCCTCGTCGGCGAGCAGCGCGACCAGATCGGCCGCGGCCTCGGGTACGTCGAACAGATTGTCTACCGTCATGGCTGCCGTTCTCCTATCGACGTCGGCGACCTTGCGTACCCCCTCCTCAGGATCAGATCTTCAAGATACGTTCTGCGCGGGCTTCTGCGATCTTTTCCGGTGGACTCCGGTTTGCGTGGCGCGCTCGAATCCGTCGGCCGCCCCTGGCGAGGGGTTCACGGGTAATCGCCGGAGAACTCGGACACCACCGGGTACCCACGGCGCGGCGGTTTACTCCAGGCCGCCACCGGCCTAGTCAACGCGCTTGGCGCGCAATGCTTTCGGTGGCGATCGGCCGGGTCAGGGCCGAGCCGAAAGCCGTTCGCGCAGACGGCGATTGACCGGTTCGGGCAACAGCTCGGAGACGTCACCGCCGAGCATTGCGACCTCTTTGGCCAGCGATGAGGACACGAACGAATAGCGCGGGGCGGTCGCGACGAAGAAGGTGTCCACACCGGCGACGTGTTTGTTCATCTGCGCCATCTGCAGCTCGTATTCGAAGTCGGTGCCGGTGCGCAACCCCTTCACGATGGCGGTCATGCCCCGCGCCCGGACGAAGTCGACGACCAGACCCTGTCCGGCCTCCACCCGCAGGTTGGGGAGATGCGTCGTCGACTCGTTGATCATCGCGATCCGCTCGTCGAGGTCGAACATGCCCTTTTTGGCGGGGTTGGTCAGGATCGCCACCACCACCTCGTCGAACTGAGCCGACGCGCGCTCGAAGACGTCGATGTGGCCCAACGTCACCGGGTCGAACGACCCGGGGCATACCGCGCCCGTCATGCGCGCGATCCGATGCAAAACGAAGCGATGCGAAGGAGCGGCGCCATGACGCGCGCCGCGACGATGCAGAACGAAGCGATGCTAAGGAGCGGCGCCATGACGAATGACGGTACACGCCTACCTCACTGACGCTCGGCCAGCTCCAGACGGGTGTCGCCGTAAACCCGGTGCGGCCACACGGCCCAACCGGCCGGCCACTGCAGCGGCGCGCCGCCGGCCGCACGCTCCACCACCGCAACGCCGCCCGGGCGCACCCAGCCGCGGGCGGGCAGCGCCGAAAGCACGGCCTCGACCTCGGTGGCGTCGACGTCATACGGCGGGTCGGCCAGCACCAGATCGAACGCCACGTCGGTCCCGGCGGCCAGCACGGTCGCCACCGTCCCGCGGCGCAGGGTGGCGCCGGGCAGGCCGACGGTTTCGATGTTGCGGGCGATGACGGACGCGCTGCGCGGATCGGACTCCACGAACAGCGCGGCGGCGGCGCCGCGGGACAGCGCCTCCAATCCCAGTGCGCCCGAACCGGCGTAGAGGTCCAGTACGGCGACACCGGTCAGGTCCAGGCGGGCCGTCAGGATGTTGAACAACGATTCGCGCACCCGGTCGGTGGTGGGCCTGGTGCCGCGCGGCGGGACCGCGAGGCGACGGCCCCCGGCCGCGCCGCCAATGATCCGGGTCACCTGCGAATCCCTAGAGCAGCGTCGACCAGTAGTCCCAAAACCGCGCCATGATCAGCAGGAACACCGCGGTGAACCAGAGCGCGGCGATGGACCATCGCCACTGGAAGAGCACCCACCCCGGGCCGGATTGCCGCTGCTGCAGCGCCGGGCGGTAGGCGATCGAGGCGACCACCACCAGCAGCGAGGCGGTGACGACCCACACCACCATGCAGTACGGGCACAACGCGCCGATGCGATACAGGCTCTGGAAGATCAGCCAGTGCACGAACACCACCCCGACCACCAGCCCGGCCGTCAAACCCAGCCAATACCATTGGGGCAGAGCCACTTTCGTCACCGCCAACAGCCCGGTGACGACCACCACCGTGAAGGCCACCAGCCCCAGCAGCGGGTTGGGGAAACCCAGCAGCGATGCCTGCGGCGTGATCATCACCGAGCCGCAGGACAGGATCGGGTTGATGTTGCAGGACGGCACGTACGCCGGGTTTTCCAGGATGTCGATCTTTTCGATCGTCAGCGTCATCGACGCCACCAGCCCGATCAGCCCGGCGATCAGCACCCACCAGCCGCTGAGCGCCGGCACCCGCGCCCCCGCAGCCGGTTCCGGCGTCAGGTCGCCGGTGGCGTCGGCAGCGTCGGTCGACACCGCACCGGTCACATCGCGGCCGGGGCGACCGCGCCGTCGATGCCCGGAATGTTGCCGACGATCTCCTTGATCTTGTTGACCAGTGCGTCGGGTGTCGACGGGTCGTAGTCCTCACCGTTGATCTTGATGGTCGGCGTGGCGTTGATGTGCGCGGCCGCCGCTTCGCCGGTGACCTTGGACAGGTACTTGCCGCTGTTGATGCAGTCCGGCACCTTGCCCACCACGCCGGCCTCGCGGGCGAGTTCGATCAGCCGCGCGTTGTCCGGGAAACTCTTGCCGGTTTCGCTGGGCTGAATGTCGGTGCTGTACAGCGCGGAGTGGAAGCGCCGGAAGGCGTCCTGGGACTCGTCGGCGACGCACAGCGCCGCGGCGCCCGCGCGCGACGAGTAGTTCTGGTTTCGGGAGCTGTCGAGGATCGACACCATGGAGTAGTCGGCCGCGATGGCGCCCAAGTCGATGAGCCTGGACACCGTCGGGCCGAAGGTGCGCTCGAAGTTGCCGCAGGCCGGACACAGGAAGTCCTCGTAGAACGTCACCACGGCCTTGGGGTTGCTGCTGCCGGGCTGGGTGATCAGCTTGCTCGACGTGACCCGGACCGTATCGCCCGCGCCGGTGGGGCCGGTCTTCTTGTGGTGCGAGGTCACGATGTAGAAGACGAGGGCGACGGCGAAGATCACCACGAATGCGGTACCGCCGATTTGGACGAGCCGGCTCGACTTACCGCCGGAGGCCGACTTCATGTCGAATCGCGGGGGACGTTTGGGTTTGTCGGCCACGGGTTCCCTGATCTTTCGGTACGAGTTGTCGGTCTGCCCGGGTGCGGACAAAGCGATCGGACAAGGCGCCTCTAGATTACCGGCGCCGACCACTCACGGAATCAGACCCGGCTCAGGTGCGCGCGCAGGGCCGAAATCAGCTCGCTGGTCGCGACCATGCTGTCCCCGCCCAGCTGGAACAGGTTGGCGAAGCCATGGGTCAGCGAACCCAGGTAGCGCAGGTCCACGGCGACGCCGGCGGCCCGCAGCGCCTCGGCGTAGCTCTCGCCTTCGTCGCGCAGCGGGTCGAAACCCGCGACCGCGATCAGCGCCGGCGCCAGTCCGCTCAGCGATTCGGCCAGCGCCGGCGACACCCGCGGATCGGTGCGGTCGAGCTCCGAGCGCCGCAGATACTGCGATTCGAACCAGTCGATGTCCCGCTTGGTCAGCAGGAAGCCGCGCGAGAACAGCGTCAGCGACCGGTTCCGGGCGGTGAAGTCGGTCCGCGGATAGATCAGCCATTGCAGCACCGGCGCCGGCGCGCCCTCGTCGCGTGCGATCTGGCTGACGACGGCGGCGAGGTTACCGCCGGCGCTGTCCCCGCCGACCGCGACCCGCCCTGGCGTCGCACCCAGCTCGCCGGCGTGCTCATAGGCCCAGGAGAAGGCGGCGTAGGCGTCCTCGATCGCGGCCGGCGCCGGGTGTTCGGGGGCCAGCCGGTAGTCGATCGACAGCACGTGGATCCCGGCGTCACGGCAGGTCAGCCGGCACAGGCTGTCGTGGGTGTCCAGGTCGCCGATGGACCAGCCGCCGCCGTGGTAGAAGACCAGCAGCGGTGCCGCCTCGCCGCCGGCGGGCCGGTAGTGCCGGGCCGGGATCTGCCCGGCCGGACCGGGCAGCGAGAGCTCGGTGACGTCGACGTGGATCTGCGGACCGGGGAACCCCACGGTCGACTCGCGCATGTGAGCGCGGGAGACCTGCGGGTCGTCGTCGACGACCAGGCCGTCGATGCCGACGGCGCGCAGGCCCGACAGCATAAGCTGCAGCGTGGGGTCCAGCGTGTTGCCGTCGATGATCACCGAGCGACCGCGCACCAGCCCCCGCCTGAGGGCGGTCGGGATCCACGGGATGACCTTGGCCCCGACGCTGGTGACGGCGCTCTGGATCCGACTGGCCAGCGACCCCGAGGCGCGCTCGGCGCCGGACTCGAGCTCCGGTGCGCCTGACAGAGGCCTGGTCATGGGCAACCCCCTTAACACGTGCGTACGCTCGCCGGTTCGCGGCAATTCGGCCCCCGAGCCCACCGCCCGGAGCGTTGCCGGCTCCGGCGGCCACCAAACACGCGGCAAATGCCGCGCGACTCACGCTACTGCAGCGTTACCGTCGCACCGCGCGCGTGGTGCACAGTCCGCGATATCGACGCTTCAGATCCACCCGCGCCCGCGGCGCGGGAGGGCCCGCGCCCAGGTGTCGGTCGGGTGTGTTTACCGGCTCGGTAAGATCGTGGTCCCCAGGTCGGTGGCCTTCATCGGATTGCGAGCGATTTCGACGTGTTCGATTTCGAACTCAGCGCCTCGAATTCGATGCCGGAACTCGGCTCGGTCACACTCTCGAACCTTCAATTTCACAGGCAGGTGAATGAATTGGCTGGCGAGTCGGGCTCCGCCGTACCCTCAATTGCTCTCAACGACGAAAACACGATCCCGGCCCTGGGCCTGGGCGTCGCGGAATTGTCGGATGACGAGACCGAACGCGCGGTGTCGGCGGCCCTGGAAGCTGGCTGCCGGCTGATCGACACCGCCGCGGCCTACGGGAACGAGGCCGCCGTGGGACGCGCCATCGCCGCCTCCGGCATTCCCCGCGCCGAGCTGTTCGTCACCACCAAGCTGGCCACGGCGGACCAGGGCTTCAAGGGGGCGATGGAGGCCTGCAACGCCAGCCTCGAGCGGCTCGGCCTGGACTACGTCGACCTGTACCTGATCCACTGGCCGGCCCCGGCCCTGGGCAGCTACGTCAACTCCTTCGGCGGCATGATCCAGTCCCGCGCGGAAGGCCAGGCCCGCTCGATCGGCGTCTCCAACTTCACTGACGAGCACCTGACGACGGTCATCGACCTGACCTTCGTCACCCCGGCGGTCAACCAGATCGAGCTGCACCCGCTGCTCAACCAGGAAGCGCTGCGCAAGACCAACGCCGAGCACAACGTCCTCACCCAGTCCTACACGCCGCTGGCGCTGGGCAAGCTGAGCGACAATCCGACGGTGAATTCGGTCGCCGGCGAATACGGCAAGACCGCCTCGCAGGTGCTGCTGCGGTGGAACCTGCAGCTGGGCAATGCCGTGGTCTTCCGGTCGGCCAACGCCGAGCACATCGCCTCGAACCTGGACGTCTTCGACTTCGAGTTGGCCGGCGAGCACGTCGATGCGCTCAACGCGCTCAACGACGGCACCCGGCTGCGCCCGGATCCCGAGACCTACGAAGGCGCTTAAGCGGTCCCTATCCCGCCGGGCAGGTCGTCGCGGCCTGTCGCAGCACGCCGGTCGACGCCTGGTCCACCGGCAGCGAGTAAGCGCGTAGCACCGCGATGAACTGCATCGCGTACTGGCAGGCGAACGCCGCATTCGGCGGCATCCATTGCGCCGGTGGCGAATCGCCCTTGTCCTGATTGGCCTGTCCGTCGACGGCCAGTAGGTTGGCCGGATCGTTGGCGAAGCGCAGGCGCTCGGGAGCGGGCCAGCCGTACGCACCCATGTCCCAGGCGTAGGCCAGCGGCACGATGTGGTCGATCTGCACGGATTCGCCGACCTTGGGACCGCGCTGGAAGGCGATGGTCTTGTTGGTGTACGGGTCGTGCAGCGTGCCGGTGGCCACCGCGTCCGGACACCGCTTCACCGACACGTAGGTCTTGTCGACGAGATCGCGGTTGAGGATGTCGTCGCGGGTGTCGCATCCGTTGTGCCCCAGCGGCGCGTCGTTGTCGTCGTCCCAGGCGTCGCCGAACGCCGAGCGCAGGTAGTCGTAGCGGTGCTGGCGCAGCGGCACGACGGCGACGCCGGCGAGCACATCGGTGCCGGGCTGCACCGTCGGAACGTCGGCGCGCGCGGCGTATTCGGCGGCGTGCCGGGCGGTTGAGGACCCGACTGTCTGGTAGGCCACCAGCAACGCCAGCGCCGCCGTGGCGGCCAGCCACAGCAGTACTTTGCGGTTCAACTGCGCCGCTCCTCCCCATCGCGACGCTCTGCATCGTCGCCGGCGGTCAAGACTTGTCCAGGTATTCGATGCGGTCGGTGTCGGTGAATCGCGCCGCCAGCAGCCCCAATCCGGGATTGGACCGGTCCTCGGCGTAGGCCCGCACACAGAAGTCCCGGGCGGCCTCGATGAACTCCAGATGGTCCGCCAGGGACAGCAGCCGCAGCGTGATCGCCTTGCCAGACTGGTTGCGGCCCAACACATCTCCCTCCCGACGCTCCTTGAGGTCGAGATCGGCCAGGGCGAAGCCGTCCAGGGTCTCGGCCACCGCGCGCAGCCGCCGCCCGGCCTGCGAGTCCGGCGCCGACCAGCTGGCGAACAGGCACAGGCTGGGATGCTGGCCGCGCCCGATCCGGCCGCGCAGCTGATGCAACTGACTGATCCCGAACCGGTCGGCGTCCATCACCAGCATCACCGTGGCGTTGGGGACGTCGACGCCCACCTCGATGACGGTGGTGCACACCAGCACATCGACCTCGCCGGCCCGAAAGGCCGCCATGGCGGCGTCCTTCTCCTCGGCGGACAGCCGCCCATGCATCAGGCCCAACCGCAGGTTCGCCAGCTCGCCGGAGCGCAGCCGCGCGTAGAGACCCTCGGCGGTCTCCGGCGCCTTGGCGTTCTGCTCGTCACCGGGGTCGTCGCTCTCGTCGATGCGCGGCGCCACCACGTAGGCCTGGCGGCCGGCGGCGACCTCCTCGGTGATGCGCTGCCAGGCCCGGCCGAGCCACGCGGGCTTGTCCTTGACGAAGATCACGTTGCTGGTGATCGGCTGGCGGCCGCGCGGAAGTTCGCGCAGCGTCGAGGTTTCCAGGTCCCCGTACACGGTGAGCGCGACGGTGCGCGGTATGGGCGTGGCGGTCATCACCAGCAGGTGCGGTGTGACACCGGGACGGGCCTTGGCGCGCAACTGATCTCGCTGCTCGACACCGAAGCGGTGTTGCTCGTCGACCACCACCATGCCCAGGTTGTCGAATTCCACCGCGTCCTGCAGCAGGGCGTGGGTACCCACGACGATGCCGACCTCACCACCGGCGATCTCGGCGCGGATCTGCTTTTTCTGCGCCGCGGTCATCGACCCGCTCAGCAGCGCCAGCCGGGTGCCGTTATCGGCGCCACCCAACTGCCCCGCCATCGCCAATGGACCAAGCACGTCTCGTATCGACCGAAGATGTTGCGCGGCAAGCACTTCGGTCGGCGCCAGCAGCGCGCACTGATATCCCGCGTCGACCATCTGCAGCATCGCGAGCACCGACACGATCGTCTTGCCCGAACCCACCTCGCCCTGCAGCAGTCGATTCAACGGCCGGCTCGCCGCGAGCCCCTCGGACAGCACGCCGAGCACCTCGCGCTGTCCCGCGGTCAACTCGAACGGCAAGCGCCCCAACAGTTCTGCGGCCAAGCCGTCCGGACGCGGCGGCGCCGGCGGGCCCGACTCCGACAGCTCACCGTGGCGGCGGGCCACCAGCGCCCACTGCAGACCGACGGCTTCGTCGAAGGTCAGCCGCTCGCGCGCCCGCTGGCGCCGCTGCTCGCTCTCGGCGAGGTGGATGTCGCGCAATGCCTGGTCCTCGGAGACCAAGCCGAATTTCGCGCGCAGCTCCTCGGGGAGCGGATCCGGCACCGGGTCGAGCACGTCGAGCACTTGGCGCACACACGAAAAGATGTCCCAGCTCTGCAGTTTCGTGCTGGCCGGATAGATCGGGAAGAAGTGGCGTTCGTAGGCGTCCAGCAACTCTTCACCGCTGGTGGCGCCCGAGGCTTGCGCGATGTTCTTCAGGGATCGCGTTCCGCGATTGCGCCCGTCCGGCGAGTCGACGATGAGGAACGCCGGGTGCGTCAGCTGCATGACGTTGTTGAAGAATCCGACCTCGCCGGACAGCATCACCTTGGTGCCCTTGGTCAGGTCTTTCTTCAGGTAGTTCGCGTTGAAGAACGTCGCGGTCACCTTGCTTCGCCCCGCGCCGAGGGTGATGCGATGGCACATCTTTTTCGGGGTCTTCTTCATCGGGAACGTCTTGGTTTCGGCGATCGTGTCGATGATGGTGATGTGCTCGCCCGTTTCGGGTCGCTCGTCGTCGGAGCCCCACCGCGAGGCGCCCTCGGTATAGCTGCGCGGATAGTGGCGCAACAGGTCGTCGACGGTCCGGATGCCGAACACCTCGTCAAGGAGCCCCACGACCTTCCCGCCGACGGCGTAGTCCAGCCGGTCGCGCAACGACACCATCGCTACTCGACCCCGATCAGGAGCGCGTCACCGTGATGGCCGGTGCGGTAGGTGACCAGTTCGGTCCCCGGGTGGTGGTCGTGCATGTGTTCTTCCAGGATGTCGCCGACCGCGCCCGCGTCGCCGTCGGTGTCGATGCCGGCGCCCAGCAGCACCGTCACCAGGTCGCCGCCGGAGGCCAGCAACAGATCGAGCAGGCCGATCGCCGCGCCGACCGCGTCGGCCGCCACGATCAGCACCTCGTCGCCCGCGATGCCCAGGCCGTCGCCGGGGCGACAGCGCCCCGCCCAGGTCAGCGCGCTCTCGGTCGCGATGCGCACCGAGCCGTGCCGCGCGGCACCGGCGGCGCGGGCCATGGTGTAGCCGTCGTCCACCGCCTGCCGGTCGGTTTCGTGCACGGCCAGGGCCGCCAGCCCCTGCACCATCGACCCCGTCGGGATCGGCACGACGTCGATCCCCCAGCCGATGGCCGCGGTGCACCCGGCCACCAATTCCTCGGCCGCCACGTAGCCGTTGGGCAACACCATCACCTGCGCGGCACCGGTGTCCACGATGGCCCGCATCAGTTGGTGCGCGCTGATATTGGTGACGGAATCGTGCCCGGCCGGGCCGCGTTGCAGCACGCTGGCGCCCTCCCCGGCGAACAGCTCGGCCGCGCCGTCACCGTCGACCACCGCCAGCACCGCGCGCTCCCGCGTCCAGCCGCCGGCGGGCAGCCCCGGGGCGCCCGAGCTCAACGCCGAGATGACGATGCGGCTGAGCCGCCCGGCCGCCAGGCCCGCTTCGACGGCGGCGCCGGCGTCGTCGGTGTGAACGTGGACCGAGTAGGTGCGCTGCGACGACGGCGCCGACGCGATGCCCACCGAATCACCCAACTCCCCCAACCGATCTCGCAGCCTGTCCGCCGCCGCGGGCTCGCAGCCGTCCAGCCGGTACATCACCTCGAAGTGGGGCGCCGGGCGCTGCGCGGGCGCCTCCGGCTGCAGCGCCCGCGGGGACAGCTCGTACACCGTACGGGCCGGGGCCTGCCCGGTGATGGTGCAGCGCAGCGCGTCCAGCAGGACCAGCAGACCGCGCCCGCCGGCGTCCACGGCGCCGGCGTCGGCGAGCACGTCGAGCTGTTCGGGGGTCTTCTCCAGCGCGACCACCGCCGCGTCACCGGCCGCGATGACCGCCGCCACCAGCCCATCGCCGGCCTTGGCGCACTGCGCGACGGCGGCGGCGGCCGCCCGCAGCACCGAGACGATGGTCCCGGGGATCTCCTCCCCGCCCATCGAGCTGATGACCAGCTCCACGCCGCGCTGCAGCGCCGCACCGAGAATGGCGGCGTCGATGTGGGGCAGTTCGCCGCCCGCGTCGGCCGCCGCGGTCGCGGTGACGTCGGCGACG
>NZ_QMEV01000079.1 GCF_003284935.1 Mycobacterium colombiense
ACATCATGACCGTCACTGTTGTCGATCGGGGCCCCCGCCAGGTCAGCCGCAGGGTCGACGTGGCCGCCCCGGCCGCGGAGCTGTACGCCTTGGTCGCCGATCCCCGCCGGCACCACGAACTGGACGGATCGGGCACGGTGGGCGACAACATCACCGTGCCACCGCAACTCCTTGCGGGCTCGAAGTTTTCGACCCACATGAAGATGTTCGGCATTCCCTATCGCATCACCAGCACGATCACGGCGCTGATGCCGAACGAGCTGGTCGAATGGCGCCACCCGCTGGGTCACCGGTGGCGGTGGGAGTTCGAGGCGGTGTCGCCGACCCAGACCACGGTCACCGAGACGTTCGACTACCGCGACGCCGGGGCGCTCAAGAACAAGCTGAAGTACTACGAGCGGATGGGTTTCGCCAAGGCGAACGCCTCGGGCATCGAAGCGACGCTGAGCAAACTGCGTGACCGCTACGCTAAGTGATCAGTCGGCCACGGGATCGGCTGCGTCCCAAGGCATCACACCGGACACCCAGTGGCTGAGTTCGTTGGCCTGGTCGTTGCGGTGCAGATGGCGCGGCGGGGTCGCGAAGGTCGAGTAGGGCCGGCAACGAATGACCACGCGGTTTTCGCGTTCACACATCTCCCGGATGTGTGGGCGGGCCTCGTCGCCCAGTGGTCGGCCGGACATCCGGCCGCCGACCGCCATCATCACGTCGACCGCCAGCTCGCGATCCCGGTCGAGGGTCGCATCGGCGTAGACCTGCAGATAGGCGAACGGCCAGCGCTCGTCCAGCACGCACAGGCTGATCTTCCCGTCCCGTTCGATGACCCGAGCCTTGCCGCGATCGGCCATGGTGGACACGAGCAATTCGTCGTTATCGGTGGGGATGTAGTACACGATCGACATGCCGGGGCCGTCGTTGCGGCGACGATAGCCGAAGACGCAGGTGCGGTGCGTGCGCACGAACTCGCGTCGTTCGGAGGGAAGCATGTCGCGGTCGGTGGGAGCGGTGAAGGGCTCTGCCGCCAGGGGGAGGAGCATGACGAATGTTCCTTGCTGTGAGGGCGGTTGATCAAGACCGCTTTTATGGATACAGTGTCGCCATAAATAGTTGGACGCGTCAAGCGCTAGGAGACCCGCCTTGCCCGATGAGGGCGACGGCGAACGGCCACGCCGTTCCCGCGGACGCCCGGCCCTGCCGATGGAGCGCATCCTGAGTGCGGCCGTCGAGCTCGTCGACGAGCAGGGGCCCGAGGCGTTGTCGATGCGGTCGCTCTCGCAGCGCCTGGAATCGGGCACCGCCACCCTGTACCGCCACTTCTCCAGCCGGTCCGAATTGGTCTCGCTGGTGATCGACCACATCCTCGGCGAAATCGACCTCCACCCCAAAGCGATCGCCGCGATGCCGTGGCAGCGGGCCTGTATCCTGTTCGCGCAGTCCATGTTTGACGCGCTGAGCCGCCATGGCAATGTCGCGCCCCTGTTGGTCGAGTACACCCCGACGGGGCCGAACGCGTTGGCCAATCGCGAGCGCTGCCTGGCCGTTTTCCTCGACAACGGTTTTTCCCCGCCGGTCGCCGCGCGCGCGTACGCGACGCTGGCGCGCTACGTCCTGGGCTTTGCGCTACAACTGGCGGGCGCGACGGCCGACGGCGGTGAACAGGACGCCGAACTCTCGGCGGCGTTTCACCGGCTCGATTCGTCGCGCTTTCCCGCGACAGTGACCGCCGCCGACGACCTGCCCGTTGCCTTGGCTGACGAATTTGCGTTCGGGTTGCGGCTCATCGTCGCCGGCCTCGAACGGCTGGGAGAAGTGAACGCAACCGTGCCCTGACTCGTGGGTTGGGTGGATGACCGCGCTTCGGCTGAAAGGACTTCGCCCGATGATCGACCAAACCTTGGCGCCGGCCCTGACCCGTTGGGGTCAGCTTGTCAGCCGCTACGGCCTGGTGCTTGTTCTGGCGTGGATCGGAATCGGCAAGTACGTGAAAATGGAGGCGAGGGTCCTCATTCAGCACAGCCCGCTGATGAGCTGGGTCTACGACGTATTCAGCTTCACCTTCGTCGCTCGTGCACTCGGAACGATGGAAATCGTTGCCGCCCTGCTCATCGCCGTGCGGCCGCTGTGGCCGCGAATCTCGGCGGCCGGCAGCGCCCTGGCGGTGGTGCTGTTCTTGGGCACGCTGAGCTTTCTGTTCACCACCCCTGGGGTGGTCATGGCGTACACCCACGGTTTTCCGGTGCTCTCAGCGCTGCCCGGCCAATTTCTAATCAAGGACCTGGTCTTGCTCGGCGTGGCGGTGTGGACGCTGGGTGACGCCCTGGCGGCCGTGGGTAGCGAGCGTTCCGCTGAATAGCCGCCTCAGTCGCTTTGTCGCGCAATGACTTCGGGCTAAGGCGCTGCGGCCGGATGCCGCGACGGCGTTCCAAGCCGGCCGCGCATTGAGATGAACAAACGAATGACTATAGGGTCGAGGCCACGGAGAGGAACCCGAGGCCGTGACCGAGACCGTTCGCCAGGCGCTTGACGTCGACGCGCTGCGACGCAAGTACGCCGAAGAGCGCGCGCGCCGCCTGCGCGCGGACGGGATCGCCCAGTACGTCGAGACGGCCGGCGCGTTCGCCCGCTTTGCCGAAGACCCGTGGGTGGACGGGGACTTCGTCCGCGACCCAGTCACCGACGAGGTGGACGTCGCCATCGTCGGCGCCGGATTCGGCGGGTTGTTGACCGGGGCGCGGCTACGCCAGCTCGGCGTGCGCAGCGTGCGGCTGATCGACCGGGCCGCCGACGTGGGCGGCACCTGGTACTGGAACCGCTATCCCGGAATCGCTTGCGACGTCGAGTCGTACGTGTACATGCCGCTGCTCGAGGAGCTTGGCTACACGCCGACCGAGAAATACGCCAAGGGTCCCGAGATCTTTGCCCACTGCCGGCGCATCGCCGAACACTACGACCTCTACCGCGACGCCTGCCTGCGGACCGATGTGCGGGAAATCCGCTGGGATGCAAAGCGATCGCGCTGGATCATCCGTACCGACCGGGGCGACGAGATGCGGGCCAGGTTCGTCTCCATGGCCAACGGGTATCAAGCCAAGCCCAAGTTGCCGGGCATCGACGGGCTGGGGGCATTCCGTGGTCACGCGTTCCACACCAGCCGTTGGGACTACGCGTACACGGGGGACACGCTGCAGAATCTGGCGGACAAGCGCGTCGGAATCATCGGAACCGGCGCCACCGCGATCCAGTGCGTGCCACACCTCGGCGCCGCCACTCGCAGGCTCTACGTCTTTCAGCGCACCCCCTCGTCGGTGGACGTACGCGCCAACCGCGCGACCGACCCACAGTGGGCCAACACATTACGGCCCGGTTGGCAGCGCGAGCGGATACAGAACTTCCAGATTCTCACCGCCGGAGGGCAAGCCGACCAGGATCTGGTCGCCGACGCCTGGACGAGCATCACCCGCAAGCTGCCCGTCATGCGCCATGACGGGGACGGTCTCGTCGATCCCGAACAACGCGGCCGCGACATCGAGCTGGCCGACTTCGCCAAGATGGACGAGATCCGGGCGCGTGTCGATGCGATCGTCACCGATCCCGCGACCGCCGAGGCGCTCAAACCGTGGTACGGCTACTTCTGCAAGCGGCCCTGTTTTCACGACGAGTATCTGCAGACATTCAACCGGGACAACGTCACGCTGGTCGACACCCGGGGCCGCGGGGTGCAGCGCATCACCGAATCCGGCGTGGTGGTCGACGGTGTCGCCTATGAGCTCGACTGTCTCATCTTCGCAACGGGCTTCGAGGTCGGCACCGACTATTGCCGCCGCACCGGGTTCGAGCTGATCGGCCGCGACGGCGTGACACTGACCGAACACTGGGACGGCGGCGTGCGTACCTTTCAGGGCCTGTGCACGACCGGATTCCCGAACTGCTTCATCGAAAGCATCGCTCAGGCAGGTCTGACGGTGAACTTTCCGTACCTGCTGGACGTGCAGGCCGGCCACGTCGCCTGGATCATTGCCACCGCGCTGGCCGAGGGCATCACCGAAATCGAGGCGGCGCCCGCCGCCGAAGCCGCCTGGGTCGACACCGTGGTGTCCCGCTCGGCCGCGAGCGCCGAGCGGGCCAAGGTGTGCACGCCCGGCTACTACAACCGGGAGGGCAAGGCCGACGCCAAGACTCGCCAAGGCAGCTTCTTCTTCGGCGGACCCACCGAGTACGCCGACATCCTGCAGCGGTGGCGTGCCGACGGGGACCTGGCCGGCATGCTGATCCGCCGCGCCGGAGATGGGTCGTGACTAGCCGAAAAGCCCGTTCCCTCTACGCCATTGGGCGACTGCGGGCCGCAACCCGGCGTGGCCGCGGACCGAAGGTCGCGATCATCGGCGCGGGCTTCGGCGGCCTGGGCGCGGCCGTCGCGCTGCGCCGCGCGGGCATCGACGACCTGGTGATCATCGAGGCCGCCGACGGCGTCGGCGGCACCTGGCGGCGCAACACCTATCCCGGCGCCGCCTGCGATATTCAAAGCCACCTGTACTCGTTCTCCTTCGCCCCCAACGCATCCTGGAGCCGCACCTACGCGCGGCAGCCCGAGATACTGGCCTACCTCGAATCGGTGGCCGACGATTTCGACCTGCGGCGCCACCTCATGCTCGACACCACGGTGCGCTGCCTGCGCTGGGATCCACACAACGGCGCCTGGGAGTGCCGGCTGGAACGCGGGGGGCGGCCGACCACGCTGACCGCCGATGTCGTCGTCTGCGCGATCGGGTTGTTCGGTTCGGTCAAGCTTCCCGACATCGACGGCCTGAGCGACTTCGCCGGCTCGATGCTGCACACCGCGCAGTGGGATCACGACCTCGATCTGGCCGGCCGCAGCGTCGCGGTGATCGGCACCGGCGCCAGTGGGGTGCAGGTCGTCCCCGAGCTGGCCAAGACCGCCGGGCGCGTCACGGTCTTCCAGCGCAGCCCACCCTGGATGGTGCCCAAGGACGATCGCCCGTACAGCCCAACCGAATTGACACGATTCCGGCGCAGCCCCCTGGCGCTGCGCCGCACCCGGTGGCAGATCTGGAAGTTCCAGCACGACAACACCGCGACCTTCGCCGACGACCCCGTGGTGACGGCGCGCACGCAGATCGCGACATCGTTTCTCGAGCGCACCGTCGACGACGAACCGCTGCGCCGCGCGCTGACGCCGGACTACCCGTTCCGCTGCAAACGGGTGCTGCTGGGCGACGACTACTACCGGGCACTACAGCGCGACAACGTCGAGCTGGTCACCGATCCCATCGCCCGCGTCGGCCCGGCGTCGGTGATTACGGCGGCGGGCGTGGAAATCGGCATCGACGTCATCGTGCTGGCGACCGGATTCGAGGCGTCCCGCTACCTGTCCGGCATCGACGTCATCGGTGCCGGCGGACGCCGGCTGCACGAACACTGGGGCGAGGACCCGCGCGCCTACCTGGGGGTGGCGGTCAGCGGGTTCCCGAACTTCTTCATGCTCTATGGCCCCAACACCAACCAGGGCGGCAACTCGATCGTCTACATTCTTGAGGCCGCGGCGCGACTGGTCGCCAGCGCGGTGAGCCGCCTGGCGCGTCGCGGCGGATACCTCGATGTGCGCCCCGAGGCCGAAAAGCGTTACAACGAAGCGCTTTCCGCGGACCTGCAGCGCAGCATCTGGACGCAGTGCGACAGCTACTTTCGTTCGCCGACCGGCCGCATCGTCACCCAGTGGCCGTACACCGAACTCAACTACGCCCGCCGGACCTGGCGGCTGCGGGCACGGGAGTGGACGCATGGCCGGGCGGGTGATGGTGCCGCTCAGCCCGATGCCAAAGTCGGCGTCGGGGCCGACGAATAGCCGATGCGGTGCGCTGCGCCGCGGCTAGCCGGCGGCGGCCGCTCTGGCCCGTTCGGTCATCGAGGCGATGACCCCGCCGTCGTTGAGGATGTCGGTGCCGGTGAGGTATCCGGCCTTGTCGCTGGCGCAGAAGGCGAGGAGCTCGGCCATCTCTTCCGGCTTGCCCCACCGCGGGACCGCGGCGTCGGCAACCATCGCGCCCGCGCCGGCCTGTTCCTCGAGCCTGCCCATCTCGGTGTCGATGGAACCCGGCGACACCGAGACGATGCGCAGCCCGCGGGCGTTGAAGCGCTCCGCCTGCGACTGGCTGTACCACTTCACGAAGCTCTTGCTGATGGCGTACGCGAGGCCGGACCGGGCTTCATCGGGTGCGATGTCGCACGCGGCCAGCATCGCAGCCATGAATCCGTCTTCGTCGTCGAGGGCCCGCGGAAACTGGTCTGTCGGAACGATTTCCGCGGGCAACATGTGCGCCGCCATCGACGCCACATTGACGATCACGGCGCCCTCCTGGGCGACCGCGAAGAACTCCTCGTCGACGTTGACGGTGCCGACGGCGTTGGTCCGCATGACGTAGGCGGCCGCACCCATGCTGGGGCTCACCCCCGCCGTGTGGATGACGGAGACCACCGTGCCGAGATCGCCGGCGCTCGTGAGCAGATCTGCGACCGCCCGTCGGTCGGTGACATCACAGTTGACGGCCGTGGCGGTGATTCCGAGATCTCGCAGCGTTGCCGCCGCGGCCGTCAGCCGGTCCTGCCTGACGTCACACAGCACCAGCGTGTGATCGCGGCCGACGATTTTCGCCGTTGCCTGTCCCATGCCACCCGCGCCGCCTGTGATCACCGACACTCGATTCATACCTGGACCGTATATGCCGGCCGGTCGCGAGCCCGGGAGCGGGGCGGTCGCGGGCATGACGGCGCGCTAGTGCGGGCGGGCGGAACCGTCCGCTTCGAGGTGGGGGTGACCGCTGTGCCGGATGGCCGTGCCGAAGAACGGTGCCCGGAGGGTGGCGGCCACGTGGCGGCGATTGATGATCAGCGCCGCGATGGCCACCGCGGCGTAGACACCGCAGAGCAGTAGCCGCCCCTGTGTCGAGAAGATCGGGAACTGGACGACGAACAGGCCGAGCAGTGTGCACGCGGCGGCCCGGTGGAAACGCAGCGCCAGGATCAGCGCCACCCCCATCATCGTCTGGGCGGCGGTGAGCAGCACTTCCTCCACCTGGCGCGGGTCGAGTTGCAGCGAGAACCCGCCGCCCCCCAGCAGATGGGCGATCGGCAGCGACCCGATCAGCAGGGTCCACTGGTTGACCTTGGAGGAGATCAGCGTGGCGATGGCCGCCGTGCCCTTGCCGCGGGTGGCGAAGATGATCGCGATGATGAATTCCGGTGCTTCGGAGGCCAGCGGGGCCAGCCACTGCACCAGCAGGAAGCGGTTGATGCCGAGCGCGGTACCCGCGGCGACCAGATTGTCGGCAAAGGGCTTGGCGCACAGCAGGATCACCCCGCCGGACACCAGGAAGAGGCCGACCACGACGGCGCGGCGCCGACCGTCGGGCAGATCCCCCAACGCGGCCGCGGTGCCGATCAGGTCGGGTTCTTCGACGCTGCCGTGGCTGATTTTGTACAGGTAGAGCCCGAACCAGGCCAGCAACGCCAGCCCGAGCCCGAGATGGATCTGGCCGCTCGCCGGGATGACGAACGCGATCACGCCGGCGACCAACAAGAATCCGAGTTCGACGCGGTTTGCTGGCTCGAGCGTCACACCGGTGGTCTTGTCTGAACCGGACTTGCGGGCGACCAGGATGCTCACCAGCACCACGACGGGCCAACCCAGACCCATCAACAACCTGTTGGACCCGGTCATGTTGGCCGCGGCGTATTGCGTGTAATCCGGATTGTGGCCGGACACGAAGGCGTAGTAGAGGTCGACGGCGTATTCGGGCAGCACCGCGATCAGGGCGAGTAGGGCCGTCGCGAGGCCGCCGGAGACGTCGATCTGTGCCGCCTCGGCGGCCCATGCCAGCAGGAAGCTGGCCGCCACCACCGCGGCCCCGAAGATCAGCAGGGCCAGCACGGCGCCGGTGTGTAGGCCGGCGACGCGGACGACCACGGCCGGCGCGACAAACGCGCCGGTGATCAGTCCGGAACGGGTCAGGGTGCGACGCCGCCAGCTTGCCGTCGGCGAGACGGTGGCTGCGGGCCTGTCAATGGCGAGCATCGTCATCCTTCGCACTGGCGATCGGGTGGATATGTGGCGGCTATGTCGGCGCAGTGGCCGGGTACCCAAGTTACCCGCGGCAGTAACGGTCAGCAACGCAGCGGGTCTGCGAACGCAGCGGCACTCCCAAGCCTATATTTGCTGCACAGGGCCGTGCGGACCCAAAAGTTAGGCTGCCCTGATTCGGAACTTTGGCAAACCTCGCGCTCCCTGGCGCGACGCGCAGCGAACGACTGTAGCTGCCGCCCGCTAGGCGTCGGGACCCATGGCAGCCGCGGCCGCCTGGGCGAAGAGCTCGACGGCCTGGTTGCGGCTCAGCGACGCCAGCAGCTGCGCGGCGGCTCGCATGGTGTCGCCCACCATCAGGGTCGGGCCGTTGCCAAGGTTCTCGAACGCCTCGGCGATGACGTCGGATACGGCCGCCGCGTCCGACGGCACCTCGTCGGGGGAGCCGAGCTGTCCGCGGCTGTATTCGAGTTCATGCAGTGCCGGTGTGTTGGTCTTGCCCAGGATGAGGCCCAAGACGTCGACGCCCTTGTCGTGCAGTTCGGCCCACAACGCTTCGGCGAAGACCATGTCGAAGGCCTTGGAGGCGCCGTACGCGACCATGTTGGGTCCGCCGGCCAGTCCCGCACCGGAGCCGAAGATGACGATGCCGCCGCTGCCGCGCGCCACCATCGCGGGCGCGAAGTGGTGACACAGCTGCATGGGCACCATGCAGTTGCGTTGCACCATCGCTTCGGCGGCTTCGATCGAATTGGCAAGGAAGGGCTTGAAGTTCGGGTCGGCTCCTGCGCAATACACCAGCATGCCGATTTCCAGGTCGGCGGTGGCGGCGGCGATCGCCGCCGAGGCGCCCGGTTGCACCAGATCGATGGCGACAGTGCGGGTTTGCACGGACGTCGTGGCTTCGATCTCGGCGGCCACCCGGTCGAGCACGGCTTGCCGGCGGGCCAGCAGAACCACGTTGACACCGCGCTCGGCAAGCCCCTCGGCGAACGCCGCGCCCACGCCGTCGGACGCGCCGGCGACCAGCGCCCACGGCCCGTACTTCGCTACGAACGCCATCTATTCGCCCCCCACCGTGGTGATGCGGACCTGGGTGTAGCGGCGGCGGGCGATGCGCCATCCCGCCGGCGTGCGCACCACGTCGTCGTCGTAGAAACCGATCGCGTTGACGCCAGAGTTGTTGTCGCCGGCCATGATCAGGCCGTCGATGTAGGTGCGCGCGGTGGCGGTGTCGCCGTCGATGGTGATGGCCTGGTTGGTCAGGCGGTGCAGCGTATGTCCCGCCAGGGCGTGCACCTGCTCCATGAAGTCGGCCACGGCATCGACGCCGCTCCAGGTGCCGATCTCGCCGTAGTCGAGCTGACAGTCATCGGTGAACACCGTGCGAAACAGCGGCCAGTCGCGCCGGTCGATCCCCGTCGCGTAGCGCACCAGCAGTTCGGAGATGTCTTGCCGGTCATCACGTTCGGTCACGAGATATCTCCATTCGGACGCACCACGACCCGCGGCGGACCCTGAGACCTGCGGGCCTGTTCGATGGCGTCGAGTGTGCCGTACCGGTCCTGCGGGTGCGGCCCGCCGCCGAACTGAATGGTCGCGCCCTGGCGGGTGGCGGTGGTGATGTCCTGTAACCGGCCGTCTCGCAGCACCACAGCGCGCAATCCGATTCACTTTCTCGAATAATCGATATAAAATCTCGAATGCTCGTACAACTGTAGAAACGCCGTCGCAAAGGAGTCAAGCGATTCGCGGGTCGACGTCAGCGCCGACCGCCCGGGTGCTCGATGTCGTCGAGCTGCTGGCGCGGTCGCCACATGCGCGGCTGCGCTTCTCCGACGTGGTCCGCGAACTGGATCTCACCCAGGCGACCGCACACGCGATCCTGAAGACGTTGTGCGACCGCGGCTGGGCCAGCCGCGATCCGGTCGCAAAGACTTTCGCGCTGGGCCCGGCACTCGCCGTGGTGGCGGCCCGCACGGACACCGCCCGTCCGCTCGCCCATGCCGCGCGGTCGGCGGCGCTGCGACTTTCCCGCGAGGTCGGCTACGCCTGTTCGGTGGTCGAGAAGTTCGGTGATTCCTTGGTGGTCACCGCCTTTGAGGGCGAGCCCGCCACGCAGCCGTCGGGGATACCGGGCGATCGGATCCCCTACGCGCCACCGTTCGGTGTGGCGATGGCCGCCTGGGACACCGAGGAGGAACAACGCGCCTGGGTGCGGCGGGGTGCCGGCGGTAATGCCGTCCGCGCCCAGCGCCTCCAACAGGTGCTGGCGCACACCCGGCACCGTGGCTTCGACGTCGACTGGACAACGCCGGCGCTCGCGCAGGCGGTGCAGGTGGTCGGCACGTTGGACAGCAGCGAGATGCCGACTCCGGTGCGCCACATCATGGACCAGCTGCTGGTCGAGTTCACCACCATCGGATTCCTCTCCGACGACAACCCGGGCCGCCGCAAGCAACCCGTGGTGACCATTGCCGCACCGGTTTTCGACGAGCGGGGCCGCGTTGCCCTGATGGTGGCCGTGCACCCGCTGTGCGCTTTGAGCGCCCGCCAGATTCGGGACATCGGGAAGCACCTGACCGACGAGACGACCGAGGTCAGCGGATCGCCGCAGCCCGGCGCGATCGAGGCGGCCGGCGAACGCGGCGCCTGACCGGGCACGGGTGAGTCCGCTACGCGTTCACGATCACTGGTCAGGCGGTTCCCGGCGCAGGCGGGGCCGCTTTAAGCTCGACCCATGGAACTGCGGCAGCTGCGCTATTTCGTGGCCGTCGCAGAAGAATTGCACTTCGGGCGCGCCGCCGAGCGCCTGCACATTTCGGGACCGGCGCTGTCGCAACAGATCATCGCGTTGGAGCGCGAAGTGGGCACCGATCTGTTGGTGCGCGACCGCCGCAGCGTCCAATTGAGCGAAGCGGGCCGTACGTTTCTCCCGGACGCGCGCAGGATTCTGTCACTGGCCGACGACGCCAAGCATCGGCTGCAGCGGACGGCCGCGCAGAGCTCGCCGGTGCGGCTTGGCTACGTCAGCTGGTTGCCCGATGACATCCACGCCCTAGTCGGGCCCGCGGTGGCCTTGCGCCTCGACGAGTGGGTGTTGCCATCCCACGCGCAAGCGGACCGGGTGGCCGAGGGCACCCTCGACATCGCATTGGCGTGGATCACCGACGCGCAGGCCAAGCAACGGGGCCTGACACCCCACCTGCTACGCGCCGAGCCGCTGAGCGCGGTCACCCCCGGGGCCGCGTCTTCGGAACCGGTTGGCGCACAAGACGTCAGCGTGCTCGTCGACGATGACGCGTCGGCCTGGTCATCGTGGAATCGGTTCGCCGAAGACTTCGCCGCCGACACCGGCGCACGCGTCATCGCCATCAATGACGGCGGCATTACCGGCGACGCGTTTTACGCACACGTCCGCAAGGTCAGAGGCGCCGTGCTGGCGTCGCCGAAGCGCCACACCGCGGCACTTCCGCCCCGGTTGAGCCGGCGCCCCGTCGCCGACCCGATACCGCTGTGGACGTGGTCGCTGCTGCACCGCCGGGACGACGACCGGCCGAGCGTGCGCGGTGTCGTGACTTCCTTGCTGGCGGTTGCGCGGGGTCGTGACTGGCTGAGGCCTCCCAGCGGACGGTGGTGGACCCCGTCCGACGATCCCCACCGAGGCGTCCTCGACACCGGCGCCGGCGTGCGGTGAGAACTTGCACCAACCACTCATAAGGGATGGATCGTGGACGGTGCCTCCGCGCGCGGCTTCACTGACAGGTGTAGAGCGGAGAGGCGAAAACTGGTGGCACGGAACTACGTTGTGGACGACCTGGCCGATTTCGTCGTAGGTGCGCGGCCAGAGGATCTGACCGGGCGGCCGCGCGCACTGATGAAACGCAACGTGCTCGACAGCATCGCGTGCGCCGTCGGCGCCCTGGACGGCGAGCTCATCCCGACCCTGCGTGACCACACCGCCCAGTTCGGTGGCGCGCCGACGGCCACCCTGGTCGGGGGCGGGCGCGCATCGGTGGACCAGGCCGCGCTCTTCAATGCGGTGCTGGTGCGCTACCCCGATCTGCTCGACACCTATCTCACGGTTGGTGGGCTCTGCCATCCCGCCGACAACGTCGGTGCCGTGCTGGCCGTGGCCGAGCACACTGGCGCCAGTGGCGCCGACTTCCTGCTCGCGCTGGCGGTCGCCTACGAGATCCAATGTCGTTTCAGCGCAGCGGTTCCCGTGATGGCCCGAGGGCTCAACCACGCGCTGCAGCTGTCGATGTCGGTTGCGGCGGGCAGCGCGAAGCTGCTGGGGTTGAGCGCCGCGCAGACCGCCAACGCCATCGCCGCCGCGGCGGCCGACAACGTGTCACTGGCGACGGTGCACGCCGAACCGGTGTCGAATTGGAAGGGCATCTCCCCGGCCATCACCGGGATGCGCGCCGTGTACACGACGGTGCTGGCCGGGCGGGGCATCACCGGACCCAAGTCGCTCTTCGAGGGCCCGCACGGCCTGGTCCAGTTGTTCGATCAGCCCATCGATCTGCAGACCGCCGACCGGGGCCTCACCTGTGTCGAGCAGACCTATCTGAAGCAATACTGCTCGCTCATCCACGGCCAGGTCGTCATCGACGCGATCCTGGCGGTGCGCGGTGAGCACGGCCTGCGCGGCGGGGACGTCGCGCGGGTGGTCCTCGAGGTTTTCCAGGGGGCTTACGACTTCGCCGGCGGGGGAGCCTACGGCGGCAAGGATCACCCGATCACCAAGGAGCAGGCCGACTATAACCTCAAATACCTGACCGCGGTCGCCCTGCTCGACGGTGGTGTCGGTCCCGAACAGCTTGAGAACGAACGGGTTTCGCGAAGCGACGTCGCCGACCTGCTGTCGCGGGTGGAGGTCAGGCCCGCCGCCGACCTCACCGCGGACTATCCGCGCCGCACGGCGGCGCGGGTGCACGTGATCACCCACGACGGGCGGGAATTCAGCCGCGAGCAATCGGATTACGAGGGGTCACCCACCCGCCCGATGTCTTGGGAACGCGTGGTGGACAAGTTCGGCTGGCTCGCCGAACCCTTCTGCGACGAGTCGCTGCGTGACGACATCGTCGCCGCGGTGGCTCGGCTCGACGAGATCGAGGTCGCCGAACTCGCCGGACTGCTCGGGTCGGTGCGTCCCATCGCTGGGTGCGCGCGCAGCAAGCCACGCTTCTGACGCACATCGAGCGCGCCCCCTTGCGTGGCCGACCGGCCGCCATGAATGATCCGGGCCATGGGTAAAGAACACGGCCGCAATCGCTGGGAGCTGGTCACCTGCGCGATTGCCGGTCACGCCACCTACGCACCCGAGGAGAAGTCCCTCGCCGACCGGCTGAGCGGCAGCACCGGGCTGGGGGAGGTGTGGCGCTGCCTGCGCTGCGGCGAATTCACCGTCGGCGAGCCGCACGGCCGCGGGCGCGCCGAAGACGCTCCGATGATCATGCGCGGCAAGGCATTACGCCAGGCCATCATCATCCGCACCCTGGCGGTGGAACGCCTGTTGCGGGCGGTGGTGATCGCCTTGGCGGCCTACGCGGTGTGGAAGTTCCGCGGAGCGCGCGGCGCCATCCAGGCCACCCTCGATCGCGACCTGCCCATCTTTCGCACCGCCGGCTTCAAGGTCGACCAGATGACCGTCGTGCACGAACTGGAAAAGGCGCTGGCGACCAAGCCGTCCACCCTGGCCCTGCTCACCCTGATGCTGGCCGGCTACGCCCTGCTCGAGGTCGTCGAGGGGGTGGGCCTGTGGTTGCTGAATCGCTGGGGCGAATACTTCGCGGTGATCGCCACCTCGGTCTTCTTGCCGCTCGAGATCCACGACCTGGCCAAGGGCATCACGATGACCCGGGTGGTGACCTTCACCATCAACGTCGCCGCCGTGATCTACCTGCTGGTCTCCAAACGGCTGTTCGGGTTGCGGGGCGGACGTGAGGCCTACGACGAGGAACGACGCGGCGAGCAGCTGCTCGACGTCGAACGGGCCGCGGCCGGAAGCTGAACCGGCCCCGCCGGTTATGCCGGTGGCTGCTTGGGGTGGATGAAGACGCCTTCGGCCTCGACGGTGACGCCCTCCTCGTCGGCCAGCTGGCCGACGGCGAAGGTCTTGACCCCGTCGACGCGCTCGACGCGAGCTTCCGCACGCAATCGCCTGCCCAGCGCGGTCGGCCGGCGATAGCGCAGGGTCAGCGTGCCGGTGTAGGCGGGGCGGTCGGGCTGGTGGGCCGTCGCGCCGAGCACGTGGTCGAGCACCAGGGCACAGACGCCGCCGTGAACCGTGCCCGGCGGGCCTTCGTAGGCGGCGCCGAGCTCGAATTCCGACCACACCAGTCCGTCGGGATCGTGGTGGATCACCAGCGGCGGGGCGACCGGGTTGCGCATGCCCACCACGGCGTTGCCCCACGCGATGGTCCGGCCGTCGGGGGTGCGGTGCACTCCGAACGGGCCGGGCAGTAGCGCATCGCTCAATTCGTCTGTCGCACTGTCGATCCTGGCGATGGCAGCCGCTACCGCCGCGGGCCCGGCTTCGGTGCGGATGCTGATGTCGAGGAGCCGGCGCACCGATTCGGCCAGCGGCGCGTACACCGACTCGAGCTGGCTGAAATCGATGCAGGGCGTGGGGTCATGCATGCTGGCAACTTAACAGGGTGCCCGCTGGGTGGGCCGTGCCAGTCGGAGCAGCCGGGTAACCGGCCATACTGCGCTGGGAACGGAGGAGTCAATGGGGACCTATGCGTTAACCGGGTCGGCTTCCGGGATGGGCCGTGACACCGCGCAGCGCCTTCGGGACAACGGCCACACCGTCATCGGCGTCGACATCAAGGATGCCGATGTCGTGGCCGACCTGTCGACACCCCACGGGCGCACAGACGCCGCCGAGCGCGTCCTGGCGGCCGCGGGCAACAGGCTTGACGGCGCCGTGCTGGCTGCCGGGCTGGGCCCCGGCCGCGGAAGGGATCGCGCCCGCCAGATCGCTGCGGTCAACTACTTCGGAGTGGTCGAGCTGCTCATCGCCTGGCGTGCTGCGCTGGCCGCCGCCGAACACGCGAAGGTTGTTGTCGTGGCCAGCAATTCGACGACGACGGTGCCCGCGGTGCCGCGCCGGGCCGTCAACGCGTTGCTCGCCCACGATGCCGATAAGGCGGGGCGAGCGGTGCGGCTACTGGGGCCGGCGGCGCCGACCATGATGTATGCCGCCTCCAAGATCGCGGTCAGCCGCTGGGTGCGTCGCCACGCGGTGTCACCGGAATGGGCCGGGTCGGGCGTGCGGCTGAATGCCCTGTCGCCGGGCGCGATCATGACACCGCTTCTGCAAGAACAACTCTCGGATCCGAGGCAGGCCAAGGCCGTCCGGTCGTTTCCCGTCCCGGTGGGGGGATTCGGTGACGCGGGGCACATGGCCGACTGGATGTGCTTCATGCTGTCGGATGCCGCCGACTTTCTGTGCGGCAGTGTAGTATTCGTAGACGGCGGTACCGACGCCTATTTTCGTCCCGACGACTGGCCCAAGGCTGTGCCCGCACACCGATTGCCCGGGTATCTGCGCAGGTTCAGGGGTTTTCACTAGGCGCACTGTTGCGCAGCTTTCTTTGTGCCGCGCGTGTGCCGTAGACCACAGATTGGCTTTTCGCCGCGTTTACCGCGGCGCGGCGCCCCCGTAAAACGGCTGGGGTGCAATTGAATGAGTCGGCGCACAGGCCGACAGAACAAAGGAACACACGGTGGCCACACTTCCGGCCTGGGTCAGCCAGGCTCCCGCGACTTTCGACGTGGTCGCGCCCCTGAAGGCGCGCGCCTCCGACGCATGGCAGGCGATGCTCAAGAGCACGCGACGGCCGTCCGCCGCGGGCCCGAGGTTGATGTCCCGGGGCGCCGAGCGCTGTTGAGGGCCCGGTCGGGCAGACTGGGTCGACGGTGGATGACTACGCGAAACACGAGGACTACTGGAACCACAACAGCGCCTATCACCCGTGGCTGGTCGACATTGCCTCGCGACATCGCGGCGACGTCCTGGACG
Source organism: Mycobacterium colombiense (assembly GCF_003284935.1). Lineage (GTDB taxonomy): Bacteria > Actinomycetota > Actinomycetes > Mycobacteriales > Mycobacteriaceae > Mycobacterium > Mycobacterium arosiense_A. The sequence continues at coordinate 16,131 of NZ_QMEV01000079.1, forward strand.
TCGGGTGCGGGGAAGGGCTGCTGGCGCAGCGACTCGCCGCGGTGTCGCAGCGTCGTCGGGATCGATGCCGACCCCGCATCGGTGCGGCGCGCTGCGCGGCGACTGCAACCGATCGCAAACGCCTCGGCGGAACTGCGGCGTTTCGAGGATCTCGAGCAGGCCAAGCCGTCCTTCGACCTCATCACCTTCGTCGCCAGCCTGCATCATCTGCCGCTAGGCGACACCTTGCGGAAGGCGCGTCAAATGCTGCGGCCCGCGGGCCAATTGGCCGTGGTGGGGCTGTCCGCCAACAAGAGCGTCGCCGATTGGGTGTGGTCGGGCCTGTGTTTACCGGCGGTGCGCGCCGGGTCATGGCTGCACCGGGAGACCCGCAACATCGGCGTGCCCGTCGCCGATCCACACGAAAGCCTGGCCGAGATCCGGCGGGCGGCCGAAGGCGTCCTGCCGGGGGCCCGCATCAGGCGGGGGCTTTACTACCGCTACCTATTGCTCTGGCGCAACGCCTGATCTGGCCGCGCGCTCGCGTTCGCGTCGCCGCGCCCTGGAGGCCCGCAGATTGACAGCATTGCCGCACGTCTTGACGTCATGCCAGACCCCGCTGTTGTTTTTCGAGCGGTCGTAGAACGTCGCGCCACACCGGTGGTTGTGGCAGCGCTTGATCCGCCGCCAGGTGCCGGCTTGCTGGCTCAACAGGATCTCGCCCCACAGCGCCGACGCCAGCCAACGCCAACCGCAGCCACTGGGATCCATCCGCACCTCGCCGGCATCGGACAGCGCGAAGGATGCGGCGACACCGTCGGCGCCACGAGACCGCGGCTGTTCGCCGGCCACCAGCTGCTCGATGGTGGCGCGCACCGCGCGAAGCTTGGCCAGGTCCGCGTCACCGAGCTCGGGGGCCGACAAGTCGACATCGCGCACCGACGACCACGCCCGCACCGTGGCGGCCGCCCAGTCCGCGGCCAGGCCCCGATCGGCCAGCAGATCCGGCCCATACCCGTCGATGGCCCTCGTGTTGAGGAAGTCCTGGACCAGGGCCAGCCCTCCTGGAGCGTCCGCGCAGCCATAGCGCTGTGACGACACCCACGTAGGAGACATAATCAAACAGTACTTGACTATGTCTCGCCGGTCAATTAGCTTGACGTAAGCAAAGCAGTTTTGCCTATGTCAGAGGAGTGCGATCATGGTCAACGTCAAGGGATCGACGGTGGTGGTCACCGGCGGGCAGCGCGGTCTCGGCAAGGCCATCGTGGCCGAGTTGCTGGAGCGGGGCGCGGCGAAGGTCTACGCCACGGCGAGGGCGCCGAAGCCCAGCCAGGACCCCCGCGTGGTCAGCGTTGAATTGGACGTCACCAGGCCGGAGTCGGTCGCGGCGCTGGCCTCCACGGCGGCGGACGCCGACATCGTCATCAACAACGCCGGTGTTCTGGGCGCCCGGACGCTGCTCGACAGCGACATCGAAGAGGTGCGAGCGGTGTTCGAGACGAACTATTTCGGCGCGTTGCGCGTGGCCAAGGCGTTCGCCCCGGTGCTGGCCGGCAACGGCGGCGGTGCGCTGGTCGACATCGCGTCCATCCTGTCCTGGATGCCCGGATCCGGCGGGTACGGCGACTCCAAGGCGGCACTGTGGTCGACGACGAATTCGCTGCGCATCGAGCTGGAGAAGCAGGGCACCCTGGTCGTCGCGGCGCACCTCAGCTTCACCGACACCGACATGACCGTCGGCTTCGATGCGCCCAAGAACGATCCGCGCCAGGTGGCCCGCGCGATCGTCGACGGCATCGAGCGGGACGACACGGAGGTGCTCGCCGACGACGACACCCGCTACGTCAAGGCTGCGCTGGCCGGACCCGTCGAGGCGCTGCCGCGGATGGGGTGAACCGGCCGCAGGCATGAAGGTCTGTCCGAAGGCAGATTCCCGTGGTGTGACGGTCGGGCAAGCGGGCCCTTGCGGTGGCTCCGCTTGGTTCGGAGCCCAAACTGGACTCTCTGCACTTCGGACAGACCGCCGGGTTGTCCCGGCACTGCCTACCGTCGCATCCGCCCGTCGATGCCGCGACGGCCAAAGGTCCTCGACCTCGCGGGCCAACGTCACCGGCGCGGCGCACGGCCGCACGTGTTTGGATAGCGACATGTCGGAACTTGAACGCATTGTGAGCGCCACCCGCGTGATGTCGGCCAATGCGGCGCGGATATTCGAACTGATCGCCGACCCGTCGCGCCAGCCGAGCTGGGACGGCAACGACAATCTGGCGTCGGCTGCTGCCGGCCAGCGTGTCCATCGGGTGGGCGACGTCTTCAAGACGACGCTGACCAACGGCGCGGTGCGCGAGAACCACGTCACCGAGTTCGTCGAGGGCAGTGTAATCGCTTGGCGCCCAGCCGAACCCGGAAAGCAACCGCCGGGTCACCTGTGGCGCTGGGAACTCAGCCCGGTCAACGCCGAACTCACCACGGTGACCCACACCTACGACTGGACGGAGCTCACCGACGCCACCCGGCTCGAGCGCGCTCGCGCGACGACGACCGACATGTTGCGCGAGTCGATGGATCGGCTCGCCCTGCTGGCACAATCGCCGGAATAGGTCAGCCCTTCTTGGCGCGCACCCACTGGAACGTCCCGAGGGTCTTCACCCGCACGCTGGCAAAGCCGGTGTGTTCCAGTGCATCCCCAATCTCGTCGTCGTCGAACGCGTGCGCTCCGACGTTGGGCAGCATCCGCCAATACCGCGCCAGGCGCCCGGCGGTGGGCACCATGACGGCCAGCCTGCCACCGGGGCGCAGCACGCGCGCGATCTCGGCAAGGGCGGCCGCCGGATCCGGAACCAACTGCAGCACCGCGGTGGACACCGCGACGTCAATGGTGCTGTCGCGCAGCGGAAGACGCTGCGCGTCGGCCTTGATGAAGCCGACCTGGGGCCCGGCCTCGTTGCGGACCGCGCGGTCCAGCATGGGCTCGGAGATGTCGACGCCGAGGGCCAGACCCTGCGGACCCGCCGCGCGCGCCAGCGACGCCGTAACGTTGCCCGGCCCGGAGCCGACGTCCAGCGCCGTACCGCCCTGCGGGACGTCCAACCACTCCAGCGGCAGCTGCCATGCGCTGATCCAGCGCCGGGAAAGCGCCTGGGCGTTGTCGTAGAGCAGCGACCCGATCGGTGAGGCCCACGCCGCCTGGATGGGGCCGGTGTTCTTCTCGACGACGCCGTCCCCGGCCGCGCCGAGCAGGTCGAGGTAACCCCGGCTCACGTCGGGTTCGGCCGGCGGATCGATGAGCAGGTCCAGCGCGCGCCGAAGCGCGGGAGGCAGCGAGATGTGCACGTCGGTCATGCGTA
>NZ_QMEV01000007.1 GCF_003284935.1 Mycobacterium colombiense
AACGGAAGCGGACAGGGCCGAAACGGCCACGCCCGACGCTGCGAGAACTACGGCTGAACCGAGGGAACGAATGACGTGACGTGCGATCATGCCGCCATTGTGCCCAGGCAACACGCCGCTTAAACACCCGAAACACCGAAATTACCGTGTTCTCATAAAATAACCGCCGCGACTGCGGACGGGCCGAGTTCGGTTGTGCGCGACGCTATCCGGCGCGGGCGCCCGGACCCGCCGTGCCCACTCGTCGCCGAGGTCGCCCCGTAAGCACGCCGCAGGGCCGGACGGCGGACCCGTTCCGCAGTGTGGTCTGCTACTCGTAGTTACGAGCCGGGGTCACGGTGAAGCTACAGCCGACCTCGGCGAACGGCTCGAGTGAATGCGGCAGCGAAGTTGAACGCACTAACGCAGGCCTTGAACATGGTCACGGACCACGTGGCCAACCCGGCGCGGGTGTCGGATCTCGACAGGTTGCGCGGCGCCGTCTGTGGCAAGACCGTCTTGGTGACCGGCGCCTCCTACGGCATCGGTGAGGCGACCGCGCGCAGCCTGGCCGCCGCGGGGGCGACCGTCCTCGTCGTCGCGCGATCCGAGGAACGACTGTGCGACCTCACGGCGGCGATCAATGCCGGTGGGGGCCACGCGGTCGCCTACCCGACCGACCTCACCGACGAATCCGCGGTGAGCACGCTGACCAAGCGGATCGTCGAGGAGCACGGCCCGCCCGGCATCGTGGTGAGCAACGCCGGCAAATCGTTGCGGCGCTCGCTGCATGACCAATACGACCGGCCGCACGACTTCCAGCGCACCATCGACATCAACTACCTGGGGCCGGTGCGGCTGCTCCTGGGGTTGCTCCCGGCCATGCGGGGCCGCGGCGGCGGGCACATCGTGAACGTGTCGAGTGTCGGCGTGCGGGTGGCGCCCGGTCCGCAATGGGGTGCCTATCAGGCGTCGAAGGGCGCCTTCGACCGCTGGTTGCGCAGCGTGGCGCCGGAATTGCACACCGACGGCGTCGATGTGACCACGGTCTACTTCGCGCTGGTGCGAACCAGGATGATCGCGCCCACCCCGCTGCTGACCCGGCTTCCCGGCCTGTCGGCGGACGAGGCCGCCGACGCCATCGCCAAGGCGGTCATCGAACGGCCCCGCACCATCGAACCCCCCTGGGTGCTGCCGGCCGAGTTGGCCTCGGTGCTGCTGGCCGGGCCGGCCGATTACGCCGCGCGGCTGTGGCATCGCCGATTCTTCAGCGAGTCCGACACCGACGAGGCCGACGATGACGACTGACCGGGTGATTCCCACCGCCGCCCGCGCCCTGCTGCGCTCGGGCCTGCTGAGCCCGCCGACGCCGCTCGCGGGTTTCCGGCTGCTGCGCGAGGCACGCCGGGGCGGCACCAACCCCTACACGCTGCTGGCGGTCACGACGGCCCGCTGGCCCGACCGGACGGCCATCGTCGACGACGACGGTGCGCTGAGCTATCGACAGCTCCAACAAGCGACCGAGTCGCTGGCGCGGCGGCTGGCCGATGACGGTGTTGCACCCGGGCAGGTGGTCGGGGTGATGTGCCGCAACGGACGCGGATTCGTGGCGGGTGTGTTCGCCGCCGCCCTGCTGGGCGCCGATGTCGTGCCGATGAGTACGGAGTTCCGCAGCGACGCCCTGGCGGCCGCGGTGCGAGCGCACCGCATTGCGACCGTGGTCGCCGACGGCGAATTCGCCGGGCGGCTGCGGGCCGCGGACGAATCGGTCGTCACCGTCGATCCGGCGACGGCCGGCACCGACGAGGGCGCCCGCAGACCGGCCGTGGCCTCCCCCGGCCGCATCGTGTTGCTGACATCGGGCACCACCGGCACCCCCAAAGGGGTGCCCCGTACGCCGCAGCTGCGCTCGGCGCTGGGCGTGTGGGTGACGATCCTGGATCGCACCCGGCTGCACACCGGTTCACGAATCTCGGTAACAATGCCCATGTTTCATGGCCTGGGGCTGGGCATGCTGATGCTGACCCTGGCGCTCGGGGGGACCGTGCTCACCCGCCGCGAGTTCGACGCCGAAACCGCGCTGGCCCAGGCGTCGCTGCATCGCGCCGACGCCTTCACCGCGGTGCCCGTCGTGCTCGCGCGCATCCTGGAGCTGCCCGAGCAGGTGCGGGCGCGCAACCCGCTGCCGTACTTGCGGACGGTCATCTCCAGTGGCGACCGCCTCGATCCCACGCTGGGCCAGCGGTTCATGGACGCCTACGGCGACATCCTCTACAACGGCTACGGCTCCACCGAGGTCGGCATCGGAGCGCTGGCCACGCCCGCGGATCTGCGCGAAGCGCCAGAAACCGTCGGAAGACCGGTCGTCGGATGCCCGGTGCGAATCTTCAACAAGAACGACAAGCCGGTCGGTCCGCGGGTCACCGGGCGGATCTTCGTCGGCGGCGAACTGACCAGCGACGGCTACACCGATGGCGCCGCGAAGGCCGTCGTCGACGGCATGACCAGCACCGGCGACATGGGCTATCTCGACAACGCGGGCCGGCTCTTCATCGTCGGGCGCGAAGACGACATGATCATCTCCGGCGGCGAGAACGTCTACCCGCGCGCGGTCGAAAACGCGCTCGCCCAGCACCCCGCAGTCGCCGAGAACGCGGTCATCGGGGTCCCCGACGAACGGTTCGGTCAGCGGCTGGCGGCGTTCGTGGTCGCCCAGCCGGGCAGCGAGATCGACGCCACCGAGCTGCGCGAATATTTGAAGGGCCGGGTCTCCCGCTTCGAACAGCCCCGCGACATCAACGTCGTGGGCAGCATTCCGCGTAACCCCACCGGCAAGGTGCTGGGCCGGGAGCTGTCCGGCTAGCGGTCAGTCTTCCCCGGGCTCCAGGGCGGCGACCTGCTTGGCCAGCCAGTTGGGTGCCAGCGCCGAGATCGCGGTGGCACCCGCCGTCGACCCCAGCACCCCGGACCAGGCCACCGGCCCCAGCGGCGTGCACCCGAAGAACTGACTGATCACCGGGGTCTGCACGATCCCGACCAGGACGCCGGCGCTGCCCAGGGCGGTCGCCACGACCAGCGGGCTGTGCCGGCGTGTCAGCAGGGTCTGCGCCAGCTGCGTCGTCACCAGCGCGGTCAAACCCATTGTCGCCGTGCGGCGTTCGGTGCCCGGCGTCCAGCGCCCGATCGCCCAGGCGGCCGTCGCCCCGGCGGCCGTGACAGCGCCGCGGGTGACGATCTGGCGCATCAGCGGTGCGTCGAGCGAGGGCGTGGCCCCGGTGAGCACGGCCCGGCGGTGCAGGCGGCGCGCCTCTTCGGCGGCCTCGGCCGATTCGTACTCGGCCTCGTCCGGCTCGATGTATTGCGAGGTGACGGCCACCGCGAGCGCGGGGAACATGTCGGTGAGCAGGTTGACCAGCAGCAGCTGACGGGTTCCCACCGGGGCGCGGCCGGCGCCGAAGGCGGTGCCGATGATGGTGAACAGCACCTCACCGACGTTGCCGCCGACCAGAATGGTGACGGCGTCGCGAACGCCGGCCCACATGCTGCGGCCCTCGACCAGGGCGTCCATCAGCACGCCCAAATCCTCGTCGGTCAACACGATGTCGGCGGCGCCGCGGGCGGCCGACGAGCCCCTACCGCTCACCCCGATACCGACGTCGGCCATCCGGATGGCGGCGGCGTCGTTGGCGCCGTCCCCGACCATCGCGGTGACTCGGCCGCAGCGCTGCAGCGCGGCCACGATCTGCACCTTCTGCTCGGGGCTGACGCGGGCGAACACCTGCACGTCGGCGACCAGCTTGGCGCACGCGTCCTCGTCGAGACCGGCGAGTTCGGCGCCGGTCACCACCCGGGCGCCCTCGGGCAGGCCCAGTTGCCGGGCGATCGCCCGCGCGGTGACGGGGTGATCGCCGGTGATCAGCACGACGTCGCGGTCGGCGTCCACCAGCGCCTCGATCAGCGGACGCGCCGACGCGCGGGCGGTGTCGGCCAGGCCGACGTAGCCGAGCAGCTCGAGGTTCTTCGCCGCGACGTCGACGGCGTCGGCGTCCGTGTCGTCGTCGTCGGTTTCGTGCTTCCAGCCGCGCTGCGCCACGGCGAGCACCCGCAGCCCCTGCTCGGCGAGACCGTGCACCACCGCCTCGGCCCGCTGCCGGTCGGCTTTCGGGTCTGCGAACTTGCAGCGCGGCAGGATGACTTCGGGGGCCCCCTTGAGGACCAGCACCGGTGCGTCGGCGGGGTGCCCGTTGTCGTGCCCCACGGTGCCGATGGCGGCGGCGAAGCCGCGGCTGGATTCGAACGGGACCTCGGCGAGCATCGCCCAGTCCGAATCGCTTTGGCCGTTCAGCGAACTCGCCGCGGTCAGGATCGCCTCGTCGGTGGCGTGTGCATGCCCCTGGCCTTCCTGCGGCTGGGCCGACGCCCGCGCCGCGGCCCGCAGCAGCCCGGCCGATTCCGGGTCGGTCAGCTTGGGGAAGGGGTCGTGCGGGTCGACGTCCTCGGGCACCGCGCACACCACGCGCAGCCGGTTCTCGGTGAGCGTGCCGGTCTTGTCGAAACACACGGTGTCGACGCGGCCCAGCGCCTCGATGGTGCGCGGCGCGCGGACCAGGGCCCCGCGCGCGGTCAGCCGCTGGGCGGCCGAGAGCTGGGAGAGGGTGGCCACCAGGGGCAGGCCCTCGGGCACGGCGGCCACCGCGATCGCCACGCCGTCGGCGCCCGCCTGGCGCAGCGGGGCGCGGCGCAGCAGCGCCAGCGCCGACACCGTCGCGCCGCCGGCCAGCGTCAGGGGCAGCACCTTGCTGGTGAGTTCCCGCAGCCGGGCCTGGATTCCGGCCGCGGTCTCGACGTCGGCGACCGCCGAGATCGCGCGGTGCGCGGCCGTGCCGACGCCGGTGGCGACCACGATCGCCCGGGCGTGCCCGGCGACGATGGTGCTGCCCTCGAACAGCATGCTGGCGCGGTCGGGGTCGTTGACCGCGACGGGGTCCACCTGCTTGTCGACCGGAAGCGATTCGCCGGTCAGCAGGGATTCGTCCACCTCGAGGTCTTCGGCGATCAGCAGGCGGGCATCGGCGGGCACCACTTCGGGTGCGGCCAGGTCGATGACGTCGCCGGGCCGCAACGACTTCGCGGACACCGTGGCCGTGCGGGTCGCGTGCCGGGCGGCCTCGAGCCGACGGCGGGTCGTCGCGACGGCCGGAACGACCACCCGGCGCACCAGCTGGTCCTGCTCGGCGAACAGTTCGGCGGCGGCGGACTCGGCCCGGAGCCGTTGCGCCCCACCGGTGATCGCGTTGACGGTCATGACCCCGGCGACCAGCAGCGCGTCGATGTTGCTGCCGACGATCGCCGAGGCCGCCGCGCCGACGGCCAGGATCGGCGTCAGCGGGTCGGCGAGTTCGGTCCGGGTGGCCGACGCCAGCCGGACGGCGTTGTGCAGGGGCTTGCGCAGGGGTTGCAGCGCCGGGCTGTAGGACAGGTCGTCGAGGCGACGCCGCCAGGACGGCTCGGTTTCGACGGCCATCGGGCGCGCGCCGCCGGCCAGCCGCGAGTAGACGATCTCGGGATCCAGTGCGTGCCAGGCGGTCAGCGGCTGCGGCGTGGGGTCGGGCAGCCGGAGCACCCGGGCGGCCGAGAAGGTCCCCGCCAGCAGGGCGGTGGCCGCGGCGGCATTGACCGGGTTGAGCCAGCGCCGGAAGCTGACCGGGCTGGTGCCCGCCTCCTGCTCGCCGGTGACCAGCAGCAGGCCGGCCAGCGTGGTGCCGCCCTGCGCCAGGTGCACCGCCGATTCGCTGGCCGAGCGGGCCACCGGGATCGCCGAGAGGATGCGTACCGCGTCGGCCAGGTCGGTGCCGGTGATGATGTCGGCGGTCCACGCCGTGGCGGCGCGCGGATCATCAAGGGCCACACCGACATCGGCGATCGCGAGCGCGGCAAGGGTGTCGGTCGAGGCGAAGTCGCGATGCAGCGCGGTGATCAGCAGCACCGGCCCACGGTCGGCTCTCAGCTCGCGGACCACGTTCAGCAGCGGCGTGCCGGGCGGGTGCGTGGTGCCGACGCTGGCGGTGAGGTCCTCGGTGCCCGCGACGTGGCGTAGCACCACCCGCGCGCCGGTGCGGTTGGCGGTCTGAAAGAGCGGGATCGCGTAGGGGTCGACCTCCCAGCCCACGTCGACGCTGCCCACGCATTCGCCGTCGACGATCAGGTCGGCGCTTTCCAGGCCCTGCGCGGGTGTCGCCGAAGGTCCTTGGGTGCGAACCCATTTCAGCCGCGCCCCGGTCGCGGGTAACTCGTCGGCGTCGGGCTCGGGCGCCTCTTCGCCGTGCAGCAGCGCGTCGGCCACCTCGTAGACGCGGTCGTCGTCCCAGCCGGGAGCGTCGCCGCGGACACGCAAGACCGCGCGGTGATCGCCGCGCAGCGCGGCGCCGTCGATGACGACCACCTTCACCCGGTCCAGGCGGCGCAGCGCGCCCGGGTCGAGGACGAGTTGCCCGGAATTGGCGAGCCCGCGGCCCAATATCGCCGCGAACGCCTGGCGGCCCATGTGCGCGGCCCTGGGCACCCCCGCTTCGATGGCCGCGGCCGCGTCCTCGGTGCCGCCGCCGGCGACCAGCGCGCTGACCGCCGCGATCAGCGAGCCGTTGGCCGCCGAATCGACGTAGCTTTCCACCGGCCCGGCCATCGAGCCTTTCGCCTTGTCCATCGCCGCGTCGATGGTGCCGCCGACCACGACGTGGGAGGCCTCCCCGGCGGCCGACGCGGCCCAGCTGTGCCGGGGCAGCTCCGACTTGGCCGAGGAGATGACGGGGACGACCGGGGCCTGCGGCCGGTCGGGGGAGGCCAGCTGCGGCTCGCGGTCGCGCCACACCCGCCGGTGCGCCGACGCCTCGGAGACCTGCAGGGTGCGTTGGGTCAGATCCAGCAGTGGGGTGCCGAACGATTGCGTGAGTCCGTGGGCGGCGGCCGTGGTCGCGGCCAGCGCGATGTCGGTGCCGACCCGGCCCAACCGCGCCTCCAGGATCGACACCATCCGCGGTTGATGGTTGATGAGCGCGGCGGCGGCGCGGGTGGTCTGCGGCGCGGCGGGCAACCGGGTGACCCATCCGGTGACCGCGGCCCCCATCGCGACGACGTCCATGGCCGCCGCGGTCAGGGGCACCAGAATCGCCAGCGGGTTGCCCGGGTCGGCGAACGGCGCGGACAGCGGCGGCGACTCCGATTTCGACCAGGTGATGTCCGAGGCGATCGAGGAGACGGTCGCGCGCACCTCGTCCAAGACGGCGTCGCCGTCCGCGTCGTCGGACAGCTCCACCACCAACCGGCCCAGCGAGCCCTCGACATGGGCCTTGGCCACACCGGGGATCCGGCGCACCGGCTCCTCGACGGCGGGCGCGTACTCGTGCCAACGCGGGAAGGGCAGCAGCGGATCGAGATCGAGGTGCACTCGGTGCCCGCTGTGCCAGCGCACCGGCGGCAAGATCGCGGTGGGCGAGCCGCTGGACGAACCGTCCAGTCCGATCGCCCGGCCCGTCGTTTGAGCAACCGATTGAATGACCGGGCCGGCTAGTTCGGTCACCGGACTGGCCAACGTCTGCAGCGCGCCCGCCGCCCCCGCCGCGGTGGACACACCGGCCCGCACCACCTGCGCGGCTCCGCCGGCTACGCCGGCGACGACGCTGGAAACGCCGGGAATCTTCACTCGTCACCCTTCACTACGTCTACCGCGCCTAATGATCCTGACGTGTGGAGGACCTGTCCACACGTGGGCCGGGAAGGTAAGACCGTGCGACGACACCTCGACAATGCAAGCCGGTGCAGGTCGGGCCTCCCTTAGTGAGCAAGGGGTGCGATTACGTCCCTGTGCAGAGGTTACCGGGTTGCCGACAAACCAAACGTGGGGAACAACCCTGCGTCGAGGAAGACGGTGATGCTCGCGACCCCGGTGACGCCGGTGGTCAAGACGTGGATGGAGTGCGCCCGCATGGTCCCGTCGGCGCTACGGCGGTATTCGGCAACGGCGGGTTGCGCATTCGCGGCTGTCGGGATCATCACAATGTCGCCTCGCGGAGCCAGGGCGCGTCCGGCGAGGAACCGCAGCACGGCGTCTCGGCCGGTGAACCACACTGGCATCGGCGGCATTTCGAGCTTGACGTCGGCTTGCAGCAGCGCCGTCAGCGCCGCCATGTCCGCGTTTTCGAATGCCGCGCAATACCGGTCGAGCAATTCGCGGCGCTGGGCGTCGCCGGGCTCGGACATGTTCTCCTCGGCCGGCGAGAGTTCGGCAAGGTGCGCCCGGGCGCGCTGCAGCGAACTGTTGACCGCCGCGGGTGTGGTCTCGAGCAGCTCGGCAACCTCGGCGGCGCTGAACTGTACGACGTCGCGCAGGATCAGCACGGCGCGCTGCCGCGCCGGAAGCTCTTGCAGGGCGGTCATCACGGCCAGCCGCACGCTCTGCTTTGCGGTCAGGTCGTCTTCCGGGCTCTTGAACATCATTGCGTCGGGAATCGGCTCGAGCCACGCGTGCGCGCCGGCCTTGGCGTCGAAATCGGCGTCGGGGTCGACCGATCCGTCGCCCACCCCCATCGGCAGCACGCGGCGGGCCCGGTTCTCCAGCGCGCGCAGGCAGGCGTTGGTGGCGATCCGATACAGCCACGTCTTGAGCGCCGCGCGTTCCTCGAACGCCTGATAGCCGCGCCACCCCCGCAGGTATGTCTCCTGGACCAGGTCTTCGGCGTCGTGCACCGAACCCAGCATGCGGTAGCAGTGCGCGATCAGCTCGGCGCGAAAAGGCGCCGCCTGCTCAACGAAATCGTCCTGCGCCGGCACGGCCCCTCCTTTCGGCTGGGTGAAGAACCTACTCGTTTAGAGACATCGGGCTACCGAAATTCATCGGCCGCACGCGATGAATCCGGCCGCGGCGCCGTATCTGAATTAGTGAAGGCGCGGCCCCGGCCGCAGGACCACAGCAGAGAGGGACCACGACCATGAAGGAAACCGGCACCGCCCACGCCGAGGGGGCCACGGCGATCGTGACCGGCGCGGGCCGCGGATTCGGCCGCGCCATCGCGGCGGCGTTGGTGGCGGGCGGCGCGCGGGTCGTCGGGGTCGCGCGCACCCGGTCACAACTCGACGAGGTGCGCGCCCAGCTCGGCGACGCCTTCATCCCGGTGGTGGCCGACGCCGCCGATCCCGCCACGGCCGACCGGCTGATCGACGAATACCGGCCGCGCACGCTGGTGCTGTGCGCCGGCGCGACGCCGCGCATGGCGCCGCTGCAGGACCAGACGTGGGAGACGTTCAGCGCGAACTGGGACTGGGACGTCGCGCAGGCGTTTCACTGGGTTCGCCGCGCGTTGCGGCACCCGCTGGCGCCGGGCAGTTCGGTGATCGTGATGTCCAGCGGCGCCGCGGTGAACGGATCACCGCTGTCGGGAGGCTATGCGGGCGCGAAGGCCACCGTCAGGTTCATCACCAGCTACGCCGCCGCCGAATCGCAACGCGCGGGTCTCGGGATCGGCTTCACCGCCGTGCTGCCGCGGCTGACCCCGGCCACGGACCTGGGCGCGGCCGCCGTCGCGGCCTACGCCGGGCGCCAAGGCGTCGACGTCGACTCCTTCGTGCAGGCCGCCGGGCCCGCACTCACCCCCGAACAGGTGGGCACGTCGGTGCTCGAGATCGCGACCGGCGCCGCCACCGACCACGACGCGTATCTGCTCACCGCGGCCGGACTCTCGCCGCTTACCTGAGACCCGAAGATCGAAAAGGGAGGCAAGGATGAACACACCGCCGATCGTGTCGGCCGAGCAGTGGGCCAGGGCGCATCAGCAACTGCTGGTCAAGGAGAAGGAACTCACCCGCGCCCATGACGCGCTCGCGGCCATGCGGCGCCGGATGCCGTGGACGGCCGTCGACTCCACCTATGAATTCGAGGGACCCGAGGGCAGGGTCGACCTGTTGGGCCTGTTCGGTGGCCGGCGCCAACTCGTCGTCTATCGCGCCTTTTACGGGCCCGACATCCACGGCTGGCCCGACCACGCGTGCCGCGGCTGCTCGATGATCGCCGACCACGTCGGCAACCTGGCTCACCTGAACGCCCGCGACACCACGCTGGTGTTCGCTTCGCGCGCGCCGCAGGCCGACATCGAGCGACTCAAGGCGCGGATGGACTGGAAGATGCCGTGGTACACCATCACCGATCGATTCGACAGCGATTTCGGCGTCGACGAATGGCACGGCACCAACGCCTTCATCCACGACGGCGACCGGGTGTTCCGCACCTACTTCATCAACAACCGCGGCGACGAGGCGCTCGGAACCACGTGGAGCTTCCTGGATATGACCGCGTTGGGACGCCAGGAAAACTGGGAGGATTCGCCGGAGGGCTACCCGCAGAGCGCCCCGTATGAATGGTGGGACTGGCACGATGCGTACGGCACGCACGAGCCGTCGCGCTGGTTCGGCGAGCCGGACCCCAACGACCCCAACGACATCCGGCCGCCACGCGAAAGCTAAGCACCGCAGTGGGTTTGGACCGTGCCGCCGCGCCCAGGGTGACAAAGCCCGCAAAACATGAATGCGCGGTAGCCGTCACCGGCTACTCGCGCAATATTCGGGCAATAAGAATTCGCTACAGAATTCGGTGGTTCGCCCTGCCCACCTGGTACCCGGTCGGAAACGACTTCTCGATGACCTGCAGCTGGTGATCGACCCTGGACTCCAGCTCGAGCACCACGCAGCTATCGCTGAAGGATTTCGATTCGAGAACTATGTACCGCTGACCACAATCGGTGATCGGGTCGCCCGAGTGCAATTTCTCGACCGGCACCGACTCCGGAGTTCCATCTGCCTCCATTCATGACACGTTAGGTCAATTCAGCAGGCGAGGGAATAGACCGTTACGTGGGATCGGGTTGCCGCTGCTTGAAGAACACGCTGACGTGACAGATCAATCCGTCGTCGCCCTGCTCGAAGAGGATGCACTCGGGCCAGGTGGTCGCGACGCCGTCAATCTCGAACGTCTCGGACAGCTCGGCGTAGCACACCCGCGAATCCACCTGCGAGACCCGCCGCACCGCCAACCGGTGCCCCTGCAGGCTGGTGCAGACCTTGCGCAAGTAGGCGACGTAGCGCGCCTTGCCCTCGACCACGTCGCAGAACGGCCCCTCCCGGGTCAGGCCGTCCTCGGTGATGGTGGCGGCGAGTCCGTCCCAGTCGTGAGCGGCCAGGCATTCCAGGTAACGCTCGACGACCTGACCGTGCGTGCCCATGTCTTCTCCGCTCGCTTCTGCGTCCACGGTAAGCGGGGCGCCGCCGCAGGGCTAGATTTCTTCCATGAGCTGGTGGACCGTGCATGCCGACCGGACACTCAGTGAACAAGTGCCCGCAGCCCCCGACGCGGTCCGCGGCTTCTACGTCGACCTGAACAACATCAAGCTCGTGCATCCGCTGATCGTGTCCGTGGAAACGGTGTCCCGCAGCGAAACCCCGCACGGCTACCGGCAGACCTACCGCGTCGTCGACCGGATTCCGTTGGGACCGTTCACCCTTCGCACCAATTATCAGGCCCGGCTGCACGTGCCCGTGCGCGGCGAAGTGCTCACCGAGGCCAGCCAGTCACCGGGGGTGCGGCTGCGCGGCACGGTGAGCTTCGAGCCGGCCGACGGCGGCACCCGGGTGACCGAGCGGATTTCGATCACCGCCCCGCGGCCACTGGCCGGGGTGACCATCCGCGAAGGGGTCAAGGCGCACGTCAAGATGCTGGCCGGCATCCGCAGTCACTTCGCGTCCGGTTGAGCGGGTGATCACGCGCCGGCGAAATCGATCACGCCGCGAATGTTGCGGCCTTCCCGCAGATCCGTCATCGCCTCGTTGATCTGCTCGAGCCGATAGTGACGGGTGACCAACTCGTCGAGTTTCACGGCGCCGGCCTGGTACAGCGACAACAGCATCGGCACGCTGGTGCGCGGATTCATCCCGCCGTACAGCGCGCCCCGCAGTTGTTTGGCCGACAGCGTCATCTCCTGCAGCACCAGCGGAACCGGCGGCTCGGTGAACGGGGTGATGCCGGTGAGCACGCAGACGCCGCCCTTGCGCAGCAGCGCCATCGCCAACGGCAGCAAGTCGACATGCACCACGCCGGGGCAGATCACGACGCGGTCCGCCATCAGGCCCGCGGTGATCTCATTGACCAGCGGGATCGCCTCCTGTGCGGAGGCGGCGGTATGCGTGGCGCCGAAGATCTTGGCCGAATCTCGTTTGGACTCAACCGGATCCACCGCAAGGACGTACTTCGCTCCGACGGCGCGGGCCCCCTGCAGGGCGTTCATCCCGACACCCCCGGCGCCCAGGACGACGACAGTGTCACCGGGCTCGGTGCCCGCGGAGATCGTCGCGGAACCCCAGCCGGTGCTGACCCCGCACGAGACGAGCGAAGCGGCATGGAAGGGGATCGCGTCGTCGATCTTGATGACCGACCTCTCCGACAACACCGCATATTCGGCGAACGTGCCGAGTTGCCCATAGGCCAACAGGTCTTCGTCGCCCAGATGCCGGCGGCAGGTTCCGTCGGTGGGCATCTCCCGGACGAACAGGCTCGCCCCGATGTCGCAGATGTAGCTCTGGCCGTTCACGCAGAAGCGGCAACTGCCGCACGCCGGAATGAACGACAGCGCCACGTGGTCCCCCGGCCGCACCGACGTCACGCCGGGCCCGACTTCTTCGACAACGCCGGCACCCTCGTGACCGCCGAGCAGCGGGAACCAATCCGGTGCCGGCTGACCGCTGGCGGCGATCGCCTCGGCCGTCGGGACGACGTCGCCGGTGAACAGGTGGTCGTCGGAGTGGCAGATCCCGGCGACGGCCATCCGCACCAGGACTTCACCCGCGTGGGGCGGGTCCAGCTCGATCTCACGGATCTCCCAGTCCTGGCCCACCCCGCGGATGACGGCGGCACGACACTTCATTTGCGACCTCCCTTTCGTGGCTTGGCGGGGCTCAATGAGCCAGGCTGGCGCGCAGTTCGCGCTTGAGCACCTTGCCGTAGCTGTTTTTCGGTAGCTCGTCGACGAACTCGTAGCGCTTGGGCCGCTTGAAGCGGGCGATGCGCGTCAGCAGGTGTGCGTCCAACGCCGAGGGCTCGACGGGATCGTCTGTGCCGACGATGAACGCGACCACCACCTCACCCCATTCCTCGTCGGGGGCGCCCACCACGCACGCCTCGGCGACGCCGGGGTGCTCGAGGAGTACCTCCTCGACCTCCCGCGGGTAGATGTTGCTGCCGCCGCTGATGACCACGTCCTTCGACCGATCCCGCAGCGTGAGGAAACCGCGCGCGTCGAACGAACCCATGTCCCCGGTGTAGAGCCAGCCGTCTTTGAGCGCGCCGCGGGTCGCTTCGGGGTTGTCCCAGTACCCGGACATGACGGCGTCACCGCGGCAGACGATTTCGCCGATCTCCCCGACGGGTGCCGGGCTGCCGTCGGCGCGCAGCACCGCGACGTCCATGCCGGACCGCGCATAGCCGACCGACCCGAGGATCGCGTCGTCGTCCGAGTCGTGATCGGCGCGGCGCAGCCCGGTGATGGTCATCGGCGATTCACCCTGGCCGTAGATCTGCGCGAAGATCGGGCCGAATGCCGTGATCGCCTTGCGCAGGCTGTCGACGTACATGGGTCCGCCGCCGTAGATGATGGCCCGCAGATGTGCCGGGCGGCTGCGGCCCGTCTCGACCAGCCGTTGCACCATCGTCGGGGCCAGAAATGCGCTGGCGCCCGGGTGATATGCGCAGAGATCGAGGAACTCGTCGGGATCGAATGCCCCCGACGAGGGCACCACCTGTCGGGCGCCGCGCAGCACGTACGGCAGGACGTAGAGTCCGGACCCGTGTGACATCGGCCCCGCGTGCACCAGGCTGCAGCCCTCGTCGGGGGCATCGATGTCGGCGAGGTGGGCGACCGTCATCGCGGTGAGGTTGCGGTGCGAAAGCATCGCGCCCTTCGACCGGCCGGTGGTTCCGCTGGTGTAGAACAGCCACGCCAGCGCCGACTGGTCCGTGCGCGGCGGCCGCGCTGGGTCGACGGCAAACCGCCGCGAAAACCCCTCGGAATCAAGGATTTCCGTAGGGGTCCCGGTCAGGGGCGCAAGCGCGGCAGCGAT
Source organism: Mycobacterium colombiense (assembly GCF_003284935.1). GTDB lineage: Bacteria > Actinomycetota > Actinomycetes > Mycobacteriales > Mycobacteriaceae > Mycobacterium > Mycobacterium arosiense_A. The sequence continues at coordinate 14,134 of NZ_QMEV01000007.1, forward strand.
GGGCGACGACGCGAATACCCGCGCGGCGCCCGCGTCCTGAAGGATCTGCACTATTTCGCGCGGATGCAGCTTGTAGTTGATCGGGACCACGACGCACTCGGCGGCCCAGATCGCGAACATCAACTCGACGATCTCGGGGCGGTTGTGGGTCGCGATCGCGATCCGGGCGCCCGCGCCGTGCTGCCCGCGGATCGACGCCGCCAGGCGTAATGCCCGGTCCCGCAGCTCGATCCACGTGTACATGCGGCGTTCCCCGAGGTACAGGGCGCCACGATCGGGAAACCGGCTCGCGGCCTGGTCGAGCATGGCGAACAGATTCATCGCTCGATCCACTGTGACGACAACGCGAACTCGGAGAGATACTTCGTCGAGCTCCATCCGCCATCGACGACGATCGTCTGGCCGTTGATGAAACTTCCCCCCGGCGAACACAGGAAGGCGACGGTGCTGGCGATGTCGTCGATGCGGCCCAGCCGCTGATGCGGGGTCATCTCGGTGTTGATCTTGCGGAATCGCTCGTCCTCCAAGCGCTTCTCCACCATCGGCGTCACCGTCACCCCGGGGGCGACGGCGTTGCACCGGATGCCCGACGCACCGTACTGACAGGCGATGTGAGTGGTCAGCGCGGTCAGCCCGCCCTTGGCGGCGGAATACGCGCCGCCGCGCAGGCCGCCGACGACCGCGAAGGTCGAGGTGACGTTGATGATCGCGGACCCGGGTTTCATGTGCGGCAGCACGTCGCGCGCCAGCCGAAACGGCGCCCGCAGCATCAAACCCAGGAAATAGTCCAGGGTTTCGTCGTCGGTTTCGTGCAGCGGCTTGGGGCTGCCCACCCCGGCATTGTTGATCAGGAAGTCGATGTGGCCCCACCGGTCGACTGCGAGGTCCACGATGCGGCGCGGGGCGTCGTCGGCGGTCAGGTCGACGGCCAGTGTCGCGACGCGATCCGGATCGCCGACCGCGCTTGCCAGTTCGGCCAGCCGGCTCCGGTCGCGGCCGGTGCCGACGACCGCCATGCCCATCTCGGCGAGCTTCCTCGCGCACCCCAAGCCGATGCCGCTGCTCGCGCCAGTGACGATTGCGACCTGCATCTCACCCATCCTTAGTCCCTCCGCGGCGCCCGGCTGCGCCGCCCTCGCGATCGCCGTGTATCAGCGACACCCGGATCCGGTGCTTGAGAACCTTGCCCGCGTCGTTCTTGGGCAGGGCGTCCCAGATCACGACCTGTTCGGGCGCCTTGAATTTGGCGACTCCCTTGCTCACCAGCAGCGCAAGCAGACTCGCGACGTCCGGGGCGGGCGCACCCGCGGGGACGATCACCGCACAGGCCCGCTCTCCGGTGCGGTCGTCGGGCAGCCCGACGACCGCGATCTCGGCGATGCCGGGATGGTCGGCGAGCAGGTCCTCGACCTCTTTGGCCGAGATGTTCTCGCCGCTGCGGATGATGATGTCCTTGGCGCGGCCGGTGACCACCAGGTACTGGTCTTCGAAACCGGATGAGACCCAGCGTCCGAGGTCACCGGTGCGGAAAAACCCTGCGGCATCGAAGGACTCGGCGCCGTCTTCCGGGTGCAGATAACCCCGCAGCATCTGCGGGCCGCGCACGCAGATCTCCCCGTCGCCGGCGGGCGCGGCCTCGTGGGCGACGAGCTTGATCTCGGCGATTCCGGGCCGGCCGTCGGTATCCGCCGCGGCACCGGCCTCATCCGGTCGGGGGGCGCCGACGGTCGCGACGGGCACTTCCGTGCAGCCGTACACCCGGGTGACCACGGCCTGCTCGAAATAGTCTGCGGCGCGGCGGATCAGCGAGGGCGACACCGAGGCGCCGCCGCAGATGAACACCTTCAAATCCGGCAGGCGAGTGTCGGCGCGCTCGGCGGCGGCCAACAGCTGCTGCAGAAACGGCGTGGCCCCGGCCATGTGGGTGCACGCCTGCGAGTCCATCAGGGTAACCGCCTCCGAGGCGTCCCACCGGTCCATCAGCACCGCGGTGGTGCCCAGCAGCAGCGGGCATTCGAAGGCGTATATCGAGCCGCCGATGTGCGCGATCGGGGACGGCACCAGGAACGTGTCGCCCGGCGCGATCATCCAGTGGTCGCGGATCTGACAGATCAGGGCGTGCAGCGAATTGTGGGTGTGCAGGACGCCTTTCGGGCGGCTGGTGGTGCCGGACGTATACAGGACCATCCGCACGGAATCGGGGTCCAGCGCCGGCAGCCCAGGAGCATCGGCCGGCGACCGGCCGAGCAGCGAGGCATACGGCGTGTGCGGACCGGCGTCACCGCGCAGCACCACCACCTCCGGGGCGCGGCCCATGGCGGCCGTCACGCGATCGAGCATCGCCGCGTAGTCGTGGCCGCCGTGGCGTTGCGGGACGAAAAGCATTGCGGTGCCGGCATCGTCGAGGATGAAGCGCAGGTCGTGGCTGCGCAGCGACGGCAGGATCGGGTTCACCACCATCCCGGCGAGTGTCGCGCCCAGGTAGATGACGGCGGCCTCGTGCCAGTTCGGCAACATGAACGACACGACGCTGCCTGTCGGCATGCGCGCCAACAGGGCCGCTGCCAGCACGTTGGCCTGGGCGTGGAGCGACGCGCAATCCAGGCGAATGTCTCCGTCCACCAAGGCGATTCGCCGCGGCGCGGCCTGGGCGGCCGAGCGCAGCGCGTCGGCCAGCGTGGTGCGTACCCATAACCCGCGCCGGTATGCCTCCGAAGCATCGGCCGTGTCCTGGGGCGCTTTGGCGGTCACCGCGACCTCATCTCGGGGCTGCCTATTCGTCCACGCGTCGCATGGTCATCGCGTACCGAAACCTCGACGACAGGTGGGTGTTGATGGTCACCTGCGCGATCTCGCCATCGGAGGTCGTGTACGTGCGCCGCATCTGCAGCGCGGCCGTCCCCGCCTCCACACCGAGTCCGTCGGCCAGTTCCGGTGACAGCAGGACCGCGGCGATCTCCTGGTGCAACTGGGCGACGCTCACGCCGAACAGATCCTCGATCAACGGAAAGATCGGGCCGACGTGGCGTTGCAGCAGCCTGCCCACGGCGGCGAAACTGCGGTTGATGTAGTACTCAGTCCGGCACATCGGCACCGCCGCGCCGTCGGCCTGCCGGTAGCCGCGCACCGACAGCCACTGGGAGCCGACGTCCAGGCCGGTGCGGGCGGCGAGCTCGGCGTCGATGGTCACCATCGCGTTGGATTCGATGGTCAGCTGCGCGCCGGCCGCGAACGCGAGCAGGTCGTCGATCGACATCGCGTCCTGGGCATAGGAACTCGACGCCGGCCGGGGAACGACACGGGTGCCGGCCCTGGGCCGGGATGCGACCAGGTTGTCCTCGCGCAGGCGCCGCAGGGCCTCGCGGATGGTGTAGCGGCTCACCGCGAAGCGCTCGCACAGCTGGTGTTCGGTGGGTAGCTGCGAGCCCACCGGGTAGACGCCGTCGACGATCTCCTTGCGCAGCGTGCGCGCGATCTGAAGGTAGCGGTGGTCGCCGGCAAGGGCCTGGGGCATCACGGACCGCCCGGGGTCGGGCGCAAGGCCAGCACGCTGCCGTCGCCGTCGGCCGAGATATACAACGTCCCGTCGCCCGCGGCGGCGATGCCGGCGAACGGGCCCTGCGGCCCGGAGAACGGCGGCATGCCGCGCAGCGGTTTGGGCGTCACACCCGGCGGGGGACCGACCGGCAGCCCGGACGCGATCGTCTGCCGCGCGTTGGTGCTCAGATCGAACGCGACCAGCTCCTTGGCGCCGGCGTCGACCACGTAGAGCACATCTCCGCGGACCAGAATGCCCTGCGGGCGTTGCAGATCGGCGGCGACGGTGTCGAGGCTCGACCCGTTCACCCGGATCACCCGCCCGGCCCCTGCCTCCGCCACCATGGCGGACCCGTTGGCATCGATCGCGACGCCGACCGGTTCACGCAGCCCGGTCGCCAGCACCTCGACATCTCCCGACTCCCAGGACAGCACCCGCCCGGTGCCCAGCTCCGCGAACACCACACCGGCTGGGCTCAGGGCGACGCCGTAGAGCTGGTCGAAACCGTCTGCGAGCACGTCGGTTTCGTTGGCCTCGGGCCGGTACCGGCCGACCTGGCCGCCGGACGTGGTCACGACGAACTCACCGGGACCGCTTGCCGCCACACCGCGCAGGAACCCGGGATAACCGGGGCTGAACAACATTCCGGCGGTGTGCAGTGATCCGTCGGGCAGGGCGACGTAGAAGTAGGTGCCGTCGGCGATGTAGAGCCGCCCGTCGTGGCCCACCGTGAGATCCAGCGGCCAGTTGAGCCCGCCCGCCAGCACGGATCGCGCTGTGCCGTCGGGCGAGATCTCGGTGATCTCGCCGGTGAAGTTGGAAACGAACAGCCGATCGCCGACGAACGTGCAGTTGTCCAGCCCCGGGTTCAGCTGGGCGAGCAAGCGTTGCTCGCCGCTGCGCGGATCGATGCGCAGCACCTGTCCGGTTGCCACCTGGGTCGAGACGATGTGGCCCCGGGCATCGAACTTGACCGAGTCGGGCACGCCGAGACCGGTTGCCACACACTGCGGCTCGCCCCCGTCGGGGTCGATGCGCCAGATCTCGTTGGCACCCATCACCGGGAAGTACAGCAGCCCGTCCGGGCCGACCTCCATCGCGTTCGGAGAGGGCACGTTCTCCAAGAGCACCCGCGGCGGACCGCCCGTCAGGTCGAATTCGAGCAGCCGCCCGCCCTCGCGGCATTCACCGATGAACAGCCGGTCTCGGTAGAAGGTGATGCCGTTGGCCGACGGCACGTCGTCGCGCAGCACCCGCGTTCGGCCGCCGGTGTCGCGGACGCTGACCCGGCCGTCCATCACCTCGGTGGCGTACAGATTGCCGGCGGCGTCGAACGCGACGTCGTCGGGCGCCACGATGTCGCCACCCGTGGGGCTGGCGGTCACCAGTTCCCCGGTCCGGTGGTCCAGCGCGCTGATCTGGCTGCCGGTCACCTGGGCGATGTAGACGCGGCCGTCCGGGCCAGTGCGCAGACCGTTGGCACCGAACAGCCGACTGGGCGCGGTGACCCGTTCGAGCGTCCAGCCCTCGGCGACGTCCATGGGGTGTGGCGCCGCGTACCGCGAGGGTTGCGCGGAGATGGCCCGTGAAATGGACATGCTCGCCGAGGTCCTTCCGTCAGCCGGTTGGGCTGGACGCTATCAACTCCACCTAGTCCAGACAATAGCCGCCAAACCGCGGCGAACCGATCTTGACACCGAAGTCCGCCGATCGGAATAGTGTTCTCCAAAGGACAGAATGCGATATTTTGTCCGGACAAAATAGGCATTAATCCCGCCGCGGGACGCGCGACGCCCGGCGGCAGGGGAAAGCAGGTCATGGCGGATCACGGGGATCTTCTAGGGCTCGACGGGCGGGTCGTGGTGGTGTCGGGCGCCGGTGGGGGCGGCATCGGCACGACCGTCACGGCCATGGCCGCCCGGGCCGGGGCCACCGTGATCGCGGTGAGCCGGTCGAAGGAAAACCTCGACGAGCACGTCGCCCCACTGGCGCAGCAGGGCCTGCCCGTGCTGCCCGTCGCCGCGGATGCATCCACCGACGAGGGCATCGCCGCGGTGCTCGACCACGCGCGCCGCGCCGACGGTGACTTGTACGGCCTGGTCAATGTCGCCGGCGGCGCCGAGCCGTCGACGTGGATGCCCTCGACCCGGGTGGCGCGCGACGACTGGCGCACGATCTTCGCCGACAACCTCGAGACGGCCTTCTTCATGAGCCAGGCCGTGGCGGGCGAGCTCGTCGCCCATCACCTCCCGGGGTCGATCGTGTCGATCTCCTCGATCAGCGGCATGAACACCGCGCCGTTTCACATCGCCTACGGGACGGCCAAGGCGGCGATCGTGGCGATGACCCGGACGATGGCACTCGAGCTGGCGACGGCGGGAATTCGGGTCAACGCGGTGGCGCCCGGCGTCACCGAGACGGCGGCCTCGCGCACCTACGTCGACGAGGACCCCGATCGCGACCGGCAGGCGATCGCGATGGGCCGCCGTGGGCGGCCCGAAGAGCAGGCCGGCGCCATCCTGTTTCTGCTCTCGCAGATGTCGAGCTACGTCACCGGCCAGACGCTGCTGGTCGACGGCGGACTGGACCTCAAGTGGAGCCACCTCGGCGCCGACAACACGTCGCTGTTTCTCAAGGACGAATCCTTCCGCGCGGCAATCAGGAGGATGTGATGACCGATCTAGCGAAAGACACGGCGGCCGAGGAGCTTTCGCAACCGATGACCATCGGCGTGGAGGCCTACATCTCCGAGGAGTATGCCCGCGCCGAACGGGACAAGCTGTGGCGCAAGGTATGGCAGCAGGTCGGCCGGGTCGAGGAATTGCCCGAGGTGGGCAGCTACCTGACCTACGACATCCTCGACGACTCGATCATCGTGGTGCGCACCGGCGCCGCGGAGTTCCACGCCCACCACAACGTGTGCATGCACCGCGGCCGCCGGCTGATCGACACTCCCGAGGGCGCCAAGAACGCGTGCGCGCGAACCCGAAAGTCGTTCGTCTGTGGCTTCCACGGCTGGACCTACGGCCTGGACGGCGCGTGCACCCACATACGCGAACAGCAGGACTGGCAGGGCGCGCTCACCGAAGACAACACCCACCTGCGTCCGGTGCGGGTCGATACCTGGGGTGGCTGGTTGTGGATCAACATGGACCCCGACTGCGAACCGCTCGCCGATTTCCTGTTCCCCGCCGCGAAGATCCTCGACCCCTTTGGGCTGGAGAACATGCGCTACAAATGGCGCAAGTGGCTCTCGTTCGACTGCAACTGGAAGGTTGCGTTGGAGGCCTTCAACGAGACCTACCACGTCTACACCACGCATCCGGAGTTCAACAAGTTCGGCGAGTTCAAGGGCTGGGCGAAAGCCCAAGGCAGACATAGCAACATCGGCTATGACGCGCCGGAGGACTTGGAGGCCACCAAGTCCAAGATCCGCCTCGGCATCGGCGCCGATCCTCGCGTGTCGACGGCGGAGATGCAGGTTTACACGATGGAGGAGACCAACGCCACCACCACGCAGACGCTGGTGAACGCCGCCAAGCGGCTGGTGGACGAGCTGCCCGAGGGGACACCGGCCGACCAGGTCCTCGAGCACTGGCTGGCCTCGGCGCGCCGCGACGACGAGGCCCGCGGGGTCATTTGGCCGACGATTCCCGCCGACATCCTCGGGCAGGCCGGCACCGCATGGCAGATCTTCCCGAACTTCCAGATCGGCCAGGGCCTGACCAGCGCGCTGTGCTACGGCGCACGACCGCACCCCAGCTACAACCCGGACAAGTGCATCTTCGAGGTGTCGGTCTTCGAGCTGTACCCCAAAGGCCAAGAGCCCCAGACGGAATGGGAATACACCCCGGTCGGGGACCCCAGGTGGCGCTCGGTGTTGCCGCAGGACTTCTCTAACATGGCCGCCGTGCAGCAGGGCATGAAGTCACTTGGCTTCGGCGGCACCAAGCCCAACCCGTACCGCGAGCGCAGCACCGTCAACCTGCACTACCAGCTGTCGAGGTACATGGGGACCGGTGAGCCCCAGGAGCTTTCGGAAAAGGAGCGCCCCCAGGCATGACCCCCGACATGGAAACGCACCAAGACGGATGCGGGCCCACCCAGACGCCCGACGACGTCGACATCGACGCGCTGCGCGAGAAGTACCGCCAGGAGCGCGAAAAGCGGCTGCGCAAGGAAGGTTCCAAGCAGTACATCGAACTGGAGGACGACTTCGCCGGCTACTACGAGGTCGACCCCTACACACCCGCGACGCCGCGCGAGCCGATCCGCCAGGACATCGACGTCGCGGTCCTGGGCGGCGGCTTCGGGGGTCTGCTGTCGGCGGCCCACCTGAAGAAGGCGGGCGTCGACGACGTACGGGTCATCGAGCTCGGCGGCGACTTCGGCGGCGTCTGGTACTGGAACCGTTATCCCGGCATCCAGTGCGACAACGAATCCTACTGCTACATCCCGCTTCTCGAAGAGCTCGACTTCATGCCGTCGAAGAAGTTCGCCGACGGCGCCGAGATATATCAGCATTGCCGCAACATCGGCAAGCACTTCGGCCTCTACGATTCGGCGATCTTCTCCACCCAGGTGCGCGATCTGCGGTGGGACGAGGACAGCAAGCGGTGGCGGATCAGCACCAACCGCGACGACGACATCCGCGCCCGGTTCGTCGTGCTGGCGTCGGGCCCGTTCCACCGGCCCAAACTGCCGGGCATCCCCGGGATCAAGGACTTCAAGGGGCACGCGTTCCATTCGTCGCGGTGGGACTACGACTACACCGGCGGCGACACGGGCGGCAACCTGCACAAGCTGGCCGACAAGAAGGTCGCCGTCGTCGGCACCGGCGCCACTGCCATCCAGATCGTCCCGTTCCTGGCCCGAGACACCCAGCACCTCTACGTCTTCCAGCGCACCCCCTCGACGGTCGACGAGCGCAACAACGCGCCCACCGACCCGGAATGGGTCAAGACGCTGCGGCCGGGCTGGCAGCGGGAGCGGCAGCGCAACTTCCACTCCTGGACGTTCGAGGGCATGGCGCTGGGCCAGCCGGACCTGGTGTGCGACTTCTGGACCGAGCTCGGCCGCAACACGGCGGCTCGGGTGCTGGCCCTGGACGACCCCGCCTCGATGACGCCCGAGCAGTTCATGGCGATCCGCGAGGAAGAGGACTACAAGCTGATGGAGCGGCTGCGCCGCCGCATCGGGGCGATCGTCGAGGACCCGCAAACCGCCGAGGCCCTCAAGCCCTACTACCGGTTCCTGTGCAAGCGGCCGCTGTCCAACGACGAGTACCTGCCGGTGTTCAACCGGCCCAACGTCACCCTCGTCGACGTCTCGGATTCCAAAGGCGTGGAACGCATCACCGAGAAGGGTCTGGTCGCTGGCGGCGTCGAGTACGAGGTCGACTGCATCATCTACGCCAGCGGCTTCGAGATCACCACCGAGATCAGCCGCCGCTACTCCATGGAGACCATCCAGGGCCGTGACGGGCTGTCGCTGTTCGACCATTGGAGCGCCGGTTACAAAACGTTGCACGGGATGACCAGCCGGGGATTCCCCAACCAGTTCTACACGGGCTTCACTCAGGTCGGCATCTCCGCCAACATCGCGGCCAACTACGAGCTGCAGGGCGAGCACATCGCCTACATCATCGCCGAGGCGCTCAAACGCGGCGCCACCACCGTGGAGCCCAGCCAGGCGGCGCAGGAGCGGTGGTGCGCGACGATCCGCGAAACCGCGATCGACAATTCGGCGTTCGACGCCCAATGCACGCCCGGCTATTACAACAACGAAGGCGGCGGCGGGGGCGAGGGCATCCGGTCGCACCTCGGCGAGCCGTACGGCCCCGGCTTCTACGCCTTCGAGGACCTGCTCCGGGCATGGCGCGACGCAGGTGAGCTGGAAGGGTTGGTGCTCGGCGTTTGACCGAAACCATTGCGCCACAACTCCGGTTCGACGACCGCGTCGCCGTGGTGACCGGCGCCGGCCGCGGGCTGGGCCGTGCGTACGCGCAGCTGCTCGCCTCGCGCGGGGCCAAGGTGGTCGTCAACGACGTCGGCGGCGGTTTGGACGGTGAGGGTACCGACGCCGGACCGGCCGAGCGGGTGGTCGCCGAGATCACCGCGGCCGGCGGTGAGGCCGTCGCCTGCGGCGCCTCGGTGGCGACCCCCGAAGGCGGCCAGGAGATCGTCACGACCGCGCTCGAACGTTACGGCCGCATCGACGTGGTGGTGCACAACGCCGGCAACGTTCGCCGCGCCTCGCTCAAGGAGATGAGCTACGAGGACTTCGACACCGTGCTCGACGTGCACCTGCGCGGCGCGTTCCACGTCGTGCGGCCCGCCTTCCCGCTCATGTGCAACGCCGGCTACGGCCGCATCGTGCTGACGTCGTCGATCGGCGGGCTCTACGGAAACCATCACGTGGCTAACTACGCGGCCGCCAAAGCCGGCGTGATCGGGTTGGCCAATGTCGTCGCGCTCGAAGGTGCCGCCGAGGGCGTGCGGTGCAACGTGATCGTGCCGGCCGCGGTGACGCGCATGGCCGAGGGCATCGACACCTCGTCCTATCCGCCGATGGGCGCGGAACTCGTTGCGCCCGTGGTGGGTTGGCTCGCGCACGAGTCCTGTTCGGTGACCGGCGAACTGTTCATCGCGCTGGCGGGCCGGGTGGCGCGGGCGGTGATCGCGGAGAGCCCCGGCGTGTGCCGGCCGTCGTGGACCCTCGAGGAGGTCGGCAGCCACCTGGACGCGATCCGCTACGTCGAGGCGCCGCTCATTTTCCCGGTCGTCCCGGACGGGCACAACGAGCACATCCGCTACAGCTTCGACCTGGCTCAGAGGTCAAACGAACTACACGCCTCAACCGACCACGGAGCACTCCATGGCTAGCCCGACCGGCCCAATGGCGGGGTTGCGCGTCATCGACCTCACCGCGATGGTGATGGGGCCGTACTGCACGCAGATCATGGCCGACATGGGCGCCGACGTCATCAAAGTCGAACCACCGCAGGGTGATAACACCCGCTACATCTCGGTGGGCCCGGCCCCGGGCATGAGCGGGGTGTTCGTCAACGTCAACCGGGGCAAGCGCAGCGTGGTGCTGGACCTGCGAACCGACGCCGGCGCGGACGCGTTGCGCGCCCTGGCCGAGACGGCCGACGTGTTCATCCACTCGATGCGGGCCAAGGCGATCGCCAAGCTCGGCTTTGGTTACGACGACGTCGCCGCGATCAATCCCGCTGTCGTCTATACCAATTGCTACGGGTACGGGCGCCGCGGACCCGATCACGACCGCCCCGCCTACGACGACACCATCCAGGCCGAATGCGGCCTGCCGGCCGTGCAACAGCAATTGACCGGCGAGGCAGACTATGTCGGCACCATCATGGCCGACAAGGTCGCCGGGCTGACGGCGCTGTACGCGACGACCATGGCGCTGTTCCACCGGGAGCGCACCGGGCAGGGACAGGAGGTCGAGGTCGCCATGTTCGAAACCATGGCGTCGTTCATGCTCGTCGAACACGCCAACGGCGCCCTGTTCGACCCTCCGCTCGGGCCCGCGGTGTATCCGCGCACCGTGGCGCCCAACCGCCGCCCGTACCGCACCAGCGACGGCCACATCGCCGCGTTGATCTACAACGACAAGCACTGGAACGCGTTCATGAACGCCGTTCAGCCACCGTGGGCCAGCGAGCTGTATTCGACGTTGGAGCAGCGTGCCCGCGAAATCGACACCGTCTACGGCTTGGTGGCCGAGACGATGAAGGAGCGGACCACCGCGGAGTGGCTGGCACTGCTGCGGGACCTCGAAATACCGGCCGCGCCGCTGAACACCCCGGGCGCGCTGTTCGACGATCCGCATCTCAATGCCGTCGGCATGTTCGAGACGGTGGACAGCCCGCACGGGCCGGTGCGCTTCCCGGGCGTACCCACCTGGTTCTCGCAGACGCCGGGTCGGGTCGCGGGGCCGGCGCCCGAGCTCGGCGCCCACACCGCGGAAGTGCTCGCCGAACTGGGCCTGGCCGTCGACGCGAACCCGAGATAACGCCAACTGGAACGAAATAGGCTGTCAACAAAGGAGTTTCCCACCATGGCTGTGCCGGTCTACAAGCGCATCCTCGACCTCTTCGAGGCCGAGGGCGTGAACACGCTGTTCGGCATCCCGGACCCGAACTTCGTGCACATGTTCGCCGAGGCCGACGCGCGTGGCTGGTCGGTGGTGGCACCGCACCACGAACTGAGCGCCGGATTCATGGCCGAGGCCGCGTCACGGATGACGGGTAATCCCGGCCTGTGCATCGGCACGCTCGGCCCGGGCATGGCCAACATCGCCGGGGCCATGCAGTGCGCGCTGGTGGAGAATTCGCCGGTGATCTTCCTCGGCGGGCAGCGAGCCCGCGTCACCGAGCGCCGGGTGCGCCGTGGCCGCATCCAATTCGTCCAGCAGGAACCGCTTTTCGCTGCCTCGGTGAAGTACAGCAGCTCGATCGAGTACGCCGACCAGACCGACGAGATCATCCACGAGGCCATCCGCAGGGCGATGTCCGGCACACCGGGTCCGTCCTACGTCGAGTTCCCGTCGCACGTCATCCTCTCCGGGCTCGACGTCGACACCGCGCCGCCGCCGTCGGCCTACCGGCTGGTCAACCAGGGCGCAGGCACCCGCGAGGTGGCCGAGGCGGTCGAGCTGATCCGGCAGGCCAAAAGCCCGGTCCTGTTGGTCGGCCACGCCGTGCACACCTCCCGCACCCAGCAACAGGTCAAGGAGCTGGCCGAGCTGATGGCCTGCCCGGTGATCCAGACCTCCGGCGGCACCTCGTTCATCCCGGGACTGCAGGACCGGACATTCCCCTACCTGTTCTCCCCGGCCGCCAACGAGGCCGTCGAGGAATCCGACCTGTGCGTCGCGCTGGGCACCGAACTCGGCGAGCCGATGCACTACGGCAGGACCCAGCACTGGGCCGCCAACAACGCGAACCGCAAATGGGTGCTGGTGGAACAGGACCCGACCGCCATCGGCGTCAACCGCCCCGTCGACGTGGCACTGGTCGGAGACCTGCGCGGCGTGGTGCCGCAGCTGGTCGACGCGCTCAAGGAGTCCCCACGCAAGCCGGCGCCCGCACTGCAGGCCCTGATCGACAAGGACACGAAAGAGCTTGCAGATATGGCGGAGTCGGCACCGTCCGGGCGTTCGCCGATCCATCCGGCGCGTTACGTCGTCGAGGCCACCAAGGCGTTCAACGAACTCTCCGACGGCATTCTGGTGCGCGACGGCGGCGCGACCGTGATCTTCCAATGGACCTACTCGCAGTCCAAACCGCGCGACGTCATCTGGAACCAGAACTTCGGCCACCTGGGTACCGGCCTGCCCTACGCCGTAGGAGCCTCCGTCGCCGAGGGCGGCAAGCGCCCGGTGATGCTGCTGACCAGCGATTCGGCCTTCCTGTTCCACATCGCCGAGTTGGAAACCGCTGCGCGGCAAAACCTTCCGCTGGTCTGCGTGGTGGGCGTCGACCACCAGTGGGGCTTGGAGGTGGGCGTGTACAAGCGCACCTTCTCCCAGCCGTCGCCGCAGCCGGGTGTGCACTGGAGCAAAGACGTGCGAATCGACAAGGTCGCCGAGGGCTTCGGCTGCCACGGCGAGTACGTCGAGAAGGAATCCGAGATCGGCCCGGCGATCGCTCGCGCCTACGCCAGTGGCAAAGTCGGCGTGGTGCACGTGTGCATCGATCCGAAGGCCAATTCCGAGGAGATGCCCAAATACGACCGATTCCGGACCTGGTACGCCGAAGGCACTCAGTAGGACCCGCAGTCAGAAAGAGGATCGATGTCATGCGCGAATACCTGAAGTTCTACATCGACGGACGGTGGGTCGACCCGGTGCGCCCCAACGCCTTCGACGTGGAAGACCCGGCAACCGAGCAGGTGTCCGGAAAGATCTCGCTAGGGTCGGCCGCCGACGTCGACGTCGCGGTCAACGCCGCGCGGCGAGCCTTCACCGGCTGGTCGCAGAGCACCCGCGAACAGCGCCTGGACCTATTGCAGGCGATCCTCGCCGAATACCAGAAGCGCGCGGACGATCTCGCGCAGGCGGTCACCGAGGAAATCGGCGCGCCGCCCTCGCTGGCCGCGGGGCCCCAGGTCTTTTTGGGGATCGGTCACCTGACGACGGCCATCGACGCGCTGAAGAACTTTGCGTTCTCCGAACAGAAGGGTGCGACGCTGATCGCCAAGGAGCCGATCGGCGTCTGCGGTTTGATCACGCCCTGGAACTGGCCGATCAATCAGGTCGCGGTCAAGGTCTACCCGGCATTGGCGACGGGGTGCACCGTCATCCTGAAACCGTCTGAGGTGGCGCCGTATTCGCCCTACATCTTCGCCGAGATCCTGGACGCCGCGGGCGTGCCGGCCGGGGTGTTCAACCTGATCAACGGCGATGGTGCGGGCGTCGGTGTGGCCCTGGCCAGCCATCCCGACATCGACATGGTGTCGTTCACCGGGTCGACCCGCGCCGGCGTCGAGGTCGCCAGGAACGCCGCCCCTACCGTCAAGCGGGTCACCCAGGAGCTTGGCGGCAAAAGCCCCAACATCGTCCTCGACGACGCTGGCTTCGCCGAGGGCGTCCGGGCCGGCGTGGCCAACATGATGCCCAATTCCGGGCAGAGCTGTAACGCGCCCTCGCGGATGCTGGTGCCGAATTCCCGCATGGACGAGGCCATTACCCTCGCGCGTGAGGCCGCCGAACAGATCCCGGTGGGCAGCGGCGAGGCGACGGCGATCGGGCCGGTGGCGTCCAGAGCGCAGTTCGAGAAGGTGCAGCGCCTGATCCAGCAGGGCGTCGACGAGGGCGCGACCGTGGTCGCGGGCGGGCCCGGCCGACCGGCCGGGCTGGACAGGGGTTACTACGTCAAGCCGACCGTCTTCGCGCATGTGACCAACGACATGATCATCGCCCGCGAGGAGATCTTCGGGCCGGTGCTGTGCATCCTCGGCTACGACGACCTCGACCAGGCCGTCGAGATCGCCAACGACACCGAATACGGCCTCGCCGGGTTCGTCTCGGGGGCCGACCTCGACACCGCACGCGAGGTGGCCCGCAAGATCCGCGCGGGATGGGTGACGATCAATCACGCCTTCGACATGAACGCGCCGTTCGGCGGCTACAAGCGCAGCGGCAACGGCCGCGAGTGGAGCGAGTTCGGCTTCCACGAGTACCTGGAAGTCAAGAGCACGCTGGGCTACGCGCCCGACGAGGCCTGACCCGCCGGGCCGAAACCCGAACGCAGCACGGAGAAAAACGCCTCGCGTGTCCTCCACGTGATCCGGCGCGCCCGCCTCTAGGCTGGCTTGCTGAACTCAACAGGAGGGGCAGCGACGTATCGGCATCAACCATGGCGCCGGGCGAGATGGTAGTTACGGCGCGCTGACGACAAGCACCGAGCCGGGCGGGTCTTACCCCGCACCGGCTCGTCGTTCTCGGCCTCGATGGGTCGCCCCCGTGCGCCGGGTCGGCCGCCTGGCGATCTGGGACCGGCCGGAGCGCGCCAGCGGAATCCCCGCGCTCGACGGGCTGCGCGCGATCGCGGTCGCACTGGTGCTCATCGGACACGGCGGCATCCCGGGGGTCACCGGCGGATTCATCGGCGTCGACGTGTTTTTCGTGCTCAGCGGATTCCTGATCACCTCGTTGCTGCTGGACGAGTTGGGGCGCACCGGCCGTATCGAGTTGACCGGCTTCTGGATTCGGCGCGCGCGGCGATTGCTGCCCGCGCTGGTGCTGATGGTGCTCACGGTGGCCGCGGCCCGCCAGCTGCTGCCCGACCGGTCGCTGACCGGCCTGCGCGACGACGCCATCGCCGCCTTCGTGTGGATGGCGAACTGGCGCTTCGTCGCCCAGAAGACGGACTATTTCACCCAGGGTGCGCCGCCCTCGCCGCTGCAGCACACCTGGTCACTGGGGGTCGAGGAGCAGTACTACTTCGTCTGGCCGGTGCTGCTGATCGCGGTCACGCTGCTGCTCGCCGCGCGCGCGAAGCGGCGCTCGACGCGGGCCACCGTCGGCGGCGTCCGGTTCGCCACGTTCCTGATCGCCACCGTGGGCGCGCTGGCCTCCGCGGCGATCGCGATCGTGATGACGTCGGACGGCACCCGCGACCGGATCTACTTCGGGACCGACACCCGCGCGCAGGCGTTGCTGGTGGGCGCCGCGTCGGCCGCCCTGCTGGTTCGCGACTGGCCATCGATGAACCGCGGCTGGTGCATGATCCGCACGCGGTGGGGCCGCCGCGTGGCCCGAATCCTGCCGGTGCTGGGTCTGGCGGGGCTGGCGACGGCGACGCACTACGCCACCGGTGCCAGCGGCGAATTCCGGCACGGCTTGCTGATCGGCGTCGCGGTGGCCGCCGTGATCGTGATCGCCCCGGTCGCGCTGGAGCAGCGCGGACTCGTCGCGCGGGCACTCGCATTGCGCCCGCTGGTCTGGCTGGGAACCATCTCCTACGGCGTGTACCTGTGGCACTGGCCAATCTTCTTGGCGCTCAACGGCGAACGCACCGGGTGGTCCGGGCTGCCGTTGTTCGCCGCGCGGTGTGGGGCCACGCTGGTGGCGGCCGCGGTGTCGTATTGGCTGCTCGAGCAACCCATTCGGCGCTGGCGACCGGCGCGGGTGCCGTTGCTGCCGCTGGCGGCCGCGACCGTGGCCAGCGCCGCCGCGGTGACGCTGCTAGTGGTTCCCGTGGGCACCGGGCCAGGCCTGCGTGAGGTCGGTCTGCCGCCCGGCGTCTCGGCGGTCGCGGCGGTCTCGCCGTCGCCGCCCGGGGTGAGCCGGCCGCGGGATGCCAACCGGCCGTTCACCGTCTCGGTGTTCGGGGATTCGATCGGCTGGACCTGGATGCACTACCTGCCCCCGACGCCGGGGTTCGCGTTTCTCGATCACACGGTCATCGGATGCAGCCTGGTCCGCGGGACCCCGTACCGCTACATCGGCCAGACGTTGGAGCAACGGTCCGAATGCGACGGCTGGCCGATCCGCTGGTCGCGGCAGGTCAGCCAGGACCAGCCGGACGTCGCGCTGCTGGTCATCGGCCGCTGGGAAACGGTGGACCGGGTGAACGAGGGGCAGTGGACCCACATCGGCGACCCGACCTTCGACGCCTACCTCAACGGCGAGCTCGAGCGGGCGCTGACCATCGTCGGTGCCACCGGTGTCCACGTGGTGGTCGCCACCGTCCCCTACAGCCGGGGCGGTGAAAAACCGGACGGCCGCCTGTATCCCGAGGACCAGCCGGACCGGGTCAACCTGTGGAACACCATGTTGCGCAAGACCGTTAGCCACCACCCGAACGTCGCGATCCTCGATTTGAACAAGAAGCTGTGCCCCGACGGTGTCTATACCGCCAAGGTCGACGGCATCAAGGTGCGCAGCGACGGTGTCCACCTCACCCCCGAAGGGGTGAAGTGGCTGACGCCGTGGCTCGAGGAATCGCTGAGGTAGCCGCTAACCGCTTGTGCGGCAGCTGATCTCCATGCTGTCGCTGTCGCGAACCTGGAAGTTGAAGCTCACATAGCCGTTGTCGGGGTTGCGCACCCGGTCCAGATACGGCTGGGTGTCGGCAGAATTGGTGTTGTCGGCCACGACCAGCACCCCGGGCGACAGCCGCGGCTCGAGCAGCTCGATGATCGGCAGGTACAGGTCTTTCCAGCCGTCGAGCAAGACGAATCCGACCGGCCCCGGCAAATCCGCCAGCGTGGACAGCGCATCGCCTTCGAGGATGGTGATGACGTCGTCCAGGCCGGTCTCGGCGAACGTCTGCTTGGCCGCGGCGATCTTGGTGTCGCTCAGCTCGGTGGTCACCACCCGGCCGGTGCCGTTGTCGCGCACCGCGGCGGCCAGGTGAAGGGCGGAAATGCCGAAAGACATACCGAATTCGACGATGGTGGCCGGTCGGGTGGCCCGGACCAGTGAGTACAGCAACCGGCCGGCTTCCGGTGTCACCGGGATGTAGAACTCGCTCATCGCCTCGGCCCGCTCCTGGGCGGTCATCGGCCGATCGAAAGTTCCGCGCCGCTCGCGCAACAGCGACATCTGGTTCTTCGACTCGGCATACATGCGGTCGAGCACCGACGCGACCCGGGCATCCTGCAACGTTGTGGTCATGGCATTCGAGCCTAGGCGGGCAGCCTGAGCGCGCGCTGGGAGTGCGGCGGTGGGCGTCAGCGATCGGTTATGCGTTTGACGAGGCTGCGACCGCGGTGCCACTATGGACTCCGCAAGCACCTCGGTAGGTGAGGCGTCTGCATGGATACAGGCCACTGACCCCGAACGTCGAGAGACGCCCCGGGTCAGGACAGCTCTTCCCGGACTAAGGGTTGAGCCCAAGTGGCTTCTGGACGGGGAGCGATCCCAAGCGCGGCGAAGCCGAACGCAGCGGGTCGCGACCATCGGTAACGTCCGGATACGCCGTGCAGTGCCGAAGCTCCGACGAGAGGGGTGCGGCGCGCGGTTTATGCCGTGGGTCATTCCTGCCTCTCTCGTTTTTGGTGATGTAGTGACACCCGCGTGTGTCTTGGCCGTGAGGAGGTGAGGGCGAGATGAGTCCCGGCGATAGTCCCTATCCGAAATCCGTCTTGTCCCGATCCGGTTCCGGCATTTCCTTCACCGCCTGACCTCGCCCGGTCCCGCGCGGCTGAACCGCCATGCCGATGCCGATCGGACCCTTCGGCAGGAGAAAATCATGGCTTTTGTTGTTACACACCGTTTTTCCGTCGCTTCCAGGATGCGTGGACGGTCCATGCTTCGTGCTGGCCGGTTGTTGGCCAACAGGTTTCACCTGCGGGCCAGCCTGACTCCCCAGGAGCGGGCCAACCTGTACGTCTCGAGGATGCCGATCGCGGTGGTCACCGCGTCGCTTGGTGGGCACGCCTCGGGCTCGGACAGCAACCACCGTTGAGCCGTTCCGCAGGCCCTCGGCGGCGGACGGTATAGCGTCGTCCGCCGCCGTGGGCGCGTCGAGCGCCGCAACCGCGACCGCCCCCTAACGTCACCGCGGCGTGAGAACCGCTCGAGATAGCGAGGATTCGATGACTTCGATCCAGACCGGCGGCGGCCGCCGGGCACCGGCGCCCAGCCGGACCACTGCCACGCCGGAAAGCGCACCCTCCGGTGCCGAAGACGCGACCGTGCTGGATGGCGCGCACGCCGGCGACATCGTCGGTGCGTTCGGGCGCATCCGGCGCGACGGGACCGTCGCTCACGGGGCGTTCAGCGGACGCTGGCGGCGCCTGCGGACACTGGCGGTCATCACCGGTCCCGGGCTCATCGTCATGGTGGGCGACAACGACGCCGGTGGCGTCGCGACCTACGCGCAGGCCGGCCAGAACTACGGCATGGGCCTGCTGTGGACGCTGGCCCTGCTGATTCCGGTGCTGTACGTCAACCAGGAGATGGTGCTGCGGCTGGGCGCGGTGGCACGGGTTGGCCACGCGCGCTTGATCTTCGAGCGGTTCGGCAAGTTTTGGGGCGCCTTCAGCGTCGGCGATCTGTTGATCCTCAACGCCTTGACCATCGTCACCGAATTCATCGGTGTTTCACTGGCTCTCGGCTTCTTGGGCTGCCCGCGGGCCGTCGCCGTCCCGGCCGCCGCCGTCCTGCTGTTCGCCGTGGTGGCCGGCGGGTCGTTCCGCCGCTGGGAGGGGTTGATGTTCCTCCTGATCGCGGTGAATGTCTTGATCGTCCCGATGGTGGTGCTGGTGCATCCGGCCCCGAAAGCCACCGTCGCCGGCCTGATCCCGCAATTTCCAGGTGGGCTCAACTCGACGGTGCTGTTGCTGGTGGTCGCGATCGTGGGCACCACCGTCGCGCCGTGGCAGCTGTTCTTCCAGCAGTCCAACGTGGTGGACAAGCGCATCACCGCCCGCTGGATCCCCTATGGCCGAGCGGATTTGGTGATCGGGATCGTCGTGGTCATGGTCGGCGCGACGGCGCTGATGGCGGTGGCGGCGTTCGGCTTGGCCGGCACCGCCGACGCGGGTCACTTCACCGACGCGGGCGCGGTCGCCGCCGGGTTGTCCACGCATCCGGGCCGCGCGGTCGGCGTGCTGTTCGCCATCATCCTGCTGGACGCGTCGCTGATCGGCGCCAACGCCGTCGGGCTGGCGACCACCTATGCGGTCGGTGATGCCATGGGCAAGCGGCACTCGTTGCACTGGAAGATCAGCGAGGCCCCCCTGTTCTACGGGGGCTACGCGCTGCTGCTCGGGTGTTCGGCGGCGGTCTCCTTCAGCCCCGATCACATCCTGGGCCTGGTGACCCAGGGCGTGCAGGCCCTCGCCGGTGTGCTGCTTCCCTCGGCGACCGTCTTCCTGGTGCTGCTGTGCAACGATCGGGCGGTGCTGGGACCGTGGGTGAACACGGTGCGGCAGAACATCATTGCGTGGACCATCGTGTGGTGTCTGGTGCTGCTGTCACTGGCATTGACGGCGACCACCTTCTTCCCCGGTCTCGCCACGGGCACCATCGAGGCGGGCCTGGCGGCCGGTGCGGTGGTCGGCATCGTCGGCGGCGCGGTGATGATCGTCGCCGGGCGGCGACACCGGAACCTGACCGAGGCCGAGGCCATCGTGCGCACGCTCGGGGGCGGCCTGGATCCCGGGGAGGTCGACGAGCTCGACGATGCCGCGACGCTGACGCGCGCCGAGCGCCGCGCGGTACGCCGCCAGGACCGCGCCGGCTGGCAAACCCCCAACCTCGCGTTGCTCGATCGGCCGGCGATGTCGCCGATGCGCCGGGCGGGGCTGTTCACGCTGCGGGGTTACCTGGTGGTCGCGGTCGCATTCGTCATCATCAAGATCGTGCAGGCCGGCGTCGTCGGCCCGGCCGCCTCATTGTGAGTTGGTCGGCAGCAGAACGATTTTGCCGTGGGTGTGCCGCCGCTCGAGCTCGGCATAGGCGTCGGCGACCCGGTCCAGCGGGTAGGTCGCCGCGATGTCGAACTCGATGGCGCCGGACACGATCAGCTCGGCCATCTCGGCGAGCACCTCGGGTGTCGAGGCCTCCATGCTGCCCTCGGTCTTGGCGCCCACTTCGCCGGCCTTCTGGAAGGAGATGATGGTGTCGATCCGATCGGGCGCCACGCCGAGATCGACGGCCAGTTGGACATAGTCCGGGCCGAACAGGTCGATGAAGGCGTCGATTCCGTCCGGCGCCGCGGCACGCAGCCGCTCGGCGAGCCCGTCACCGTAGGCGATCGGGATAACGCCCCGCGCGCGCAGCCAGTCGGCATTGCCGGGCCCCGCGATGCCGAGCACTCGGGCTTGACGCAGGGCCAGAAGCTGCACGACCAGGCTGCCCACCCCGCCCGCGGCGGCAGACACCGCGATCGTCTCGCCCGGTTGCGGCGCCACCGCACGCACAGCCGCATAGGCCGTCGCGCCGACCACATAAAGCGAACCCGCTGCCTCCCAGCCGAGTTGGGGAGGCTTGCGGATCAATTGGCCCACCGGAACCGCGGCGTGCGTGGCGTGGCTGGACCGGCGCATGCTGAATCCCAACACCTCGTCGCCGACCGAGAACTCGGTGACGCCGGCCCCCACGGCGGTGACGACGCCGGCGAGGTCGCTGCCCTGGCCGGAGGGGAAGGTGGCCGGGAAGATCTCGTGCATCGCCCCGGTCCGGATGCCGGCCTCGCCGGGGTTTATCCCCGCGGCTCGCACTTCGACGACCACCTCACCCGGGCCGGGGGAGGGCATCTCGATGTCCGCCACGTACAACACCTCGCGTCCCCCGTAACGGTCGAACCGTACTGCGCGCGCCGCTACCGCCGTCATACCGATCTCCTTTCGCGCGAGGATCCCGTTGCCCACGCCAGCATAGGCGCGTCAAAGTGCTACCCACCGGGTGGCGAGTGGGCATATGTTCGTAGGAAGCCTGGTGTACATCACCATTTCGCCTGCGGCGTCGGGAGCCGCGGTGAAGGCCGGATACCGATGACACGTGGGAGGGACACGCGTGGGAATTGATCGGATCGGCATCGCCGCCGGTGTCGTTGCCGTCATCGTGGTGGGGGCCGCAAGCGCCGGCTGCGGGGGCGCCGACAAGACCGCACAGCCGTCGTCGAGTTCCTCCGCGTCGACCACTTCGAGCGCGGTCACCGGCCCGCCGTCGGCACAGCCCTCGGATTACGGCTCCTTGTTGATCAAGCAGAACGACGTCGGGGGCGGCCTGACCGCGCCCCAGTCGCCCATGCTCAACCCCAACAACGCCCCGGGAGTCGCGCAGCTGTTCGCCAACGCCGACAGCAGCCGCCGGCTGTGGGACACCATCGTGATTACCGCCGACCCGCCGGCGGCAGCGGCCGAATTGGCCACCACCCAAGGCAGTTACAACGGCAAGGTGAACGGGAACTGGCAACCGCTTGCCGTCGGGGCCAACGGGGTCACCATATCGGGGACCTCGCCGGACAACTCCCAGGCGATGACCGTGTTGATCTTCACCGAAGGCAAGGCGCTGGTCACCCTGGAATTCGACAGCGCACCCAACGACCCGACCGATTCGGCGGTCGCACTCGACATCGGCCGCAAGCAGGATGACGCGATCAAACACGGGCTCCCCGGCTGATTCGGGTGTCGTTACACCAGGCCCAGTAAACCCAGATCCGCGACGTACTTATCGATCAGCGCCGCCGACAGATGCGGAATATCGTGGTCTGCACCGATTTTCGCGGCCCGCACGGCGTCGCGGAACACGTCGGTGGGGGCCGGCGCGCCGCGCAGCGGTATCTCCGGTTTGCGGTAGGCGTCCAACAACGGCAGTACCGAAAGCTGACGCTGCTTGTCCGGCAACGCGCGGATGGCCGTGGTGAATCGGGTCAACCATTCGTCGTAGTCGTCGATGCGGCGGATGTCGTGCCCGGCGGCGATCAGCCAGTCGACGAACACATCGAGGGAGATGCCGTCGTCGTGCGGGTTCATCACGTCGAAGGACCGGTAAACCCCGGAAGTATCAGCGGCCGTGGCGATCTGCTCGCCGAGCGTGGTCACCGCTTCGGCGACGAAGTCGGCGGGCAGCCCGTCATAGTGGGCCACCGCTCGGTTTCCGTGCGGATCGGCCTGGTAGAAGGAGCCCGGTGCGATGCCGGTGATCAACAAGCTGAACAGCAGCCGGGTGAACGCATCCGGAACGTTCAGCTGGCCGGCATACCGGCTGTGCGCCAGGATCATGTCGGACCGGAATACGGCGACCGGCAAGCCGCACAGGTCGTGCGCCTCGCGCAGCAACACCTCCCCGGCCCACTTGCTGTTGGCGTAGCCGTTGGCGTAGCTGTCGTCGACCGGCCGTACCGCGCTGACGGTGCGGATGTCACCGTCCTCGGCGAACGTGGCCGGATCGACCGACAGGGCCACCGCGACGGTCGACATGTACGTGACGGGTTTGATCCGCGTCGTGATGGCCAGGCGAATCAGCTCGGCGGTCCCCACCGCGTTGGGACCGAAGAGTTGGTCGTAGGGCAGCACGTGGTTGACCAGCGCGGCCGGGTGCACGATCAAATCCACGCTGTGCGCCAGGCGCTCCCACGTCGGCTGTGCCAGGCCAAGATTGGGCTCGCCGATATCGCCGACGATGACCTCGAGGTGGTCGGCGGCCAGCGCGCGGAACCGCTCCAGCAGTTGCGGATCCCCGCTGTCGAACACAGCCTCGAGCCGTTTGGCGGCGGCCGAGGTGTCCGCGGCGCGGATGACCGCGATGAGAGTTCCGCCGGTTTCGGCCAGCCGTTCGAGCCACTCCAGGAGGAGGAAACGCCCGAGGTAACCATTGGCACCGGTGAGCAGCACGGTATGAGGTGTGCCCGTCGCGCGCGGCAGCGCCGGGGCCTCGGCCAGGGTGGTGGCGTCGATGAACTTGTCCAGCGTGAGGTCCGAGGCGCGGACCTGCGTCGCGCCCTGACCGTGCACCGTGGCGAACGTGGGCCGCCGGGATTCCGAGTCACGCTCGGCCTCAACGTATTTCGCGAGCTGACCCAGATCGGTTGCCGGTCCGGTGATCATCCCCACCGGTACCTCGACGTCGAAGATGTCCCGCAACAGGTTGGAAAAGGTCAGCGCCGACAGGGAATCGCCGCCGAGATCGATGAATAAAGCGTCCGGTGGCGGGGGGCCGCCGGCCAAGCCCAGCAGCGCCTCGGCCGCGCGGGCGAGCGTCACGATCACCGGCCGGTCGGCCGCGCCTTCGCGCAAGGCGCGCAGTTCGGCCACCCGGTTCTCGGCCAGCTCCGCGTACAGCTGTTCGAGCCGAGCGCCGTAGTGCTCCTTGAGCTTTGGCCGCAGCAGCTTGCCCACTCCGGACAGCAGGCCGTTGTCCTCGCTGAACGACTCGGTCTCGACCAGGAAGTCGACGGGCACCTCGTAGGACTGCAGCTCGGCGAGCTTGGCCGTCTGGCGTAGCGACTCGCCGAGAGCTGCCTTCAGTCCGTCGGCATCGCCGGCGTACCGCTGCGCGGCATCGTCGGTCGGGACGACCACGGCCAGCAGATAGGGCCGTTCGCTGTTGCCGTAGACGAAGATCTGGCGAACCAGAGCCGCGCTGGAGAACACCGATTCCAGGCGCGCCACGGCGACGAACTCACCCTGGGCCAATTTCAGCACGTTGTTGCGGCGGTCGACATAGGCGAGCCGGCCCGGCTCCAGCTCGGCCATGACGTCACCGGTGCGGTAAAAGCCGTCGGCGTCGAACGCGTTGGCGGTGACGTCGGGTCGTTTGAAATATCCGGGCGTCGCGGTCAGCGACTTCACCAGCAATTCGCCTCGCGGATAGGGCTTGTCGGTGCGGAAATACCCCAACTCGGGGACGTCGATGAGCTTGTAGTCCAGCACCGGCGGCTGGGTGATCCTGCCGTCCTTGGTCACCATGCCGACCTCGGTCAGGCCGTAACCGTCGAGAACGTGGACATCCAAACAAGTCTCGATGAAGGCGCGCATCTCCGCGGCCAGCGGGGCGGTGCCGCAGAACGCGGTCACCACGCGTCCACCGAGGACCTGCTCGCGCAGCTCGGCCTGCGCCTGAGCCTGCGCGTCGCGGGGTTGCACGCCCGACACCTCGAGACGGTCGACCGCGCTCTGGTAGCGCTGGTAGAGCATTTCCGCCACCCGCGGCACCAGCCCCATTTCGGTGGGGCGCACCAGGTTCCAATCGTCGAACAAGGTCGACAGGTCGCTTTCCGGGACGAAATAACTGGTGCCGCCTGCCTGGAAGGCCGTGGACAGCGGTATCCGGCCGC
Source organism: Mycobacterium colombiense (assembly GCF_003284935.1). GTDB lineage: Bacteria > Actinomycetota > Actinomycetes > Mycobacteriales > Mycobacteriaceae > Mycobacterium > Mycobacterium arosiense_A. Next base: position 38,937 of record NZ_QMEV01000007.1, read on the forward strand.
CCAGGTGATTCAACGGCATGAAGTTCACGTTGATCACCGGCGTGTCCGTGAAGTCGGGCATCAGTTCGGTGGTCCACAGCTTGCAGAGCATCCGCTCGGTGTACATGGCGCCCTTGGGCAATCCGGTGCTGCCCGACGTGTACATGATCATGGCCAGCCGCTCATCGGTGTCGCCGGTGAACATCGGCTCCGGGGGCAGGCTACGTCCGCGCTCGATCACCGCCGCGAGCGTCTCGATGGTCACCGGGATGCCGGCGCCGGCCAGCTTCGCCTGCGCGCGTTCGACCGCCTCGCGTTGGTCATCGACCTCGGGCTGGTAGTCGAACACCACCACCCGCCGCAGCGACGTGGTGCCGAGCACGGCTTCGACGGCGAGGTCGAGATAGCCGACACCGGCGGCCAATACGGACGGCTCGACCTCGTCGACGATCGGCTTCAGTCGTGACGCGGTCGTGTTGTGTTGCAGCGGCACGGCCACCAGGCCGAGATAGCCGCAGACGAGATCGATGGTGAGGTATTCGGCGCTCGCGAAACCGACGGTGGCGACGAAGTCCCCGGGCGCCACGGGGTTGGTGGCGTCGCGTCGCCAGGCGGCGGCGATGGCGCGCACGTCGGCCCACAGCTCGCGGTAGGTCATGGTGTCGAACCGGGGCAGCAGTTGCGCGCTGGTGCGGCCGGTGCCGGGGTCGGTCGTCAAGGCGCGGGCCCGCCACCCCAGTACGGGGCGTTCGGCATAGCCCCGGGCAAAGGTTTCCAGGATCTGCGGCAGCCGCAGGCCGGGTTGGCGTGCCGCGCTCTGCAGGGCGGGGTCGGGCTTGGCGCTTCGGAACTCGTCGTCGCGGGCGTCCAATTCGCTGATGCGCTGGGCTACCTGCTGGCGCGCCGCGCTGATCGGGCCTGTGGAGCCGCCGTTCGCTCGCTTCGCTTCATCGGTCATGGCCCGCCTCCCGTTTCGATCCAGTCGTCTACCGGAACGAACCCCCGCGGGCCAGGCTTCCGTTCACCGGTTGTGACGGTTGTCACACCGCGCCCGTGGCGCGCCAATCAACCCCGACGGCGCCGAAATGCGCGCGGTGCGGCTCAGGCCACGACCTGAATGGGGTCCCCGACGTTCACCTCGTTGAAGTACCAGGCGGCGTTGTCGGGACTGAGGTTGATGCAGCCATGGCTGACGTTGGCGTAGCCCTGGGAATCGACCGACCACGGGGCCGAGTGCACGTAGACACCACTCCAGGTGACGCGCACGGCGTAGGAGGCGGTGATCTTGTATCCCTCGGGGGAGCTCAGGGGGATGCCGATGGTCCGCGAGTCCATCACCACGGTGCGCTGCTTTTCCAGCGCGGTGAAGCTGCCGATCGGGGTGGGACGGCTGGGCTTGCCCATCGACGCCGGCATGGTGCGCAGCACCTCTCCGTCCCTGCTCACCGTGAAGGTGTGCTTGGAAATGCTGGCGACGCCCAGCAGCGCTTCACCGGTGTCGAATCCGGTCGTCATGGCCTGAATGCCCACCGAGACGTGGGTGTGGGTGGGCCAGTACTGGTTCGGGACCCATTGCACCACGGTGTCGTGGACCCACTCGAAGTGTCCGGGCGTGCCGCTGGGCGAGGTCACGTGAATGGACCGCTCGGCCGCGGACCGATCGGCCACCGGGGCGGTGAACGTCACCACCACGGGGTGGGCCACGCCGACCACGGCCCCGTTAGCGGGCAAAACCGAGGCGACGTCCGGGGTGGGTTGCGGTACCGGCACGGCGGCGGTGCTGTGACCGACCGGTCCCACCAGCCCCATCGCCGTGATCGCGACCATAACAAACAGATAACGAACGCCTCGACGCATAGCGTCCACCCTTCGAGATGGTGCGATCAACACACGAATATCCTACTGGTTACCCACTGATGGCCGGTTTCAGCAAACAATGACAGCTCGGCCCGCTCGCCACGGTAACGATCCGACCACCGATCGGGTTCAGTTGCGTCAGGGGCGCAGCCGAGGGGTGTGGACCCGTCGCGGCAACCGCTGGGTCGCGGCGCGCGGACCTGCTTGGCCCACCTGCCGGCAACGCGTTAGCCTCAGCGGGATCGGTGCCGAAAATGCCGAGCCCGGATACGAGGGAGTGCGGGTGCTCTTCCGCCAACTGGAGTACTTCGTTGCGGTCGCTTCCGAGCGGCACTTCGCCCGGGCGGCCGAAAAGTGCTTCGTTTCCCAGCCCGCGCTGTCGGCGGCGATCGCCAAGCTGGAACGGGAATTGAACGTCACGCTGATCAACCGCGGGCACAGCTTCGAGGGCCTCACGCCCGAAGGGGAGCGGTTGGTGGTGTGGGCCAGGCGGATTCTCGCCGAGCACGACGCGTTCAAATCCGAAGTGGACGCCGTGCGCTCCGGCATCACCGGGACGCTGCGGTTGGGTACCGTGCCGACCGCGTCCACGACGGCGTCCCTGGTGCTCTCGGCGTTTTGTTCGGCACACCCGTTGGTGAAGGTGCACATCCTTTCTCGCCTGGCGGCGAGCGAACTGTACCGGCGCCTGCGCGAGTTCGAGCTCGATGCCGCCATCGTGCACGCGGCGCCCGACGAGGCTCATGACGTGAACGTGGTTCCGCTCTACCAGGAGCGCTACGTGCTGCTGGCGCCCGCGGACATGGTGGGATCCGGCGCGGCGACGATGACCTGGGTCCAAGCCGCCCAGTTGCCGTTGGCGTTGCTCACGCCCGACATGCGCGATCGTCAGATCATCGACAAGGCCTTCGCCGACCATTCCATCGCCGTCAGCCCGCAGGTCGAAACCGATTCCGTGGCATCGCTATTCGCTCAGGCGTCGGCGGGCAACTGTGCGTCCATCGTCCCGCACACGTGGCTGTGGACATCGCCGCTCGGGCCCGACATCCGGGCGGTGGAACTGGTCGATCCGGTGCTCAAGGCCGATGTCGCCCTGGCCACCAACGCCACCGGGCCCGGCTCACCGATCGCCCGCGCGCTGGCCGCGTCCGCCGGGCAGCTGGCGCTCAACGAGTTCTTCGACGCGCAGCTGCTCGGAGTTACCCGCCGGCGTTGACCGGCCGCGGTGTCGCCGCGCTGGCCGGGTTCAGGTTGGCCAGGTGCCCGCTTTCCACCCCCGCCGCCGGGTCGAGTTCGCAGTCGATGATCGACGGCCCCGCGGAGCCGATCGCCTCGCTCAGCGCGGCGCGCAGCTCCGACGGGTCGGCGACGTGATATCCCTTGCCGCCGAACGCTTCCGCGAGCAGTTCGTGGCGCGCGCGGGCGTTCAGTACGGTCGGCGCCGGATCCGACGCCGTCGCGGCCGTGCGGGGTGCGGCCTCGTCGCCGCGGTAGACGCCGCCGTTGTTGAGGATGACGACGGTGACCGGCAGGCGGTAGCGGCAGATGGTTTCGATCTCCATGCCGCTGAAGCCGAATGCGCTGTCACCCTCGATCGCGACCACCGGCTTGCCGGTCTCGACGGCCGCGGCGATCGCGTAGCCCATCCCGATGCCCATCACGCCCCAGGTGCCCGTGTCGAGCCGGTGCCGCGGCAGCTCCATGTCGATGACATTGCGGGCCAGGTCGAGCGCGTTGGCCCCTTCGTTGATGATGTACACGTCCCGGTTGTCCTGCAGGACAGAGCGAATCGCACCGAGCGCGTTGTAGAACCGCATGGGGTGCGGATCGTCGGCCAGACGGTCGCGCATCTTGGCGTCGTTGCGGGCGCGGCGCTCGGCCAGCTCGCGCGTCCACTCCGGTGGCGCGGTGATGGGCCGCACGGCCACGCCGTCACACAGTGCGGACAGCACCGAGCCGATGTCGCCGGCCAGCGGCGCATCGATCCGCTGGTTGCTGTCGAACTCGGCGGCGGCGATGTCCACCTGCAAAAATTTGGCGTCTGGGCTCCACTGCGGCGAATCCCCATGACCCAGCAGCCAATTCAGCCGGGCGCCGACCAGTAGGACCGCGTCGGTGCGGGCGATCGCCAGCGAGCGGGCGGCCGCGGCCGACTGGGGGTGTGAATCGGGCAGTAGGCCCTTGGCCATCGACATGGGCAGGAACGGAATCCCCGTCGACTCGACGAACCGACGAATCACGTTGTCGGCCTGGGCATACGCCGCGCCCTTGCCGAGCACGATCAGCGGCCGCTGCGCGTGTGCCAGCACGTCCAGCGCGCGTTCGATCGCCTCGGGCGCCGGCAGCTGCCGGGGCGCGGGGTCCACGACCCGCCAGATCGAGTCCGCCCCCGCGACGGCGTCCATGGCCTGGCCCAGCACCTCGCCGGGGATGTCCAGGTAGACGCCGCCGGGCCGCCCGGAGACCGCGGTGCGAATGGCGCGGGCGATGCCGCGCCCGATGTCCTCGATCCGGCTGATCCGATAGGCGGCCTTCGCGAACGGCTGCGCGGCGTTGAGCTGGTCCAGGTCCTGATAATCGCCGCGCTGCAGATCCACCAGCGCCCGGTTGCTGGAACCGGAAATCTGAATCATCGGAAAGCAATTCGTGGTCGCATTCGCCAGGGCCGGCAGCGCGTTGAGGAAGCCGGGTCCGGACGTCGTGAGGCACACGCCGGGGCGGCGGGTGAGGAATCCGGCTGCGGCGGCGGCATTTCCGGCCGAGGCTTCCTGCCGGAAACCGATGTAGCGGATTCCGGACGCCTGCGCGATGCGGGCGAGGTCGGTGATCGGGATGCCGACGATGCCGTAGATGGTCTCGACACCGTTGGCCTTGAGCGCATCCACCACCAGGTGAAAGCCGTCGGTCAGGCGTGTCGGCTCGGGCGCCGAGCTTCCGGATGCCGAAGCTGTGGACATGTGACGACTCCTCGGATGCGTGCGGTCGGCGGGCTCGACGCGCCGGGCGGGTACTGCTGTAGCCCTCACTGTGGCCCCAGCGCACACCGCGTGTCCAAGACGAAGGCACTATCCGGTGATTCGCGTTGTCTATCGTGCCAGCTCAACGGCCCGTCGTGGCGGTTCGATAGCCGCCGGTTATCGATCGTGAGCGGATCGATATTGGACGGCCCAGAAGCCCGCGCGGCAGGGTGGGCAGCGGTAGAAGAAGTGGAAGGAGCACGGTGATGAGGTCTGAGGCGATTGGCAGCGGCCAGGGCTCGACGGAATCCGCCAGCCCCCGTCTGGCCGACCTGGTCGAGGCGGCGGCACGCCGGTCGCCGCAGGCGCGGGCGTTGGTCGTCACCGCCGAACGCACACCCGTGAACTACCGCGACCTGATCGGGCTGGTCGATGATCTGGCCACCCGGCTGCAGGCCGGCGGCCTGCAGCCGGGGGATCGCGTCGCGCTGCGCGCAGCCAGCAACGCCGAATTCGTCGTCGCACTGCTGGCGGCGTCGCGCGCGAATCTCGTTGCGGTTCCCCTGGATCCGGCTTTGCCCCTCGCCGACCAGCGCGCCCGCAGCGATGCGGTCGGTGCCCGGGTGGTGCTCGTCGACCAACCCGGCGACGCCGACTGTGACCGGGCGGCACCCCCGCGGTGGCCCGTCGCGGTGACGGTCGGGCCTGACGGCACCGCCCCGGCGGTCACCCTGGACGTCACCGCGGCGCCCCGGCCGGACGTCTCGACACCGGAGGGCCTGCGCGACGACGACGCCATGATCATGTTCACCGGCGGGACCACCGGAGTGCCCAAAATGGTTCCGTGGACCCGCCATAACATCGCCGCCTCGGTGGCGGCCATCGTCGCCGGGTACGGGTTGGGTCCGCGCGACGCGACGGTGGCGGTGATGCCGCTCTACCACGGCCACGGACTGCTCGCCGCCCTGCTGGGCACCCTGGTGTCCGGGGGAGCGGTGCTGCTTCCCGCGCGCGGGAAGTTCTCCGCGCATACGTTCTGGGATGACATCGAGGCCGTCGGCGCCACCTGGTACACCGCCGTCCCGACGATCCATCAAATCCTGTTGGAACGCGCGCGATCCGAGCAACCGGACCGCACGCCCGCCCTGCGGTTCATCCGGAGCTGCAGCGCGCCGCTGACCGCCGAGACCGCGCAGGCGCTGCACGACACGTTCTCGGCACCGGTGGTGTGCGCATTCGGGATGACCGAGTCCACCCACCAGGTGGCAACGACGGCCATCGGCGGCGCCGGACATAGCGAAAACCCCGGTGCCACACCGGGTCTCGTGGGCCGCTCGACCGGTCCGGAAATCCGGATCGTCGGGCCGGACGGTCAGGCGCTGCCCGCGGAGGCCGTCGGCGAAGTCTGGCTGCACGGCCCCACCGTGGTGCGCGGTTACCTCGGCGACCCGTCGATCACCGCCGCCAACTTCACCGAAGGATGGCTGCACACCGGGGACCTGGGCACCCTGTCACCGGCCGGCGATCTCGTCATCCGCGGCCGGATCAAGGAGCTCATCAACCGGGGCGGGGAAAAGATTTCACCGGAGCGCGTCGAGGGCGTCCTGGCCAGCCATCCCGCCGTGCTCGAGGTGGGCGTGTTCGGCGTGCCGGACAAGCTCTACGGCGAGGCGGTGGCGGCGGTCATCGTCGCGCGCGGATCGGCGGCGCCGACCCCCGACGAACTGGCGGCGTTCTGCCGCGGCCGGTTGGCCCCTTTCGAGGTGCCGGCCCAGTTCCAGCAGGCCGATGAATTGCCGCACACCGCAAAGGGTTCGCTGGACCGCCGCGCGGTGGCCGCGCGGTTCGGTCGGACGGCCTGACGGGCCAGGGCCCTAGACGGTGGCGTTCACCCTGGCGGCCGCGGATTCCGGCATCGGTTCGTAACGGGCGAACGACCGGGTGAACGACGCCGCGCCGTGCGCCAGCGACCGCAGGTCGATGGCGTACCGGGTCAGTTCCACCTGGGGCACCTCGGCTTTGACCACGGTGCGTTCGTTGCCCGCGGTGTCGGAGCCCAGCACCCGGCCGCGCCGGCTGGACAGGTCACCCATCACCGCGCCGACGTAGTCGTCGGGCACCAGCACCGAGATCTCGTCGATGGGCTCGAGCAGCGCCACCCTGGTTGCCGCCGCGGCCTCCCGCAGCGCCAGCGAGCCGGCCATCTGGAACGCGAAGTCCGACGAGTCGACGCTGTGCGCTTTGCCGTCGAGCAGCGTGACGCGGATGTCGACCACCGGGTAGCCCGCGTGCACGCCCTTCTCCATCTGGGCGCGCACACCCTTCTCCACACTCGGAATGAATTGGCGCGGCACCGCCCCGCCGACCACCTTGTCGACGAACTCGAATCCCGAACCCTCCGGCAGCGGCTCCACCTCGATGTCGCACACGGCGTACTGCCCGTGCCCGCCGGACTGCTTGACGTGGCGGCCATGGCCTTTTGCCTTGCCGCCGAACGTTTCTCGCAGCGGGACCCGCAGTTCCACGGTATCGACGGTGACCCCGTAGCGGTTGGCCAGCGCGTCGAGCACCACGCCGGCGTGCGATTCGCCCATGCACCACAGCACGATCTGATGCGTCTCGGAGTTCTGCTCGATCCGCAGTGTCGGATCTTCGGCGGCCAGCCGTCCCAGCCCCATCGACAGCTTGTCCTCGTCGGTCTTGGCGTGCGCCGCGATGGCGACCGGCAGCAGCGGCTCGGGCATGGTCCAGGGCTTCAAGACCAGGGGTTCGGATTTGTCTGAAAGCGTGTCACCCGTTTCGGCGCGGCTCAGCTTCCCGATCGCGCAGATGTCACCCGCCACCACGCTCGCCGCCGGGCGCTGCTGCTTGCCCAGCGGGAAGGACAGCACCCCGATGCGCTCGTCCTCGTCGTGGTCGGGGTGGGCGTGGCCGTTACCGTTGGCGGCGCCGAAGAACGACGCAAAATGGCCCGACACATGGACCGTCGTGTCGGGCCTGATGGTGCCGGAGAACACCCGGACCAGGCTGACCCTGCCCACGTAGGGGTCCGACGTCGTCTTCACCACCTCCGCGAGCAACGGCGCGTCCGCATCGCACGTCAGGGTGGCGTGCGGCGCACCGACCGCCGTGAAGACCTCCGGCAGCGGGTGTTCCCGCGGAGACGGGAAGCCGCGCGTGGCGACCTCCAGTAATTCCAGGGTGCCGACGCCGCTGCTGCTGCAGACCGGGATCACCGGAAAGAACGAGGCCCGGGCGACGGCCCGCTCCAGATCCGCGATGAGCACGGATTCGTCGATGGCCTCGCCCCCGAGATAGCGATCCATCAGCGACTCGTCCTCGGACTCCTCGATGATTCCTTCGATCAGGGCGCCGCGCGCTTCCTCGATATGCTCGGCGTCGGAGGGATTCGGCGCCTGCACGGCCCGCGTGCCGTCGGTGTATTCGTAGCGCTTCTGCGACAGCAGTCCGATCAGGCCGCTGCAGTTGGGCAGGCCGGTGGGCAGATACAGCGGTAAAACCTTGTCGCCGAAGGCATCCTGCGCGGCGGCCAGGGCTTCGGCGTAGTTCGCGCGGGTGTGGTCGAGCTTGGTGATCACCACGGCGCGGGGCATACCGACCTGGTTGCATTCCTGCCACAGCGATTTGGTGGGCTCGTCGACGCCCTCGTTGGCCGCGATCACGAACAGCGCGCAGTCCGCGGCCCGCAGTCCGGCGCGCAACTCGCCGACGAAGTCGGCGTATCCGGGGGTGTCGACCAGGTTGACCTTGACGCCGTCGTGCGACAGCGATGCCACGGCCACACCCACCGACCGTTGCTGGCGGATCTCGGCGTCGTCGTAGTCGCAGACCGTGCTGCCGTCGGCGACCGAGCCGCTTCGGGTCAACACACCGGCGGCGACCAACAGGGCTTCTACGAGTGTGGTTTTGCCGCCCCCGGACGGGCCCACCAGCACCACGTTGCGGATTTGGTCCGGACCGTCGGCGGTGGGGGCGTTCCCCGCGCCTTGGGAAGTATTTGTCCTGTCGGCCATGACTTTCCTCCAGATGCCGGGACGCACCGTTGCTGACCTCGCTAGCACCTAACTAGCTACCATTCACCCAACTTCGGTAGACCACAAGACCGTCGGGCCAGATCGAGTGGTGCGCGCGCCGCGACGGTTCGGGGCCCCGATCAGTAATGCCAGCCGGACCAACGCCGCACCGCCACCGCTATAACCGGTCCGTCCAGTGAAACCGATTGATACTGGGGGTATTTCGCGCGCAGGAGCCGGTAGCCCAGGTCTGCGGCGTCCCCGTCGGTGTGGATCGTGGCGACACCGTCGGCGCGCGCCCACCACAGCTGGGTCCAGTCGTCGGCGTAGTGATCGACCAGCAGGCTCACGCGCGGGTTGCGGTCGATGTTGGCCAGGCGGCGCAGCCGCCGCGTCGTTTTCGGTTTCGCGTCGACGGCCGTGTACACCACGTCGGAGCCGTCCCGGGCGTCGGTGGCGACCGCGAAGACCACCGGCACGACGTGTGGTTGCCCGCCGGGGGCAACCGTGGCCAGTCGGGCCACCGGGGACTCGGTGAAGCGGGCCTTGGGGTCGAATTCGCCCACCGGGCCAGCTTAGGACGACCGGGAAGTATGCACCGGAAGCCGACGAGCCTCGTCAGACCTGACACATGTCGTGCATAGCTATCTGCATTACGGTTATATACACACAAATGTGCCGCCAAGAGCTTGAGGCCGGGACAGTTTGTTCTCTACCGCAAAGCAGGAGGGTGACACCGATGAGCAAATCGCACCGCCGCGCCGTCCGGTGGTCATGGTTGGTCAGCGCGCTGACCGTGGTCGGGCTGGGCCTCGGCTTGGGAACCGGTGTGGGCCTTGCGCCTGCGGTGGCGTCACCGTCGAACCTGGCGCTGGATCGGTACACCGATCGTCCCCAGTCGCCGCTGGATCCGTCGGCGATGGTGGGTCAGGTCGGGCCGCAGGTGGTCAACATCGACACCAAGTTCGGCTACAACAATGCGGTGGGCGCCGGAACGGGCATCGTCATCGATCCCAACGGCGTCGTCCTGACCAACAACCACGTGATCTCCGGCGCCACCGACATCAGCGCATTCGACGTCGGCAACGGGCAGACCTACGCCGTCGACGTGGTCGGCTATGACCGCACGCAGGACATCGCGGTGCTGCAACTGCGCGGCGCCTCCGGCCTGCCCACCGCCGTGATCGGCGGCGAGGCCGCGGTGGGAGAACCCGTCGTCGCGCTCGGCAACGTCAATGGGCAGGGCGGCACGCCCAACGCGGTGACCGGCAAGGTCGTCGCACTGAACCAGAGCGTCTCGGCGACGGACACCCTGACCGGCGCTCAGGAGAGCCTGGGTGGCCTCATCCAGGCGGACGCGCCGATCAAGCCCGGTGACTCCGGCGGGCCGTTGGTGAACAACGCCGGTCAGGTGATCGGCGTGGACACCGCCGCCACCGACAGCTACAAGATGTCCGGCGGTCAGGGCTTCGCCATCCCCATCGGACGCGCGATGGGCGTCGCCGGGCAGATCCGGTCGGGCGCCGGCTCGAACACCGTGCACATCGGTCCCACCGCGTTCCTCGGCCTGGGCGTGATGGACAACAACGGCAACGGCGCGCGGGTGCAGCGGGTGGTGAGCACCGGTCCCGCCGGCGCCGCCGGCATCGCGCCCGGCGACGTCATCACCGGCGTCGACAACGTCGCGATCACCGGGGCGACGTCCATGACCGAGGTGCTCGTTCCGCATCACCCCGGCGACGCGATCACGGTGCACTACCGGTCCAACGACGGCGGTGAGCGCACCGCGAACATCACACTGGCGGAGGGTCCGCCGGCCTGACATCCACGCCGGCGAGACCCCGCGGGGAGTCAATTCATTTGTCACCGGGCGTGTTTCGTCACAAGCGTGTGGGCGTGATTCCGAAAGTCGCGCCCAGGGTACCCGTGGCATCGTGGATTTGATGAACGACGCAAGAGAAGCTGTCGAGCACCATCCCGAGGGGGGCAGTCACGTCCAGGACGGCGTCGTCGAGCACCCCGACGCCGAGGATTTCAACAACGCCGCCGCGCTGCCCACCGACCCCACGTGGTTCAAGCACGCCGTGTTCTACGAGGTGCTGGTGCGGGCCTTCCTGGACGGCAACGCGGACGGGTCCGGTGACCTGCGCGGGCTGCTGCAACGACTGGATTACCTGCAGTGGTTGGGCATCGACTGCATCTGGCTGCCGCCCTTCTACGACTCGCCCCTGCGCGACGGCGGGTATGACATCCGGGACTTCTACAAGGTGCTGCCCGAATTCGGGACGGTCGAGGGTTTCGTCGCGCTGCTCAACGCCGCGCACGAGCGCGGGATCCGGGTCATCACCGACCTGGTGATGAACCACACGTCCGACTCCCACCCGTGGTTTCAGGAGTCGCGGCACGACCCCGACGGCCCGTACGGCGACTTCTACGTGTGGAGCGACACCAGCGAGCGCTACACCGACGCCCGGATCATCTTCATCGACACCGAAGAGTCGAACTGGACGTTCGACCCGGTGCGCAAGCAGTTCTATTGGCACCGGTTCTTCTCGCATCAGCCGGACCTGAACTACGACAACCCGGCCGTGCAGGAAGCGATGATCGACGTGCTGCGCTTCTGGCTCGAGCTGGGCATCGACGGGTTCCGGCTCGACGCCGTGCCCTACCTGTTCGAACGCGAGGGCACCAACTGCGAGAACCTGCCCGAGACCCACGCCTTCCTCAAGCGCGTGCGCAAGGTCATCGACGACGAATTCCCGGGACGGGTGCTGCTGGCCGAGGCCAACCAGTGGCCGGCCGACGTCGTCGAATACTTCGGCGACGCCACCACCGGCGGTGACGAATGCCACATGGCATTTCATTTCCCGCTGATGCCGCGCATCTTCATGGCGGTGCGCCGCGAATCTCGCTTTCCGATCTCGGAGATCCTGGCCCAGACGCCCGAGATCCCGGACATGGCCCAGTGGGGGATCTTCCTGCGTAACCACGACGAGCTGACGCTGGAAATGGTCACCGACGAAGAGCGCGACTACATGTACTCCGAGTACGCCAAGGATCCGCGGATGAAGGCCAACGTCGGCATCCGCCGCCGGTTGGCGCCGCTGCTGGACAACGACCGCAACCAGATCGAGCTGTTCACCGCGCTGCTGCTGTCGCTGCCCGGCTCGCCGGTCTTGTACTACGGCGACGAGATCGGCATGGGCGACGTGATCTGGCTCGGCGACCGGGACGGCGTGCGCACGCCGATGCAGTGGACGCCGGACCGCAACGCGGGCTTTTCCAAGGCGAATCCCGGGCGGCTCTACCTGCCGCCCAGCCAGGACTCCGTCTACGGCTATCAGGCGGTGAACGTCGAGGCCCAGCGCGACACCAACACGTCGCTGCTGAACTTCACCCGGACCATGCTGGCGGTGCGGCGCCGCCATACGGCCTTCGCGATCGGAACGTTCGAAGAGCTCGGCGGCTCGAACCCGTCGGTGCTGGCGTTCGTGCGGCAGGCATCCGACGACGGCGACACCGTGCTGTGCGTCAACAACCTCTCCCGCTTTCCCCAGCCGATCGAATTGAACCTGCAGCACTGGAGCGGGTGCACGCCGGTCGAGCTGACCGGGCACGTGGAATTCCCGCGCATCGGCCACCTGCCCTACCTGCTGACACTGCCGGGACACGGTTTCTACTGGTTCCAGCTGACCGGATGCGCGGAGGACGCATGACGACCCCGCGACCCGCGACGAGGCAGACTGATGCGCATAAGGAGGAGTGGCCCAAATGACTCAGCCAGCCAAGCTGCCGTGGTCTGAGTGGCTTCCACAGCAACGTTGGTACGCCGGACGTAACCGGCAACTGTCGCGCGCCGAGTCCAGTGTTGTCGTCCCGCTCGACGACGACCTCGACCTGGTCCTCGTCGACGCCGACTACGCCGACGGTTCACGCCACCGGTACCAGGTGATCGTGCGATGGGATGCCGCACCGGTCTCCGAGTACAGCAGCGTCGCCACCATCGGTTCGGCCGACGACCGGACCGGGTTCGACGCGATGTACGACGCGGAGGCGCCGCGGTTGCTGCTCTCCCTGATCGACTCGTCGGCCGTGCGCGACGCGTCGGGCGCCGAGGTGATCTTCGCCAAAGAGCCGGGCGTAAAGCTCCCGCTGGAGGCGATGCCGCACGTCTCCGACGCCGAGCAGTCCAATACCAGCGTCATCTTCGACCGCGACGCCATCTTCAAGGTGTTCCGCCGCGTCAGCAGCGGCATCAACCCCGACATCGAGCTGAACCGCGTCCTCGGCCGGGCCGGCAACCCGCACGTCGCGCGGCTGCTGGGGACCTACGAGATGACCGGCCGCGACGGCGGCGCCGACGCGGCGTGGCCGTTGGGCATGGTCACCGAATTCGCGGCCAACTCAGCGGAGGGCTGGGCGATGGCCACCGCCAGCGTTCGTGACCTGTTCGCCGAGGGCGACCTGTACGCGTACGAGGTCGGCGGCGACTTCGCCGGAGAGTCCTACCGGCTTGGCGAGGCCGTGGCTTCCGTGCACGCCACCCTGGCCGAGACCCTCGGCACCTCGCAGGCCGTATTTCCGGTGGACAACGTGCTGGCGCGGCTGTCCGCGACCGCGGCCCTGGTACCCGAGCTCGAGGAGCACGCGGCGACGATCGAGGAGCGGTTCGCCAAGCTGGTCACCGAGACGATCACCGTCCAGCGCGTCCACGGCGATCTGCACCTGGGCCAGGTGCTGCGCACGCCGGAGCGCTGGCTGCTCATCGATTTCGAGGGCGAGCCCGGGCAGCCGCTCGAGGAACGCCGTGCACCCGACTCGGCGCTGCGCGACGTGGCCGGCGTGCTGCGCTCGTTCGAGTACGCCGCGTACGGGCCATTGGTCGACCAGGCCGACGACAAGCAGTTGGCGGCCCGGGCCCGCGAGTGGGTCGAGCGCAACCGCACCGCGTTCTGCGACGGCTACGCGGCCGCCTCCGGCACGGATCCGCGCGATTCGGCGCAGCTGCTGGCGGCCTACGAGCTCGACAAGGCCGTTTATGAGGCCGGTTACGAGGCCCGGCACCGGCCGGCCTGGTTGCCGATCCCGTTGCGCTCCATCGCCCGTCTCACCGCCGCCTAGCGCGTCGCCGTCTCTGGCCCGGCCTCGCGTGCGCTGCGCGTGCCGCGACTGTCTGACAGCATGTGCGTGTGCCGAACGAGATCAACAACAGTGAAACGCGGTTGTCGTGGGTCCTGGCCGTGCTGGCCGGGATATTGGGGGCGACCGCCTATACGCATTCCGCCGGATACTTTGTGACCTTTATGACAGGCAACGCCCAGCGGGCGGCGCTCGGGTTCTTCCGCGGGGACGTGGTGCTGTCGATTTCGGCGGGTGTGTTGATCGCGTGCTTCGTCGCGGGCGTGATCATCGCTTCGGTATGCCGGCGGCATTTCTGGGTGGCGCACCCGCACGGGCCCACGGTGCTGACGACGTTCAGTTTGGCGGCGGCGACCGCGGTCGACGTCGTCGACGAGGGCTGGACCGAGAACCTGCTCGATTTCGCGCCGATCATGTTGGTGGCGTTCGGGATTGGGGCCTTGAACACGTCGTTCGTCAAGGACGGTGAGGTGTCGGTTCCGCTGAGCTATGTCACCGGCACGCTGGTGAAGATGGGTCAGGGCATCGAACGCCACATCGCGGGTGGGACGGCCGCGGATTGGCTGGGCTACTTTCTGCTGTTCGCCAGCCTGGTGCTGGGCGCCGCCGCGGGTGGCTTCATCAGCCTGTTCGTCAACGGAACGTGGATGCTGGTGGTGGCCACCGTGGTGTGCGCGCTGACCACCGGCTACACGTACTTCCACTCCGACCGCCGGGCCCTGCTCAAGGAGGCCTGAGGAAAAAGCATCGGCAGTAGCGCTGACCGGTGCGCTACTGCCGATGCTGGCTTTTTGGCCTCAGGCCGCGGGAGGGCTAGCGGCGGGGGCGCTAACCGGTGCGGCGTTGACCGTGTTGAGGGTTTGCAGGATGTCGGGCTTCATCGCGACCAACTGCTGGTTCCAGTAGGGCCACGAGTGCGTCCCGTTGGCCGGGAAGTTGAACACACCGTTGCGTCCGCCCGCGGCCACGTAGTTGTTCTGGAACTGCTCGTTGGTGCGTAGCGTCATGCCTTCCAAGAACTTGGCCGGCATGTTGTCGCCGCCGAGGTCGCTGGGCGTGCCGTTACCGCAGTAGACCCAGATGCGGGTGTTGTTGGCGACCAGTCGCGGAATCTGGACCATCGGGTCGTTGCGCTTCCACGCCGGGTCGCTGGACGGCCCCCACATGCTGTTGGCGTTGTAACCGCCCGCGTCGTTCATCGCCAGCCCGATCAGGGTTGGCCACCAGCCCTCGGACGGGTTGAGGAAGCCCGACAGTGCCGCGGCGTAGGGGAACTGCTGCGGGTAGTAGGCCGCCAGGATCAGCGCGGAGCCGCCCGACATCGACAGCCCGACCGCGGCGTTGCCGGCCGGCGAGACCTGCTTGTTCGCCTGCATCCACAGCGGCATCTCCTGGGTCAGGAAGGTCTCCCACTTGTAGGTGTAGTTCTGCCCGTTGCCCGAGGACGGCTGGTACCAGTTGCTGTAGAAGCTGGACTGGCCGCCGACCGGCATGATCACCGACAGGCCGGACTGGTAGAACTCCTCGAAGGCGGGGGTGTTGATGTCCCAGCCGTTGTAATCGTCCTGCGCGCGCAGGCCGTCGAGCAGGTAAACGGCGTGCGGTCCGCCGCCCTGGAACTGGACCTTGATGTTGCGGCCCATCGACGGCGACGGCACCTCGAGGTATTCAACCGGAAGCCCCGCCTTGGAGAAGGCTCCCGCGACGGGGGAGCCGCCAGAGGCAACGGCAAGGCCGGACAGCAGGGAGGCCCCCATAGCCGCGATCGCCAGTCGGCGCGGCATGGTAGCCGCTGCGCCACGCAACTTTTCGAAGAACGACATAGCTCTCTACCCATCCCAACTTTCATCTGCCGCAGGGTGCGGTCGAATCTGTTCTCGGGGAGTCAAACACAGCGGGAGGGCCGAATTCGTTTGTCGCGGCCGGGATGTCAGATCGCGGTTAGCTAACGATTGGGCCTCGCGCGGAAATCGTCACGGTCGGGTCACGATCGGCTTTCGGAATCATGCGCCCACCTTGCGGTCCGGTAGCGCGTGCGCTATCGCCTTCCGGCGGATCAGGCCACCAAGCGACGCAAAAGCGTTGACGCCGTGACGATTCCGAGCACCGCGGCCACCACCAGCACCAGAATGTCCGCGGGGTTGAAGGGGGTGCCGATCAACAGCGCGCGCAGCGCGTTCACCTCGTAACTGAGCGGGTTGACCTTGCTCAGCACGTGCAGCCACGCCGGCATCACGTCGACCGGATACAGGGCGTTGGAGGCGAAGAACAAGGGCATCGTGATCGCTTGCCCGATCCCCATCAGGCGGTCACGGCTGCGGACCAACCCGGCCAGCGTCATGGACAGACAGGCGAAAAAGGCGGCGCCGAGCATGACGATGGCCATCGCCGCCACGATCCGCAACGGATTGACCGTCAGGCCGACACCCATCACGTACGCCAGCGCCAGCACGCCCACCACCTGGGCCACCGAACGGACCCCGGCCGCAAACGCCTTGCCGGTGATCAGCGCCGAGGCCGGCGCGGGCGTCACCATGAGCTTGGCCAGCACGCCGGCGTCGCGGTCCCAAATGATCTGTATCCCATAGAAAATGGAGATGAACAGCGCCGACTGGGCGATGATCCCCGGTGCCAGGAACGCCAGATACGACACCGATCCGGTGGGGATCACATGGAGGTGGCTGAACGTCGTCCCGAAGATCAACAGCCACAGCGCGGGCTGCACCATCCGGGTGAGAAGTTCGGTCCGGTCGTGCTGCAGCTTCTGCAGTTCGACGATCGCGAACGCTCCGATGCGGCTGGCCAACGCGCCGGCCCGTTGCCATCCGTGCGGTGCGCGAAGCAGTGTTGCGGCCCCGGCGTTATCAACCGACACGGCGCGCCACCTTTCTGCTGGAACGAATTTCACGAATCGACCCGTTGGCTTCCGCGGGGTCCGCCTCATCGGCCAGACCCGACGCCGCGTAATGACGGAACACATCCTCGAGCGTGGCGTTGGCAGACACCTTGGCCTTCAACCTGTCGGGCGTGCCGACGGCGCGCAGTTGACCGCGGTGCATCAGCGCGACCCGATCACACAACGCGTCGGCTTCCTCCATGTAGTGCGTGGTCAGCAGCACCGTCATGCCGAACTCGGCCTGCATCTTCTGCACTTGTTCCCACACGCCGTCACGCGCGATGGGATCGAGCCCGACAGTCGGCTCGTCGAGCACCAGCAGCGACGGGCGGTTGACCAACGCCTGCGCCACCTCGAGGCGCCGGACCATGCCGCCGGAGTAGGACGACGCCAGCCGGTCGGCCACGTCGATGAGATCCATGGCGACCAGCGCCTGGTCGACGCGGTCGGCACGCTCGGCGCGCGGCACCCCGTACAGCCGCGCGAACCACGCCACGTTCTGCTTGCCGGTCAATGCGGGCTCGATCGAAAGCTGTTGGGGCACATAGCCGATATTGCTTCTGATGTCGGTGGTTTGACGGCGGGCGTCCATCCCGAAAATGCGCAGTTCGCCATGCTGGACCGGGGTCAGCGTGGTCAGCATCCGGACCATGGTCGTCTTGCCGGCGCCGTTGGGCCCCAGCAGGCCCATGGTTTCACCGGGCCGTACCTGCAGTGTCACGTCATCGACGGCGGTGAACTGGCCGTACCGGTAGGTCACGTTCCTGGCGTCGACCGCCATCGGCAGCGATCCGCTCATGGTCGCCGCTCTCTCATTGTCCGGGTCATCGTGTCGAGGACCTCCAATCCTTTTGTCAAAGCCTCGATTTGGTCGTCGTCAAGCTCGTCGATCACCTCGGACAGCAATGCCCGCCGGGTGGCGCGGGATGCGTCGACGACCTGCTGAGCGGGCTCGGCGAGCCGCAGCTGGCACACCCGGCGATCGCTGTCGCCGGCCGTCCGCACCAGCAGACCGCTCGACACCAGCTTGGTGACCAGGGTGGAGGCGGTGTTGGGCACCAACCCCAGCTCGGCGGCCGCGGCGCTGACCGAGATCCCCGGCCGCCGGCCGACCAGCCACAACAGCTCCGACTGCGACTCGGACAGCCGTGACGAATCGAACCCGTGACCGACCGACCGGCGGAGTTGCCGGCGGAACCTGCCGACCACGCCGAACAGCTCGCCCGCCACATCGGTGCGTGATTTCATATGCACCCATAGTACCTCTGTAGCCGAGCTATCTATGTGGGGAAGCTATGTAGCAGGTATGTACCCGTTACCTGGGCAGACGATGCAGCTCGACGTCGGTCAGCGCGCCGGCGTCGACGCGGGCCGTCATGTAGGTGCAGAACGGCTGGCGGCGGCGGTCCGTCGGCGACCCGGGATTGAGCAGTCGCAACCCGGTTTCGGTGGTGGTGTCCCACGGGATGTGGCTGTGCCCGAAGACCAGCACCTCGGTGTCGGGATAGAGCCGCGACATGCGCGTCTCGCGTCCGGTGGTGGCGCCGGTCTCGTGCACGACCGTCAACCGCACCCCGGCCAGGGTCACATCGGCGCGTTCGGGCAGTCGCGCCCGTATCGCCGGGCCGTCGTTGTTGCCCCAGCACCCGACCAGCCTGGCCGCTCGGGCCTCGAGCTCATCGAGGAATTCCGGCGCTATCCAGTCGCCCGCGTGCACGACGACGTCGGCCGCGGCCACCGCGTCCCACACCGGCGCCGGCAGGTCGCGGGCGCGCTTGGGGATGTGGGTGTCGGCAATCAGCAGGAGCCTCACAGCACCATCCTGCGCCTGCGATCATCACCTCCGTGACGGAGCCAGGGCCCCACCGGGTTCGCCATATGCCCCGTCCGGCGCCTCACCCAGTAGAAGCGACCGAACGAGGCGACGCGGACCGAAGGGCCGGAGCATGGAGCTGGCGGGCCGCAACCGCACCCGCATCGGCCACCAGAACCAGCGCCCGAGCAGGGCCGCGATCGACGGTGTCATCAGCGAGCGCACAATCAGCGTGTCGAAAAGCAGCCCGAGACCAATCGTGCTGCCGGCCTGGCCGATCGAGCGCAGATCGCTGGCGACCATCGACATCATCGTGAAGGCGAACACCAGGCCCGCCGACGTGACGACTCCACCAGTTTCGCCCATCGAGCGGATGATGCCGGTCTTCACGCCCGCGCCGATCTCTTCCTGGAACCGCGAGACCAGCAGCAGGTTGTAATCGGATCCGACCGCCAGCAGGATGATCAACCCGAACACCGGCGCGATCCAATTCAATTCGAGGCCGAAGAGGTGTTGCCACACCAGGACAGAGAGACCGAAGGCAGCGCCCAGCGACAGCAGCACCGTGCCGACGATCACCAGGGAGGCGACTAATGCGCGGGTGATGATCAGCATCACGACGAAGATCAGCGTCAGCGCCGCTAGCCCCACGATCAGCAGGTCGTAATGGGAGCCCGATTGGATGTCGCGGTAGATGGCCGCGGTCCCGGCGAGGTAGAACTTGGCGCCGGTCAGGGTGGTCCCCTTCACCGCTTGATGCGCGGCGGTCAGCTCCGGCATGACCGCGGAGATGCCAGCCGGTGTCGCAGGATCCACCTCGTGGGTGATGATGAAGCGCGCGGCCTTCCCATCGGGCGACAGGAAAAGTTTAAGACCGCGCTGAAAGTCGGGATTCTGGAATGCTTCTGGCGGCAGGTAGAAGTAGTCGCCACTGCGGGAGGCGTCGAAGGCCTGTCCCATCGCGCTCGCCATGTCGGTCATCTGCTCCATTTGCGTGATCAGGCCGGAGAAGCTGCTGTGCATCGTAAGTAGCGTCCCCTGCATCGATTGGGCGACGGCGATGATCGGCGGAAACTCGGTCAGCATCTCGGGCAGTATGGCGTCGACGTTGTTCACGTCCTTGATCAGCGTGGTCATGTTCTCGCTGAATTTGTCCACGCCGTCGATCGCTTCGAAGACCGATCTCGAGGCCCAGCACACCGGGATGTTGAAGCAATGCTGCTCCCAATACAGATAGTTGCGGAACGGTCGCGCGAAATCATCGAAGTCCGCCAGATGATCGCGCATCTCGTTCAGCGTGGTCTGCATCTCGTGCATATCGCCGACCATCTGATGCGTCGTGCCGCCCATCTGTCCGAGCAGGCCCTGCATCCGCCGCATCGAGACGATCATGGCGCCGAGGTCATCACCCATCTTCTGCATGTCATCGGTGCGGTCCTTCATGAACTGAATGTTCTGCCGGATCGGAATCGCTTGCGCGCTGACCTGAAACGGGATGGACGTATGCTCGATCGGACCGCCTAACGGCCGGGTGATGCTCTGCACCATCGCGATTCCAGGTGATGCGAAGACGTTCTTGGCGATCCGGTCCAGCATGATCATGTCGCCGCTGTTACGCATGTCGTGATCGCTTTCGACCATCAGGATGTCGGGATTCATGGTGGCGGCGCTGAAATGGCGCTCGGCCGCGGCATATCCGACGTTCGACGGCAGGCCACGCGGTATGTAGAAGCGATCGTTGTAGCTGACCTTCATGCTCGGCATGATCAGGATGCCGACGATGGCTATGACGAGCGAGGTCGCGAACACCGCACCGGGCCAGCGAACAGAGGCGGTGCCGATCCGCCGCCAGCCGCGCGTCTTGATCATGCGTCGGGGGTCGAGCAAGCCGAATCGGGTGGCCACCGCGACGACTGCGGGCGCCGCCGTCATCGCCCCCGCCACAACGACAAGCAGGCCCAGCGCTGACGGGATGCCGAGCGCCTTGAAATACGCGAGGCGTGCCAAGTACAGGCAGAACGTAGCACCGGCGATCGTCAACCCCGAGCCCAAGATGATGTGGTAGGTCCCGCGAAACATCGTGTAGTAGGCGGTTTCTCGATCTTCACCGGCCTGACGCGCCTCTTGATAGCGCCCGACGAGAAAGATCGCGTAATCGGTTCCCGCCGCGATCGCCAACGAAGACAACATCGCAACGACGAACGTCGAGAAGCCCAGTAGGCCGGAGTTCCCGAGGAGCGCGACCAGCCCTCTGGCCGTGCCCATTTCGAAACCAACCATGACGAGAACCAGAAGCACCGTGCTGATCGAACGATAGGCGATGAACAGCATGATCATGATGACCAGGCCGGTCACGCCCATCATCTTGAACATGCTTTTATCGGCGGCTTCGTTCATGTCGGTGGTCAGCGCCGCGGGTCCCGTGACGTATACCTTGAGCCCCTTGGGCGGATTTGAGCTGTCGACGATCTCGCGGACGGCTTTCACGGATTCGTTGCCTGCGGTGCTGCCCTGATTGCCCGCCAGGTTGAGCTGGACGTAGGCGGCTTTGCCGTCCCGGCTCTGGACGCCGGCGGCGGTAAGTGGGTCCCCCCATACGTTTTGGACATGCTGCACGTGTTTGGGATCGGCCTGCAGTTTCTTCACCAGGCCGTCGTAGAAGCGACGCGCCTCGTCGCCGAGTGGACTGCTGTTCTCCAGGACGATCATCGCGATGCTGTCAGAGTCCGACTCGTGAAAGGTTGCGCCGATGTGTTTGGCGGCGATCATTGCGGGCGCATCTTGCGGCGACATGGTCACCGCGTGGTTTCGTGCGACCGACTCGATCGGCGGCACGAACACGTTGAGGGCCACCGTCAGGAGCAGCCATCCCAGCAGGATGGGGACGGCGAACCTGCGGACGAACCGCATGAATTTCGGATGATTGTCGTTGTTGGTGTTCATGCGGCCTTCACCAGACAGGAGGTTTGGGCATGACGCCCGGCCGAGGATCGCTCGTCCTTGAGCTCGCCGTTGACGGTGATGCGGCACCCGATGTCATTGCCGCTGCCCTGCGCCACCAGGCTGGCGATCACTGCGGGCACGGTGGTGGTGATGGTGAGCGTCCACGGCAGCGCGGTGAAGTCGACCTGCTTCGGCTGTGCGTTGTTGTCGAGGTAGTTCACGCTTCCGGTTGTGCCGCTGGGCCCGTAGACCTCATAGGTCACCCGCTTGACGTGCGTGGCTTCGAGCGGCTCGGCGCTGGTGCCGGTCGTGGTGAAGATCGCCTCGGAGCCGAAAACACCGCGGAGCCGGTCGACGGCGATGCCGCCGAGGGCAACCGCCGCTACGACGACAAGCGGCACCCATGCCCGTTTGACAAGCGTGGACATTGACGTTTCCTTCCCTTCGCGACCTGGTCTTTCTGGTAGGAAGTCTCGACCTGGGGCACCACACGCGACAGAGCCATTTGGCCCGCGCCTGGTCGGCGGCGCCTATGCATCGCGCTTGGTCGCGTGATCGGGTAACCGCAGTCTGGTTTGGAACCTAATCAAGTAATACCATACCCCCTAGGGTATCAGCCACGGCGTGGATATACCCCTCGGGGTATGGTATGAAGAAACTATGGCAAACGAAGTTCAAGGCGGTTCTCCGCTGGACCGCGACATCGCCAGACATAACCAGGGCGACATCGATGCCGTCCTCGTCCGGTTGCGTCGGGCGCAGGGACAGCTCGGCGGCGTCATCTCGATGATCGAGCAGGGACGCAGCTGCAAAGACGTCGTCACCCAGTTGGCCGCGGTATCCAAAGCCCTGGACCGCGCGGGTTTCAAGATCATCGCGTCCGGACTGCGGGACTGCATCACGACGTCGCAGGAACGGCCGGCCCTGTCGATCGACGAACTGGAGAAGCTGTTTTTGAGCCTGGCGTGATCGCCCGGCCACGACGAACGGAGGGAAAATGTCTGCGGCACAGAGCGACTCGACCGCACCGGGGGTGACCCTGTGGCTCGACCCGGTGTGTCCCTTCACGTGGAACACCGCACGGTGGCTGCGCTCCGCCGCCGAGAAGCACGGGCTGGCCGTCGATTGGCGGCTGATGAACTTGGCCGTCCTCAACGAGGGCCGCGAAATGTCGCCCGCGCACCAGGACCGGATGCGTGCCTCGCAGCAGCTCGGCCGGCTGATGGCCGCCATCGCCCGCGAGCACGGCAGCGCCGGGTTCACCGCCGCGTATTTCGCCTTCGGCGAGCGATACTTCGACCGTTCGCAACCCCTTACCGACTCGCTGATAGCCGACGTGTTGAGCGCGGCGAACCTTCGTGACGTCGCGCCGGCCGCCGTTTCCGATGCGGCACTGGACGACATCGTCAGGAGCGCACACCAGGAGGGGCAGGATGCACTGGGTGAAACCGGCGGCAGCCCGATCCTGCGCATCGGCGAGCACACGTTCTTCGGGCCGGTCCTGACAGGGCTGCCCGACGCCGACGCCGCGGTCGCGCTGTTCGACGCGCTGGCCGCCCTGGCCGCCATTCCGCAGTTCACCCAGCTGCAGCGGCCACGCACCGAGGCCTAGCCGGCAGCGGTGAACTTCTAGGCAGTGGCGCAACGCCGGAAAGAGGAGGAACACATGACGTCAGGATTGAGCACTACGCTGCACACCTCGTTCGAGGACGCGGTGGATCGGACGACGAAGGCACTGGCCGATCAGGGTTTCGGCGTGCTGACCACGATCGACGTGAAGGCCACGCTGAAACAGAAGCTCGGGGAGGACATGGAGAACTACCTGATCCTCGGTGCCTGCAACCCGGTGCTGGCGCATCGCGCGCTGGGCATCCACCGCCAGATCGGCCAGTTGCTGCCGTGCAACGTGGTGGTGCGATCCGACCCCGACGGCGACGCCGTCCTGGTCGAGGCGATGGATCCCCAACTCATGGTCAAGGTGACGGGCGAGGCCGGGGCCTTGCAGGACGTCGCCGACCAGGCCACGGCCAAGCTGCAGGCGGCGATCGGTGCGCTCGGCTAGCCGACTGCCAAGCGCCACCGCTATGGCCGATCGAGTGCGGCGCTAGCCGTCTTGGCTGCGGGCTTCGGCGCCCGACTCGCCGGCGTCGAAAGAATCGTCGGAGCCCGCCGCGCCCACGTACGAGCCATCTTCCTCGCCCGCGGCGGCGCGGGACTGAGTCTGGTGGGTCTCAGCGTCCACGTCTTCCTCGGCCTTGTGGCCCTTGTGATCTGGCATGGTGGCTTCCTTTTCTGTGGAGGCGGAGTTGGCAGGGGGGTTCCCCGGACGGCTCGGATGAAACGGCGACCGTCTGGCGCCGGCATCGGGCCCCGGCGCTATTGTTGGCAGCCGAAATAAAGGAGAACCCGCCAATGCGCACCTTCGAATCAGTCAGCGAACTCGCCGCCGCCGCGGGCGAAGCCCTCGGTCACAGCGACTGGGTCACCGTCACCCAGGAAGACGTCAACCTGTTCGCCGATGCGACCGGCGATCACCAGTGGATCCACGTCGACCCGGAACGGGCCGCGGCGGGTCCGTTCGGCACGACCATCGCCCACGGCTTCATGACCTTGGCTCTGCTGCCGCGGCTGCAGCACCAGATCTACACCGTCAACGGCATCAAGCTCGCAATCAACTACGGCCTCAACAAGGTTCGCTTTCCCGCGCCGGTCCCGGTCGGCTCCCGGGTGCGCGCCCAGAGTTCGTTGGTCAGCGTCGACGACGTGGGTAACGGCGCCGTGCAGGCGACCATCTCGACCACCGTCGAGATCGAAGGGTCGCCCAAGCCGGCGTGCGTGGCCGAAAGCGTCGTGCGGTTCGTCGCCTGAAGCGTTGGGCGTCTTAGAACTCGGCGACGGCGTGTTCGAGCCGCTCGGCCAGGCGCGCCTGCGCTTCGGCCCGTCGGGTCGGTATGTGAGCTGACGGGAAAGGCGTTGTCACCGGCTCGTATTCGCGCAGGGTCCGGCGGGCGACCGTCATCTTGTGCAGTTCGGTGGCGCCGTCGGCGATACCCAGCGACTCGGCGGCCACCAGCATCTTGACGAACGGCATCTCATCGGAGACGCCGAGCGCGCCGTGCAGATGCATGGCCCGCTGCGCGACGTCGTGCAGCACCTGGGGCATGGCCACTTTCACCGCCGCGATGTCGCGGCGCACCTTCTGGTAGTCGTGGTGCTTGTCGATCAACCACGCGGTGCGCAGCACCAGTAGACGGAACTGCTCGATCTGGATCCAGCTGTCGGCGATCTTCTCCTGGGTCATCTGGAAATCGGCCAGCCGGCCGTGCCGGGTCTTGCGTGACACCGCACGCTCACACATCATGTCAAAGGCGCTGCGGGCCAAGGCAATCGTCCGCATGGCGTGGTGGATCCGCCCGCCACCCAGACGGGTCTGCGCGATCATGAACGCCTGCCCCTCGCCGCCGAGCACATGATCGGCGGGCACCCGGACGTCGTTGTAGCGGACGTAGCCGTGGGTGGCCCGCTGCGATGATTCGGCTCCGACACCGACATTGCGCACGATCTCGATGCCGGGCGTTTCGGCCGGAACGATGAACAGCGACATCTTGTCGTAGGTGCGGGCCTCGGCATTCGTGACCGCCATGACGATGAAGAACGACGCGTGCTTGGCGTTGGTGGAGAACCACTTCTCCCCGTTGATCACCCAGTAGTCGCCGTCTCGGGTTGCGGCGGTGACGAATTGGCCTGGGTCAGAACCGCCTTGCGGTTCGGTCATCGAGTAGCAGGAGGTGATTTCGCCGTCCAGCAGCGGCTGCAGGTAGCGGGCCTTCTGCTCGTCGGTGCCGAACAGGGCGAGGATCTCGGCGTTGCCGGAATCCGGTGCCTGACAGCCGAACACCGACGGAGCCCAGCGTGAGCGGCCCAGGATTTCGTTGAGCAGCGCCAGCTTGACCTGACCGAAGCCCTGGCCGCCCAACTCCGGACGCAGGTGTGCGGCCCACAACCCCTGATCCTTCACCTGCTGCTGCAGGGGCCGCAGGATGGCCATCATCTCGGCGTTCTTCTTGTCGTACGGGTCGAGCGCGACCAGGTCGAGCGGTTCCAGCTCATCGGCCATGAATTTTTCGACCCAGTCCAGCTTTGCCTGGTATTCGGGGTCTGTTTCGAAGTCCCACACCGTGGCCAACCAATCCCCGGCGCAACGCCGCGCCGGCCTCGCTGATGAAGCCACCCCATCCTAGAGCGAGACGGCGGAGGTTCAGTCGGCGCTGCGCGTATCGATCACGCGCTGGGCGACATCGATGAGTTTGGTCTGGCTTTCCTGGGAAAGCCGGCGCAGCAACTCGAAGGCCCGCACATCGTCGACGCCGTAGCGCTCCATGATGATGCCCTTGGCCTGGCCGATGCGGTCTCGTGTGGACAGGGCCGATTGCATCTGCCGGCCGTGCCGTCCGGCCATGATCGCCGAGGCGGCATGGGCGGCGAACACGGATCCGATGGTCTCGGCTTCGGTGTCCCACACATTGGCCCGGAAACTGAACAGGTTGAGGGCGCCGGCGGTGCGCTCGGCGGTGTACAGCTTGAACGAGAGGCTGCTGAGCACCCCGTGATCCACGGCGGCCGGCGCGTAGCGAGGCCAGCGCGGTTCGTCACGGAGGTCGTCGGTGCGCACGATCGTTTCTTTGAGGGCGGCGTCGTGACAGGGGCCCTCGCCGAAGTCGTTCTGGAGCTTGTCGAGCTGCGCCACCAAACTGTCGGTGTCCGCGACCGATTCGAACTCGCCGCCCCCCTTGAGCAGCAGCACTCCCGCGATGTCCGTGGCCGGTATCAGCTCCACCGCCGCGGTGGTCACATCGGCGAGGACCCGGTCGAGCGAGCGTGGCGTGGCGATCTCACGGGCGAGCTGGGCCATGCGCGTAGCCAGCTCGTGCCGTGAGGTTGGGTCTAAAGACTCCATAGGGGCGCATTCTGCACGATGTCATCGAAGCCGTCACCCTCGCGGCCCAGAAATTTGCTGTCCCCCGAGTTTGGCGCAAAAGGCCCCGGGTATCCGGCGTCGACAACCCGATCTCGACCCCCCAAGGGAGACACCAGTGTTTGTGCACAACAAAGATCTTCAATTCGAGGTTCGTGTCGATCGACCCGATCCTCGGTTCGCGTCGCTGCTGATGGACCAGTTCGGCGGAGCCAACGGCGAACTCACCGCGGCGCTG
Source organism: Mycobacterium colombiense (assembly GCF_003284935.1). Taxonomy (GTDB): domain Bacteria; phylum Actinomycetota; class Actinomycetes; order Mycobacteriales; family Mycobacteriaceae; genus Mycobacterium; species Mycobacterium arosiense_A. The sequence continues at coordinate 65,768 of NZ_QMEV01000007.1, forward strand.
CAGTACTTCACCCAGGCGTTCGTGCTGCGGCAGAAAAACCCGAAAATGTATGACCTGTTCATGGATATCGCGACCGAGGAGCTCAGCCACCTCGAAATGGTCGGATCGATGATCACGATGTTGCTCGACGGGCTCAACGACAACCTCAAGATTGCCAATGAAAAATGCGACTGGATGCCGGCGGTGGCGGCAAATGGTGGCGGCCGGGACGGTCTCATCCACTCGGTTGCGGTCAATCCGTTGTTTCTCGTGCTCAGCGGCGGTGGCCCGGATGTCAAGGACTCCGGGGGAAACAACTGGACCGGCGCCTACATCGATGCCAACGGCGACCCGACCGTGGATCTGCGCAACAACGTCGCGGCGGAATCGCGCGCCAAGATCGTCTACGAATACCTCAAGCAGTTCACCGACGACCCCGGCGTGCAGGACACCTTGACGTTCCTGATGACGCGCGAGGTGGCGCACTATCAGCAGTTCACAGCGGCGCTCAATGAGCTCCCGGTGAACTTCCCGCCGGGGCAGCTGCCGGGCGACCCGCGGTTCCAGAACGTGGCGTTCAACATGTCCAACGGCGGTGGCGAGTCCATCCGCGGCCCGTGGAACCAAGGGCAGGGCCCCTGGCCCGAGGGCACGGAATGGGAGTACGTCGAAAAGCCCGAAGAACAATGGCTGGGCGGCACCACCCGCAAGAACACCGGCGCCAAGGTGAACCCGCAGGGCTCGCCGGCGGTCAACGCCGAGAAGCCCTTCACCCACGAACAACACGTTCCCACCGGCTAATTGGACATGGGAAGGGCCGGGCCCTGCTTGCCTGGCGCCCGGCCCTTCCCATGTTGTCAGTGCATCTGCGGATCCGGCGGGTTGTCCTCGCCGCGGCCGGTCACGGCGTCGCGGAGGTGGTCGACGATTGCAGCCCCCATGCCCATCGTTTTCAGTACGGCCGGGTTGGGTGGGGTATCGGGGTGCGGCCGGGTAGGGGCGATCTTCTTCGCCGCCTCCAGCTTTTCGCCGATCTTCTCCAAATCCTCACGGCTGAGCACGCTTTCGACCTGCGGCCAGACCTCGTCCTGCTCGTAGGCGATGTGCTCCCGACCCGCCTTGACGAACTCTTGCAACGCTTCGTGGTAATCCGGATCACCCGGCTTACCGTCCTCGAGGCGCTGCAGCAGCTTCTTTCCGGCCTGCTCCTGCTCGAGGGCCTTGTCGACGAGGCCGTCGCCGATCGCGTCGCGCACCGCGGGCCAAAAGAACTGCTCTTCAATGGCTTCGTGCTGCGATTCGGCGATGACGAGGTTGTTCACCATCGTTTCCAGACCGCTCGCCTGGGCGCCCTCGCCCGACGGCGCGCCGTCGAGCGTCTCCAACAAACCGAGCACGCTCTTGTGGTCCTGACGAAGAAAAGTGATTGCATCCATGCGTTGCCTTCCGGGTGGGGCTGCTAGTCGAAGTTGCGTGCGGATACCCGGGGCGGCGGCGCCGAAACGGTGGGCGGCCCGGGTCCGGTCAGCGCAACTTCGGCAAGACGTTGGCGCGGTAGAACTCGATAGCCACACCGGGATCGTCTTGCGGAAAGTGCAGAAACGGGACCGCGCCGGCGTCGAGGATCCCCTGGACGGCCTCGATGTGGCGAGCCGGGTCGGTGCCGACGGTCCAGCCCGCCAGCACCTTGTCGATGGGGTTTGACTCGGCCGCGCGCTGGATCTCGACGGGATTGGGCTGATCGACGGCCCCGGCGGTGAAACGCCACAGCGTGGCGGCCCTGGCCGCGACGGCGTTGTCGCCGACGACCGCGAACAGTTCGGCGCGTTTGCCGAGGGTGGCCACGTCACGACCGACGGCCTGGGCGCCCGCACCGAAGGCGGCCAACAGTTTTGGATTCGTAATATCGTTCGCCTGCGTGATCCAGCCGTCACCGTACTGTCCGGCCAGTTTCGCGCTCTTCGGGCCGGCGGCCGCGACGAAGATCGGTGGGGGCGTCGGCGGAACATCGTAGAGTTTCAGCGAATTCATCTGAAAATACCGGCCGGCGAAGGAGATTCGCGAACCGCTCCACAGTTGGCGGATCAGCTGTACCGCTTCGGCCAGCCTGTCGTGACGCTCGGCGTAGTTGCCGTAGGTGTTCGTGGTGGCCTGTTCGTTGAGCCGTTCACCGGTGCCCACACCCAGAAACACCCTGCCGGGATAAAGGATCGCCAGCGACGCGAACGCGTGCGCCACCGTCGCGGGGTGGTAGCGGTAGGTCGGACAGGTCACCCCGGTGCCGAACGACACGTGGCTGGTGGCGCTGCCGACTAGGGCCAGTGTCAGCCACGGAAACATGGCGTGGCCTTCGTTGTCCTGCCACGGCTGGATGTGGTCGCTGGCCCATACGTGTTGGAAGCCGGCGTGTTCGGCCGCCTGAGCCTGTGCCACCAGCTGGTCGGTGCGGAACTGCTCGTGGGAGAGGACGAAGCCCACGCCCTTGCCCGGCGAAGGCGGCGGTCCGCTGGACTGGCCGTGCTCGGTAGCCGGTTCCGCGCAGCCCTGCGCCCACCCGACGGAACCGAGCACGCCGGCGCCGGCCGCCATCCGTCCCAACGCTCGACGCGAGATGCCGGTCACCGGTTCGGCATACCCGTCACGCCGGGCCTCACACGCACTAGCGTGATGCAGATGACCCCGCAGGTCCGCCCGGCAGTCAAAGCCGATGTCCGCAAGCTGTCACGCACGCTGGCCCGCGCGTTCTACGACGACCCGGTGATGATCTGGCTGATTCCCGATCAGGACAAGCGGATCGCGCACCTGTCGCGGTTGTTCGCGACGATGACCCGCCATCACCACCTTTCCCGCGGTGGCGTCGAGGTGGCCGGCGCGCAGGCGGATATCGGCGCGGCGGCGCTGTGGGATCCGCCCGATCAGTGGCAGGAGACGCCCCGCGGTCAACTGGCGATGACACCGACGTTCATCCGGGTGTTCGGGCTGCGCTCGATGCGGGGGCGTGCGGTACAGGAATTGATGAAAAGCGTGCACCCCGAGGAACCGCACTGGTATCTGGCCGTGATCGGCAGCGACCCGTCGGTCCGCGGCACGGGGTTCGGGCAGGCGCTGATGCGGTCGCGGCTGGACCGCTGCGACGCCGAGTACTGCCCGGCCTATCTCGAGTCGAGCAAGCCCGAAAATGTGCCGTACTACGAGCGTTTCGGCTTCAGCGTCACCCGTGAGATCGTGCTGCCCGACGACGGCCCGAGCCTGTGGGCCATGTGGCGCCCGCCACGGTAGTGACGCGGCCCAATGGCCCGCCGCCCGCGTTTAGCCCCCCGACACCGCGGGCAACCGGGTGGGCATGAGCGATAACCCGCAGGCCGACGTGGACCCCGCGGACTTCCCCGAAGAGGGCGGCCCGGGTGACACCTTGAACCCGAGTGAAGGCACCGACTCGGACGAATTGCGCAACGACGACGGGGACATCGTGGTCGACCCGCCTGAGGGCTGGAGCGAGGCCGACCGGTTCGGCATGACGGCCCGAGAAGAACGCGAGGGCGAATCCCTCGACGCCCGACTGGCGGCCGAGGAGCCCGACGTGCCCGACGCCGTCGAGCCGGTCGACGACGGTCCCCGGCGCGCGCACCGGGGTCAGATCGACGGCACCCCGGAGGACGGTGACTCGCTCTACGACGTCGTCGACGAGTAAGTCAGTGCTCGGCTGTTTACTCCAGCCGGGCGAATCAGGGCGTGCTTCGCCAACCGGCGATGCCGGTCGCGATCATCCGCAACTGCTTGACCGCGAGCCGGCGGATGTCCTCGGTCGCCTCGGCGCTCTGCGAATCCTCGATGGCCTCCGCGATGACGATCATGGCGTTGACGAACAGGGTGGCCAGCACGTTGAGATCCTCGGTGGTCCACTTGTTCAGGCCGGGGAATCGGGCAAGGTCGGTGGCCAGCTCGGACGTGATCAGCCGGATCTCGGTGCGGATGGCGTAGCGCAGCACCGACAGGCCGCTGTTGCGCTCCCGGCCGATGAGGCGCCAGTGTTCGCGCCTGTCGGCGACGCTGGCGACCAGGATCTCGACGGATGACTCGATCACCCGATTCGGGTCGAGCTTGCCGGCACGGGCGTCGCGCAGGGTGTCGCGCAAGCTCCGGAACGACTCGTCGATCAGGACCAGGCCCAGGGCCTCCATCGATTCGAAGTGCCGGTAGAACGCCGCCGGAACGATCCCGACCTCACGGGTCACCTCGCGCAGGCTCAAGCTGGAGAAACTGCGGTCCTGCAGGAGCTTGAGTGCCGCGGCGATGATGGCCCGGCGCGTCGCCTCCTTGCGCTCCTCGCGCGACTGGCTTTCGCGCGCACGCTCGCGCCCTGAGCCCCGTCCCCGTGAGCTAGGAGTACGGCTGTTCACTGTGTGAACCCTACCACAGCCAGGCATTAAACCCTTGACTGGATGGCCGTCGTGGCCGCACGGTGTACATATGTTCACTCAAACCGCTCAAGTTTCTGGCCGGGTCCTCGCGCGGACACTTCGGCAGCGCGTGTTGGGTTCAGAGCTCCTAGACCTGCTGACCGGTCCGCACGGCGTCGACCGCTACACCGAACTGGTGGCGCCGACCTGGACGCTGGGCGAAGCCCGCGCCAAGGTGACCGACGTGCGCCGGACCACACCCCGCAGCGTCACCCTGACCCTGACCCCCAACGACACCTTCGTGTCGGCTCACACCCTCAAGGCCGGGCAGTACGTCAACCTCGCCGTGGAGATCGACGGCCGGCGCCACATCCGGTGCTATTCGCCCGCCAACGCCGAAGGCGCCGCCACCCTCGAGTTGACCATCGGCCGCCACGACGGCGGCCTGGTCTCGAACTATCTGTACGACCACGCGCACCGCGGCATGGTGGTCGGTCTGACCGGCACCGGCGGCGACTTCACGTTGCCGGCGCCGGGACCGCGCAGCCCGAGGCGAATCCTCTTCGTCTCCGGGGGAAGCGGCATCACCCCGGTGATGTCGATGCTGCGGACGCTGGTCGCCCGGGGCCACGACGGCGACATCGCATTCGTCCACTACGCGCGCACGCCGGCCGAGGCCTGCTATCGCGACGAGCTGAGCGCCATGCCCGGCGTCCGGGTGCTGCACGGCTACACCCGCTCCGAGGGCGGCGACCTCGCCGGACGCTTCGGCGCGGAGCACCTGGCCGCCGCGATGACGTCCCCCGACGCGGTATTCGTCTGCGGCCCAGCGCCTTTGGTCGATGCCGTGCGGTCGCACTGCGACAACGTCTACACCGAGAGCTTCGTGCCGCCGGCACTCGATGTGCCGGCCAATCCGTCGGGTGGACGAGTCACGTTCTCCGACAGCGGTGTTGACATCGTCGACGACGGACGCTCGCTGTTGGAGCAGGCTGAGTCGGCCGGGCTGTCGCCCGAAAACGGATGCCGGATGGGCATCTGCCACACCTGCACGCGGCGTAAGACCGCCGGCACCGTGCGCAACCTGGTCACCGGTGCGGTCTCGACCGCTCCCGACGAGGACGTGCAGATCTGCGTGTCCGTTCCGGTCGGTGACGTGGACCTGTCACTGTAGCGGCAGGCCATTCCAGCCCCTGAAAACCTCTGGAGGACAGACAATGTCGAACGCCAAGATTGCCCTGACACCCGAACAGGCCGACGCATTCGGCCGCGAACTCGACGCCATCAAGGAACGCGTGATGGCAGAACTCGGCGAGCAGGACGCCGACTACATCCGCCGCGTCATCAAGGCGCAGCGTGCGCTGGAAGTCGGTGGCCGGGCGCTGTTGTTCGCCGGGTTCCTGCCCCCGGCATGGCTCGCCGGCACCGCGATGCTGGGACTGTCGAAGATCCTGGACAACATGGAGATCGGCCACAACATCATGCACGGTCAGTACGACTGGATGCGTGACCCGGCCATCTCCGGTCGCACCTTCGAGTGGGACACGGCATGCCCCGCCGACCAATGGCGGCACTCGCACAACTACATGCATCACACTCACACCAACATCGTGGGAATGGACCGCGACATCGGCTACGGAATTCTGCGGATGAGCGAAGACCAGCGCTGGCAGCCGTACTTCCTCGGCAACCCGATCTACGCATTCCTGCTGATGGTGTTGTTCCAGTACGGCGTTGCGCTGCACGAGCTCGAAACCGAGCGCATCCGCTCCGGTGAAATCCGGCTCGAGGACAAGCGCGAAGTCCTGCGGGCCATCTGGCGCAAGACCCGCCGCCAGACCCTGAAGGACTACGTCGCCTTCCCGCTGCTGGCCGGACCCTTCGCGCCGTTCGTCTTCACCGGCAACCTCACCGCCAACCTGATGCGCAACGTGTGGTCGTACATGATCATCTTCTGCGGCCACTTCCCGGACGGGACGCAGGAATTCACCGTCGAGGAAACCAAGGACGAGTCACGCGGCATGTGGTACTTCCGCCAGATCCTCGGCTCGGCAAACCTGACGGGCGGCAAGATCTTTCACCTGCTGTCGGGCAATCTTTCGCACCAGATCGAGCACCACCTGTTCCCCGACATGCCCGCGCGCCGCTACGCCGACATCGCGCCCGAGGTGCAGGCGATTTGCGAACGCTACGGCATCCCGTACAACCGCGGTCCGCTGCTGCGCCAGTTCGGCACCGTCGTCCGCAAGATCGTCCGGCTGAGCGTCCCGGACTCGTGGGTGCACAAGTCCGGCGCCGAGAAGTCTCCCGAGCCCGAGCCGATCGCCGCATAAGTCCGCGGTCCGGGCGTTGCCTCGGGCCGGGACAGGGGCACAATGAGGTCCGTGGAATGGACCGGCGCGCGTTACGCGGACACCCCGACCGTGGAGGCCTCGACGTGGATCGACGCCGATCCGGCACGGGTGTGGAGCCTGGTCTCCGACATCGCGCTGATGCCGGCGTTCAGCAGTGAACTCAAGGCCGTGGAATGGGCCGAGGGATCGGACGGTCCGCGGGTCGGCGCTCGGTTCGTCGGACACAACGAGCACGATGCGTTCGGGCAGTGGACCAGCACCTCGCATATCGTGGCCTGCGATGAACCACGTGAATTCGCTTGGGCGGTCGGTGACTACGACGATCCCGCCGCGAAGTGGCGATTCCGGCTGACGCCGCGCGATGGCGGCACCGAGCTGAACTACTGGATGCAGATGGGGCCGGGACGCTCGGGCCTGTCGGTGGCCATCGAATCGATGCCCGACAAGGAACAGAAAATCGTGTTCGTGCGGCTGCGCGAGTTCGAGGGCGCGATCGGGAAAACCCTCGCGGCGATCAAGCGGTTGGCCGAACACGGAGTGCATTGATGCGGACCGCCACGACGGTCGAGTTGTCGGGCACCGGGAGCCAAACCGCCGAGGTCGTGGCCTTCGTCGCCGAGGCGGAGAAACTGGGTCTCGACGTCTGCTGGGTGGCCGAGGCGTGGGGCGCGGATGCGCCGTCGGCGCTGGGCTACTTGGCGGCGCGGACCGAGCGGATGCTGCTCGGTTCCGGCGTGCTGCAGGTCGGCACCCGATCGCCGGTCCTGGTCGCCCAGACCGCGGTCACGCTGTCCAATCTGTCGAACGGACGATTCCTGCTCGGTTTGGGCGCCTCCGGTCCCCAAGTGATCGAGGGCCTGCACGGTGTCTCGTTCAGCCGGCCGCTTGCTCGCATCTCCGAAACGGTCGACATCGTGCGGCAGGTCTTCGCGGGCGGGAAGATCTCCTATGCGGGAAGGGAATTCGAGATCCCCCGGCCCGGCGGTGAGGCGGTGCCGATGCGCTTGTCGACCCGCGCCGAGCACGCCATTCCGGTCTATCTGGCCGCGCTGTCACCGGCGATGCTGCGGTTGACCGGGCGGGTTGCCGACGGCTGGCTGGGCACCAGCTTCGTTCCCGAAGGAGCCGGCGACGCCTACTTCGCCCACCTCGACGAGGGGCTGGCCGCCGCGAACCGCGCCCGCGCCGACATCGACATCTGCCAGGGCGCCGAAGTCGCTTTCGCCGCAGACGAAGACGAGCTGAAGGGCATGGTCGCGGGCCGCAAGAAAGAGCTGGCCTTCAGCCTCGGCGGCATGGGATCGTCGGGGACGAATTTCTACAACCAGGCCTACAGCCGGCAGGGCTGGGCGGACGTCGCCGCCGAGGTGCGGAAGCGCTGGCAGCGCGGCGACCGCGACGGGGCGGCCGGTGTGGTGACCGACGAGATGGTGCTGGCCACCACGCTGATCGGGACAGAGGCGATGGTCTCAGCGCGCCTGACGGTGTGGCGAGACGCCGGCGTGAACACGGTGCGGCTGTATCCCGCGGGCGACACCCTGGACGCGAAACTGGAGACGCTGGGCCGCGCGATCGAGCTGGTCCGCGAGGTCGCCTAGCTACCGCCGAACGTGCACTGGCGGCGGGATTTTCGCCGCTTTTCGCCCTCATTGCACGCTCGGCGAAACCGGAGCATCAGTGCGTGCCGGTCGGGACGTCGGCGGCCTTGACGAGTCGCACCTCGGGCCGCTGCGGCACGCCGTCGGCCAGGAACCAGCGAAACGCCAGATTGCCACGCGGATAACCCAGCGTGGTAAGCGAATTGGGGTGCTTCGTCGCGCTGTTCGACAAGACGACCGTCACCGAGCCGTCGCTGTTGGTGACGGCGCTGTGGCCGTTGAGGGAGCACCGGGCGTCCTGCGCGCCGAAGGTCGCCATGAACTGGTTCCACACCACCAGGTTCCAGAACCTGCACGACGGCGGCCGGTGCGTGATCACCAGCGCCTCGTCGTCGTCGAGCACGAAGCTGCCGTAGGAGTAGCAGGCGTCACGCGCCGACCAACCGAAGTTGGCGTCCGGCACCTGATAGGGATCGGCGAATGCGTTGGCAGCAGGGGCGGTTTCGTGCCCGAGCGCGTGCTGTTCGTCGACCCGGTCTCCGACCGCCAGCGGCACGATCGCGAACATGGTCCGCAGCCAGGTGGCGGCGGCGCGCAGGCTCGCCGCGGTCTCGGCGTCGCCGTGCCGGATGGGATCGGCCTCGTCGAGCGCCTCGATGTGCCACGTCACCGGGCGGCCGGTCAGGGGGTCGGCCTGGTAGTCGCGGGTCATCAGCACGGCCGCGTCCGGCGTGGCGGGAAATTCGAAGGCGAAGTTCCCGTCGGCGTCGACATCGAGATCGGTGTCGCGGACGATCGCGACCACCCGGTCCGACCACGCGCCCGGGGTTGGCTCGTTGTAGGCGGTCACCGAAAAGTACACGCTGTCACCCTTGTTCCCGCTGATCCGGTACCGGCGCGCGGGATCGATCGGGCAGATGAAGTAGTAGGCGTCGGTGTTGTCGCCGCCCCAGCGGCGGTCGCGGCGGAACGGCGTGTTCACCGCGACGAACTGTGGCCGGCCCGGTTCAGGAAAGAGGTAGGTGTCCAGGGCCATGCCCAGGGTGGCGGCGAGCATCCGGTAGCCGTCGGCGACATGGCGGTCGTCGGTGACCGCACGGTCACCTTGGAGGAATGAGTGACCCAGTTCGCCAAGGGTTTTCAGCAGTTCCTGCCACGCCTCGGTCGATTGGTGCGTCATGCGGTGATTCCTTTCAGGAGCAACCTGGTGGTGCGCTCGACCCACGCATCGTCGAGTTCGGTGGCGCGGGTGAGCAGGGCCACCAGCGTGATGCCGGCGATGGTTTCGGCCAGCTCGGCCGCGGTGACGTCCGGCCGCACGTCGCCGCGTGCCGCGGCCGCCGCCAGCCAGTCGGCGAGGCCGCCGCCGATGACACCGGCGAAGCGCTCCAGCAGCGCCGAATGCAGCGTCGGGTCCGCGGCCAGCTCGCCGATGAGCCCCGGCAGGGCCGCCCTGGCGGCCGGCGTGGTCAGGAAAGCCATTGTGCGGCGGACCATCTCGCGCAGGCCGTCGGCCGTCGACGTGGTATCGGGGATGGCGGTTCCGGCGCCGATCGGGAACACCGCCTCGTGCACCAGGTGCGCCTTGCTGGGCCAGCGACGGTAGATGGCGGGCTTGCTGGTGCCGGCGCGTTCGGCAATGGCGGAGACCAGCAACCCGGGATAGCCGGTCTCGGCCAGCAGTTCGACCGTCGCGCGAAGCACCGCGGCGTCGATCCGGGGGTCACGGGGTCTGCCAAAATCCACTACCATTACGAAACTCAGAGTAACATAAGTCGCCGTGACCGTTCGCCTCGATGACCTCGACCGACCGCGCTTCAGCGCCGAGGGCCAGCAGATCCTGGACATGATGGCCTCGATGGCCGCCCAGTGCCCGTTGGATGCCGACGCGCTGCACGCTCAGGCCAGCGCCGACACCGGCCTGCACGACTTCGGGCCCGACGACTACCGCGAGCGCCTCGAGGTCTACCTCGCCGCACTGCGCGAGATCGACGGGCTGCACGACGCGGGCGTGGTGAACTTCTATGGGCAGCTACTGCAAATCCTCAAGAACCGGTTGTTGTTGACCGACTTGCTGACTCGCCATCCCGAGATCCACGAGATCGAACTGCGTTCACCGGTGGTCATCGCGGGCCTACCCCGCACCGGCACCACCCACCTGCACAATCTGCTCGCCGCGGCGCCGACCTTCCGCACCATGCCGTACTGGGAAAGCAACGAGCCGTTCCCGATGCCGAATGAGGTTGGCGCCGAGCCGGATCCGCGCAGAAGCCGGATGGATGTCGCGGTCGGGGTGATCAACATGGTGATGCCGCATTTCGCGCTGATGCACGAGATGACCACCGATCACGTCCACGAAGAGATCCAGCTGCTGGCCAACGACGTGTCCACGATGCTGCTGGAGACGCTCGCCGACGTGCCCCGCTGGCGCGACTACTACCAGGCTCACGATCAGACGCCGCACTACGAGTACTTGGCCACCCAGCTCCGCGCGATGCAGTTTCTGCGCGGTGGGCGGCGCTGGCTGCTCAAATCGCCCCAGCATCTCGAACAGGTGCCGGTCTTGGACCGGGTCTTTCCCGACAGCATCGTCGTGTTCACCCATCGCGACCCGGTCCCGGTGGCGCTGTCGATGATCGCGATGATCACCTACTCCGCCCGCATGCACCGCTCGCCGGTGCCGGTGGAGCAGATCGCCAACTCCTGGATCGACCGTCTGGATCAGATGCTGACCGCGCTCGTGCGCGACCGCGACACCATCGGTCCGGACCGCTCGATCGACATCCGCTTCGACGACTTCATGGCCGACGAGCTCGGCGTGGCCGAGCGGGTGTACGCCCTGGCCGGCGAACCGTTCACCGACGAGGCGCGCAGGGCCGTCGGCGACTACCTCGCGGGCCACCGGCGCGGGCGATTGGGCAACGTCGAGACGTCCTACGAAATGTTCGGGTTGAGCGAGGGCCGCCTGCGCGAACGCTTCGCACCGTACGTCGAGCGGTTCCTGAAATAGGCGCAGTGCGCTAGCTTTTCAAGGCATGGTCACCATGCCCGCGCTGGACGGCGTCGAACACAGGTACGTCGAGCTGGGAAGCGGCGTCACCATCCACGTCGCGGACGCCGGTCCGGCCGACGGACCGGCCGTCATGCTGGTGCACGGCTTCCCGGAGAACTGGTGGGAGTGGCACGAGCTGATCGGTCCGCTGGCCGCCGACGGTTACCGGGTGTTGTGTCCCGACCTGCGGGGTGCGGGCTGGAGTTCGGCGCCCCGCTCGCGGTATCTGAAGGCGGAGATGGCCGAGGACCTTGCGGGCGTGCTCGACGACCTGCGGATCGCCAAAGTGAAGCTTGTCGCCCACGACTGGGGTGGGCCCGCCGCCTTCATCATGATGTTGCGCCATCCGGAGAAGGTGACCGGCTTTTTCGGGCTCAACACCGTGGCGCCCTGGGCGAAGTTCGATTTGGCGGCGGCCCGCGACCTGTGGCGGTTCTGGTATCAGGTTCCGATGTTGCTGCCCGCGATCGGGCCCCGGGTGCTCAGCGATCCCCACTGGCGGTTTCTGCGGCTGCTGGGTTCGTGGGTCGGCGGCGGGTTTCCGCTGCCCGAGGAAAGCGTGCGGTTGTACGCCGAGTGCATGCGCCAACCCGGGCACGCGGAGGCCGGATCACGGTGGTATCGCAGCTTCCAGACCACGGAGATGCGCAGCTGGCTGAGCGGTGAGTACGACGATCGTCGAGTCGACATACCGGTCCGCTGGTTGAGCGGGACTGACGATCCGGTGATCACTCCGCGGCTTTTGGACGGATACGCCGACCACATAAGCGATTTCGAGGTGGAGCTGGTCGACGGAGTCGGTCACTGGATCGTCGCGCAGCGACCAGATTTGGTTCTGGATCGGTTGCGCGCGTTCATGAAACTCTGAGTCAGTCGACGCCGATGGTGACTTCTGTCGACTTGATGAACACGGTCGCTTTCTGACCGACCTTGAGCCCGAGGTCGGCCGCGGCATCCTTGGTGACCGACGACGTGATGACCTGGTCGCCGCCGTCGAGCGTCACCTTGACCACCGCCATCACCGCGCCGAGGTCGACCTCGGTGATGGTCCCTTTGAGCTGATTTCGGGTTGACAGCCGCATCGCTAGGTCCTCCGTTTCCGCAAAAGCCATTCCGGCGATGAGCCTAGGCCCCGAAAACCGTTCGCGCGACGGCTTTCCGCGTTGTCAGTGCCGGGGACCCAGCAGAGCGACGGATGCATCCACGGCCGGCTCGACGATCTCACGGACGGCCCGACCGTCTTCGACCGCAAGGGCGGTGAGTTCACGCAGACCGCCCAACAGAACCACGGCCAGCGGCGTGGTCAACGGCGGCAGCTGGGCTCGGCGGAATCCCGGACTTGCGCTGAGGTCGATCAGCAGGGTGGACAGCACCTGCAGGCCGCGGCGCTGGACCGGGCGAGCGGCGTCGCCCAGTGACGGCAGTTCCCGGATCAAGCTCAAGGTGATGGCCGGCCGGGATTCGATGTGGGCGACGTAGGCCTCGACGGCCTGGCGTATCTGCTGGTGCCAGTCGGCTTCGGGATCGACGGCGGACTCGATGCGCTGGCCGAGGATTTCGATGTCGACGCCCAACAGTTCCAGGAAACACTCCTGTTTGCCGGCGAAGTGGTCGTAGAACGTGCGCTTGGACGTGCGCGCGTAGCGGACGACGTCGGCGACGGTGCTGGCGCGGTAACCGCGCTCGCTGATCGAGGCGGCGAGGCCGTCGAGCAGCCGCTGCCGAAACGGATCGCCGCCGACGGCCTCATCGGCCGTCGCTGCCACCGCTGATGTCACGCAGGCGCCCCTTTCGGTGAGTGCGGCACCTTGTCAGGCTTGGTACTTCAGAGTACCGTACCCAGGAGATGCCGCGGTACATCGGCGTACCACGCCGGTGCCGGGGCGGATGTTGGGAGAAGCCATCGTCATGAGCCAGCAAGTCGCGACGCCAACGGCCACCGTCAAATTGCCCCCGGCGGCCCGAATTCCCAAGGTGCTGCAGGGTCTCGGCTTCGCGATGTCGCGGCGCTGGATGATCCAACAGCTGGCGCGCCGGCACGGCGACGTGTTCACCCTGAACCTGCCGATGTATGGGCGGGTGATCGCCGTGGGTGACCCGCAGCTGGCCAAGCAGATCTTCACCACCAGCCCCGACGAGCTCGGCAACATCCAGCCCAACCTGGGCAGGCTGTTCGGTACCGGTTCGGTGTTCGCGCTCGAGGGCGACGAGCATCGGCAACGGCGCCGGCTGTTGGCCCCGCCGTTCCACGGCAAGAGCATGAAGAAGTACGAGAGCATCATCGAAGAAGAGACGCTGCGCGAAATCGCCGACTGGCCCGAGGGCAAGCCCTTCCCCACACTGCCGCCGATGATGCGGATCACGCTAAACGCCATTCTGCGTGCGGTTTTCGGCGCCGAAGGCGCCGAACTCGACGAGTTGCGCGAGCTGATTCCGCCGTGGGTCACGCTGGGCTCGCGACTGGCGTCGGTGCCGATGCCCAAACGCGACTATGGCCGGTACAGCCCGTGGGGCCGGCTGGCCGAATGGCGGCGCCGGTATGACCGAGTCATCGACAAGCTGATCGACGACGAGCGGGCCGATTCGAACTTCGCCGAGCGGACCGATGTCCTCGCGATGCTGCTGCGCACCACCTACGAAGACGGTTCGGCCATGTCGCGCAAGGACATTGGGGATGAGCTGCTCACCTTGTTGGCGGCCGGGCACGAAACCACCGCGTCCACGCTGGGCTGGGCGTTTGAACGGATCAGCCGCCACCCCGACCTGCTGTCCGCGCTCGTCGAGGAGGCGGACAACGGCGGCAGCGAACTGCGCCAGGCCACCATCCTGGAGGTGCAGCGGGCCAGAACCGTCATCGATCTCGCCGGCCGCCACGTCTACCCCGAGGTTTACCACCTCGGCGAGTGGGCCATTCCCCGCGGCGATTCGATCATCGTGGGCATCGGGCAGATTCACAGCAACCCGGACGTCTTCCCCGATCCCGACCGTTTCGACCCGCAGCGCTACATCGGAACCAAACCGTCGGCGTTGTCGTGGATTCCCTTCGGCGGCGGCACCCGCCGTTGCGTGGGAGCGGCGTTCGCCAACATGGAAATGGACGTCGTGCTGCGAACGGTGTTGCGCCGCTTGACCATTGAGACCACGGACGCTCCCGGCGAGCGCTGGCACTGCCGCGGGGTCGCGTTCACCCCGAAGGACGGCGGCCGAATTACGGTGCGGCGGCGCTGATCGCGGTTACTGACCGGCCGCCGCGCGCCGCGGCAGTTTCCAGCCCGGACGGATGAAGTGGCAGGTGTACCCGTTGGGATAGTGCTGCAGGTAGTCCTGGTGTTCGGGTTCGGCTTCCCAGAAGTCGCCGGCCGGGCTGACCTCGGTCACCACCTTGCCGGGCCACAACCCGGACGCCTCGACATCGGCGATGGTGTCCAGCGCGATCCGCTTCTGCTCGTCGTCCAGGTAGAAAATGGCCGACCGGTAACTGGGCCCGAGGTCGTTGCCCTGCCGGTCTTTCGTTGTCGGATCGTGGATCTGGAAGAAGAATTCCAGGATCGCGCGGTAGTCGGTGACCGCCGGGTCGTAGACGATCTCGATCGCTTCGGCGTGGGTGCCGTGATTGCGGTAGGTCGCATTGGGGACGTCACCGCCGGTGTAACCGACCCGCGTCGACACCACGCCCGGCTGCTTGCGGATCAGTTCCTGCATCCCCCAAAAGCAGCCGCCGGCGAGAATCGCTTTCTGGTTGGTCATGCTTCGTCCTCCATAACCGGCTAGCACTCGGGCAGGAACAAGGCCAGGTTACACTCCGCCGATGAGCTGCAATGGTGCCGCGAAATTATGAGCACGCCGAAGTTCTCCCGTAGCGAACTGGCCGCCGCGTTCGAGAAATTCGAAGCGACCGTCGATGCGGCGGCGCAGTCAAAGGACTGGGACGCCTGGGTCCAGCACTACACGCCCGACGTCGTCTACATCGAACACGCGGCGGGCACCATGCACGGCCGCGACGAGGTCCGCGAGTGGATCAGCCGGACGATGGGCAGTTTTCCCGGCAGCCACATGGTCGCGTTCCCGTCGCTGTGGTCGGTGATCGACGAGCCCACGGGTCGCATCATCATGGAGCTCGACAACCCGATGCGCGATCCCGGCGACGGCACCGTCATCGGCGCGACGAACATCTCGATCATCACCTACGCCGGTGATGGCCTGTGGCGTCAGCAGGAAGACATCTACAACCCGCTGCGCTTCGTGCGGGCCACGTTGAAGTGGTGCCGCAAGGCGCAGGAGCTCGGCACCCTCGACGAGGACGCCGCGCGGTTCATGGACCAGTACGGAGGGGCGCAGTGACCACCAAACCCAAGCTCGTCATCGGCGCCAACGGCTTCCTGGGATCGCACGTGACCCGCCAGCTCGTCGCCGACGGCTTCGACGTCCGTGCCATGGTGCGGCCGAACGCCAACACCCGTTCCATCGACGACTTGGACGTCACCCGGTTTCACGGCGACGTGTTCGACGCCGGCGTGCTGCGCGAGGCGATGGACGGCGTCGATGACGTCTACTACTGCGTCGTCAACACCCGCGCCTGGCTGCGCGACACCGCCCCGCTGTTTCGCACCAACGTCGAAGGCCTGCGCAACGTTCTCGATGTCGCCGTCACGCAACCGGACCTGCGCCGGTTCGTGTTCACCAGCACGTACGCGACCGTCGGCCGGCGCCACGGGCATGTCGCGACCGAAGACGACGTCGTGGGCACCCGGGGACTGTCGGACTACGTCAAGTCCCGGGTCCAGGCCGAGAACCTGGTGATGCGCTACGTGGCCGAGGCCGGGCTGCCGGCGGTGGCGATGTGCGTGTCGACGACGTACGGCGACGGCGACTGGGGCCGCACCCCGCACGGCGCCTTCATCGCCGGCGCGGTCTTCGGCAAGCTGCCCTTCACGATGGAGGGCATCGCGCTGGAAGTCGTCGGTGTCACCGACGCCGCCCGGGCCATGATCCTGGCCGCCGAGCGCGGGCGCATCGGCGAGCGATATCTGATCTCCGAACGGATGATCGCGTTGAAAGAGGTGGTCCGGATCGCGGCCGACGAGGCCGGGGTACCGGCGCCGCGGCGCTCGATCTCCGTCCCGATGCTGTACGCGCTCGGGGTGCTGGGCAACCTGCGCGCACGGCTCACCGGCAAGGACGCCGAACTGAGCCTCGCGTCGGTGCGCATGATGCGCGCCGAAGCACCCCTCGACCACAGCAAGGCCGTGCGCGAATTGGGTTGGCAACCGCGGCCGGTCGAGGAGTCCATCCGCGAGGCGGCCCGCTTCTGGGCGGCGATGCGAAATGCCAAGGGTAAGACCGCGACTCCCGGCTGAACACCACGCCGAGCGGCGTTCAGGGCGCGGCGCGCCGCCTCGCGGGCAACTAGCCTCGAGCGGTATGACGACCGCGCGAGTGCCCGTCGATCTCAGCGGCGCACCCCAGACCATGCTGGCGACGCTGTACGCCAAGGCGCTGGACGCCGACTTCGAACACCCGATCCTGCGCGATCGGTACGCGAAGGAGATCGTCGAGCGCATCGACTACGACTGGACGAAGACGACCATTACCGCGCGGCGGGCGCCGTCGGTGACCACGCGGTCGGCGCACTTCGACGAGTGGACGCGCAAATTCCTTGCAGCGCACCCGCATTCGGTCGTGTTACACCTGGGCTGCGGGCTGGACAGCCGGGTTTTCCGCCTGCAGCCGGGCCCGGACGTCCAGTGGTACGACGTCGACTACCCCGAGGTTGCGGCGCTGCGCACCCAGCTCTACCCGAGCCGCGACCACTACCGCGTCATCGCCGCCTCGGTCACCGACCCCGCCTGGCTGGCGGACATCCCCGCCGACCGCCCCACCCTGATGATCGCGGAGGGGCTGACCATGTACCTCACCGAGCAGGACGGCACCGCGCTACTGCGCCGGGTGGTCGACCGGTTCGGTTCGGGTGAGCTGCAGTTCGACGTGTTCAATTGGCTAGGGATCAGGTCGCAATGGCTCAACACGGTGGTGCGGCGGTCGGGGGCCACGCTGCACTGGGCGATCGACGGGCCCGACGACATCCTCAAGGCGGTGCCGGCGGCCCGGCTGCTGTCCTGGGAACGATGGTTCGAGTCGGACACCTTCGCGCGGTTGCCGCGGTCGGCTCGAGTCCTCGGCAAGCTCATGTCGCGGGTGCAGGCGATGGCGAACATGTCGCAATACCACCGCTACGCATTCGGCCCGACCGGACGGGAAGGCTTGACCGCGGACGCGCGTTAACGTACTGACAGGCGCCTGAAGGAGGAACCATCATGGCCCACCCGGAAATCAAAGAACCCAACGCGGGGCACCCGATCACCATCGAGCCCACCAAGGGGCGAGTGCAGGTGCGCGTCAACGGCGAACTCGTCGCCGACACCACCGCCGCGTTGGAACTGCGCGAAGCCACTTTGCCTGCGGTGCAATACATCCCGATCGCCGACGTGGTGCAGGATCGGCTCACCCGGACCGACACCAGCACGTACTGCCCCTTCAAGGGCGACGCCAGCTACTACAGCGTGACCACCTCGGCCGGTGACACCGTCGACGACGTGATCTGGACGTACGAGCAGCCGTATCCCGCGGTCGCGGCGATCGCCGGGCATGTCGCGTTCTACCCGAACAAGGCCGACATCAGCGTCTCGGCTCAGTAGGGGACCCAGCCGGGAAGGGCGGTCGCCACCGCGCGGGTGTCGCCGTAGAGGCGCATCGAGACGATCAGCCCGTCACGGGTGTCGAAGATGCACACGAACGGGCTGTCGTACTCGACCCCGGAGGACGTGGTGCCGGTCGCCTGCGCCTCGACCACCACGCTCTCTCCCTCGTTGACACAGCGCACCAGGTCGATGGTCACTTCGAGTTCTCGTTTGCGTCGCTCGATCCCGCGCCGAAACGCCTCCTTGTCGCAGGACGTGCGCGTGTAGAGCGTCCAGTAGGTGAAGTCGTCGCTGAGCAGGGCGAAGCCCTCGTCCAGATCACCGTCGTCGCTGGTGCTCTGCAGGAACATCCAGGCCAGTTCGCCCTGAGGGTCATCGAACGGCGTCATCACAACGCAATATTGACGTGGCACGCAGTTCACGGTCAATCACGGAAGTCGGGGAGTCATCAGGTGCAGAGCGCGCGCACGGTCGTGTTTCCCGGGGCCGTCAGCTTCGGGCACACGTTGGCGCCCCTTCGTCGCGGCCTGGGGGACCCGTGCTTCCGGACCCCCGGTGACGGCTCGATCTGGCGCACCAGCCTGCTGCCCACCGGCCCCGTCACGGCCCGGATCAGCCGCGTCGCCCCCAATGCCGCGCACGCCGTGGCGTGGGGCAGCGGCGCGGAGGAGTTCGCCGAGATGCTGCCCGCCATGCTCGGTCTTGAGGACGACGACTCGGACTTCGTGCCGGGACATCCGACGGTCGCCGCCGCCTACCAGCGGGTTCCACACCTGCGCCTGGGACGAACCGGCCTGGTACTGGAGGCTCTGATCCCGGCGATCATCGAGCAGCGGGTGCCCGGAGCCGACGCGTTTCGCTCCTGGCGGGTGCTGGTGTCGAAGTACGGCACGCCGGCGCCGGGGCCGGCGCCGCACGGCATGCGGGTCATGCCGGACGCGCAGGTCTGGAGACACATCCCGTCGTGGGAGTTCCATCGCGCCAACGTCGACCCGAGGCGCGCGCAGACGGTGGTCACCTGTGCGCGCCGGGCCCCCTCGCTGGAGCGGCTGGTGACGCGGCCGGCCGTGCAGGCGCGCGCGGCGCTCACGTCGCTGCCGGGCGTGGGGGAGTGGACCGCCGCCGAGACGGCACAACGCGCCTTCGGCGACGCCGACGCCGTGTCGGTGGGCGACTATCACATCCCCAAAATGATCGGCTGGACGTTGCTGGGACGGCCCGTCGACGACGCGGGCATGCTCGAACTGCTCGAGCCGATGCGACCGCACCGCCAGCGGGTGGTCCGACTCCTCGAGGCCAGCGGACTGGCGTACGAACCACGCCGGGGTCCGCGGCTGCCGGTGCAGCAAATCCACTCACTTTGATCCGTAGCGTTTTTCACTAGGGCCACCGGGTACCCAACGGGGCAGTAACCGTGTGTGAACCCCATGGAAGGAAGCTAGGAAACAACCGATGACTCAGTTCACGATTCCGGGATTGACCGACAAGCAGGCGGCGCGGCTCACCGAACTGCTGCAGAAGCAACTGAGCACCTACAACGACCTGCACCTCACGCTGAAGCACATCCACTGGAACGTGGTGGGCCCGAACTTCATCGGCGTACACGAGATGATCGACCCGCAGGTCGAGGCGGTCCGCGGATTTGCCGACGACGTCGCCGAACGCATTGCGGCCCTTGGTGCTTCGCCGCAGGGCACGCCCGGTGCCATCATCAAGGACCGCTCGTGGGACGACTACTCGGTGGGCCGCGACACGGTCCAGGCTCACCTGGCCGCGCTGGACCTGGTGTACACCGGCGTCATCGAGGACATCCGCCAATATATCGACGAGACAGACGAACTCGACCAGGTGACCCAGGACCTGCTGATCGGCCAGGCGGGTCAGCTGGAGAAGTTCCAATGGTTCGTCCGGGCGCACCTGGAAAGCGCCGGCGGGGAGCTGGCCCACAAGGGCAAGACCACCGAGAAGGACGCCGCGAAGACTGCGCGCACCAAGTCCTGAGGTCTAGGAACGGGATTCCGACGCGGCATCACCCGAATCGGTCTTTGGTACAAGAACATTGACGCGATCGCCTGCCGCAAGCCGCACGGTAGGCCGCGCGTCGACGAGTCGACGGTTGTGCACAACGGACACCGGGAGGTGGCCCGGCGGCCACTCCAGTTCATCGAGGTTGCGGCCTACCGCTGCTGAATTCGATGCCAGGGTGTATTCGATGATGCAGTAGCCGTCGAGTTCGCTACGCGGATCATGTTCGGCGTCCGGCGCTTTCAACGGGTCGGAGACATCCGCGGCTCCGCTGCCGCCGTTGCGGTCTACGTGGGTGAAGTGCGCGCCGACCGCCCGCAGTACGTTCTGGTTGGTGAGCCAACCCTGAACGTGCCGGGCATCGGTGTCGATCACCGGCAGGCCGTCGCGTCCATAGAGAACGAGTTGACGCAAGGCCTGGGCGAGGCTGTCGTTGGCAAACAGCGCCTGGGGTTCGCGGATTCGGGTCACGGGTCCGAGCACCGCCGTGCGGTCTGGCGCGGCGCCGACCGTGGGCTTGGCGAGATCGAGTGGTGCGGTGAACGCGTGCATGGCGTCCGCGACCGTGAGGTCGGCGAAGGCATGCGTCGGAGTGGGCCTGTCTATGTCGAAGCCGCGGCGTAAGAGTTTGGTGGTGTAGATGGTGCCGTACGAAAGCCCACGCGACACGGTGGTGCCAACAGCAACAGCCAGCATGACTGGCAAGGTCAGGGTGAAGTCCCCGGTCATCTCGACCGTGCTGGCCAGCGCCGTAAGCGGGGCCCGTGCGGCGGAAGCGAAGACCGCCGCCATGCCGACGATGGCGTAGAGCGCGGGGTGGCCGACCGCGGTACCTATGACGTG
This sequence comes from Mycobacterium colombiense, assembly GCF_003284935.1. Classification (GTDB taxonomy): domain Bacteria; phylum Actinomycetota; class Actinomycetes; order Mycobacteriales; family Mycobacteriaceae; genus Mycobacterium; species Mycobacterium arosiense_A. The sequence continues at coordinate 86,717 of NZ_QMEV01000007.1, forward strand.
CTGCATGACGACGCCGAAAGCCATGCCCGATGTTGCCCCGATGAACAGGGAGGGAGCGAACACTCCGCCGGAGCCGCCGATCCCGATGGTGAGGCTGCAGGCCAGCATCTTGCCGGCGGCGAGGATCACCAGGAACCAAAGTGCGTAGTGGCCGGCAAAGGCGGCGTACATGACCGGATAGCCAACCCCGTAGAGCTGGGGTACGGCGAGCAGCAGCAGGCCGAGCACGATCCCGCCGACCGCCGGTCGCGCCCAGATCGGGCGGTCGCCCCATATCCGGTCACACACATCCTCGGTCTTGTACAACAGATTCTTGAAGACGATCCCGATCAGACCGGCGACGGCGGCAAGCAATGCGATCAACAAGTAGTTGGCGATGTGATTCAGCTCGATGCCGTCCGGGAGCTGGGTGATGACGGGTGCGGAGCCGAAGAACACACGGGCGATCACGTCGGCAACCATCGCCGAAAGCATGATGGTGAAGATCGCGTCGACGGAGAGGTCGCGCAGGATCAGTTCAACGGCGAAGAACACTCCGGTGATCGGGGCGTTGAAGGTTGCCGAGATGCCGCCGGCGGCGCCGCAGGCCACTAACACCCGCAGCCGGTTCTCCGGCATCCGGACCCACTGACCGAAGCCTGAGGCCAGCGCCGCGCCAATTTGCACGATCGGTCCTTCACGCCCGACCGAGCCGCCCGTCCCGATGCACATCGCCGAGGCCAGCGCCTTCACCACGGTTACCTGGGGCCGAATGCGGCCGCCGTTCTCTGCGACGGCAATCATGACTTCCGGCACGCCGTGGCCCCGCGCCTCGGGCGCAAACCGGGCGATCAGCGGTCCGTACAGTAATCCACCGACGACGGGAATGACCGCGTAAAACCCGACTCCCAGCCAAGGCAGGTGGTCGCTGGCCGCCCACCCTTGTTGGCCGAACTCGTCGTGTCCGGTCGCGACCCAGGTGAACGCAAAAACCAGGTAGCGAAAAGCCGCCGCACCGAGGCCGGCGCCCACCCCTACCACGATCGCCACGCAAAACAGTCCCAGGCGGTTGGCGCGCAGCCAACTGGCGACCCACCTGACGGAATAGGACACCGTCCGCTTCGTCTGAACCGGATCAGTCGGCGCTCTGTCCTGCTCCATCCCCCGTCACCCCTCTACTGCGGCCGTCCCGTTCGTTGCCCGAAGCCGGGTAGGTCCATCGAAATCTCAGAAGCCAGGGCTACCGCAAACCCTTGATGCCAGCAAATATTGCCCTCTCAAGCTATCGCCCGCATGTCCAGCGCCAAGCCCGGGGCGGACTGGATGTCGACCTGGCCCACTGTGCGACCGGGGTGGCGCGTGAGCCAATATGCGGGCCCCACACCCGGAATAAGTGGACCCCAGTCCGGTTATATAGGGCATCCACTATATGAGGAGGCCCGATGCCTGCAATCACCGCTGACACCCTGACGCTGCCGCGAGTGAGCGGCCCCGGTCCCGCGGACACCGAGCGGGCCGTCCGCTCGATCACCACCGGCCCGCGCGGCTACGAGGGCGAGGGTTTTCCGGTTGTGCGCGCCTTCGCGGGCGTCAGCTCGGCGGCGCTGGACCCCTTCGTGCACATGGACCAAATGGGTGAGGTCGACTACCAACCGGGCGAACCCCGCGGCACCGACTGGCATCCGCACCGCGGCTTCGAAACCGTGACCTACATGCTCGACGGCAAGTTCGCGCATCAGGACTCGCACGGCGGTGGCGGCCTGATCGCCGACGGCGCGACGCAGTGGATGACCGCCGGGTCCGGCATCCTGCACATCGAGACGCCGCCTGCCGAACTGGTCGACAGCGGCGGGCTCTTTCACGGCGTCCAGCTCTGGGTCAACCTGCCGGGCAAGGACAAGTTCGCACCCCCGCGGTATCAGGCGATCGAGGGTGCCGACGCCGCCCTGCTGGCCTCCGACGACGGCGGGGCGCTGATCCGCATCATCGCCGGCGACATCGATGGCCACCGGGGCCCGGGCGTCACCCACACCCCAATCACCCTCGCGCACGCGACGATCGAGAACGGGGCCCGGCTCAACATTCCCTGGCGGCGCGATTTCAACGCGCTGGTCTATGTGCTGTCCGGCAGCGGGTACGTCGGCCCGATCTCGCACCCGATCCACCAGGGGCAGCTGGCGGTCCTGGGGGCCGGCGATCGGATCACCGTCGGCGCCCAGCGTGCCCCGGATTCGCGTGGCCTGCCGGTCCAGGGAGCCATTGATGTGCTGCTTCTGGGCGGGCGGCCGATTCGCGAACCGGTATTCCACTACGGTCCATTCGTGATGAACACTCGGGCGGAATTGATCGAGGCGCTAGAGGACTACCAAGCCGGAAAATTTGGCACCATTCCGCCGAATGCGCTAATGCCGCACCGCGGGGGTGGCACACTCTAGCAATGCTTCCACGGGGGAATCGCAGGCCGGGGCGGCCCCCTGCCGCCAAGGCTGATGAGACGCGGCAGCGGATCATCCAAGCTGCCCGTTTGGTCTTCAGCGAACGCGGCTACGACGGCGCGACGTTCCAGGCCATCGCGGCGCGCGCCGACCTCACCCGCCCGGCGATCAACCATTACTTCTCGAGCAAGCGGGCCCTTTATCGCGAGGTTATGGACGAGACCAACGAATTTGTCATCGGGGCGGGGATTAAACAGGCCGAGGGCGAGACCACGCTGGTGGCGCAGCTGACGGCGTTCATCAACGCGGCGGTGAAAGCGAATTCGGAGAATCCCGCCGGCTCGGCATTCATTATCGGCGGCGTGCTCGAATCGCAGCGGCATCCGGAATGGAGCGGAACCGAAAACGATTCCGTGCGGATCGCGCGGGAATTCTTGATGCGCGTTGTCAACGACGCGATCGAGGGCGGCGAGATCGTCGCCGATGTGGATGCGTCGGCATTGGTCGAGACGCTGCTCGTGGTGATCTCCGGGGTCGGCCTGTATGCCGGCTACATCAAGAGCTACAAGGAGATGCTGGCGGTGACCGGCATGCTGCGCCAGGTCCTGGAAGGTGCGCTCTGGCGGCCGGAGGCGTAGCCCGTTCGGCGCAGTGAAGTTGGGCACAAAGCGTATAGGCTAACTAACTTATCCCGGTACCATGGGCGGGATATGACTGACCTGGATGCCTCGCTACCGCCTTCCGTGCGGTCTGCCGGCGACAGCTGGACCATCACCGAACTCGTCGGCGCCACCGCGCTGGGGGTCGCCGCGTCGCGCGCGGCCGAAACCGCCGGCCCCGACCCCCTGATCCGCGACGAGTTCGCCCGCCTGCTGGTGTCCTCGGCCGGTCCGGCGTGGGCCCGGCTGGCCGACCCCGAGCTCGCCTGGCTCGACGGGGATGAGCACGGGCAGCGCTCGCACCGGTGCGGCATCGACTACCAGGCCGTGCGCACCCACTTCTTCGACGAGTACTTCGCCGACGCCGTCGGCGCCGGGATCCGGCAGGTGGTGATCTTGGCCGCCGGGCTCGACTCCCGGGCGTACCGGCTGGACTGGCCGACGGGCACCGCGGTCTACGAGATCGACCAGCCCCAGGTGCTCGAGTACAAGGCCCGGATCCTGCAGCAGCACGGCGCCGTGCCCTCGGCCATCCGGCACCCCGTCGCGGTGGACCTGCGTGACGACTGGCCCGCCGCCCTGACCGCCGCCGGGTTCGACCGCACCCGGCCCACCGCGTGGCTGGCCGAAGGCCTGCTCCCGTACCTGCCCAGCGACGCTCAGGACCGGCTGTTCGAGATGTTCACCGCGCTCAGCGCGGCCGGCAGCCAGGTCGCGATCGAGATGTTCGGCATGAACTCGCGCAGCAACTCGCAGCGCTGGCTGCGGATGCGGGAACGGCTCGGTCTGGACGTCAATGTCCAGGCGCTGACGTACCACGAGCCGGACCGCTCGGACGCCGCCGCGTGGCTGGCCGAGCACGGCTGGCAGGTGCGCAGCGTGAGCAACCGCGACGAGATGGCCCGGCTGGGCCGCCCCGTGCCCGACGACCTGACCGACGAGGCGGTCCGCAGCACCCTGTTGCGGGCGCGTCTCGGCACGCCAATCACCTGAGCCAAGGAGCAACGCCATGAGTTCACTGCGCACGCACGACGACACCTGGGACATCAAGAGCAGCGTCGGCACCACCGCTGTGATGGTCGCGGCGGCCCGGGCCATCGAGACCGAGCAGCCCGACGCGCTGATCCGCGACCCCTACGCCCGGCTGCTCGTCAACAACGCCGGCGCCGAGGTGCTGTGGGAGGCCATGCTGGACCCCGACGTCGTCGCCAAGATCGAGTCGATCGACGAGGAATCCGCTGCCCGGATCCAGCACATGCGCGGCTACCAAGCGGTGCGGACCCACTTTTTCGACGAGTACTTCGCCGACGCCGTCGCCACCGGGATCCGGCAGGTAGTGATCCTCGCGTCGGGCCTGGACTCGCGCGCGTACCGCCTCGACTGGCCGGCCGGGACCACGGTCTACGAGATCGACCAGCCGCAGGTGCTGGAGTACAAATCCACCACCCTGGCCGAGAGCGGCGCCGCGCCGTCGGCCGACCGCCGCGAGGTCGCGATCGACCTGCGTGAGGACTGGCCGGCCGCGCTGCGCGACGCCGGCTTCGACCCCAGCCAACGCACCGCCTGGCTGGCCGAGGGCCTGCTGATGTACCTGCCCGCGGAAGCCCAGGACAAGCTGTTCACCCAGATCGGCGAACTGAGCCGGGCGGGCAGCCGCGTCTCCGCCGAGACCGCACCCATGCACGCCGAGGAGCGCCGTCAGCAGATGCGGGAACGGTTCAAGAAGGTGGCCGACGAGCTCGGCTTGGAGGAAACCGTCGACGTCGGCGAGCTGATGTACCGCGACGAGCACCGCGCGAACCTCGCCGACTGGCTCAACGAGCACGGCTGGCGCGCCACCGCGCAGAACTCAATCGATGAGATGCACCGCCTGGGTCGCGGGGTGCAGAGTTCCGAGATCGACGAAGACAGGGACGCCTTCTCCGACTTCGTGATCGGCGAGCGCCTGTAGCGGCGCGCGCTCAGCCGCTCCCGACCTCGTAGGCCCGCCGCACCTTCACCGTGGGCTCGCGGCTGCGGTTACCGGGATTTCGCCAGGTCATCCGGGACAATGGTCACTCATTATGGGCAGCGGCGGATCGGGGCGATCGCACCGCTGGGTGCTGCTCAAAGGCCGGCTGGTCGCCAGCATCGCCTCGGCGTTCGTCATGGCCATCACCGGCGTCGGCTGGACGGGATACCACACAGCCCTGGGCAGGATCATCATTTCCCACGCGCTGCCCAACGCGGCGACGACGCTGGACGGCAATCAGAACATCTTGCTGATGGGGTTGGACAGCAGGTTGGACCAGAACGGTCAGCCGCTGCCGCAGGAGATCTACGACGCGCTGCACGCGGGCGACGAAAGCTCGGGCGGCTACAACGCCAATGTCCTTATCGTCGTGCACGTTTCGGACGGTGACGGACCCGTCACCGCGATCTCGATCCCCCGCGACGACTACGCGGAGTTGCCGGGCTGCCCGGGATCGGTCTGCGCCGGCAAGATCAAGCAGGCCTACGGGCTGGCCTATCAGCAGTCGCTGAATTCGCAGGCGGCCGGGAAATCGGGTGGGGCGGGCGCCACCAATCTGGCCGCCCGCGAGCAGACCGCCCGCGAGGCCGGGCGCAAGGCCGAAATCAGCGCCGTCAACGACTTTCTGGGCATCTCCGTCGACCATTTCGTCGAGATCACGCTGGGCGCGTTCTTCCAGATCGCCAAGGCCGTCGAGCCGATCACGGTGTGCCTCAACGCCGATACGCGGGACAGCTACTCGGGCGCCGACTTTCACCAAGGGGTGCAGCGCATCGACGCCGCGGACGCGATGGCCTTCGTGCGGCAGCGCCGCGACGAAAACGACGGCTCGTTCACCGATTTCGACCGCACGCGACGGCAGCAGGCGTTCCTGGTGTCGCTGGTCCAGGCTGCGCGCGGCGGCGGTGCACTGTCCAGTGTGAGCGGGCTGCGCAGGCTGCTGCAGGTGGCCCGCGACAACGTCGCCGTCGACGACGGGCTGGACATCATGGAATTGGCCTCGCGGGCCTCACAATTGAGCGCGCGGCCGCTGTCGCTGTACACCCTGCCGATCTCCGGCTTCGGCAAGGACGCCAACGGGTCCGACATCAACCAGGTCGACCTTCCGACGATCCGGCGCATCGTCAACGAGCGCTTCATGTCGGACACACCGGCCGCGCTCGACGCCGCCTCGCCCACCACCGGGCCGGCGCCCCCGTTGACCGAACCCGTGATCCTCGACGTCGTCAACGCGGCCTCGCGGGACGGACTCGCGGGCGCCATCGAGGAGGCCTTCGCGGCGCGTGGCTTCACCCGCGGGAGCGCCACGACGGCCGCGGCCCCGGCCGACGACAGCGTCATCGAATACGGCCCCGGGGCCGACCGGGGCGCACAGGCCCTGGCCGATCAACTGCACGTGCCCGCGACGGCCAACAGCGCCGTGGCCGCGGGCACCGTGCGGCTGACCGTGGGGACGGGGTTTCCCGCAGCGGACTACCTCGCCCACCCCGGCGCCACCACCGACCCGTCCGGGTCCGGGCAGGTGAGCGCCGTGGCCGCCACCGGTAACGGCGACCGCGCCCCCGCGCCGACCGACCTGAGTCAGATGACCGCGGCGAACGTGCCCTGCGTCAAGTAGCGGCGCCTCCGCCGCCGGCCCGCGGCGCCACGGGCCGGCGAGACCGGGGTTGGCCGGATCCTTCCTACTGCTCTCCCAACCGGATGGTTAGTATCGCGGTTATCACCGATGAGCGGCCGCCATGCAGCGGGACTCTGCTCGGGAAGGACAATGATGACCACCGAATCGGTTGCATCGCAGACATCGCTCGCCAAGGACTCCACCAACGGGGCGGCAACGGCCGACGTTCCCGCCACGGTTGCCCGGCTCCGCCAGACCTTCGCCACCGGCCGCACCCGCGACGTCGAATGGCGCAAGCGGCAGCTGCTGCAGCTGGCGAAACTGATGGAGGAGAACGAGGCCGCCATCGCCGCCGCGCTCGCCGAAGACCTGGACCGCAGCCCCTTCGAGGCGTACATCGCCGACATCGCCACCACCGCGGGCGAAGCCAAGTACGCGGCCAAGAAGGTGCGGAAGTGGACGCGCCGCAAGTACCAGCTGCTGGAGGTGCCGCAACTTCCCGGCCGCGGTTGGATCGAGTACGAGCCCTACGGCACCGTGTTGATCATCGGCGCGTGGAACTACCCGTTCTACCTGACCCTGGGTCCGGCCGTCGGGGCGATCGCCGCGGGAAACGCCGTCATCCTCAAGCCGTCCGAGATCGCGGCCGCGTCCGCGCACCTGATGGCCGAGCTGGTGCCGAAGTATCTCGACAAGGACGCCATCGCGGTGGTCGAGGGCGACGGCGCGACCAGCCAGGAGCTCATCGCGCAAGGCTTGGACCGGGTGCTGTTCACCGGCGGCACCGAGATCGGCCGCAAGGTCTACGAGGGTGCGGCGCCGCATCTGACCCCGTGCACCCTGGAGCTCGGCGGCAAGAGCCCGGTCATCGTCGCGGCCGACGCCGACGTGGAGGTGGCGGCCAAGCGGATCGCCTGGATGAAACTGCTCAACGCCGGGCAGACCTGCGTCGCACCCGATTACGTCCTGGCGGACGCCACGATTCGCGACGAACTGGTCGACAAGATCGGCGCTGCCATAACGAAATTCACCTCGGACAAGCCCGGCGGCGTGCGGGTGGTCAACCAGCGCCAATTCGACCGGATAAGCGGTTACCTGTCCAGCGGAGACGGCAAGGTCACCGTCGGCGGGGCCTGCGACGCGGCGAACCTGCGCATCCAGCCCGCCGTCGTGGTGGATCCCGACCCGGACGGGCCGCTGATGCAGAACGAGATCTTCGGTCCCGTCCTGCCGGTGGTCACCGTCCAAAACCTGGACGAGGCAATACGTTTCGTGAATTCGCGGCCCAAGCCGCTGTCGGCCTACCTGTTCACCAAGCGGCGCGAGACCCGTGAGCGGGTGATCAAGGAGGTGCCGGCGGGCGGCATGCTGGTCAACCACATCGCCTTCCAGGTGTCGACGGCCAAGCTCCCGTTCGGCGGGGTCGGCGCTTCGGGGATGGGGGCCTACCATGGCCGCTATGGCTTCGAGGAGTTCAGCCACCGCAAGTCGGTCTTGACCAAACCCACCCGGCCCGATCTGTCGAGCTTCATCTACCCTCCGTACACCGAGCGGGCCTTCAAGATGGCCCGCCGGATGTTCTGACCCCGGCTTCACCGAAACCGTTGCCAAACCGAGTTTTTCACAGCAGAGAGGAAACTTATGCCCGGAGTGCAGGATCGCGTCATCGTCGTCACCGGAGCCGGTGGAGGCCTGGGGCGTGAGTACGCCCTGACCCTCGCCAAGGAGGGCGCCAGCGTCGTCGTCAACGACCTCGGCGGTTCGCGTGACGGCACCGGCGCCGGCCACAACATGGCCGACGAGGTGGTCAAGGAGATCAAGGACGCCGGCGGGCGGGCGGTCGCCAACTACGACAGCGTCGCGGAGCCCGAGGGTGCCGAGAACATGATCAAGACCGCGCTCGACGAATTCGGCGCCGTGCACGGTGTGGTCAGCAACGCCGGGATCCTGCGCGACGGCACCTTCCACAAGATGTCCTTCGAGAACTGGGACGCCGTGCTCAAGGTGCACCTCTACGGCGGCTACAACGTCATCCGCGCCGCCTGGCCGCACTTCCGTGAGCAGAGCTACGGCCGGGTCGTCGTCGCCACCTCCACCAGCGGGCTGTTCGGTAACTTCGGCCAAACCAACTACGGCGCAGCCAAACTCGGCCTGGTCGGCCTGATCAACAGCCTGGCGCTCGAGGGTGCGAAGTACAACATCCACGCCAACGCGGTCGCGCCGATCGCCGCGACCCGGATGACCGAGGACATCCTGCCCAAGGAGGTGCTCGAGAAGCTGACCCCCGAATACGTCGCTCCCGTGGTGGCCTACCTGTGCACCGAGGAAAACCCCAACAGCGCTTCGGTATTCGTGGTCGGTGGCGGCAAGGTGCAGCGCGTCGCGCTGTTCCAGAACAAGGGCGTCAACTACGACAAGCCGCCGACGGTGGAGGACATCGCCTCGCAGTGGGGCGAGATCACCGACCTGTCCGCGGCGAAGCAGGCCGATTTCAAGCTGGGCTGAGACTCAGGCCAGTAGCTCTGCGCGGAGCCGGTCGACCTGGTTGTCGGTGACACCGGCTTCGCGCAGATACGCGTGGAGCGAACCGAACTCGGTGTCGATGGTCTGGCGTGCGGCGTCCAGGTACTCCGGGCGCACGCCGAGGACTCCGTCGGCCAGCCGGGCCTTGGTGAATGTGACGACCTCCGGGGTCAATTCGACGTCGGAGCGCTTCTGGATCATCTCGTAGATGTGGTCGCGCAGTTGGGGCACGGCGGCATTGCTGCGCAGATAATCGGCGACGATGGTGTCGCGATCGACGTCGAGCACTTCCAGCACGGTGGCGATCACGAAACCCGTGCGGTCCTTGCCCGCGAAGCAGTGGGTGAGCACCGGGCGGCCGGCGGCCAGCAGCGAAAAGACCTGCCGCACAGCGCGTTGCGCGCCATTGCGGATCGGGAACTGCCGGTACTCGTCGATCATGTGCCGGATGGCGGCCTCGTTGACCTCTTCATCGGTCTGATCAGAGTCGCCTTCGAACAACCGGCGGAACGCGGTCTCGTGCGGCGCGTCGTTGTCGCTGGGCTCGTCGTCGCCGAGGTCGGGAAGGGGCAGCCGGTGGATCGCGACGCCGTCGGGAACCAGCCCGGGACCGCGCCGGGCGACTTCCTGGTTCGCCCGCAGGTCGGCGACGTCGGTGATGCCCAGCTCGCGCAGCGTCGCGCGTCCGGCGTCGTCGAGCCGGCTGAGCTCACCGGACCGGAACAGCCGGCCGGGCCGAATCGCGGTAGCGCCGTCGGCGACATCGCGAAAGTTCCACGCGCCGGACAGTTCTCGCAGCGCCTCGGTCATTCTCCGGTGACCGCCGCGGCGAAGGCCGACTGTTCGCGGCCGATCTCGGTGCGCGCGATGGTGCGCATGTGCACCTCGTCGGGTCCGTCGAAGATTCGCATGGCGCGGTGCCAGCCGTAGAGGCGGGCCAGCACCGTGTCGTCGCTGACGCCGGCGGCGCCGTGCACCTGGATGGCGCGGTCGATGACGTCGCACGCCACCTGCGGCGCCACCGCCTTGATTTGCGAGACCAACAGGTGGGCGGCCTTGTTGCCGTGCTGGTCGATGGTCCACGCCGCCTTCTCGCACAGCAACCGGGCCTGATCGATCTCGTTGCGGGACTTGGCGATCGCCTGCTGCACCAGACCCTGGTCGGCGAGCGGGCGGCCGAAGGCGATGCGGTTGTTCGCGCGGTGCACCATCAGCGCCAGCGCTCGTTCGGCCCCGCCGAGCGCGCGCATGCAGTGGTGGATGCGGCCCGGCCCGAGCCGGGCCTGGGCGATCGCGAAGCCACCGCCCTCCTCACCGAGCAGATTGGTGGCCGGCACCCGGACGTTGTCGTAGATGATCTCGCAGTGCCCGTGCTGGTCCTGCCAGCCGAACACCGATGTGGAGCGCACCACCGTCACGCCGGGGGTGTCCATCGGCACCAGCACCATCGACTGCTGCTGGTGGCTGGCGGCCTCGGGGTTGGTGCGGCCCATCACGATCAGGATCTTGCAGCGCGGGTCGGCCGCGCCCGAGGTCCACCACTTGCGCCCGTTGATGACGTAGTCGGCGCCGTCGCGCACGATCGAGGTCTCGATGTTGCGGGCATCGCTGCTGGCGACCGCCGGTTCCGTCATCGAGAACGCGCTGCGGATCTCGCCGGCCAACAGCGGCTCCAGCCACTGCTTGCGCTGCTCCTCGGTGGCGAACAGGTGCAGGGTCTCCATGTTCCCGGTGTCCGGCGCCGCGCAGTTGACCGCCTCGGGGGCGAGCTCGAGGCTCCAGCCGGTGAGTTCGGCCAGCGGGGCGTATTCGAGGTTGGTCAGCCCCGATTCGGCCGGGAGGAACAGGTTCCACAGGCCGCGCTCTTTGGCCTTGGCTTTGAGGTCCTCGATGACGGGCGGGACGGTGTGGTCGTGTGGGCCGGCTTCTGCGCGGTATTTGTCGTATTCGGCCTCGGCCGGAAAGACGTACTCGGTCATGAAGTCGGACAGTCGCTTGTGGTAGTCGCTGGCTTTGGCAGACATCGCGAAGTCCATGCCCGTCACGATAGGACACGTGTCGAGTCGCTGCGTTTCCGGTCGTCAGCGCAGTGCTTACGCCGCGGTGAAAGCCCGCCGGCGGGGGCGCACGATAGAGGGCATGAGTGAAGCCCGCCCCCCGTTCCCGCCGTTCACCCGCGACACCGCGATGCAGAAGGTGCAGGCGGCCGAGGACGCCTGGAACACCCGCGACCCCCACCGCGTCAGCCTGGCCTACACGGTGGATTCGCAGTGGCGCAATCGCGACGAACACGTCGTGGGCCGCGACGAGATCGTGGCGTTTTTGACGCGCAAGTGGCAGCGCGAACTCGATTACGCACTGCGCAAGAGTCTTTGGGATTTCCACGACAACCGCATCGCGGTGCGGTTCCAGTACGAGTGCCGCGACGCGTCCGGCCAGTGGTATCGCAGCTACGGCAACGAGCTGTGGGAGTTCACCGAGTCCGGGCTGATGGCGCGTCGCGAAGCCAGCATCAACGACGTGCCGATCGAGCAATCGCAGCGGCGCTTCTTCGGGCCCCGCCCGGAGTCCGAACACGGCCACGACATCCCGCTCTGGTAGCAACAACGCCGTCTTGTGACCTCACAACGGCGCGGGCGCTACTGCGGCGCCCGGCGGCGGCGAACCATCGACCCGAGCGTCGATCACCCGCTCCGGGGTATCCCGCCGTGGGCGTTGACACGTCGATGGTGAAACCTGGTTAAGGTAGCGAAGCGCGCGGCCGGGCCGCGGCCACGCCCATCGGCAGGGACAGTACGGGAAAGTACGGAAAGTAGATGTACGCGCCATGACAAATGCGCAGACGACGGTAGGAGTGGTCGCCGAATCGGGGACCGACGAGCGGCGGGTCGCGCTGGTGCCGAAGGCGGTGGCGTCGCTGGTGAACAGCGGCGTGGCGGTGGTGGTCGAATCCGGCGCGGGCGAGCGGGCTTTGCTGCCCGACGCGCTCTACACCGAGGCCGGCGCCAGCATCGGCGACGCGTGGGCCGCCGACGTGGTGGTCAAGGTCGCGCCACCCACCCAGGCCGAGGTCGCCAAGCTGCACAGCGGCCAGACGCTCATCGGTTTCCTCGCGCCGCGCAACGCCGAGAACTCGATCGGCGCGCTGAAGCAGGCCGGCGTGCAGGCGTTCGCGCTGGAGGCCATCCCGCGGATCTCCCGTGCCCAGGCGATGGACGCGTTGTCGTCACAGGGCAACGTGTCCGGGTACAAGGCGGTGCTGCTGGCCGCCTCGGAGTCGACCCGGTTCTTCCCGATGCTCACGACGGCGGCAGGCACCGTGAAGCCGGCCACCGTGCTGGTACTCGGCGTCGGGGTGGCCGGGCTGCAGGCGCTGGCGACGGCCAAGCGGCTGGGCGCCCGCACCACCGGCTACGACGTCCGGCCCGAGGTGGCCGACCAGGTGCGCTCGGTGGGCGCGCAATGGCTCGACATCGGCATCGACGCCTCCGGTGAGGGGGGCTACGCCCGTGAGCTGACCGACGAGGAGCGCGCGCAGCAGCAGAAGGCCCTGGAGAAGGCGATCAGCGGCTTCGACGTCGTGATCACCACCGCGCTGGTCCCGGGGCGCCCGGCGCCACGCCTGGTCACCGCGGCGGCGGTGGAAGCGATGAAGCCCGGCAGCGTGGTGGTGGACCTGGCCGGCGAGACCGGCGGCAACTGCGAGCTCACCGAGCCCGGGCAGACCGTGGTCAAGCACGACGTCACCATCGCCTCGCCGCTGAACCTGCCGGCCACCATGCCCGAGCACGCCAGCGAGCTCTACAGCAAGAACATCACCGCGCTGCTGGATTTGCTGCTCACCGACGGCAAGCTGGCGCCGGACTTCGACGACGAAGTGATCGCGGAATCCTGTGTCACCCGCGATCGCGCCGCCGACGATGCAGAGCGCAGCGATGCTGAGGAGCGGCGCAAAACAGCCGGAGAGGACTCCTAGATGTACGACGAACTCTTGGCCAACCTGGCGATCCTGGTGCTGTCCGGATTCGTCGGGTTCGCGGTGATCTCCAAGGTGCCCAACACGCTGCACACGCCGCTGATGTCGGGCACCAACGCCATCCACGGCATCGTGGTGCTGGGCGCGCTGGTGGTGTTCGGCTCGGTCGAGCACCCCTCGCTGGCGGTGCAGATCATCCTGTTCGTCGCCGTGGTGTTCGGCACGCTGAACGTCATCGGCGGGTTCATCGTCACCGACCGGATGCTGGGCATGTTCAAGGGCAAGAAGAAACCATTGCCCGCCAAAAGTGAGGAGCCGGTGGCCAAATGAACTACCTGGTGATCGGCCTCTACATCATCTCCTTCGCCCTGTTCATCTACGGCCTGATGGGCCTGACCGGCCCCAAGACGGCGGTGCGCGGCAACCTGATCGCCGCGGTGGGAATGGCGCTGGCGGTGGCGGCGACCCTGATCAAGATCCGCCACACCGACCAGTGGGTGCTGATCATCGCCGGCCTGGTGGTGGGCATCGTGCTCGGCGTCCCGCCGGCCCGCTACACCAAGATGACCGCCATGCCGCAGCTGGTGGCGTTCTTCAACGGCGTCGGCGGTGGCACGGTCGCACTGATCGCGCTCGCGGAATTCATGGAGACACAGGGGTTTTCGGCCTTCCAGCATGGCGAGTCGCCGACCGTGCACATCGTGGTGGCCTCGTTGTTCGCCGCGATCATCGGGTCGATCTCGTTCTGGGGCTCGATCATCGCGTTCGGCAAGCTGCAGGAGATCATCTCCGGATCGCCGATCGGCTTCGGTCGCGCGCAGCAGCCGATCAACCTGCTGCTGCTGGCCGGCGCCGTGGCCGCGGCCGTCGTCATCGGCCTGCACGCGCATCCCGGCAGCGGCGGGGCGCCGCTGTGGTGGATGATCGGGCTGCTCGCGGCGGCCGGGGTGCTGGGCCTGATGGTGGTGCTGCCCATCGGGGGCGCGGACATGCCGGTGGTCATCTCGCTGCTGAACGCGATGACCGGGCTGTCGGCCGCGGCCGCGGGGCTGGCGCTGAACAACACCGCGATGATCGTCGCGGGCATGATCGTCGGCGCGTCCGGCTCGATCCTGACCAACCTGATGGCCAAGGCCATGAACCGCTCGATCCCGGCGATCGTGGCCGGCGGCTTCGGCGGCGGCGGGGTCGCCCCGAGCGGCGGCGACGGCGGCGACAAGACCGTCAAGGCCACCTCGGCCGCCGACGCCGCGATCCAGATGGCCTACGCCAACCAGGTGATCGTGGTGCCCGGCTACGGCCTCGCGGTCGCCCAGGCACAGCACGCGGTCAAGGACATGGCGGCGCTGCTCGAAGACAAGGGCGTGGAGGTCAAGTACGCCATCCACCCGGTCGCCGGGCGGATGCCCGGGCACATGAACGTGTTGCTTGCCGAGGCCGAGGTCGACTATGACGCCATGAAGGACATGGACGACATCAACGACGAGTTCGCCCGCACCGACGTCGCGATCGTCATCGGCGCCAACGACGTCACCAACCCCGCGGCCCGCAACGACGCGTCCAGCCCGATCTACGGCATGCCGATCCTCAACGTGGACAAGGCCAAGTCGGTGATTGTGCTCAAGCGGTCGATGAACTCCGGTTTCGCGGGCATCGACAACCCGCTGTTCTACGGCGAGGGCACCAGCATGCTGTTCGGCGACGCGAAGAAGTCGGTGACCGAGGTCGCCGAGGAACTCAAAGCGCTGTAGCCATCGTGGTGATCGCAAGCGCAGCGGAGCTGGGCGCAGCGGGTCACCACGACAAAGATGGGGCTAGACGGGCGGGTACGCCGGCGGAGGGTATCCGTTTCCGTCGGTGACCCCACGCAAGCCCCAGGTCAGGTACCGCATGAAGAACTCGATCTCGTCGCTTCCGTCGTAATCCGGACTCGGATCCATCGGCCCCACCTCTCGACTCACGCGTTCGTTGAGGAGTCTAGTCGCATACGCCTGCACGTGACACCCGGCGTTTTGCTTAAACTGTCCAACCAGTTGATTGATAGCTATTCTGGGCCGAACCGGCCCTGGCCTGGCCATACCGACGATAGTGAGAACAGATGCCCACCGACAGCATCACCCCGAATGGGCTGACCCGGCGCGAAGAGCTGCTGGCGGTTGCCACCAAGTTGTTTGCTGCGCGCGGCTATCACGGCACCCGGATGGACGATGTGGCCGACGTGATCGGGTTGAACAAGGCGACGGTCTACCACTATTACGCCAGCAAGTCGCTGATCCTGTTCGACATCTACCGCCAGGCCGCCGAGGGCACGCTGGCCGCCGTGCACGACGACCCGTCCTGGACGGCGCGCGAGGCGCTCTACCAGTACACCGTCCGGCTGCTCACCGGTATCGCCAGCGATCCCGAGCGGGCCGCGGTGTACTTCCAGGAGCAGCCGTACATCACCGAGTGGTTCACCAGTGAGCAGGTCGCCGAGGTCCGCGAGAAGGAAGCCCAGGTCTATCACCACGTGCACGGGCTGATCGACCGCGGCATCGCCGATGGCGAGTTCTACCCGTGCGACTCGCACGTGCTGGCACTGGGCTACATCGGCATGACGCTGGGTGCCTACCGCTGGCTGCGGCCCAGCGGGCGACGGTCGGCCAAGGAGATCGCCGCCGAGTTCAGCACCGCGCTGCTGCGCGGGCTGATCCGCGACGAGGCCATTCGCACGACGTCCCCGCTCGGACCCTAGGCGGTCGCACCTTTGAGGTGCTTATCGAGGAACGCGACCTGGTCGGCGACCACCCGCTCGAAGGCGTCGTCGACGTAGATCGCGAAGTGGCCCTCCGGATACAGCTTGATCTCGCCGCGGGGCGCCTTGGCCGCGTGGCGCAGCGTGGCCGACGCGGGCGCCACCGAGTCGGCCTCGCACACGCAGAACAGGATCGGGCACTCGATGTTGGGCGTTTCGCGGCCGGGGCGATAGCTGAAGACCTGCAACGCGATTCGGGCGGCGACCTCGTTGCGCAACTCGGCCCCGTCGGGCACCAGTCGCAGGTAGCCCGCGTACGCGTCGGGGGTATTCATCAACGCGACCTCGCCGGGCCTGCCGGCCGTCGGGACCATCACCGGTGGCCTGCCCCGCCGGCGCGCGAGCAGGTCGCGCACCACCCGGGCGGTGATCCGCGCGGCGACCAACGGGTTGGTGATGGTGCGCGCCGACGCGAGGCCGTCGGTGAAGGGGCATTGGGCGACGGCGGCGGCGATGCCGGGCAGCCGGGCCGCCGAGGCGATGACGTGGCCGCCGGCAAAGCTGGTGCCCCACAGGGCGATCCGGTCGGGGTCGATGCCCGGCAGGGTGCGGGCGTAGGCGACGGCCGCGGCCCAGTCGGCGAGCTGCATGCCGACGTCGAGGACCTGCCGCGGCCGGCCCTCGCTGTCGCCGAAGTTGCGGTAGTCGAACACCAGGCAGGCGTAGCCGGCCGCGCTGAAACGCTCGGCGTATGCGTCCAGTCGCATGGTGCGCACCGCACCCAGGCCGTGCGCCATCACCAGCAGCGGCGCGGGTCCGTCGCCCGCCGGCCGGTAGAGCCAGGCGCTGATCAGGTCGTCGCCGGAGGGGAACCGAAGATCTTCGCGGGGTGTCATCAGCGATTGATTCTGCCCCGCGGGCCGCGGCAGTGCCGCAGGTATGCTGCCCAAATTTTATGGACTACTGTCTAGAAAAGTTGTCCAGGGTTTTCAGGGACGGAGATTGTCATGGCGATCCGCGTCGCGCACGTCGGCACCGGAAATGTCGGAGGGCTGGCCCTCGCCGAACTCATCACCAACCCGCAGTTCGAACTGACCGGGGTGTGCGTGTCGACGCCCGAGAAGGTGGGCAAGGACGCCGGTGAGTTGTGCGGCGTCGGCCTGGACTCCGGTGTGGTCACGGGGGTCGCGGCCGTCAATGACCTGGACGCCATCATCGCCGCCAAGCCCGACTGCGTCGTGTACTGCGCGATGGGCGACACCCGGTTGCCCGAGGCGATGGCCGACGTCATGCGCATCCTGGCCACCGGCATCAACGTCGTCGGGTCGTCGCCGGGGCTGCTGCAATATCCGTGGGGCGTGATTCCCGACAAGTACATCGCCCGCGTGGAAGACGCTGCCAAGCAAGGTAATTCGACCATCTTCATCAGTGGTGTCGACCCGGGGTTCGCCAACGACCTGATCCCGCTGGCACTCGCCGGCACGTGTCAACGCATCGAGCAGGTGCGCTGCATGGAGATCCACGACTACGCGTCCTACAACGGGACCGAGGTCATGGACTACATGGGATTCGCCAAGCCCATGGACGAGATCCCGATGCTGCTGCAGCCCGGCATCCTCAGCATCGCCTGGGGAACCGCGATCCGTCAGCTGGCGGCCGGCCTGGGCATCGAGGTCGACGAGATCACCGAGTCCTACCAGCGCGAGCCCGCGCCGGAGGATTTCGACATCGCGGTCGGTCACGTCGCCAAGGGCACGGTGGCGGTGCTGCAGTTCGAGATTCGCGGCATGGTCAAGGGCCACCCGGCCATCGTCATCGAGCACGTCACCCGGTTGCGGCCCGACCTGCGCCCCGACCTGCCCCAGCCCGCATCCGGCGACGGCTCCTACCGCGTCGAGATCACCGGCGAGCCCTCGTATGCGGTCGACATCGTCCCGAGCAGCCGCAAGGGCGACCACAACCACGCGGCGATCGCGGGCGCGGCGGGCCGCGTCGTCAACGCCATCCCCGCGGTGATCGCGGCGCCGCCGGGCATCGCGACCACGCTTGACTTGCCCCTGGTTACGGGCAAAGGCCTTTACGCACCAAGCACTTTGGTGACCACCTAAATCGAAAGGAGACCCGCGTGGGTCGGGTAGACGGCAAGGTAGCGCTGATCAGTGGTGGCGCGGGCGGTATGGGAGCCGAAGACGCACGGTTGCTGGTCGAGGAGGGCGCCAAGGTCGTGATCGGCGACATCCTGGACGACCAGGGCAAGGCGCTGGCCGACGAGATCGGCGAGTCCGCGCGCTACGTGCACCTCGACGTCACTCAGCCCGACCAGTGGGACGCCGCGGTTGCCACCGCGGTGAGCGAATTCGGCAAGCTCAACGTGTTGGTCAACAACGCCGGCACCGTCGCGCTCGGCCCGCTGAAGAGCTTCGATCTGGCCAAGTGGCAGAAGGTGATTGACGTCAACCTGACCGGGACGTTCCTGGGCATGCGGGCGTCGGTCGAGCCGATGATCGCGGCAGGGGGCGGCTCGATCATCAACGTGTCGTCCATCGAGGGCCTGCGCGGCGCGCCCATGGTGCACCCCTACGTCGCGTCCAAGTGGGGCGTGCGCGGCCTGGCGAAATCGGCGGCCCTGGAGCTGGCGCCGCACAACATCCGGGTCAACTCGGTGCACCCGGGGTTCATCCGCACCCCGATGACCGCGCACCTGCCCGAGGACATGGTGACCATCCCGCTGGGCCGCCCGGGCGAGGTCCGCGAGGTCGCCACCTTCGTGCTGTTCCTGGCCAGCGACGAGTCGTCCTACTCCACCGGCAGTGAGTTCATCATGGACGGCGGCCTGGTCACCGACGTGAATCACAAGGAGTTCTAGGGCGCCGCGCCTAGGCGGGCGCGTTTCACGCGCCGGAAGGCATGCTGCTGTTGCCCGCCTCTGAGCGACAACCGGTGGCGGTCACTCGTGGTTGCTCCCGGGTCGCTTCCGCGCGGATCGGTTGTCGCTCAGAGGCGGGCAACGATCCATATGCCCGATGTTTGACGGGGGTGCGAGAACAGCCATTTCGAAGAGTGTTTCCGCGCGGTCCCGCCGCCGCCGGGCCGAATCCGGACAACACGCGGCCGGTGTGATCACCGCTTGCCGGCGGTGCTATAACCGCGAGCATGCTGCGCAGCCTGGCGGGCCTGGTCGGATCGAACCACGTCGTCACCGATCCCGACGTGCTGGCGGCGCGCAGCGTCGACCACACCGGCCGCTACCGCGGCAAGGCGAGCGCCCTGGTGCGGCCGGGCACGGCCGAGCAGGTCGCCGAGGTGCTGCGGGTGTGCCGCGACGCCGGCGCGCACGTGACGGTGCAGGGCGGGCGGACCTCGCTGGTGGCCGGCACCGTTCCCGAGCACGACGACGTGTTGTTGTCCACCGAGCGGCTGCACGCCGTGGCCGATGTCGACACCATCGAACGCCGCATCGAGGTGGGCGCCGGAGCCACCCTGGCCGCGGTGCAACGGGCCGCCGCCGCAGCCGGTTTGGTGTTCGGCGTGGACCTGGCCGCCCGTGACACCGCGACCGTGGGCGGCATGGCGTCGACGAACGCCGGCGGCCTG
Source organism: Mycobacterium colombiense (assembly GCF_003284935.1). Taxonomy (GTDB): domain Bacteria; phylum Actinomycetota; class Actinomycetes; order Mycobacteriales; family Mycobacteriaceae; genus Mycobacterium; species Mycobacterium arosiense_A. Next base: position 106,246 of record NZ_QMEV01000007.1, read on the forward strand.
CGCACGGTCCGCTACGGCAACATGGGCGAGCAGGTCGTCGGCGTGCAGGTGGCGCTGCCCGACGGCACACTGCTGCGCCGGCACAGCCGGGTGCGCCGGGACAACACCGGCTACGACCTGCCGGCGCTGTTCGTGGGCGCCGAGGGCACGCTGGGCGTCATCACCGAGCTGGACCTGCGGCTGCACGCCGCCCCGTCACACCGGGTGACCGCGATCTGCGGGCTTGCCGACCTCGACGCGCTGGTGACGGCCGGGCGGGTGTTCCGCGACGTGGACGGCATCGCCGCCCTGGAATTGATCGACGGCCGGGCCGCCGCGCTGACCGGGGAGCATCGCGGCGTCGGTTCGCCGGTCTCCGGCGACTGGCTGCTGCTGGTGGAATTGGCCGCCGACCACGACCAGACCGAGCGGCTCGCCGAGCTGCTCGATGACGTCCCGATGTGTGGCGAGCCCGCGGTCGGGGTGGATCTCGTTGCGCAGCAACGGTTGTGGCAGGTGCGCGAATCGCTGGCCGAGGTGCTCGGCGTGTACGGACCACCGCTGAAATTCGATGTGTCGCTGCCGCTATCGGCGATCAGCGAATTCGAGAGCCACGCAATCGAATTGGTGCACACCCATGCCCCCGACGCGCTGCCGGTGTTGTTCGGCCACGTCGGCGAGGGCAACCTGCACCTGAACGTGTTGCGCTGCCCTGCCGACCGCGAGCGGGCGCTGTATGAGCCGATGATGGAGCTCATCGCGCGGTCCGGCGGCAACGTCAGCTCCGAACACGGCGTCGGCAGCCGCAAACGGCCGTATCTGGGGATGTCCCGCGAGGCCGCCGATATCGCCGCGATGCGCACGGTCAAAGCGGCCCTGGACCCGACGGGATTCCTTAATGCCGCGGTGCTTTTCGATTAACTCCCCTTGATCCCCACCGCGTGCCGCAGCTGCGCCAAAAACTGATCGGCATCATCGCTGCGCACGATGTAGTGCGAGATCGCGATCCGGATCACGGTGGCCGCCTTCACCGCCGCGTTGGGCCCGGGCAGGTGGCGCTGCAGTCCCTCACGCATCTGCGGGATGACCCAGGAGAACTGGGCGATGGTGTGCTCGGGCTCGACGTCGACCATGCGCACACCGGAGTACGAATGCTGGTACTCAACGATGAACCGCAGCACCGCGTCCAGCTTGTCCACGCCCTTCAGGCCCGCGGTGGCCTTCACCAATCCGCTCTCGAAGATCTGGCGCTCGTAGGCCGAAAACGCCGACAGCAACTCCTCTTTCGAGGCGAACCAGCGGTACAGCGTCGGGCGGGAGACCCCGGCCTGGGTGGCGACGTCGGACAGACTCAGCTTGGTCTTGCCGTTACGGCCGAGCACCTCGGCGGTGGCCGCCAGAATCCGCTGACGGGTCGAGGTGTCGTTGTCGGCGATCGTCGTCGCCCGGGCCGGCTGGCTCATGATTCAAACTCTTCGCGGTGTCGCCGAGGTGTCATGATCATTCGCTCCCACGTTAGGCCCGAGGCGGGCGCCGGCGCACCAACACCGACTGCTGGATGGCGCCGACCGCGCCCTGCTCGTCGAACAACGTGCCGATGGTCGTCCCGATCCCGTCCGGCCCGTAGCTGGTCTCCGCCCGAATGCCGATCCAGTCGCCATCAGGAACACGAAACACATGCACCGCGAGATCGGTGTTGAGGAACGTCCATTTCGTGATGTCGAGCTTGCTGCCGATGCCGTTGGCGCAGTCGGCCACCGCGAACAGCCGCTCCAGCTGCGTCATGGACTCGCCGTTGACCAAATCGACGGTCGGGTTGATCCAGGATTCGCCGGGCCCTTCGCTCAGCGGCTCGGTCAGCCACAACCACTGAAGGCTGTGCACGTAATTGCGGTCCCAGTCGCGCGCCTTCAGGTTGCGGTCGAAGGCCTCGGCCCGCGGCCGCGGCGGCGCGGCGGCCGCGTGCGCCAGGGACTGCGTGTCCTGGTGTTGCAACCGCCATCCGGTGGCGCGCGCCACCGGGCGCGGGGTCCCGTCGGGGCCCGGGGCCAGCATTTCGGCGCCGAGCAGCTCGATCTGCTTGCCGGGGCGTTGCACCTGCGCGCGCACCCACAGGTCGCCCTCGGCGGGGACCCCGCCCAACAGGTCGATGACCACGCGGGACAACCGGGTGTCGTCGCGCTGTTCGCACCGCTCCAGCGCCCGGACCAGCAGCGCGGACACCGGACCGCCGTGCTGGATGGCCGCCGACCAGGTGCCGCGCGCCAGATCGGTCGCCCGGAACCTCTCGCCCAACCCGGCGTCATCGCCGGCCGGGTCGATCAGCTCGTAATAGGCGTCGGTCATCGTCAACCTCTCGGGTCAGGGCAGGCCGGCGCCGGGGGTGGTCACCGTGACCGCATCCAGCCGGGAAAGCCGGGTGCCGGCCAGGCGCTGAGGATAGGCCTCCGTGCTCGACAACAAAAACAGGGTGCGGCGCTGCGGACCGCCCAGCGCGCAGGCGATGGCGACCCGCTCGCCCATGTCGATGCGGTCGGTCACGCCGCCGCCGGCGGTGATCCGCTCGAACTGATGGGCCAGCGTCATCGACGCCCACACCCCACCGTCGGCGTCGAGCGCGATGCCGTCGGGCGGCCCGTCCAGGCCGTCGGCGAAAACCTGGCGGTCGGACAGTCCGCCGTCGGCGGCGATCGAATAGGCCGTCAATCGCCGGCCCGTCGACTCGGCGACGATCAGCGTCGTGCGGTCCGGGGTGATCGCCATCCCGTTGGGGAAGTCGAGGTCTTCGGCCACGACGGTCGCACTGTCGTCGGGGTCCAGACGGAGGATGACGCCGCCGCGCAACGCTTGGCAGCCGATGTAGGCGCGGCCCGCGTCGTCGATGACCATGTCACCGAGGTTGGCCGGCGCCACGTCGGCGAGATCGGCGATGGTGACGACGGTTTCGCCGTCATAGCGCAGCACCTGCCGGTCCTCGGTGGAGGCAATCAGGAGCGACCCGTCGGGCCGAAACCCCAGGCCCGACGGCGAATGCCCGGGCAGCGGCAGCGTGGTCAGCGATCCGCCCATGGTCGCGGTGTGCACGGCTTCGCCCAGCATGTCGGAGAACCAGAGCAGGCCCTCGAACCAGCGCGGGCCCTCGCCGAAGCAGAATCCGTTGGCCAGCGGCTCGGGGATCATCGGTCCCCGCCTGGCGCAACAAGCTCTGCTTTACAAAACACCGAAAAAGTGTCATGCACCGCGGGTACCGGTGTCAATCTGCCTGCCGGGCGAGCTCGCGGGCCACGGCCTCGTGGTATGCGTCGATCTTGGCCGGATTGGCCTGCATGAAGAGCTGATCGGGCAGCGGGGCGTGCTTGTACGCCTCGATCGTCATGGTCCGGGAGAACAGCGTGACGTCCTGCCCCGGCCTGGTGAAGTGGTAGGAGACCGTGATGCGCCCCTCCATGCCGCCGTTACCGTCGCGGTCATGGCCCAGCCGGCCGACCGAGGTGAACACGAACCGCGTCGGGCGCACCGCGGCGGCCAGCTGCCACGTGAAAACGCGGTCGCCGTCGGGGCCGGCTTCCTCCCAGGTATCACCGACCTTGAGCGGGAGCCGCGGCAGGTTGGCGATGTGGGCGCTGCCGGGGTAGGTCTTGGTCCAGTCCTGCGGGTTGGTGACGAAGTCGTACACCGTTTCGGCGGACTGGGTGAACGCGGTCTCCGAAGTGGTCGTCACGATGCCCAATTGCGTTGCCTCCCTGTGCTTTCGGTCGCCCCGCCGCTCGGCGGGTCCGCCGTCTTGTTAGCCAAGCTTTACAAATCCTACTCAAAGTGTCACGCTGAGCGCTGAGCTGCGAGCGCGAGAGGTGACGGGATTGACGAAGGCGTCTGAGGAATCCGCGCAGACCGAATGGACCGTGCAGGGCCTGCTGGATCTGTTTGACGTGCAGGCCGACGGGGACGACACGTTCACCGGTGAGACCGGCATCGCGGCGGGTGACGAACGCCAGGTGGTGGAGGGCACCCAGGTGCTCGCGCAGGCGATCGTCGCGGTGGCGAAGCGATTCCCCGACAAGTCGGTGCGCTCGGCGCACGCGGTGTTCTCCCGGGCCGTGGTGGTCGGCCCGCCGATAGAACTCGTCCTCGACGTCGTGGCCGAAGGCCGGTCGACGGCCACCGCGGTGGTCGCCGTGCATCAGAACGGCCGGCGCTGCCTGAGCATCACGGTGCTGGCCGACGTCCCCACCGACGACGTCATCCGTCACCACCTGCCGCGCCCCGACGTCGCCGCGCCGGCGGACGCGAACCCCTCGCCGATGCCGATGGTCGGCCGGGAGCTGCGCCTCGTCGACGTCGTCGACGTCAACAGCCCCGACGAGGTCGGCCCGCCGGAGCTCTACGCGTGGCTGCACTACGACCCGATCCCGACCCGCGACGAACTAGCCAAGGCGCTGCTCGCGTACTTCACCGGCCATCTCGGGATCTCCACGACCATGCGGGCGCACGAGGGCATCGGCACCGCCCAGGCGCACCTGACCGTGTCGACCGCGCCGATGAGCATCTCGGTCGCCTTCCACGAACCGGTGGACTGGACCGGGTGGCTGCTCTACACCCACGAGAGCACCCAGGTCGGCGCGGGCATGTCGTATGTGCGCGGGACCGTGCACTCGGAAGAGGGCGAGCTGCTGGCCTCTTTCGCCCAGGAGGCGCTGATCCGTCCGCTGCGCACCAGCGACACGGCGATCGACTCTCGCGCGCGGTTCTAAGGCCATGCGGTTCACCATCACCCACCCGATGCACAGCCATCCGTACAACCCGGAGCTGGTGAGCGGGGACGGGATCGGCAAGGTGGCCGCCGCGACCGAGGCGGCCGGAATTCACGGCTTCGGCTTCACCGACCATCCGGCGCCCTCGCAGCGCTGGCTCGAGGCCGGCGGACACGACGCGTTGGATCCCTTTGTCGCTTTGGGTTTCGCGGCGGCGACGACGTCGACGCTGCGGCTGATCCCCAACATCGTGGTGCTGCCGTACCGAAACCCGTTCGTGGTGGCCAAGTCCGGCGCCACCCTGGACCTGCTCTCGGGTGGACGGTTCACGCTCGCGGTGGGAGTGGGTTATCTCAAGCGCGAGTTCGCGGCCCTGGGGGTGAGCTACGACGAGCGAGCCGAGTTGTTCGAGGAATCGCTGCAGGTGATCCGGGCCATCTGGACCGGCGACGATATCTCCTTCGAGGGCAAGCATTTCAGCGCGCGTGGCATCACCGCGCACCCGCGCCCAGTCAGCGATCCGCACCCGCCGATCTGGATCGGCGGCAACACGTCGTCGTCGCGGCAGCGGGTCGCCCAATACGGCGACGGCTGGTGCCCTTTTCCCGCACCCCCGCAGCTGGCCCAGACGGCCGGCACCGCGGCCATCGACTCCGTGGCGAAGCTCGCCGACGGCATCGACGACCTGAAGTGCAGATGCGATGCGGCGCAGCGTGATTGGTCGTCGATCGACATTTCGTTCACCAACTTCGACGGCGGCAGCATCACCGACGATGACTTCAACGCCGACGCCTACCTGCACGGCCTGGAGAAGCTGGAGAAGCTGGGCGTGACGTGGGTCAGCATCCACCTACCCGGTGACAGCCTGACGCACGCGCTCGAAACCCTCGACCGGTTCCGCACCCTGGTTATCGACGCGGCCTGATGGACTTCTCCCGCGTCGACCTTTCGCCCGAGGATCAGAAATTCCTCGACGAGACCCGGGCGTTCATGGCCGAACACGTCACCGAGGAAGTGCGGCGGCGCGATCGGGAAACCGGCGAGAACTTCAGTGAGCCGGTGCATTTGGCGCTGGGCGAGGCGGGGTATCTGACGTCGGACTGGAAGCTGGAGTCCGAAGGGGGATTCGACCCGGTGCGCCGGCGAATCTTTCACCTCGAGATCGGCCGTGCTCACACGCCGTGGTTCCACTGGGGCACCACGGCGGTCGTCGCGCGGTTGGTCCAGCAATTCGGGGCGCCCGAACTCGCCGACGCGATCCTGCCGGGCGTGCTGTCCGGGGAGATCCGGCTCTGCCTGGGTTACACCGAGCCCGAGGGCGGCTCCGACGTCGCCACCTGCAAGACCCGGGCCGTGCGCGAGGCGGACGGATCGAGCTGGATCATCAACGGCTCCAAGATGTTCACCTCGAACGCGCAGAACGCCGAGTACGTCTTCCTGCTCACCAACACCGATCCGCAGGGACGTAAACACAAGAACCTCACCATGTTCCTGGTGCCGCTGGACTCCGACGGCATCGAGATCCAGGGCATCCGCACGCTGGACGGTGACCGCACCAACATCGTGTATTACAGCGACGTGCGGGTCGACGACCTCTACCGGATCGGTGAGGTCAACGGCGGCTGGACGGTGATGCGGTCCGCCCTCGACGCCGAGCATGGCGTTACCGACCCGCAAGACCATGGCCTGCAGAACATTTCGATGCTATCGGAGCACGGTCACCTGATGGCCGAGGCGGCCGACGGCGTCGCGGCGATCCTGTCGACACCCGATGCGGCCGGCCGGCGACCGATCGACGACGAGGCGATCAGATACCGGCTCGGGCGCAGCATGGCCCGCATCGAGGCGGCCATGTCGACTCCCGGAATGTATGGGCGTGTGGCGCTCATTCAAACCATGCGGGAGGTATCCCAGGAGTTGATGGACCTGCTGGGGACGGCATCGGCATTGCCCACCGACACACCGGGTTCGCCCGACGACGGAGCCATCGAATTCATCTTCCGGCACGCCGTGCCCGCCGGCATCTACGGCGGCACCATGGAGGTGTTCCGCAACATGATCGCCCAGCACGAGCTGGGGCTCGGGCGTCCTAGCTACGGGCGCTGACCGGCAGCTCGGCCGTCACCTCGGCGCGGGTCTCGTCGAAACTCAGAAACCCCTTGATGGGCAGGCTTTCCGGCGGCGGGCCGGGATAGCTCCAGGCGACGTCCGGCACGACGTGGTCGCCCGAGGCGAACGACCAATACGTCGCGAAGCCCTTGTAGTTGCAGTAACTCTCCGTCTGCGAGGGCCGCAGCATGTCGGTGCGCACGTGGGCCGGATCGACGTAGAGCCGCGGGGCGAGGGCGGTTTCGAAGACGATCACCGTGTCGTCGGTGTCCACCAGCGTGGTGCCCTCGACGCGCACACGCAGGCGGCGCTGGGTCGGGCGGCAATCCACCCGGTGATAGGGATTGGGCGGGTAGTGCACGAGCCGGCGCCCCTCTTCCAGCCAGGTGTCGACCGCATCCCAGGGCACCTGGACGAAACCCGGCGCCTCGGGTTCGGGCTCGCTCGGGAGGTCGCCGACCTCGTCGGCGGCGAAGGCGTAGCTCAGCGGCCTGCCCCGGCGGTGCACCATCAGCGCCCGCTCGGTGTCGATCACCACGCGCCCGTCCTTGACGGCCTGCACTCGCCGGGGATGCGGTTCCACGTAGACGACGTCGTCTGGGATGGCGGGCGCGAAGCGGCCCGCGGGATCCCCGCTGAGCGGACCCCGACCGGCCACCAGACTCATGCGTGCAAGCCTAAGGCCACCGACCGTCGCGCTAGCGTGGCACTCGGCATCCGGCGTCACGCTGGCGTGACGCTCGAACGGCAGAGAGCGGGAACTTACCCATGGCGGGACCGGTAGCAGGCGTCAAAGTCGTCGAACTCGGGGTCTGGGTGGCCGGACCGGCGGCCGGCGGCATCCTGGCCGACTGGGGCGCCGACGTGATCAAGATCGAGCCGCCGACGGGCGACCCGGCGCGCATGTTCGGCCGGATGCTGGGCTGCGACCTGGGCCTGAACCCGCCGTTCGAGATGGACAACCGGTCCAAGCGCAGCGTCGTACTGGACCTGGGCACCGACGAGGGCCGCGGCACCGCCTTCGAATTGCTTTCCGACGCAGACGTTTTCCTCACCAACGTGCGGCCCGGCGCGCTGCAGCGGCTCGGCCTGGACTTCGCGTCGGTGTCGGCGGCCAACCCCCGCCTGGTCTACGGGCTCATCACCGGATACGGCGAAAGCGGCCCCGACGCCGACCGCGCCGCCTTCGACGTGGCCGCGTTCTGGTCCCGGGCCGGGGTGGCCCACCTGCTCACCCGGCCCGGCGACACGCCGCCGTTTCAGCGCGGCGGCATGGGCGACCACTCCGCCGGGATGACGATGGCGGCGGCGGTGTGCGCGGCACTGCTCGCGCGGGAGCGCACCGGGACGGGTCAACTGGTGACGACCTCGCTGTACCGGCAGGGCGCCTACACCGTGAGCTTCGACCTCAACACCTACCTGATGAGCGGGCAACCGATCGCGATCGGCCAGCGCGAATCGATGGGCAACCCGTGCATGAACAACTACGCCGCCGCCGACGGGCGGCGGTTCTGGATCGTCGGCCTCGAGCCCGAGCGGCACTGGCCGGCGCTGTGTCGCGCGGTGGGCCGGCCCGAGTGGCGCGACGACCCCCGCTTCGCCGATGCCCGGGCCCGCGCGGCGAACTCGGCCGCGCTGATCGCCGCGCTCGACGACATCTTCGCGACGCGGCCCCTCGACGAATGGGCGCGGGTCTTCGCCGGCGAACCGGATTTCTTCTGGTCGCCGATCAACACCCTGGAGGACGTCGTCGCCGACGAGCAGTTCCACGCCTCGGGCGGAATTGTTTATGTGCCCGATGGCGCTGATGAACAAGCCGCCGTGCCGATGGTCGCGACACCGGCGGACTTCCACGGCACGCCCTGGGCACCGCGTTCTGCGGCACCGGAACTCGGGCAGCACACCGAGGAAGTCCTGGCCGACCTCGAGGCGCGCCGCGGTTCTTGACGGGCTGCCCGAAGCTTTACAAATTTCGCCGGAAGTGTCACGCTGTGCGGTGAGCCGCGTCGCCCGGTGCGTGATGCGGCTCCAGCCCCTTGGAAAAGCCCATGACAAGCGCGTGAGACCCGCCAGCGGACCGCGGCGGGTGGTGGTGAGGAATGGATCGATGGTCGCTCCGACGTTTGACATCAGCAAGAGCAGCGCTGCGGAAGCAACCCGCGCCAACGGCGAGGGCCTGCGTTATCGACTCGACGTGGTGGCGGCCAGCGCCGTCGATGTCGTGCAATCGGCGGGCGGTTGGCTCTACGACCGGGCCATGGCCGGTTGGGAAGTGACCGTGCTGCTCCCGCGGGGCTGCGACACCCGCTCGCTGCGCATCCTGGGGGTGCGGGCAGCAGACCTCGAGCCGGAACTCGCCGGGCTGGGGGAGGGCTCCACGAGCCTGGCCGTCAGCGCCGAGGCCTTCACCGCGGATGCGCGGGTGCGTGCCGTCGTCCTCGAGTCGCTGGACAGCCGGCTCACCGAGGTCGCGCTGTGGGGTGACGGCTGGCCCCTGGGCGTGGACCGCGCGACCACGCGGGCGCAGCACCTGCTCAGCGGTGCGGCGCGCATGTTCAAGGGCTATGCGCTTGCCGCGGAGGGCATTCCGGCCACGACGGTCGGCGCCACCGAGGCGCTGCTGTGCGACGTGGGTTCGGGGTCCGACTCAGAGCTGATCCGGCTCGACTAGGCCATGAAGAAGTACTTCCGACACACGCTGCTCTACCTGCACGAGACGATCTCACTGGGATCCGGGCGCAGCGCGGAGTTCGCCGGGATCTTCGCCGACACCTATCAGCCGATGATGGAACAACTCGGCGCCCGGCTGTTCGCGATCTGGGAATCCACGCCCTACAACGGTCACTGGCCGCAGGCGACGGTCATCTGGGAGATCGACGGGTTCGCCGATTACGCCAGGATCGGCGCCGCGCAGGCGCGCGGCGGCAGCCACGAGGCGGCAGCCGGGAAGTGGGCGGCGTTCCTCGCCGACATCGGTGCCTCGGGTGAGGGCCGCATCATGTACCCCGGGCCCAGCAACAAGACGCTCGCCCAGCTGCGTGAGGCCAATTTCACTGCGCCACTGGTGATTCAAGAGATCATGCAGACCAAGCCGGGCCGCCAGGACGACTACATCCGCGAACTGGAGCGGCTCTACGTTCCGTGGTCGGAACGTACCGGTAAGCGCTGGCTCGGTTCGTTCACCACGACCTTCCGCTACAACGAAGTCATCCACTACTGGGCGCTCGACGGCGGCTGGGACTGCTTCGCCGAGCACTATCCCTCGTGGAATGAGAGCCCGCCGGCGGAAATCGTCACCTGGATGAGCGTGGCCCCCGCCTTGCGCGACGGCTGGGAGGACTCCATTCTGCAGGCCCTACCGCCCTCGCCGCTGCAGTGACGGAACAACGAAACACGGTGAATGCCACCGACTTCAGCTACGATCCGTTCGATGCTGCGGTGATGGCGAACCCGTTGCCGTACTACCGGATCCTGCGCGACCACCACCCGGTGTACTACATGCCGCAGTGGGACACCTTCGCGCTGTCGCGGTTCGAGGACATCTGGACGGTGCTGGAAGTCAACAACGGCACCTTCGTCGCCTCGGAAGGGACACTGCCGCCGGCATCGGTTCTGGCGCAACACAACAGCGGCCCGGTCGACGACCCGCCGCTGCACCCGCTGCCGTTTCATGCCATGTTCGACGCCGACCTGTACGGCGAGATCCGGCGCACCCACTCCCGGCCGTTTCGGCCACGGTCGGTCACGGACCTCGAGGGCCGCATCCGCGCGCTGGCCAACGAGCGCCTCGACGCGCTGCTGCCGGGCGGTTCGTTCGACCTGACCCAGGACTACGGCGGCATCGTGGTGGCCGCCATCGTCTGCGAACTGTGCGGTATCCCCACCGATCTCGCGCCACAGGTCCTCGCCACGGTCAACGCCGGCAGCCTTGCCCAGCCCGGCGAAGGCGTGGACACCGGGCAGGCGCGGCCCAACTACTTCGAATACCTGCTGCCCGCGGTCGCGCGCCGCCGCGCCGATCCGTCCGGGGGACCCCTCGACGTGGTCGATGGCCTGCTGGGCTATCACCTGCCCGACGGCAGCGCGCTCGACGACATGGAAGTCGCGACCCAGATGCTGTGCATCTTCATCGGGGGAACCGAGACCGTGCCCAAGATCGTCGCCCACGGCCTCTGGGAGCTCAGCCGCCGGCCCGACCAGCTGGCCGCCGTGCGCGCCGACCTGGAGAACAACGTGCGCATCGCCCGCGACGAGATGATCCGATTCTGCGCGCCGGCCCAATGGTTCGCGCGAACCGTGCGCAAGCCCTACGAGATTCACGGCGAAACCCTCAACCCGGGCCAACGCGTCATCACCCTGCTCGCCTCGGCCAACCGCGACGAGCGGGAATACCCCGAGCCCGACGAGTTCATCTGGGATCGGCCCATCCGCCGCTCGCTGGCGTTCGGCCGTGGCCAGCACTTCTGCATCGGATATCACCTGGCGCGGCTGGAAGTGGCTGTGCTGCTGGCCGAATGGCTCCGCCGGGTCCCCGACTACGCGATCAACGGTGACGCCGCCACCCGGCTGCCGTCCAGCTTCCAATGGGGCTGGAACAACATCCCGGTGGAGGTGTGACGTGTGGTCCTACCGGATCATCGCCCCCTATCTGTTCGAGCGCACCACGATTGACGACAAGACGGCCGACTGCCTGGCCGACGGACAGGTGTTGCTGCGGTTTTCGGCCGCGGGCGTCTGCGGCAGCGACCTGCCGGCCTTCCGCGGAGCCAAGGGCCGGATCCCCGGCGACGACGGCCGAAGCGGTGCCGAGAAAGACGGCTTTCCCATCCACGAGGTCGCCGGCGAGGTGATCGCCAGCCGGCATCCCGCGCACCGTCCCGGGGATCACGTGGTCGGCTGGGCGTCCGGGTTCGACGGCATGATGGAACGCGTCGTGAGCAACGGCGACGGGCTGGCTCCCTACGATCCGGCCCTGACCCCCGCGCAGGCGGTGGGGCTGCAGCCCCTGGCCTGCGTCCTCTACGCGTGCGAGCAGCTCGGCGACCTGGCCGGCCGGCACGTCGCGATCATCGGCCAGGGATCGATCGGCCTGCTGTTCTCCTACGTCGCCAAGGCGGCGGGTGCGCGGCGTGTCACCGGGGTCGATCCGATCGACCGCCGCGATCTGGCAACGGCTTTCGGCGTCGACGACCCGGTGCGCGCCACCAGTGACCGCTGGGTGAGTCAGCTCGATCCCGCCGACCGCGCCGACGTCGTCATCGAGGCCGTCGGCCACCAAGTCGCCACCCTGACCCATGCGATCGACGCGGCGGCCCCCGGCGGCACCGTGTTCTATTTCGGCGTCGCCGACGACGAGATGTATCCGATCAGCATGCGGGCGATGCTGCGCAACAATCTGACCCTGAAATCCGGTGTGACGCTGGATCGCCGGCGAATGCTGGAGCTTGCGGGCAAGTTCGCCGCCGAGCACCCGTGGCTGCTGGGCGCCTACCTGACCCACACGTTCGGAATCGACGGTGTGCAGGACGCCTTCGACCTGGCCTGCCGGCCGGACCCCGGACGCATCAAGATCGCGATCGCCGGATGAGCCGATGACGGACGCTTCGCCGAGCAATCTGCAGCAGGCGCTGAGCCACAAAACCCCGATCTTCGGCGGCTGGGTCACCGGCCCGACTGCGCTGGGTCCTGAGGAATTCGCCCGCGCCGGTTATGATTACGTCGGCTTCGATGCCCAACACGGGTATCTCGACGACGCCGGCGTCGCCGAAATCCTGCGTCGGATCGAGCACCTGCCGGTGGGGACGGTCGTGCGCCTGCCCAACGCCGACGCCGCACCGATCGGGCGGGTTCTCGACGCCGGCGCGGACGCCGTTGTCATCGCGATGATCGAGTCGGCGGATCAGGCCGCCGCGGCGGTGTCCGCCACCCGCTATCCGCCGAGGGGCGTGCGCAGCTTCGGCCCGCTACGCGCCAGCCTGGGGCACGACCCCGCCGCACACGAGTCGCGCGTCAGCGTGTTCTCGATGATCGAGACCGCGGCGGCGCTGGCCGGCATCCACGAGATCTGCGCCGTCGACGGCCTCGCCGGAATCTACGTCGGCCCGGCCGATCTGGCCATCTCGCTGGGGGCCGGCGTCGTCGGCGCTACCCGCCATCCGGACGTGTTGGACGCGATCGTGCGCGTCCACCGGGCGGCGGTCGACGCGGGTCTGGTCACCGGCATTCACGCCGGGGACGGCAAGACGGGCCACGCCATGGCGCAGTTGGGGTTCGCGATGATCACCCTGGCCGCCGAGTCACAAGCGTTGCGGCGGGGCGCCGCCGAACACCTGCGCGAGGCGACGCAATGACGCACGACGACCACGCCGAAATCCGCGAGCTGCTCACCGGCTACGCCCTGGCACTGGACGCCGGTGACTTCGACCAGTGCGTCGCGCTGTTCGCACCCGACGGCGAATTCCTGGTGTACGGCACGACCTTTGCGGGTCGCGTCGCGATCGCGGGCATGTTCCGCGACGCGGCCCGCGGCCTGCACCTGACCGGAAGCGCGCGGATCGAGGTCGAGGGGGAACGCGCCACCGCACGCTCACAGGTGCTGTTCGTCCGCGCCGGCGACCTGCAGCTGCGGCCCGCCCTCTACGACGACGAGCTGACCCGCACCGGCGGGCAGTGGCGGTTCGCGCGGCGCCGCTGCCGCTTCATCACCAGCACCGGATTGGCCGACAGCCCCGAGGTGAGTTCAGCATGAGTCAACGCGTCGCACTGGTGACCGGCGCCGCCGGCGGACAGGGCTGGGCCATCGCCAAACGCCTTCGCGGAAAAGGGTTTTCGGTCGCGGCCTGCGACCGGCGGGCCGAGGAACTGCACGCCGGGGCGGCCGAGGCGGGCGACGACGGCCTGATGGCCGTCGAGCTGGACGTGACCTCACCCGCGCAGTGGGACTCCACGGTGGCCGAGGTCGTCGGCCGGTTCGGATCGTTGAGCACGCTGGTCAATTGCGCCGGGGTGCTGCACCGGGCGCCGTTGGCCGAGGAGACGGCCGAAGGCTTCGAAAACTCCTGGCGCGTCAACTGTTTGGGCCCATTTCTCGGAATTCGCGCAGTGCTGCAGCACCTCCGCGCGGCCCCGAACGCGTCCATCGTCAACGTCTGCAGCACCGGCGCCATCCGGCCCTTCCCGCAGCACGCCGCGTACGGGTCGTCGAAGTGGGCCCTGCGCGGGCTGACCCAGACCGTCGCGGCCGAACTCGCGCCCGCCGGCATCCGGGTCAACGCCGTCTTTCCGGGACCGATCGCCACCTCGATGCTCGACGACGCCACCCAGACGCGACTGGCCGCGGCATCGATGTTCGGGCGGATCGGCGAGGCCGGCGAGGTGGCCGACGCCGTGGCCTTCCTGGTGTCCGACGAGGCGTCGTTCATCACCGGCGCCGAACTCGTCATCGACGGTGGCCAATGCCTGCAGATCCGATGAGCGAGTTCTCCATCGGCGTCATCGGCGCCGGGCCCGGCGGCCTGGCGCTGGGAATCATGCTGTCGCGGGCCGGGTTCCACGATTTCACCATCTTCGACCGCGAGGACGGGGTCGGCGGCACCTGGCGGATCAACACCTATCCGGGGCTGGCTTGCGACGTCAAATCACACCTCTACTCCTACTCGTTCGACCTGAATGCCGATTGGTCGAGGCTGTGGTCGGGGCAACCCGAAATCCTGGACTACTTCCAGCGCTGCGCCGACAAGTACGGATTGCGGCCGCACCTGCGGTTGCGCACCGAAATCAAAGCAGCGCACTGGGATGCCGACACCCAACTGTGGTGTCTGACCACCGCGTGTGGCGACCAGCACCACTTCAACGTGGTCGTGTCGGCCGTCGGCCTGTTCACCCGGCCGCTGCTGCCCGAGCTCGTCGAAGAAGAGCCGTTCACCGGAACACTGATGCACTCGGCGCGCTGGGATCATTCGATACCGTTGGCGGGCAAGAGGATCGCCGTGCTGGGCACCGGATCGACGGCCTCCCAGCTGATCCCGGAGCTGGCCAAGGTGGCCGACACGGTGTACTCCGTGCAGCGGTCGCCGACCTGGATCCTGCCGAAGCCCGACCGGCACTACACGCCACGGGAGCGCTGGGCGTTCGCGCACCTGCCGCTCGCCAAACGGCTGTACCGCACCCGGCTGTGGCTGCGCAGCGAATCCAACATCGCCGTGATCGAGCACGGCAGCGACAAGACCGAACAATTCAAGGCCGTCGCGCTGGGGCTGCTGGAAAAGACCGTCGACGACGAGGACCTGCGGCGCAAGCTCACGCCCGATCACCCGATGGGCTGCAAGCGGCTGGTCTTCTCCTCGGACTACCTGGCCGCGCTGACTCGGCCCAACGTCGAGGTGGTGACCAGCCCCGCGCGCTACCTGCGCAGGCGCTCCCTGGTCACCGAGGACGGCACCGAGCGCGAGGTCGACGTGGTGGTCTGTGCGACCGGGTACGCCGCGGCCGACTACCTCGCCGAGCTGGAGGTGTCCGGCGAACACGAGCTCACCCTGCGCGAGGTGTGGCGCGACGGGGCGCACGCCTACCTCGGCATGGCCGTGCCGGGATTCCCCAACTTCTTCATGCTGTACGGACCCAACACCAACGTCGGCTCCAACAGCGTCATCTTCATCCTCGAGGCGCAGGCCCGCTACATCGTGCGGGCATTGAAGTACCTGCGGCGCCGGGGTAAGCGCTACGTCGCGGTGCGTCCGGCCGCACTGGCCGACTTCGTCGCCAAAATCGATCGGTGGATGGTGGGCACCGTCTGGACCACCCAGTGCAGCAACTACTTCCGCGCACCCAACGGGCGAGTGGTCACGCAGTGGCCGCGCAGCGCACGGGCCTTCTGGGGCATGACGCGCCGCTTCCGGCCGGCCGACTTCCGCTTCACCGCGCCCGCCCCCGCGGAACCCGAGGTGTTCACCGTGCCCGAGCGGGGCGCCCGGTGACGCAGCTGGACGGCGCCGAACGCCTCGATCCCGCACTGCGGGACGTCGCCACGACGCGAACCGACTTCTCGCTGGCCGCAATCGAACTCACCCGCGCACCGTTCAACGAACGCCGCCGGCTGGCCGCCGAACAGACCGACGCACACGGGGTCCGGATCGTCGAGGACAGCGTGCCGACCGAATCCGGCGGCGTCGGGGTGCGCATCTACCGCGGCGGCCCGGCCGACCGGGCGCCCGCGGTGGTGTACTGCCACGCCGGCGGTTTCGCGCTGGGCAACCTCGACACCGATCACCGCCAGTGCGTGGAGCTTTCGCGCCGCGGCCGCTGCACGGTGGTCTCGGTGGACTACCGGCTGGCGCCCGAACATCCCTACCCGGCCGCGCTCGACGACGCCGGCGCCGTCGTGCGGTGGGTGACCGCGAACGCGGGGAACCTCGGCGTCGATCCAACCCGCCTGGCCGTCGCCGGTAGCAGCGCCGGCGCCACCCTGGCCGCGTGCCTGGCGCAGCACGCCGCCGACGGGTCACTGCCGCCGGTGGCATTCCAGTTGCTGCACCAACCCGTGCTCGACGATCGGGCCAGCGGCTCGAAGGCGGAATTCCGCACCAGCCCGGCGTTCGACGGCGAGGCCGCCGAGCTGATGTGGCGCTACTACCTGGGACCGGCGGCCCCATCGGCAGCCGCGGTGCCCGCACGCCGCGACGAATTCGCCGGACTGCCACCGGCGTTGATCACCTGCGCCGAAATCGACCCGTTCCGCGACGAGGCAATCGACTACGCGCTGCTGTTACTGCGCGCCGGAGTCTCGGCCGAACTGCACGTCTTCGCCCGCACCTGCCACGGATTCGATTCGCTGCTGCCCGAGTGGCCGGGCTCGCAACGACTGTTCGCGCTGCAAGGCGACGCCCTGTCCAGCGCGTTGCACGGCGACTAACCGTCGAATCTGATCAGCTGCCGCACGGCGGTGCCGTCGGCCAGATTGTCCATCGCCGCGTTGATGTCCTCCAACGCAATCGTCGAGGACACCAGCGATTCCACCGGCAGCCGGCCCGACTGCCACAGCTCGACGAACCGGGGGATATCCCGGCTGGGTACCGCGGAGCCGAGGTAGCTGCCGATCAACGACCGGCCCTCGGCCACAAAACCCAACGGGGACAATCTGATTCGTGCCGTGGGCGGCGGTAGCCCCACGGTGATGGTGCGCCCGCCGGGTGCGGTCAATCCGATCGCGGTCTCCAGCGCGGCGGGATGGCCGACGGCCTCGACGACCACCGCCGCCTTCACCGCCGCGTCGGCGGCCTGCTGCGGTGTGTAGGTCTCGTGGGCGCCCAGGCGGCGGGCGCCGGCCAACTTTTCCGGCAACTGGTCGACGGCGACCACCCGCACATCGTCGTATGTCAGCGCGGTGAGCAGCGCCGCCATCCCGACACCGCCCAGCCCGACCACCGCGACCGTCTCGCCCGGCCGCGGATGCCCCACGTTGAGCACCGCGCCACCACCGGTGAGCACGGCGCAGCCCAACAACGCGGCGACGTCGGGCGGCACGTCGGACGGCACCGGGACCGCGCTGGCCCGATTGACGACCGCGTGTGTCGCGAAGCCCGACACCCCGAGGTGGTGATACACCGGATGCCCGGCGCGGCTGAGCCGAATGTCGCCGCCGAGCAAGGTGCCGGCGCCGTTGGCCGCGCTGCCCGGTTCACACGGCGTCAGGCCCTGGGTCGCGCACGCCGCGCAATGACCGCACCGCGGCAGGAAGACCAGCACCACCCGCTGACCCACGGCCAGGTCGGCGACCCCCTCGCCGACTCGCTCGACGATCCCGGCGGCCTCGTGGCCGAGCAGCATCGGTACCGGCCGCACCCGGTTGCCGTCGACCACCGACAGGTCCGAGTGGCAGATGCCGGCCGCCTCGACGCGGACCAGCACTTCGTCGCGGCCCGGTGGTGCGAGGTCGAGGTCGGTGACGGCGATGGGCCGCGACTGTGCATAGGGCCGGGGCGACCCGATGTGCTCCAGGACCGCGCCCCGAATTCCAGACATGTTGGAATACAACCATGGCGTCGGCTTCCGTAGTTCCGCCCGCACCGGACGGGCTGACCAGCAACGACTTTCCGGTGCTGTGGCCGGTGGGGACCCGGTGGGCCGACAACGACATGTTCGGCCACCTCAACAACGCCGTGTACTACCAACTGTTCGACACCGCGATTAACGCCTGGATCAACACGAACACCGGGTTGGACCCGATCACCACGCCCGCGCTGGGCATCGTCGCCGAATCGGGCTGCCGCTACTTCTCCGAACTGCAATTCCCGCAGCGCCTGGAGGTGGGTGTGGCCGTCACCCGGCTGGGCCGCAGCAGCGTCACCTACCGGCTGGGCGTGTTCCGGGCCGAGCCAGCGGACACCCGGGCGCGGCCGATCACCGCGCTGGGGCACTGGGTGCACGTCTACGTCGACCGGGAATCTCGCAAGTCCGTCCCGATTCCCGACGCCGTCCGCGCGCTGCTGGCGACGGCCGCCGTAGACCAATAAGGGCCCGATTTGCCCCGGATATGCTTCGCGCATGCCAGTGATGAGCAAGACCGTCGAGGTGGACGCCGACGCCGCATTGATCATGAAGATCGTCGGCGACTTCGAGGCCTACCCGCAGTGGAACGAGGAGATCAAGGGCCTGTGGGTGCTGGCCCGCTACGACGACGGGCGCCCCAGCCAGCTGCGGCTCGACACCGATTACCAAGGCATGCAGAGCATGTTCATCCAGGCCGTGTACTACCCCGGCGAGAACCAGATCCAGACCGTCCTGCAGCAGGGCGACCTGTTCACCAAGCAGGAACAGTTGTTCTCGGTCGTGCCGATGGGGGCGTCGAGCCTGCTGACCGTCGATCTGGACGTGGAAACGTCGATGCCGGTCCCGGCGCCCATGGTGAAGCAACTCCTCAACAACGTGTTGGACCACCTGGCCGAAAGCCTCAAGCAGCGCGCCGAGCAGCTGGCCGCGAGCTAGCTTGAGGCGGCGACCCGCTTCGCCCGGCTGACGGCTCAGATGATTCCGGTGCGGTCGCGCATCTCGGTCAGGCGGGCCGCCGCATCGGTGAACTGCCACACGGTGTGCTCGATCACCGCGGCGGTGTCGCGGCGGCGCAGCGCGGCGATCACCTGGCGATGGTTGTGCACGGCGGCCTCACCCCACTGCGGATCGGCCGCATAGACCAGCACCGGCATGTAGCGCGCGGCGTTGAGCAGGAACCAGGCCAGCTTGATCCGGCCGCTTGCCTGGTTGAAGACGCGGTGAAAAGCGAACTCGATACCGGCGATGGTTTCGGCGTCGGCGGACCCGACGGCCGCGGCCAGCGAGTCGTTGATCCGGTCCAGCTCGTCGATCTGGGCGTCGGTGATGTGGTCGGTGGCCGCCGCCGCCAGTTCGCGGGCGATCGACGCCTGCAGCCAGAAGATATCCTCGATGTCCTGCCGCGTCAGGGGCAGCACGACGTGGCCGCGGTGCGGTTCGAGCTGCACCATGCCCTCACCGCGCAGCTTGAGCAGGGCTTCACGCACCGGGGTGACGCTGACCCCGAGTTCGGCCGCGGTCTCGTCCAACCGGATGAACGTGCCCGGGCGGAGCGAGCCGGACATGATCGCCGCCCGCAGACGACCCGCCACCTCGTCGGACAACTGCGCCCTCCGCACCGGCCGCCGACTTCTCGGATGCATTGACATCGGTGCGTTCACGGGGAGCTGCCAGGGCTTTCGTGGGCTTGGCGGGACGGGGTTTACGTTTTGAAGGGCGTTAACCGGGACTTGTCAGTGGACGGCCAACGCCATAGTGTGACCCACACAACACTAAGTTTTATCAAATATCAACCTGGCGCAAGCGGTGCGCGAGTGAAGGGAAGTGTTGAGTTTGACCGCGCAATTGGCGAGCCATCCGACACAGGCGAACGAGCAGCCGTACCTGGCCCGGCGGCAGAACTGGGTGAACCAACTCGAGCGGCACGCGCTGATGCAGCCGGACGCGACCGCGCTGCGGTTCCTGGGCAACAGCCTGACGTGGGGTGACCTGCGCCGCCGGGTGGCGGCGCTGGCCGATGCGCTGAGCCGCCGGGGTGTCGGCTTCGGTGACCGGGTGATGATCCTGATGCTCAACCGCACCGAGTTCGTCGAATCGGTGCTGGCCGTCAACATGCTCGGCGCCATCGCGGTCCCGCTGAACTTCCGGCTCACCCCGGCCGAAATCGCGTTCCTGGTCCAGGATTGCGAAGCGCGCGTGATCATCACCGAGCCGGTGCTGGCCCCGGTGGCCACCGGCGTCCGAGACATCGAGTCGCGGCTGGGCACCGTCGTGGTGGCCGGCGGCGCGACCGACGACAGCGTGCTCGGCTACGAAGACCTGATCGACGAGCCCGGCCAGGAGTACCAACCCGTCGACATCCCGAACGACTCGCCGGCATTGATCATGTACACCTCGGGCACCACCGGCCGGCCGAAGGGCGCCGTGCTGACCCACACGAACCTGACCGGCCAGACCATGACCGGGCTGTACACCAACGGCGCCGACATCAACAACGACGTCGGGTTCATCGGGGTGCCGTTCTTTCACATCGCGGGCATCGGCAACCTGCTGACCGGGGTGCTGCTGGGCATCCCGACGGTGATCTATCCGCTGGGCGCGTTCGAGCCCGGGCAACTGCTCGACGTGCTCGCCGCGGAGAAGGTCACCGGGATCTTCTTGGTTCCCGCCCAGTGGCAGGCGGTCTGCGCCGAACAGCACGCGCGCCCGCGGGAGCTGAAACTGCGGGTGATCTCGTGGGGCGCCGCGCCGGCTCCCGACGCGCTGCTGCGGGAGATGTCGGAGCGGTTCCCCGGCGCCCAGATACTGGCCGCGTTCGGACAGACGGAGATGTCGCCGGTGACGTGCATGCTGCTGGGCGAGGACGCCATCCGCAAGCGTGGCTCGGTCGGCAAGGTGATCCCCACCGTGGCCGCCCGCGTCGTCGACGAGAACATGAACGACGTGCCGATCGGTGAGGTCGGCGAAATCGTCTACCGCGCACCGACTTTGATGAGCGGCTACTGGAACAATCCCGAGGCCACGGCGGAAGCGTTCGCCGGCGGCTGGTTCCACAGCGGCGACCTCGTCCGCATGGACGCCGACGGCTACGTGTGGGTGGTCGACCGCAAGAAGGACATGATCATCTCCGGCGGGGAGAACATTTACTGTGCCGAGGTGGAAAACGTCCTCGCCAGCCACCCCAGCATCGTCGAGGTCGCCGTGATCGGCCGGGCACACGAGAAGTGGGGGGAGGTGCCGATCGCGGTCGCCGCTGTCGCGGGCGACAATTTAGCGCTCGAAGAGCTGGACGAGTTCCTGACCGAGCGGCTGGCGCGGTACAAGCACCCCAAGGCGCTCGAGATCGTCGACGCGTTGCCGCGCAACCCCGCGGGCAAGGTGCTCAAGACTGAACTGCGAGTTCGCTACGGAGGCGGATAAATCGACTAAATCCATTCTAGGCCAAGCGGTTTTAGGAGCAGAGAGGAAAGTTGACGCGGGCTGTAACGTTTGCCAGCTGTTGGCGAAGGGTTAATTGTGCGGATGCAGTTCACACGTGGTTGGCCATCGGGTACATTCCTGTGGTCTCCGTTACTACTTGCCAGTAGGGAGCCGATGGTCACACACGTTGAGTCGGGGCGAGGCGGGGGCATCCCCAGCCGCCTCGCGGCGAGGGGGAAAGGCGTGCTTAACGATCCGCCGCGACGCCGGAAGGCGCGCGGTGACGGCGCGAGGGGGCAACGGTGACGTCAACGTCGACGAGTCGGCGGGGTCCCTACCTGGTTGGCTACGTGCGCGACCAACTGCAGCCGCCGCTGACGCTCGTCGGGGGATTCTTCCGGATGTGCGTGCTCACCGGGCGGGCGCTGTTCCGCTGGCCGTTCCAGTACCGCGAGTTCATCCAGCAATGCTGGTTCATCATGCGGGTGGCGTTCCTGCCGACCATCATGGTGTCGATCCCGCTGACCGTGCTGCTGATCTTCACCCTCAACGTCCTGCTGGCCCAGTTCGGGGCCGCTGACCTGTCCGGGGCCGGCGCGGCGATCGGCGCGGTCACCCAGCTCGGCCCGCTGACCACGGTGCTGGTGGTCGCCGGCGCGGGCTCGACCGCCATCTGCGCGGACCTGGGGGCCCGCACCATTCGCGAAGAGATCGACGCGATGGAGGTGCTCGGCATCGACCCGATCCACCGGCTGGTGGTCCCCCGGGTCGTGGCCGCGACCCTGGTCGCCACCCTGCTCAATGGCCTGGTGATCACCGTCGGTCTGGTCGGCGGCTACCTGTTCGGCGTCTACTTGCAGAACGTGTCGGGTGGCGCCTACCTGGCGACCCTGACCACCATCACCGGCTTGCCCGAGGTCGTCATCGCGACGGTCAAGGCGGCCGTCTTCGGGCTCATCGCCGGCCTGGTTGGGTGCTACCGCGGCCTGACCGTGCGCGGCGGCTCCAAGGGTCTGGGCACCGCCGTCAACGAGACCGTCGTGCTTTGCGTCGTCGCGCTCTACGCCGTCAACGTGGTGCTGACCACCATCGGCGTGCGGTTCGGGACGGGGCACTGACATGTCGACCTCCGCCGTCTTTCGCGCCCGGTTCCCCCGGGCGGCTGAAAACCTCAACCGCTACGGCCTCGCCGCGGCCCGCGGTCTCGACGACATCGGTCAGATGGCGTGGTTCGGCACCATCGCCGTGGGGCACATCCCGCACGCGCTGCGCAACTACCGCAAGGAGACCCTGCGCCTGATCGCCCAGATCGGGATGGGCACCGGCGCCATGGCGGTCATCGGCGGCACCGTCGCGATCGTCGGCTTCGTGACGTTGTCCGGTAGCTCGCTCGTCGCCATCCAGGGCTTCGCCTCGCTGGGCAACATCGGCGTCGAGGCGTTCACCGGGTTCTTCGCCGCACTGATCAACGTGCGCATCGCTGCGCCCGTCGTCACCGGCATCGCCATGGCCGCCACGGTCGGCGCCGGCGCCACGGCGGAGCTGGGCGCCATGCGCATCAGCGAGGAGGTCGACGCCCTGGAAGTGATGGGCATCAAATCGATCTCGTTCCTGGCCTCCACCCGCATCATGGCCGGGCTGGTCGTGATCATCCCGATCTACTCCATGGCCATCATCATGACTTTCCTGTCCCCGCAGATCACCACGACGGTGATCTACGGGCAGTCGAACGGCACCTACGAGCACTATTTCCGGACGTTCCTGCGGCCCGAGGACGTGTTCTGGTCGTTCCTCGAGGCCATCCTCATCACCGCGGTCGTGATGATCACGCACTGCTTCTACGGGTATGAGGCCGGTGGCGGCCCGGTCGGCGTGGGTGAGGCCGTCGGCCGGTCGATGCGCTTCTCACTGGTATCGGTACAGGTTGTCGTATTGGCCGCCGCGTTGGCGCTCTATGGCGTCAACCCCAACTTCGCGCTCACGGTGTAGCCGGCCATGTCCCGACCGATTCAGACCAACGCCCCGCGGACCCCGCCGTACAAGCTGGCCGGCGTGGCCCTGCTCGTCGTCGCCGCGCTCGCGCTGGCCCTGGTCTACGGGCAGTTCCGGGGCAGCTTCACTCCCAAGACCCAGCTGACGATGTTGGCCGCGCGGGCTGGTTTGGTGATGGATCCGGGTTCGAAGGTGACCTACAACGGGGTGGAG